>NZ_JBICWF010000008.1:0-373465 GCF_043199595.1 Streptomyces sp. NPDC048584
CCTTGGCGGGGTTGGAACGGTAGGCGCCGGACATGGAGTAGTCCAGGTCGCCCGAGCCCTTGGCCAGGTCGTTGGTGGCCTGGGAGGGGTACAGCACCAGATTGCCGCCCTCGCTGACCACCATCAGGTCCGGCAGTTTGTCGCCGGTGAAGTCGCCGGGGGCGTCGGCCTGGTCGCGCGGTGTGACGTAGAAGAAGTACTTCGTCGCCTGGGACACGTTGCCCGCGCCGTCGACGACGCGTACGTACAGCACGTTGGGCCCGGCGGTCGGCGGCTTCGCGTTCGCGAGCGTCGCGCTGACGCTCGTGGCCGTACCGGAGGCGCGGTTCACGGAGAACGGGTAGTTCGCCGAGTTGAAGCCGTACTCGTAGCGGACGACGTCCGTGTCGAGGGCGCGCACGGTGAAGGAGCCGGGTGTGCCGAACTTCTTCGTGGACCAGTTGGCGTCCTCGGCGTCGTTGCCGAAGCCGTTCTCACTGCCGTCGGCGTTGGGGAAGTCGGTGGAGCTGACCTTGGGCGGTTTGGGAGCCGCGGTGTCGAGGACGAAGCGGCAGGGTGTCGTGGACGGGGTGTAGGCGGAGGTGGAGTTGGCGTCGTCGACCGCGCGCACCCGCCAGGAGTAGAGCGTGCCATGGGTGAGCTTGCTGGTCGAGAAACCGCTGGTGGTGCGCAGTGCGGTGCCCTTGTCCCCGCCGACGGAGACCTTGCCGGTGGAGCCGAGCAGGTCGCCCGTGGTGTCCCACTTGCCGGTCGGCCACAGGTCGAAGTCCAGGTAGTCGAGGTTCTTGTCCTTGTCGGAGCCCCGTGCGGTGAAGGTCAGGCTGCCCGAGCCCATGCGGACATACGGCTCGGTGGTGGTGCACTTGGCGTCGGGTCCCAGGTCGAGGGACTTGGAGTCGATGGTCGGTTTGCGGTTGTAGACGAGCTCCAGGACAGGTGCGTGATCACCGTTGGCCTGGAACTTCTTCCACGCGTACTGCGAGTCCTCGTCGCGGGCGCGCAGCCCGAACGTGATCATGTCCTTGCCCTGGTCGGCGCGCTGCTGCGCGGCCTTCCTCACGTCAAAGGTCTCGTAGGCGTCCCGGCAGCCGGACTTGTAGCCGTGCGCGAAGCTCTTGGTGGCGAATTTGTTGCCGTCGGTCAGCTTGGGGGCGTTCTTCCAGTTGGTGTGCCCGTTGACCGCGCCGGTGAGGTGCACGCTCATCGAACGGGCGCTGCACGACCAGGAGTACGTCTCCAGCATCCGCAGCTTCGCACTGGTGATCTTCGTGCCCTTGAGGTCCTTGTCGAAGGCGATGTTGAAGTAGGAGCGCGAGGTGCCCCAGGTGTCCGACTCGAATCCGACGCGCGCCTCGTGCGTCCCGCCCTTGTTGAACCCCTTGCCGTTGTAGAAGGTGGCGTTGGGGTGCCGGCTGTAGGCGGTGGTCCAGTTCTGCGTGTGCTTCTTCACGGACGGGTCGACGAACACCGGGTAGGTGGTCGCCGGGTCGTCGAGGAAGGAGAGATCGGGAGAGATGATCCAGTTCGCCCCGGACAGGTCGGACTCCACCAGCTCACCGCGGGAGTCGGGCGAGGGCCCGTCGAGTCCGGCCAGGCCGAGGGTGGCCGCCGGGCCGGTCGGTGTGGGCGCGGGCGTCGGCTCCGCCGGCGCGGACGGCAACGGCGACTCCGACACCGTCACCTCGGGACCGTCGCTGGCCATCGGCAGGGTCTCCGGATGGGTGTCGGCCTGCTCGTCGGTCTCGACGAGCTCCTCGGTGGGACTGGGGCTGTCGCTCGGAAGCTCGGTGGCCGACTCAGTGGGGCCGGGGGTCTCCGAAGCGGTCGGCTGCGCGGTCGCGCCGACGCCACCGTCCGTCACCGCCGGCGCTCCGCTGCTGTCCCACATCAGTGGCGTCGGTGAGACCGCGATCTCCTGGGAGTAGACGTTCTCGGCTGACAGGACCCCCGTGACCGGGTCCAGCCGGAAGGTCAGATCCGGTGAGGTGATTCCGTACGACAGCTGCTGGGCGCGGGGGTCGGCCGCTGCCTGCCGGTTCTTCAGGACGAGCAGCTGGGCGAAGCCCTCGTCGTCGGCCGTGAGCACCAGATCGGCGCCCGGGAAGATCTCCGGGTACAAGGCCCGTGAACCGTCGATGACGGGAGCCGGAACCGCGCCCGGCCAGGTGAGCTGGATGTCGTAGCCGTCGACGGTCAGGGTGACGAGTGGGTTCGCGGTCTCGTCCGCAGCGGCTCGGACGCCGGTGAGCAGGGAGGCGCGGCGGACGGTCGCGCGCGACGCGCGCTGTTCCTTCCGCGCCGGCGAACCCTTCTCGGAGCCGGCCGAGAAGACCATCCGCGCATTGGTCGCCTTCGGCTCCCAGCCGTCCTCGGTGCGGTGGAGGCGGTAGTCGATGTCCTTCCACTCCCCGCCCGCTTTGGCCCGGATCGGTGAGGAGTGCAGGTGCTTGACCATGAGCCCGTCGGGTCGCGCCCACGTGGTGGAGCGCGCCGTGCGCGATGCGGTGACCTCGACGAGCTCGCCGGTCCTCCGTGCCCGCGACACGGCTGCGGCCTCGGTCACCGGCTTCGCGCTCCTGTCGCGGTGGGGGTCCCCGCGTGAATCGGAACGGTCCAGGCCGAGGCCGACGAAGGTGATGCCGGTGGCGGCGAGAGCCGCCGTCAGGACGACGGCGGTGGTCCGATTTCCGGGCAGGCCCCGGCGCCGGGTGCGCTCCGTGCGCGTCATCGGGCGAGTTCCCCTTCCCCCCTTGGAGCCGGCGCGCAGTCAGGCGCGGCCGGGCGAGCCGATGATGACCCATGAGCGCGCCGACGTCACGCTTCGCGCCGAGCACGCGGGATGAGCGGAACGAGCGCCGGGACCGTACCTCTGGTGGACGCCGTTTCCCGAGAACTGCCCTGTGTCGCAGAGCCGTTGACGTCAATTCAGTGCCAAGTCGGACAAAGACTCCCGGCACCGATGAGTATTTGCGATTGAATCCGACGAATCACGTGCTATATCAGGGAAATGTGGGTGCTGGCGTTACCCCGGATAGGCGAGAACTGCGCATTACGCACGGTTATGAATCGTTACGTAACGTGATGGTGATCACATCCGCAGGGTCGATCTGGCGGAACTTCACAGGCGCTGCACAAAATCAGCTCATCTGATACGCCATCACGCGTGGTCCGAACCTGGTCCCGCCTCACTGGTCCGGGGGACCTCGTCGTGTTCGGTCGTTACTCGCCTGTCCGTCGTGGCCGCACACGCCGTGTGCGCATGGCCGTGGTGCCCGCCATCGGGGCCGCCCTCCTGGTAGGTCTCCTGCCCGCGCAGTCACTGGCCCTGCCACCCGATCCGTCCGTGGCCGAGAAGGGCCGCGAAACGCTGGAGCTCGAGGCGCTCGACCAGGACAAACCACTCTCGGGCGAGGCCTTCGAGCGGGACCTGGAGTCCCTGAAGGTCGACGTCCCCGCAGACCTGGAACAGGCTCCGGCCGGTACGGCGACAGCACCGGCCGCCGACTCGGGGCTGGTCAGTTTCGGCTCCGCCGCGTCGGCGGACCAGGCCACCCTGGGCGCGGGCACCACCGCCCGGCAGGCCGATCACACCCCTGTCGAAGACCTTCCTGTCAGCCTCGGGCAGGCCGCCGACCAGCCGGCGCCCACGGGTACCTGGCAGGTCTCCGTCGCCGCCCGGACCTCGACCGTCGCCCAGGGGGTCGACGGCGCGCTCATCACGATCCAGGCCCCCGCGACCGGCTCCGTGCCCGTCTCGGTCGAGCTCGACTACGCGACGTTCAAGAACCTCTACGGAGCGGACTGGGCCTCCCGGCTGCGCTTCGTCCAGTTCCCGGAGTGCTACCTCGTCACCCCGGAGGACGAGGCCTGCCAGACGTACGAGGAACTGGAGACGACCAACGACACCAGGACCCAGTCGATCACGGCGACGGTCGACACGGCGGCGGACGGCACGGTCACACCGGCCGTGGCGAAGGACCCCGGGACCACCGGCCCCTCGGTCGCCCAGGCCGCCTACCGCACCTCGGCCACGCGGGTCGCGGCGGGCGGTGACACGGCTGTCGTCGCCGCTGTCGACTCCGGCGGAGGCGCGGGCGGGACGTTCAAGGCCACCCCGCTGGCCGCCAGCGGATCCTGGCAGGCCGGCGGCTCCTCGGGGGCGTTCACCTGGTCGTACCCGCTGACGGTTCCCGCCGCACCGGCAGGACCGGCCCCGCAGATCACCTTCAGCTACAACTCCCAGTCGGTGGACGGCCGCGTCGCGGTCTCCTCTCCCCAGTCCTCCTGGATCGGCGAGGGCTGGGACTACGACCCCGGCTACATCGAGCGCCGCTACCGCTCCTGCCAGGACGACCGCAAGACCCTGGACGCGGGCACCCCCAACAACACGGCCAAGAAGGACAAGACGTCCGACCTGTGCTGGGCGTCGTACAACGCGGTGATGTCCCTGGGGGGCAGGAACGTCGAGCTGGTGCGGGACGCTCCCGCGGGCAGCGATCCGGAGACCGACACCGAGGTCTACCGGGCCCAGACCGACGACGGCACCCGCGTCGAGCGCAGGACCGGCGGGACCAACGGCGACGACAACGGCGAGTACTGGATCGTCACGACCACGGACGGCACCCAGTACTACTTCGGCCTCAACGAGGTCGGCGGTGGTCATGCCGACTCCCACTCCGTATCCACCGTGCCCGTCTTCGGCAACCACCCCGGGGAACCCTGCCACGCCACCGCCTTCGCCGACTCCCGCTGCGGGGCCGGGAGGCAGCAGGCCTGGCGCTGGGGACTCGACAAGGTCGTCGACGTGCACGGCAACGTGATGGTCGTCAACTGGAAGCAGGAGACGAACCACTACGCGGTCAGGAAGAAGTTCACCTCCCCCGAGCAGTACGAGCGTGCCGCCTACCCGGCCAGCATCGAGTACGGCATGCGCTCCTCCGACCTCACCCAGCCCTCCGCGACGGTCGAGTTCGGCGCGAAGCAGCGTTGCCTGAAGTCGGAGACGGCCTGTGACTCCGCGAACTTCGCCAAGACCGACGACCCCGGCGCCTACCGGCCCTGGTGGGACACCCCCGGCAACCTGAACTGCAAGTCGACGTCGAAACTGTGCCCGGCCTTCCCGTCGTTCTGGACGCAGATGCGTCTGGACACGGTGACGACGAAGGCCGCCCGCGCCGGCCAGACCGGCCTGGGCAAGGTCGACACCTACCAGCTCCACCAGTCCTTCCCGGAGGACTGGTACGACACGGCGCCCGGCCTGTGGCTGAACTCGGTCACCCGCCGGGGCTTCGCCCCCGGTGACACCACCGGCATCCTCCAGCACAAGGACGGCGTCAGCTTCGCCGAGTACTCGGTCGGCTCCACCTCGCCGCTGCGGACGAGACTGAAGGACCGCCAGCTTCCGAACCTGGTGCCGAGCGGTGCGAACGACCAGCGTCCCGCCTTCACCCGGCCCCGCATCGGCACCGTGGCGACGGAGCACGGCGGCGACATCGAGGTCGAGTACAAGGGCGGCTGCGCCAGTGAGCCGGCCGAGGACAAGGGCAAGGACAACGGCACCTGCTACCCGGTCCGCTGGTCGCCGGACGGCGACGAGAAGACGCCGGCGAAGTCGTGGTTCAACAAGTACGTCGTCCACTCCGTCACCCAGACGGACAAGGTCACCTCGCACGGCAAGCCGGTCTACACGACATACAAGTACGCGGGTCCTGCCTGGGCCAAGAACGACGACGAGTTCACCCGGCCGTCCCTGCGGACGTTCAGCGCCTGGCGGGGCTACCGCCAGGTCGCGGTCACCAAGGGGAGCAAGACCACCTCCCAGTCGGGCGAGCCGCAGGGGCAGTCGTACTCCGAGACCCGGTACTTCCAGGGCACGGGCGGGGAGGTCAAGGACTCCACGGGCACGTACACGCTGGTCACCGACGACGCACCGCAGTACGCGGGCATGACGGCGGAGAGCATCACCTACCTGGACTCCGACAAGCGGGTGCAGAAGCGTGCCCTGAGCTTCCCCTGGTCGAGGCAGACCGCCTCCCGCTCCCGTGAGGCGGAGAACGGCACCGCTCTCTCCCCGCTGCTCGCCCACCGCACCGGTGTCAAACGGTCGGACGAGATCCAGACCGTCGACACGAGCTGGCGGGCGGTACGGACCCTGACGACCGTCGACGACACCTACGGCCTTCCGGTCCAGGTGGAGACGTCCGTGGTCAAGCCGAACGGCTCCGGCGAGACCCTGTCCGACCAGAGCTGCACCAGGACGTCGTACGTGCACAACACCACGGCGTGGCTGATCGGCCTGACGAAGGAACAGCGGACCACGGGCACCTCGTGCGCCGGGTACGACACGGCGGACCCGGCCACCAAGCTCGTCAAGGCGGTCCGCGACAGCTACGACGGCCAGGCGTACGGGGCGGCTCCGACCAAGGGCCTGCTCACCTCCCAGGCAGGTACCGACGGCGCCGGAACCGCCTACTCGGTCGTCGCCGGCACGACGTACGACCCGCTGGGCCGTGTCCGCACGGTCACCAGTCCGGGCGTGGGCACGACCGAGACGCAGTACACCCCCGCGGACACCGGCGGACCGGTCACCACCACCAAGGTGATCAACGCCAAGGGCCATGCCGTCACGACGACCTTCGACCCCGGCCGCAGCCTCGCGCTGACGGTCACCGACGCCAACGGCCGGGTCACACGCAACGAGTACGACGCCCTCGGACGACTGGTGAAGGGCTGGTCGCCGTCCCGCTCCTCCGGCGGCAAGTCGCCCGACGTCGAGATCTCGTACCAGTCGGCGATCGCCACCTCCGAGACGACCCGCCCCGCCGCGGTCACCACCAAGAGCCTCAAGGACGACGGGACGTACAGCCGGCAGGTGGCGATCTACGACGGTCTGATGCGCCCCGTGCAGACGCAGTCCGAAGCCCACGGCCCCGGCCGTGTCGTCACCGACACCACCTACAACGACCACGGCCTGGTCGGCGAGCAGACCAGCGGGTACCTCGCGAAGGGCGATCCGGCAGCCGAGCTCTTCGCGCCCCGATCGCGGACCCTGATCCCGAGCTGGATCAAGTACCGCTACGACGGCCTGGAGCGCAAGCAGCGCGAGTCGACGTACCACGACGGCGACTTCGCCTACGCGACCTACACCTACTACAGCGACACCAGCACATACGTCGACCCCGCCGGGTCCACGGTCCCGCGGACCCGCACCTTCACCGACGCCCTCGGCAGGGTCACCTCCATCCGCCACTACAAGGACGACGGGAGCACCAGCGAGGGGCGCGTCACCTCGTACGAGTACGACGCACGCGGCTATCGCACCAAGGTCACCGATCCGGCAGGGAACGCGTGGACGTACACGTACGACGCGCGGGGACGGGTGACCTCCACCAAGGACCCCGACACGGGCGAGACGAAGACGTGGTACGACGAGGCCGACCGGCCTCAGAAGGTGACGGACGCCAAGTCCAGGACGACGTACACCGAGTACGACGAACTGGGCCGGGTCGAGTTCGTCCGTGAGGGCTCCGCGACGGCCGTCCCGGTCAAGGAGTTCACGTACGACAGCCTGCCCGGTGCGCTCGGGCAGCCGGTCGCCTCGATCCGGCGCACCCTGAACGGCGACTACATCGAGCGCGTCACCGGTTACGACACCGAGTACCGGCCCACCGGCACGGAGACGGTGATCCCGCCCGGCTCGCTGACGACGGGCGTCGCCGGAACGTACGCCTACGCGTACACCTACACACCCGTCACGGGGCAGGTCCAGTCGGTCACGCTGCCCGCGGTGGGCGGGCTGGCGCAGGAGAAGGTCGTCACCCGCTACAACGCGGACGGCCTCCCCGAGTCGACGGCGGGCGCGGCCTGGTACACGTCCGACGTCACCTACTCGCCCTACGGCGAGGCCCTGCGTACGGTGTCCGGCGCCCAGCCGTACCGGGTGTGGACGACGAACTTCGTCGACCCGCACACCGGCCGGCTCCAGCGCACGGTCGCCGACCGCGAGACCTCCGGCCCGCACCGCATCACCGACGGCTACTACGCGTACGACAAGTCCGGCACCATCACCTCCCACGCGCGTCAACTGACGGACGCCTCGGGCTCGTCGTGGGACACCCAGTGCTTCACCTACGACGTGATGGGCGAGCTGCTCAACGCCTGGACGTCGAACATCACCCCGACCGGCTCCGACGACGGCTGCAAGACGTCGAACGGCGCGACCTGGGGCCCCCGCACGGACTACATGGCCTCGTCAGGTCCGGTGGCCGACGCGCCCGACGCGTCGACGGACGTGTCGAGCCCGGACACCGCGCTGGCCACCACCCGGTCGGCCGCCGCCCCCGACGCCGCCACGGTCTCCACCGGAGCCACCGCCTACCACCAGTCCTTCACCTTCGACTGGCTCGGCAACCGCGCCGCCATGACCGAGCACGACCCGGCGGACGCCACGAAGAACGTCTCGCTCAAGTACGGCTACGGCACACCCCAGCCGCACACCATGAAATGGATCAGCTCCGACCCGGCCGGCCGGGGCAGCAGCTACACGTACGACGCGGCGGGCAACACCGAGGCCCGTGACCTGCCCGCCACCACGCAGAACCTCACCTGGACGCAGGAGAACAAGCTCGACACGATCACGGACGACGGCAAGAAGACGACGTACGTCTACGACACCGCCGGAAACCGCGTCCTGGAGAACTCCCCGTCGGGCTCGACGCTCTACCTGGGCGAGACCGAGGTGACGACCGACGCCGCCGGGGCGGTCGTCCGGGCCTCCCGCACCTACGGACAGGCCGGCGCGCCTCCCGTGACCCGCACGGCGAGCAATGGCGCGACGACGGGTCACCAGATCAGCGTGCTGCTCACCGACCATCTCGGCACGGCGAACACGGCGGTCTCCCTGTCGAGCGGACAGGCCGTCACCCGCCGGGCCTTCAAGCCCTACGGCGAGACCCGCGGGGCCAAGCCGTCGGTCTGGCCGAACAAGCGCGGCTACCTGGGCGTCGGCATCGACGACACGGCCACCGGCCTGACCCACATCGGCGCCCGCGAGTACGACCAGGACTCCGGCCGCTTCCTCTCGGCGGACCCGGTCGTCGACATCGCCGATCCGCTGCAGATGAACGGCTACGCCTACAGCGGCAACAGCCCGGTCAGCCACGGCGACCCCAGCGGCCTCTGGTGCGACAGCTGCAACGACGGCAAGGGCTGGACCCGCCCCGACGGCGGCACCCAGGGCGACCCGAACGGCGGTCTGAACTCCGACGGCTCGGTGCGGGGGACGCCGCACGGTGGCGGTGGCAGCTGGGAGAGCACCGTCACGTGGACCGCCGCCCAGACGCCTCGGACGAACGATATCGACGAGCTGCTCAAGCACTTCCTGATGAACAGTCCGAACGGTGACTCACCCGGGACCGACTACTGGGTGACGCCCGTCTATGAGAACGACGGACCGGGCAACGCATGCTTCGGCCGGGAGGCATGCCGTCAGGCGTACAAGTACCTGTTGCGCCACGACGACGTGGCGGAGGCCAAGCGCATCGCCGCCAACTACTGCGTCGCGAACTTGAACGAGTGCGTGTCGGACGCCAGCGCGTTCGAGCGCGGCAAGCTCATCGAGGGATTCATCGCGGCACTGGTCGCCGGGGGAAGGAGCTCATCGGCGGTCTCCGGTGTCGGGAAGACGAAGGGGTGGGGCTGCAAGTGCTTCCTGGCGGGGACGGACGTCCTCATGGCCGACGGGAGCAGCAAGGACATCGAGGACATCGAGTCCGGGGACGAGGTACTGGCCACCGACCCCGGAACCGGTGAGACGGGGTCCCGCAAGGTCACTCGTCTCATCGTCACCGACGACGACAAGCAGTTCAACGAGCTGTCGATCGCCACGGTCGATGGAATCGAGAAGCTCACCGCAACCCACGAGCATCCTTTCTGGTCCCCGTCCGAGCAGAACTGGATCGAGGCGGGCGACCTCACCGCCGGCATGACCCTGCGCACCGACACAGGGGACACGGTCGTCGTCACCGGGAACCGTGCCTTCACCAGGCACGCCCGTACCTACAACCTCACCGTTGACGACCTGCATACGTACTATGTGCTGGCGGGCGAGACTCCAGTACTCGTACACAACTCGGGCGGGCCGAGCTTTGACCTCAACAAGATGGACGCGCCCGGTCACAGTAATTACGCCTTGGTGGACAAAAACAACACGGTTTACTATGTCGGCAGATTTGGGCCGAACGAAACGCCGGCGACCGTTCAGAAGCGGCATGGTGCTAACTTTGATCGGTTCAACCCGGCAAACGGTGACAAGATGAGCGTGTTTCCGGGTACCAGGACATACGGTCAGGCGCGCCTCCTCGAGCAGCGGATGATGGAGTACTTCAACACCTACGTCGGAAGGGGGCCGACGTATCGAGGGAACAGGGACAACCCGATGGAACCAGGGAAGAAGCCCGCTTACCTCGCCTATGAGAACTACAAGAACGGAGGGTGTCCGTGAGTGACGAACGCGTGAAGGCAGACTTGATGGCGATTCTGCAGGAATTCGCGGAGAGTGCGGGCGGTCGTCCTTCTCTCAAGGAATTCATGGAGCTCTTCAAGTGGCCGTCGGAGGCCATTTACTCCGCCCCGCTCGAATTCGAGGCAATTCTGGTGGACGGAACCGTGTACTCTGGCCCGGCAGAGTCCAGGGTGTCCGAAATGAATGACTCGGTATTTACGGAATTGACTGACTTCCTTGCAAGTCTGCCCGGTGAGGACAGTGGAGGCGCCGTGGCTCCACATGGTCTGGCGAACATCCTGCTGGAATTCATCAACGACGAAGCCGAAAACTTTGCTGATGTGCCCAGTGGGGGTATTTCCAGCCTGCTCGTCTCAGGGGCAGGGGGTGTTGACCGGCCTGAGGTGGGGGACATTCTGGCTGTTCCCGTCGATGGTGGCTGGTACGCGGTGATCGTGGTTGCGCGCAACAGGTTCGGTGTGGCGCTCGGGGTTTTTGGAGAGAAGCTGCCTTCCCTGGACGCTGTGCACCCCGAACCTTCCTCCGCGTGCAAGTTTCCCGTTTACAGCGATGATGCGGAGGTCGTGAACGGATCGTGGAAGGTGGTCGGGCGGAATGAGGGCCTCCTTTCCGCATTTCCGGCCGAACCGGAAATCTACCACTCGCCGAGTTTGGTGTTTCCGGGGTTCGACTTCGGCGAGTTCGGCGCCGCGGAGAGCCCCTCCGGCACCGTCCGGCTGATCGACAGTGCCGAGGCGACGGCTGTCGGTATTTCTACAGGAAGCTACCGGCAGACGTTCACCGGAGAATTTCTGCAGCACTCCCTGGATGGTTTGGTAAGGCGCTGGCGTCAGTCTGAGCTGTAGTCGACGCCGTGTCGGGGCGCCGGGACGGCGTCGCTGCGGGGAGGGCGTGGGAAGCCGCTCTGGTTCGAAGTGGGTGGGCGTGACAGACTTTCTCTGTTGCGGAAGTGAACAGAGTGGCCAGGGGGCGTGGGCGGATGAGCAAGCGGCAGACGCGGAAGATGCTGCGGTTGATGGCGAGCGGGGAGCCGGTCGAGCTCACCAGCGCGATGGCTTCCGTGAAGAAGCTCGCCCGACTCGCCTTCACCGCCCAGCAGTTCGGGTACGAGTACGCGGACGTACGGCAGGGCGGCGGGAACAACAGCCAGCTGAAGATGCTGATCGTGCCCGACCACAGTCCGCACGCCCGCGCCCGCGCCGCGCAGAACTGGGCGCAGTACCCGAACGCCCACGACGGGGTGTCGCTGCCCCCGCTCGTGCCGGACGCGTTCGAACTGCTCAAGGCCCGCATCAACTTCGACCTCACCGGCAAGAGCGCCGAGAAGCGGATGGGGTACGGCGCTCTCGGTGTCTCCATCGGCCTGGTGATCCTGGCGTACCGGCTCGGCGGGACGTCCTCCGACTTCGTCATCTGCGCCGTCATATGGCTGGCCCTCATGGCCGTCTTCGGCATCGGGCTCGTCGTCACCCGCAAGCGCAACGCCAAGTTCGCCGCCCGGCTGCAGGCGGCCGGATTCGCCCCGGTGGCGGACGAGACCGGCCGGGTGCGCTATCTGCCTCCGGGCGGGCAGATGCCGGGGCACGGGAATCCGTACGGGGGTGGCGGGCCGTACGGGGGGCACGTGCCGGGGCAGGCGCCGGCCTACGGTCAGCCGCAGCCTCCGATGCCGTACGCCCAGCCGCAGCCGCAGCCGCAGCCTCCGATGCCGTACGCCCAGCCGCAGCCGCAGTACCCCCAGCCGCCCTACCCCCAGCAGAACCCCCACTGGCAGCCCCCGCAGCGCTGACGTCCGGGGCAGCTCTCATCCCGGCCTTGCCCGAGGTGAGAGCAACGTTCCCTCCCGGTCACCGGCTGCCACAGCGCCGAAACGCTCCCTCCCTACCTTCGGGATCAGTCCCTCGCGGCACCGCCCGCGCCCCCGGAGAGCAGTGGAGGCCTGATGACAGTCCGCAGCGGCCGTTGGATTCAGCAGTGGGATCCGGAGGACGAGGTCTTCTGGAACACGACCGGGGAGAAGACCGCCCGGCGCAACCTCCTCTTCTCCGTGCTGTCCGAGCACATCGGGTTCTCCGTCTGGACCATGTGGTCCGTGCTCGTCCTCTTCATGGGCCCCGAGTACGGGCTCACCCCCGCCGACAAGTTCCTGCTCACCTCCGTGGTCACACTGGTGGGCGCGGTCGTCCGGGTGCCGTACACCTTCGCCGTCGCCGTCTTCGGCGGGCGCAACTGGACGGTGATCAGCGCGGCGCTGCTGCTCGTGCCCACCGTCGCCGCGTTCACGGTGATGGAACCGGGGACCTCCTTCTCCACCTTCCTCCTCGTCGGCCTGCTGGCCGGTGTCGGCGGCGGCAACTTCGCCTCCTCCATGACCAACATCAACGCCTTCTTCCCACTCAGGAAGAAGGGCTGGGCGCTGGGACTGAACGCCGGCGGCGGCAACATCGGCGTCCCGGTGATCCAGCTGGCCGCCCTCGCGATCATCGGCGCGAGCGGCGGACCGCGTGTGCTGCTCGGTGTCTACATCCCGTTGATCGTCGTCGCCGCCGTGCTCGCCGCGCGGTACATGGACAACCTGGCCTCGGTGAAGAACGACACCGGCGCCGCCAAGGACGCCGCGCGGGACCCGCACACCTGGATCATGTCGTTCCTCTACATCGGCACCTTCGGCTCGTTCATCGGCTACAGCTTCGCCTTCGGGCAGGTGCTGCAGAGCCAGTTCGACCGCACACCGCTCGAGGCCGCGTACGTCACCTTCATCGGCCCGCTGCTCGGCTCGCTGATCCGGCCGGTGGGCGGATGGCTCGCCGACCGGTACGGCGGCTCGCGGATCACGCTGTGGAACTTCGTCGCCATGGGCGCGGCGACGTCCGTGCTGATCGTCGCCTCGATGCAGGGCTCGCTGGCGCTGTTCACCGTCGCGTTCGTGGTCCTGTTCGTGCTGACCGGCCTCGGCAACGGGTCGACGTACAAGATGATCCCCGGCATCTTCCAGGCGAAGGCGCTGGCGAGGGGGCTGGTGGGGGAGGAGGCGGCCGGGTACGGGCGGCGGCTGTCCGGGGCGGCCATGGGGCTGATCGGAGCGGTGGGGGCGCTCGGCGGCGTCGGCATCAATCTCGCCTTCCGTCAGTCCTTCCTCTCCTACGGCTCCGGCACCGGCGCGTTCGTCGCCTTCCTTGCCTGCTACGCGGTCTGCTTCGCGGTCACGTGGGCGGTGTATCTGCGCCGGCCGGTGGACACGAACCCCGCCTTGGAGAAGAAGCCGCAGCTCAGCTACGCGGACGTATGACGGGAAGTGACGTAACACTGGTGACATGAAGCCGAACCGAGCCTGTCATGGAGCGTTGACAGGCTCGATCGGCGTGACGGCGGAGCCGCGACCTCACGCACCACCATGCAGTACACCGACTCGATCCGGGACGAGAGAGCCATGTACGACGAACGAGAGCAGCCATCCGAACACGGACCCCTCGCCGGGTTCACCGTGGGTGTGACCGCCGCGCGCCGGGCCGACGAGCTGGGTGCGCTGCTGGAGCGGCGCGGAGCCGCCGTGCTGCACGCCCCGGCCCTGCGGATCGTGCCGCTCGCCGACGACAGCGAACTGCTGGCCGCCACCAAGGACCTCATCGGGCAGGCCCCGGACATCGCGGTCGCCACCACCGCCATCGGGTTCCGGGGCTGGGTGGAGGCCGCCGATGGCTGGGGGCTCGGCGAGGATCTGCTGGCGCGGCTGCGCGGGGTGCGGATCCTGGCGCGCGGGCCCAAGGTGAAGGGCGCGATCCGGGCCGCCGGGCTGACCGAGGAGTGGTCGCCGGCGTCGGAGTCGCTGGCCGAGGTGCTCGACCGGCTCCTCGAGGAGGGCGTCGACGGGCTGCGGATCGCCGTACAGCTGCACGGTGAGCCGCTGCCCGGGTTCGTGGAGGCGCTCAGGGACGCGGGCGCGGAGGTGGTGGGGGTGCCGGTGTACCGGTGGCTGCCGCCGGAGGACCTCGGCCCGGTCGACCGTCTGATCGACGCGGCCGTCGCCCGCACCCTGGACGCGGTCACGTTCACCAGCGCGCCCGCCGCCGCGTCCCTGCTGTCCCGCGCGGAGGAACGCGGACTGCTCGACGAACTGCTCGCCGCGCTCGGCCACGACGTGCTGTCCGCCTGCGTCGGACCGGTCACCGCGCTGCCGCTGCAGTCCCGCGGCATCGGCACGGTGCAGCCCGAGCGGTTCCGGCTCGGTCCGCTGGTGCAGGTGCTGTGCCGGGAACTGCCCGCGCGGGCACGCGCGTTCCCCGTCGCCGGGCACCGGGTGGAGATCCGGGGGCACGCGGTCCTGGTGGACGGCGCGCTCAAACCCGTACCGCCCGCCGGGATGTCGCTGCTGAGGGCGCTGTCGCGGCGGCCCGGCTGGGTCGTCTCCCGCGCGGAGCTGCTGCGCGTCCTGCCCGGCGCGGGACGCGACGAACACGCGGTGGAGACCGCCATGGCCCGGCTGCGCTCCGCCCTGGGCACCCCGAAACTCATCCAGACGGTCGTCAAGCGCGGCTACCGCCTCGCCCTGGACCCGTCGGCGGAGTCGAAGTACGCGGACGGGTGAGCGTTCCCGGCCCGTGGACGTCCACTCACGGGCCGGAGGGGTTACGGCGGCCGGAACGGGCAGGCACTGTGGGAGGGAACGGTTTCCCGGATCGCTCACCGGCCCCGGGCGCGGGGCCAACCTAGGCGGTGGCAGGAACATGGCACTGGGTACGGTCACGGCGGGCTCCTACGAGCTGCGGTTCGACACCGGGCGGATCTGCCTGGATCTGCTCGCGACCTCCCATCCCGTGGAACGGCTCGGCTCCGTGGAGGTGCTGCGCCTCTGGATCGCCGGCTCCGGGCTCGTCCCGGCGGACACCGCGCTGGCCCACGTCGACGCCTCCTGGCCGGCGGCCTTCCGCGAACTGCGCGGACAGCTGGCCCCGTTGGTGCGCGGAAGGCCGGCGTCGTACGACCGCCCGCTCGCGCGCGTCAACGAACTCGCCCGCGCCGCACCGCCGGTGCCCCGCGCGGTACCCGGCGAGGACGGCGTCCTGGTACGCCGGCTCGACGGCCCGCCCGGCCGGGCCGCGCTGCTCGCGGCCGTCGCGCGGGACGCCGTGGACCTGCTGACCGATCCCGTCGCGCGGGCGAGCCTGCGCCAGTGCGAGGGCGACAACTGCCCGATCGTGTACGTCGACGCCTCCCGCGGGCGCAGGCGCCGCTGGTGCTCCAGCGAGGTCTGCGGCAACCGGGAGCGCGTGGCCCGTCACCGCAGGCGCGCGGCACTCGCACGCGCCTAGACGAACTCCGGTGCCCCCTATGCGGCTTCTGTGCGCCGACCGCGAGAAATCGCCGAAGTGATCTCGGTTACACGGAAGTTCGGTCCGATCGTGCTGTGATCACCGCCACACGCGCGTCGATGTGTCGGAAATGTAAAGAAGCAACGGTGGAATTGTGGGTTCATGTCCCGGTCGTCATGTCACCCCACAGAAAACTGTCACCTCGCTTTGAACACCCAACACCCCGCTTCCGTACCGGTTGTCGAGCGACCGACTGGGGGATCCCCCGGACACCGGAGGTGGGCGTGCGCAAGGATGCGGCCGTGGCCAATGAACGTGGAGCGAGGGCCCGACATCGCATGTCCTCACAGCCCTCGGAACCTGACGAGGAGTTGATGCGTGCCCTGTACCGGGAGCACGCCGGACCATTGCTCGCCTATGTCCTCCGGCTGGTCGCCGGGGACCGGCAGCGCGCCGAGGACGTCGTTCAGGAAACGCTCATCCGTGCCTGGAAGAACGCCGGTCAGCTCAATCGGGCGACCGGTTCGGTACGCCCCTGGCTGGTGACGGTCGCCCGGCGCATCGTCATCGACGGCCACCGCAGCCGGCAGGCCCGGCCGCAGGAGGTCGATCCGTCGCCGCTGGAGGTCATCCCCGCGGAGGACGAGATCGACAAGGCGCTGTGGCTGATGACGCTGTCTGACGCACTCGACGACCTGACCCCGGCGCACCGGGAGGTACTCGTCGAGACGTACTTCAAGGGACGTACCGTCAATGAGGCGGCCCAGACACTCGGCATACCCAGCGGCACCGTCCGCTCCCGGGTGTTCTACGCCCTGCGTTCGATGAAGCTGGCACTGGAGGAGCGGGGGGTGACGGCGTGACGAAGGTCTACGGGGGATACGGAGAGGGCGGTACGGGTATGACTGGTCCCATGCAGGGATCACCGGTGCCGAACGAACACGAGACCGTCGGCGCCTACGCCCTCGGCATCCTCGACGACGCCGAAGCAACCGCTTTCGAGGCCCACCTCGCGACCTGCGAGTGGTGCGCCCAGCAGCTCGACGAGCTCGCCGGGATGGAGCCGATGCTGGCCGCGCTCGCGGACCTGCCCGGCACCGGGACGCCCGCGCTGGGTGAGTCGCTGTCCGCCAGGCCCGCCCCGCGCGTGGTGGAGAAGCTGGTCGACGAGGTGGCCGAGCGCCGCGCGCGCAAGCGCCGCCGCAACTTCTACATGGTGGCCGCGGCCGGCGCGCTGATCATCAGCGGCCCGTTCGTCGCCGTCGCGGCCAGCGGTGGGAGCGACGAGGGCGGAGGTGGGAGCGGTACCAACCGTACGCTGGCCGCCAACCCGGCCAAGGACGCCTTCGACAAGAGCACCGAGAAGATCATGGCGACGGACCCGGCCACCCAGGTGACGGC
Organism: Streptomyces sp. NPDC048584; assembly: GCF_043199595.1. Taxonomy (NCBI): domain Bacteria; kingdom Bacillati; phylum Actinomycetota; class Actinomycetes; order Kitasatosporales; family Streptomycetaceae; genus Streptomyces; species Streptomyces sp. NPDC048584. Next base: position 17,233 of record NZ_JBICWF010000008.1, read on the forward strand.
GACCGTGGCGATGGAGAAGAAGCTCTGGGGCACCGAGATCGTCACGGAGCTGAAGAACGTCAAGGGCGAGCAGAAGTGCTCCCTCGTCGCCGTCGGCAAGAACGGCGAGCGGGAGACCATCAACTCCTGGTCCGTCCCCGGCGAGGGCTACGGCCTCCCGGACGCCGAGTCCGACAAGGCCAAGCAGCCGCTGTACGTACAGGGCGGCGCGGCCTTCCAGCCGAACGAGATCGACCACTTCCAGGTGATGACCTTCGACGGCGAGCTGCTGGTCGAGATCGACGCGTAGGGGCCGGCCCGCAGGAAGTCGCCCCGCTCCGACCGGCACCGGTGAGCGGGGTCCGGTGCGTGCCGGGCCCCGCTCACCGGTGGGCCCGTAGCCGACAGGCCTCCCCTTCGCGTACGGTTGACGGCTGCCCAGCACGTCAGAAGGGGGCCCGGTGGCCGCTCAGGCTCAACAGGGAACCGCGGTCGATCCGGTTCACGACTCCGTCCGCGACCGGGAGATCCGAGTCGAACAGGAACACCTCGACCGGGTGTACCGGCGCCTCGAGGAGAAGATCCACGAGGCCGAGTTCCTCATGCGCGACGCCGCCCTGCGCGGCCATGTCGGCACGCCCGGCGCGCTCGCCGAGCGGGACGCCCAGGTCTTCCGGGCCGGCGTCCACCTCAACCGGCTGAACAACGAGTACGAGGACTTCCTCTTCGGCCGGATCGACCTGCTGCCCGGCAAGGACGGCAGGAAGGGCCCCGACGGCGCGTACACCGCCGTGGAGCCCGCCGAGGGCGCCGTACGGCCCGACAACACCGCGGACATCGCCGAGACCCTGCACATCGGCCGGATCGGCGTCCTGGACGAGGACTACGCCCCGCTGGTCATCGACTGGCGGGCGCCGGCCGCCGCGCCGTTCTACCGTTCCACCCCCGTCGACCCCGGCCGGGTCGTGCGCCGCCGGGTCATCCGCTCCAAGGGCCGCCGCGTCCAGAGCGTCGAGGACGACCTGATGCGCCCCGAGCTGACCGCGTCCCTCGACGGCCGCGAGCTGCCCGTGATCGGCGACGGCGCCCTGATGGCCGCGCTGGGCCAGGCCCGTACGCACACCATGCGGGACATCGTCGCGTCCATCCAGGCCGAGCAGGACCTGGTGATCCGCGCCCCCGCCGCCTCCGTGACCTATGTCGAGGGCGGCCCCGGCACCGGCAAGACCGCCGTCGCCCTGCACCGCGCCGCGTACCTCCTCTACCAGGACCGGCGCCGGTACGCGGGCGGCATCCTCATCGTCTCGCCCACCCCGCTCCTCGTCGCCTACACCGAGGGCGTGCTGCCCTCCCTCGGCGAGGAGGGCCAGGTCGCCATCCGCGCCATCGGCTCGCTGGTCGACGGCGCCGAGGCCACCCTGTACGACTCCCCGTCGGTGGCCCGTGCCAAGGGCTCGTACCGCATGCTGAAGGTGCTGCGGAAGGCCGCGCGCGGAGCGCTCGAGCCGAACGGCTCGCCGCAGCGGCTGCGGGTCGTCGCCTTCGGCCGGCGGCTGGAGCTGGAGGCCGGTGAACTGGCGGACATCCGCCGTACCGCCCTCGCCGGCACCGCCCCCGTCAACCTGCTGCGCCCGCGCGCCCGCAAGCTGCTCCTCGACGCCCTGTGGCAGCGTTCCGGCGCTGGCACCCGGCACACCGACCCGGAGCTCGCCGCCGAACTGCGCGCCTCCTTCGACGAGGACATCACCGGCGAGGACGACTTCATCGCCTTCCTCGACGCATGGTGGCCCGAGCTCACCCCGGCCGCCGTGCTGGACGCCATGGCCGACGAGCGGCGCCTCGGCCGCTGGGCCCGGCGGATCCTCAACCCGGGCGAGGTCCGCAAGGTCGCCCGGGCGCTGAAGCGCGTCGGCCGCTCCGTGCACGACATCGCCATGCTCGACGAGCTCCAGGCGATCCTCGGCGCCCCCGCGCGCCCCCGCAAGAAGCGCGACCTCGACCCGCTGGACCAGCTCACCGGGCTTGAGGAGCTGATGCCGGTGCGTGAGGAGACCCAGCGCGAGCGCGCCGAGCGGCTCGCCCAGGAACGCGTCGAGTACGCGCACGTCATCGTCGACGAGGCGCAGGACCTCACCCCGATGCAGTGGCGCATGGTCGGCCGCCGCGGCCGGCACGCCACCTGGACGGTCGTCGGCGACCCGGCCCAGTCCTCCTGGTCCGACCCCGACGAGGCCGCCCAGGCCCGCGACGAGGCCCTCGGCAGCCGCCCGCGCCGCCGCTTCGAGCTCACGGTGAACTACCGCAACCCCGCGGAGATCGCCGAACTGGCGTCGAAGGTCCTCGCCCTCGCCATGCCGGGGTCCGTGTCGCCGAAGGCGGTGCGCTCCACGGGTGTCGAACCGCGGTTCGCCGTCGCGGCCGGCCCGCTGGGCGAGACCGTGCGCGCGGAGGCCGCGCGGCTGCTGGAGCGCGTGGACGGCACCGTCGGCGTGGTCGTCGCCATGCAGCGACGCGAGGAGGCCCGGCGCTGGCTCGACGGGCTCGGCGACCGCGTGGTGGCGCTCGGCAGCCTGGAGGCCAAGGGCCTCGAGTACGACGCCACGATCGTCGTATCACCCGCGGAGATCGCCGACGAGTCCCCGGCCGGCCTGCGGGTCCTGTACGTCGCCCTGACCCGCGCCACCCAGCAGCTGACGGTGGTCTCGGCGGAGCGGGACGAGCCGGACCCGGACGGAGTGCCGGATCTGCTGAGGGACTGAGGGGAACGGTGAAAAAGCACGTGCGCCGGGGGAATGGTCTTACGGGATCCGTTTGTTAGCCTGGACGTGGCACCGGCCCGATCCAAGCCCCCGGGCCCAACCTTAGTCGCTGCGAGCGACCACTTGCCGCGAGGCGAGCATGGCGGGTCGGTGTCATATGAACGGCGGAGACCCACGTCATGAACTGTGACGTGGGTCTCTTTTTCTCCGCTCTTCCTCTTGTCCGATCGGCTCCCGCGTGGTGGAAACTGGCTTCCGTCGCACAGCACACGCCGATGAACAAAACGTCCGCAATCCACGGCGGCTACCGCGTACCCAGGGGTAGGTGCGACGATCGGACGGCACATTGAGCGACACGGTTAAAGCAGAGGAAGTCGGCCATGGCAACGGCGCCCAGCGTCTCCTACTCGATGACGATCCGGCTGGAGGTGCCCGCGAGCGGAACGTCCGTATCGCAGCTCACCACGGCCGTGGAGTCCTCCGGAGGCTCGGTGACCGGCCTCGACGTCACCGCGTCCGGCCACGAGAAGCTCCGTATAGACGTCACCATCGCGGCGTCCTCCACCTCGCACGCCGACGAGATCGTCGAGCAGCTGCGCGGCGTCGAGGGCGTCATCCTGGGCAAGGTCTCCGACCGTACGTTCCTGATGCACCTCGGCGGCAAGATCGAGATGGCGTCGAAGCACCCCATCCGCAACCGTGACGACCTCTCCATGGTCTACACGCCCGGTGTGGCCCGCGTGTGCATGGCGATCGCCGAGAACCCCGAGGACGCCCGCCGCCTCACCATCAAGCGGAACTCCGTTGCGGTTGTGACGGACGGCTCCGCCGTGCTGGGCCTCGGCAACATCGGCCCGAAGGCCGCCCTGCCGGTCATGGAGGGCAAGGCCGCACTGTTCAAGCGGTTCGCCGGCATCGACGCCTGGCCGATCTGCCTGGACACCCAGGACACCGACGCGATCGTCGAGATCGTCAAGGCCATCGCCCCGGGCTTCGCCGGCATCAACCTGGAGGACATCTCCGCGCCGCGCTGCTTCGAGATCGAGGCCCGGCTGCGCGAGGCCCTCGACATCCCCGTCTTCCACGACGACCAGCACGGCACCGCGATCGTCGTCCTCGCCTCCCTGACCAACGCCCTGCGGGTCACCGGCAAGTCCATCGAGAACATCCGCGTCGTGATGTCCGGCGCCGGCGCGGCCGGTACGGCCATCCTGAAGCTGCTGCTCGCCGCCGGTGTGAAGAACGCCGTGGTGGCCGACATCCACGGTGTCGTGCACGCCGGACGTGCGGACCTGGTGGACGCCGTGCCCGGCTCGGCCCTGTGCTGGATCGCCGACAACACCAACCCGGAGAACCTCACCGGCACCCTCAAGGAGGCCGTGCGCGGCGCCGACGTCTTCATCGGCGTCTCCGCCCCGAACGTCCTCGACGGCGACGACGTGGCGACGATGGCCGAGGGCGCGATCGTGTTCGCGCTCGCGAACCCCGACCCCGAGGTCGACCCCGCAATCGCCCGTCAGACGGCGGCCGTTGTGGCCACCGGCCGCTCGGACTTCCCCAACCAGATCAACAACGTGCTGGTGTTCCCGGGCGTCTTCCGCGGTCTGCTCGACGCGCAGTCCCGCACCGTCAACACCGAGATGATGCTGGCCGCCGCCAAGGCCCTCGCGGACGTGGTGACCGAGGACGAGCTCAACCCGAACTACATCATCCCCAGCGTCTTCAACGACAAGGTCGCGGGCGCCGTGGCCGGCGCCGTACGCGACGCGGCGAAGGCGGCGGGGACGTCGGCCCCGTAGGACCTCAGGCCCCGCGGGGGCTGTGAGGATCACCACGGCCGGTTGGAACCGGCGCGTCGGGGCACCCGAAGATCCCGGCGGCCCTTTAAGGTGGGCGGCCGGGCCGTGGCGCCCTTCGTGTGACTCCCTCGGGTGTTCTCACGACTCCTGCGGGTGCCGGATTGGCATTACCGCCGCAGGTAGAGGCAGGATGCGTCCCTGGGCGCGAGGGTCTGACGACGGACCCGGGTCCGGGGACTCTCCGAGGAACCTGGCAGCATCGGCTTGGCCGTGCCCGACATGCGGCTCCGCCGCGTGGCACGCCTCAAACGGCAAGAAGAACACGGGAGTAACAACATGAACCGCAGTGAGCTGGTGGCCGCACTGGCCGACCGCGCCGAGGTGACCCGCAAGGACGCCGACGCCGTGCTGGCCGCGTTCGCCGAGGTCGTCGGCGACATCGTCTCCAAGGGCGACGAGAAGGTCACCGTCCCCGGCTTCCTGACCTTCGAGCGCACCCACCGGGCCGCGCGCACCGCGCGCAACCCGCAGACCGGTGAGCCGATTCAGATCCCCGCGGGGTACAGCGTGAAGGTGTCGGCGGGCTCGAAGCTGAAGGAAGCCGCCAAGGGCAAGTAGCCTTGCGTCTTTGAGCGCGTCAGGGGCGACCGCGGGTCCGTTGTGGCTGGTCGCATCCGCGCGGCGGAGCCGCACATGACTACGGCCCGCGCCCCGTTGGGGCGCTCGTGGCAACGCCGATGGGGCGGTCACCCAGTCCGGGTGACCGCCCCATCGGCGTTGGCGTGGCTGTCCGTCAGCCCAGGGCCTTGCCCGGGAGTTCCACCTTGGCGCCCAGTTCCATCAACTTGTCCATGAAGTTCTCGTAGCCGCGGTTGATCAGGCCGATACCGTGGACCCGGGAGGTGCCCTGGGCGGCGAGGGCGGCGATGAGGTACGAGAAACCGCCGCGCAGGTCGGGGATGACCAGGTCCGCGCCCTGGAGCCGCGTCGGGCCCGACACGACCGCCGAGTGGAGGAAGTTGCGCTGGCCGAAGCGGCAGTCGGAGCCGCCCAGGCACTCGCGGTACAGCTGGATGTGGGCGCCCATCTGGTTGAGCGCGGAGGTGAAGCCGAGCCGGGACTCGTAGACCGTCTCGTGCACGATGGACAGGCCCGTCGCCTGCGTCAGCGCGACCACCAGCGGCTGCTGCCAGTCCGTCTGAAAGCCCGGGTGCACGTCCGTCTCCAGCGCGATGGACTTCAACTGCCCGCCGGGGTGCCAGAAGCGGATGCCCTCGTCGTCGATCTCGAAGGCGCCGCCGACCTTGCGGAACGTGTTCAGGAACGTCATCATCGAGCGCTGCTGGGCGCCCCGGACGTAGATGTTTCCCTCGGTCGCCAGCGCCGCGGACGCCCACGAGGCGGCCTCCAGGCGGTCCGGCAGGGCGCGGTGGGTGTAGCCGCCGAGCTTGTCCACACCGGTGATGCGGATCGTGCGGTCGGTGTCCATCGCGATGATCGCGCCCATTTTCTGCAGGACGCAGATCAGGTCCTCGATCTCCGGCTCCACCGCCGCGTTGGACAGCTCGGTGACGCCCTCCGCGAGCACCGCCGTCAGCAGCACCTGCTCGGTCGCGCCGACGGACGGGTACGGCAGTTCGATCTTCGTGCCGCGCAGCCGCTGCGGGGCCTCCAGGTACTGGCCGTCCTCCCGCTTCTCGATCGTCGCGCCGAACTGCCGCAGTACGTCGAAGTGGAAGTCGATGGGCCGGCCGCCGATGTCGCAGCCGCCCAGACCCGGGATGAACGCGTGCCCGAGCCGGTGCAGCAGCGGGCCGCAGAACAGGATCGGGATCCGCGAGGAACCGGCATGGGCATCGATGTCGGCGACGTTGGCGCTCTCCACGTGCGTGGGGTCGAGCACCAGCTCACCGGGCTCCTCGCCCGGACGGACCGTCACGCCGTGCAGCTGCAGCAGCCCCCGTACGACCCGGACGTCACGGATGTCCGGGACATTGCCCAGACGGCTCGGTGCGCTGCCCAGCAGCGCGGCGACCATGGCCTTCGGTACGAGGTTCTTCGCACCGCGGACACGGATCTCGCCCTCCAGCGGGGTTCCGCCGTGGACAAGCAGTACGTCATCAGTGCCGTTGACGGTCATGGATCTCGCGTTCCGTGGAGAGTGGGGCAGGGGCCGGAAGGGAAAGGGTAGTCGCCCCTCACCCCCCTTCTGTAAGCCCGTACGGGCCCTTTGGACGTCATGGATCTGTCACAACACGAACGGTTCCGCTCCGGCCACGCGGGGTCACCGTCTCCGTCGTGCGCCGGGGATGTCCCGTCCGCCCTGAGCTGCCTTCACTCCCGTACCCCCGTTGCCTCCCCACACGGGAGCGGGATGCGGGATCATGTCTGGCATGACCGAGGTGTCCTCGCTCACAGGGCGGCTGCTCGTGGCCACTCCCGCCCTGGCGGACCCGAACTTCGACCGTGCGGTCGTGCTCCTCCTCGACCACGACGAGGAGGGCTCCCTCGGTGTCGTCCTCAACCGGCCGACCCCCGTGGACGTGGGCGACATCCTCGAGGGCTGGGCGGACCTGGCCGGCGAACCGGGGGTCGTCTTCCAGGGCGGCCCGGTGTCGCTGGACTCCGCCCTCGGCGTCGCCGTCGTCCCCGGCGGGACGGGCGGGGAGACCGCGCCGCTGGGCTGGCGCAGGGTGCACGGCGCGATCGGACTGGTCGACCTGGAGGCCCCGCCGGAGCTGCTCGCCTCCGTCCTCGGCTCCCTGCGCATCTTCGCCGGATACGCGGGCTGGGGCCCCGGCCAGCTGGAGGACGAGCTGGTGGACGGCGCCTGGTACGTGGTGGAGTCGGAGCCCGGCGACGTCTCCTCCCCGTCCCCGGAGCGGCTCTGGCGCGAGGTGCTGCGCCGCCAGCGGGGCGAGCTGGCGATGGTGGCCACATATCCGGACGACCCTTCGCTCAACTGATGCCTGTGAGCTTCAGTACCCTTGGCTGTTATGAGCACTCTTGAGCCCGAGCGCGGGACAGGTACGGGGACCCTCGTCGAGCCGACGCCGCAGACCTCCCACGGCGACGGTGACCACGAGCGCTTCGCCCACTATGTCCAGAAGGACAAGATCATGGCGAGCGCGCTCGACGGCACGCCCGTCGTGGCGCTGTGCGGCAAGGTGTGGGTGCCCGGCCGCGACCCGAAGAAGTACCCGGTGTGTCCCATGTGCAAGGAGATCTACGAGTCCATGAGCGCCGGCGACGACGACAAGGGCAAGGGCAAGGGCGACAAGTAGTTCGTCCCCTCTGTCACCTCCTTTCCGTCCGTCCCATTCCTTCCGAGGCCCTCGGAGCACGCTTTGCGTGCCCTGGGGGCCTTTGTGCTGTCCGCGCGTTGCGCAGGATGCGTCAGCCGGTCACAGAGTGGTTGAGACCTCTTGTGGCGCGGTTCACCTAGTCCTTAGCCTCCGATGTTGTTGTGCACAGCGAAACCGCCATTGCATATGTTGCAACGCGTTCGGAGGAGCAACTCCATGAAGCTGTCCGCCCGCCTGGTCGCCGCCGCGGCCGTCCTCGCCACGGCCGCCGCCTGCGCGCCCCAGACCTCCGGCACCTCCTCCTCCGACAAGGACGAGAAATCCGGCACCCTCCGTGTCTGGCTCTTCCAGGAGGTCAGCAACAAGCCCAAGGAACAGGTCGTCGACTCCGTCCTGGCCGAGTTCGAGAAGGCGCACAAGGACACCGAGGTCACCGTCGAGTACATACCCGTGGAGACCCGCGCCCAGCGCATCAAGGCCGCCTTCAACGACCCGAAGTCCGCCCCCGACCTCATCGAGTACGGCAACACGGACACCGCCGGCTATGTGAAGGACGGCGGACTCGCCGACGTCACCGAGGAGTTCGGGGACTGGAGCGAGGCCAAGGACACCGACCCGACCGCCAGACAGTCGGTCACCGTCGACGGCAAGGTCTACGGAGCCCCGTACTTCGTCGGGGTCCGCGCGCTCTACTACCGCACCGACGTCTTCGACGAACTCGGCCTCGACGTCCCGAGGACCCAGGCCGAGCTGATCTCCACAGCCAAGGAGATCCACGCCGCGAAACCGGAGTTGTACGGCATCGCGGTCGGCGGCGCCTACACCTACGGCGCCATGCCCTTCATCTGGGCCCACGGCGGTGAACTCGCCACCGGCAAGGGAGGCTCGTACGCCTCCGCCATCGACAGTGCCGACTCCCGCAAGGGCATCGAGGCGTACACCTCGCTCTTCGGCGACGACAACTGCCCGGCCGCGAAGTGCGCCGGCATGGGCGGCAACGACACGGTGACCGCGTTCGCCTCGGGCAAGGCGGCCATGGCGATCGGCGGCGACTTCAGCCACGCGGCCGTGGAGGCCGGGAAGGTCAAGGGCAAGTACGCGGTCGTACCGCTGCCGGGCGTCGAGGCCGGGTCCATCGCCCCCGCGTTCGCCGGAGGCAACAACCTCGGCGTGCTCAAGTCCACCGCGCACCGGACCCTTGCCGTCGATCTGATGGAGCGGCTGGCGTCCAAGAAGGCGCAGGGGGCGTTGTTCGAGGGCATGGGGTTCCTGCCGACGTTCTCCGATGTGCGGGAGCAGGTGGCGGCGAAGGAGGCCTTCGTGAAGCCGTTCGTCGAGACACTGGCGGCGGACACGAAGTTCGTGCCGGCGTCGCCCGCGTGGGCGCAGATCGATTCGTCGTTGGTGTTGCCGACCATGTTCCAGGAGGTCGTCTCCGGCAAGAAGAACGTGGCGACTGCCTCGCGTGATGCTGCGAAGAAGATGAACGAGGCGTTCGGATCCGTCGGATGACGGTGCCCACGAGCCCGGGGGTCCTGGAGGACCGGCGGGTGCGGGCACGCGGTGGCCTGTCGCGCCCACGCGGCGGTGGCCGCAAGGCCGGCACGGCCCCGCGCCCCTTCGGGGGTTCCCGTACCCCTTGGCTGTATCTCGCGCCCGCTCTCGTGGTGCTCGGGGGACTGCTTGCCTACCCCGTTTATCAGCTCGGGTTGATCTCGCTCTTCCATTACACCCAGGCCCAGGTCAGCGGAGGTGAACCCACCACCTTCGTGGGGTTCGGGAACTACGCCGAGCTCTTCCGCGACGAGCAGTTCTGGCAGGTGCTGCTGGCCACCGTGGTGTTCGCGGCGGCCTGTGTGGTGTGCACGCTGGCCGTGGGGTGTGCGCTCGCCGTGCTGCTGACCCGCGTGCGGGCGGTGCCGCGGCTGGCGTTGATGCTGGCCGGGCTCGGGGCGTGGGCGACACCGGCGATCACCGGGTCCACGGTCTGGCTGTTCCTCTTCGACGCCGACTTCGGGCCGGTCAACCGGGTGCTGGGGCTCGGCGACCACTCGTGGACGTACGGCAGGTTCAGCGCGTTCCTCCTCGTCCTGCTCGAAGTGGTCTGGTGCTCCTTCCCGTTCGTGATGGTGACGGTCTACGCCGGTATCCGCGCCGTACCGTCCGAGGTGCTGGAGGCCGCCTCCCTGGACGGGGCCTCGCAGTGGCGGATCTGGCGCTCGGTGCTCGCGCCGATGCTCCGGCCGATCCTGGTGGTGGTGACCATCCAGTCGGTCATCTGGGACTTCAAGGTCTTCACCCAGATCTACGTCATGACGGGCGGGGGCGGTATCGCCGGCCAGAACCTGGTCCTGAACGTCTACGCCTACCAGCAGGCGTTCGCGTCCTCGCAGTACAGCCTCGGCGCGGCGATCGGCGTGGTGATGCTGCTGATCCTGCTCGCCGTGACGCTGGTGTACCTGCGGCTGCTGCGCCGCCAGGGGGAGGAACTGTGACACTCGTGAGCCGGGACGGGGAACCCCGGGTGAATCCTGTGCGCCGGTCCGTACGGCGTCCGGGGCGGCTGGCGGCCGAGACGGCGGCGCTGCTGACCGCGGCCGTGGTGGCGTTCCCGCTGTACTGGATGGTGCTGAGCGCCTTCAAACCGGCCGGGGAGATCGAGTCGACGGAGCCGCGGCCCTGGACGCTGGCGCCCTCCCTCGACTCGTTCCGGCGGGTGTTCGGGCAGCAGGAATTCGGCCGGTACTTCCTCAACAGCGTGGTCGTCGCGGTCGCCGTGGTGGTCGCCTCCGCGCTGATCGCCTTTCTCGCCGCGACCGCCGTGACGCGATTCCGGTTCCGTCTGCGGACCACCCTGCTGATCATGTTTCTGGTGGCCCAGATGGTGCCCGTGGAGGCGCTGACCATCCCGCTGTTCTTCGTCATGCGGGACTTCGGCCAGTTGAACACGCTGTGGTCGCTGATCCTGCCCCACATCGCGTTCTCCCTGCCGTTCGCGATCTGGATGCTGCGGGGGTTCGTGAAGGGGGTTCCACAAGCGCTGGAGGAGGCCGCCTACATCGACGGGGCGAGCCGTGCGCGTTTTCTGTGGCAGATCCTTTTCCCGCTCGTTCTGCCGGGCCTCGTGGCCACCAGTGTTTTCTCCTTCATCTCCACCTGGAACGACTTCCTGTTCGCCAAGTCCTTCATCATCAGCGACATCTCGCAGTCGACCCTCCCGATGGCGCTGCTGGTCTTCTACAAACCCGACGAGCCGGACTGGGGCGGGGTCATGGCGGCGTCGACGGTGATGACGATTCCGGTACTGGTCTTCTTCGTACTCGTACAGCGGCGTCTGGTCTCCGGACTGGGCGGCGCGGTAAAGGACTGACATGACCGAACTGATTCCAGCGCCCCGCAGTGTCGTCGCCGGATCCGGCGAGGTGCGGCTGACGGAGCGATCGCGGCTCCACGCCGGCCACGGCACGGAGGGCGTCGGCCACTGGCTGCGCGCCGTCCTGTCGCAGGCGACCGGACTGCCGCTGCCCGAGGGGCGGACACCCGAGGACACGGACCGGGACGGCATCCGGCTCCGGCTCGGCCCCGGGCTGGGTCCGGAGGAGTACCGCCTCGTCAGCGACCGCGGCGGCGTCCTCGTCGAGGGCGGCAGCGCCGCCGGTGTCTTCTGGGGCGCGCAGACCCTGCGCCAGCTCCTCGGCCCCGACGCCTTCCGCCGGGCGCCCGTCCGCCGCGACGGCGGATGGGCCGTGCCCCATGTCACCGTCGAGGACGGTCCCCGATTCCGCTGGCGCGGACTGATGCTCGACGTCGCCCGGCACTTCATGCCCAAGGAAGGCGTGCTGCGCTATCTCGATCTGATGGCGGCGCACAAACTCAACGTGCTCCACCTCCATCTGACGGACGACCAGGGCTGGCGCCTCGAGATCCAGCGGTATCCGAAGCTGACCGAGATCGGCTCCTGGCGTGCCCGGACGAAAATCGGGCACCGCGCGTCACCGCTGTGGGACGACAGCCCGCACGGCGGTCACTACACCCAGGACGACATCCGCGAGATCGTCGCCTACGCCGCCGAGCGGCATATCGGCGTCGTCCCCGAAATCGACGTACCGGGGCACTCGCAGGCCGCCATCGCCGCATATCCGGAACTCGGCAACTCCGATGTCATCGACACCGCCTCCCTGACCGTCTGGGACACCTGGGGGATCAATCCGAACGTACTCGCCCCCACTGACAACACCCTGCGTTTCTACGAGGGGGTGCTCGAGGAGGTCCTGGAACTGTTCCCCGCGGACGCCGGGCCGTTCTCGCCGTTCGTGCACATCGGCGGCGACGAATGCCCCAAGGACCAGTGGCGCGCCTCGGACACGGCGCAGAAACAGATCAGCAACCTCGGACTCGCCGACGAGGACGCGCTGCAGTCCTGGTTCATCCGGCACTTCGACGGCTGGCTCGCCGCGCGGGGACGGCGGCTGATCGGCTGGGACGAGATCCTGGAGGGCGGCCTCGCACCCGGTGCCGCGGTGTCCTCCTGGCGCGGCTACTCCGGCGGGATCGCCGCCGCACGCGCGGGGCACGACGTGGTCATGTGCCCCCAGCAGCAGGTCTACCTGGACTACCGTCAGGACGCGGGCCCCGACGAGCCGGTGCCGATCGCGTACGTGCGCACCCTGGAGGACGTCTACCGGTTCGAGCCCGTACCGGCGGAGCTGACCGGCGACGAGACCGCGCGGGTGCTGGGCACCCAGGCCAATGTGTGGACCGAGGTGATGGAGGACCAGGGGCGCGTCGATTACCAGACGTTTCCCCGGCTCGCGGCGCTCTCCGAGGTCGCCTGGAGTGCCCTGCCGGACTCCGACGACCGGGACTTCGCCGACTTCGAACGGCGGATGGGCGCCCACTACCGGCGCCTGGACGCCCTCGGAGTCGCCTACCGTCCTCCCACGGGCCCGCTGCCCTGGCAGCGGCGTCCCGGTGTGCTGGGACGCCCGCTCGACGGCCCGCCGCCCCAGGGGTGACCCGCGCCGCCCGGGGGCCCCGGAACCCTCGGGCGGCGCCCGCCCGTTCTGCGTCGAACAGCCTGTGCGAAACGGGAACAAGGGTCACCGAAGAGTGGCAATCCCCGGCGCACCGGCGATGCCGGGCGGAAACCGGCCATGACCGGGACGAGGTGGGTGAATGCCTCCTAGCGGACCCCCGTCTTCGGCACCTGTCAAGATGTGCCAGAGTTGCCACGTCCGCCCTGTCAGGCCGTACCGTACGGCAGCACAGGTAGGACCAGGTGGGGCAGCGGGAAGGGGCAGCCGGACTTGAGCACGCACGCACCGCAGGCGGCGCAGGCCGTGACGCTGCCCACGACACTCGACGAGGCCGTGGCGGCCCTCACGGCGATGCCCGCCGCCGTGCCCGTCGCGGGCGGCACCGATCTGATGGCCGCCGTCAACTCCGGGCAGCTCAGGCCCGCCGCGCTGGTCGGCCTCGGCAAGATCAGCGAGATCCGCGGCTGGCAGTACCTGGACGGACACGCGCTCCTCGGCGCCGGCCTCACCCACGCGCGTATGGGCCGCCCCGACTTCGCCGCCCTCATCCCGGCGCTCGCCGCCGCCGCGCGCGCGGCCGGACCGCCGCACATCCGCAACGCGGGCACCCTGGGCGGCAACATCGCCTCCGCCGCCCCCACCGGGGACGCGCTGCCGGTGCTCGCCGCGCTGGAGGCGACCCTGGTCGTCGCCGGTCCGGGCGGTGTCCGCCGTGAGGTCCCGGTGTCGCACCTGCTGGCCGGAATGGACCTGTTGCGCCCCGGTGAGCTCATCGGCTTCGTGCGCGTGCCGCTGCTGCACGCGCCCCAGGTGTTCCTCAAGGCGACCGGCCGCACCGGGCCGGGCCGCGCCGTCGCCTCCGTCGCCCTCGTGCTCGACCCCGCCCGACGCGGGGTGCGCTGCGCGGTGGGCGCCATCGCGCCGATGCCGCTGCGGCCCCTGGACGCCGAGCAGTGGGTGGCGCAGCTCATCGACTGGGACAACAACCGCGCGATCGTGCCCGAGGCACTGAACGCGTTCGGGGAGTACGTCGCCGCGGCCTGCATCCCCGACGCCGCCCCCGGCGAGGACGGCACCGTCCCGTCGCTTCCGCCCGCGGTACTGCATCTGCGGCGCACCGTCGCCGCGCTGGCCCGACGAGCACTGGGGAGGGCGCTGTCGTGACCGACGACCAGCACGGACAGGGCAGGCCCCCGGGCGGCAGCCGCTGGGACCCGCTGCCCCAGGGCGACTACGACGACGGCGCCACGGCCTTCGTGAACCTCCCCGAGGGAGGCATCGACGCCCTCCTGGACGCCATGGAGAGCCCGCTCGCCGCGCCCGGCCACGGCTATGTGCCGCCGCAGATCACCGTCGACCAGGCGGCTGCCGCGGGCACCGACCCGGCGGCCACCGGCACCTGGGGCGTGCCCGGCGCGCCCGTCGACGGCGCCCAGTGGCACGACCCGGCGACGGGCGGGACGCAGGGGGACCGGTTCACGTACAACCCGGGCGCCACCGGGCAGTGGGCCTTCGAGGAGAGCTCCCCGCAGAACCCCGCGCCCGGACAGGACGTCACCGGCCAGTGGTCGATCCCGGTGGCGGACGGCGATCTGCCGGACGAGTCGGGCGAGTTCACCCAGTCCTCCCTGGTCGAGCAGTGGGGCGGCACCCCGCCGCCCACGCTCCCCGGCGGCGCGGCGGCCCCCTGGGCGCCCCCGCAGGACATCGGCCGCCCGTGGGGCCCCGGCGTCCCCGGAGTCCCGCAGGAGGGCGACGAGCACGGCCCCGTACGGGACGAGCACGCCCAGCACGAGAACCCCGCCCCCCGGCAGCCGCAGGACACGGGCACGTACGGCGGCCGGCCCCTCCCGCACGCGGACGGCCGCGACCGGGCCCCGTACGGCGGAACGCCCGCCCAGGGCACGCCGGTACCGCCCGCCGAGCAGGCGCCGCGGCAGGACGTCTTCGGCGGAACACCGGCCCGGGACACGCCCCTGCCGCCCGCCGGGCACGCGCCCGGGCAGGACGTCTTCGGCGGAACACCCGCCCAGGGCACGCCCATGGGCGAGCACGCGTCCGGGCAGCACGACGGGCCGCGGTCGGCCGGTGTGCCCCAGCCGCTGCCCGCCGACTCCTACGCCGGGCAGCCGCGGTGGCCGGCCGGCGCCGAGGCCGCCGAGGGCGCCCCGGACGGGCTCCGGGAGCACCCGCGTCCGGGCGGCCAGGACGCCCCTGAGCCCGCTTCCGGGGCCGAGGACGCCCAGGGAGCCCCCGAGGCCGCCGACAGCCTCTCCGAGCCGTCCGACGCCCCCGACGGGGAACCGGTGACGGAGCCCGCCGACGCCCCGGACACCGCCACGGAGTCCGGCACGTCGGACACCCCGGCCGATCAGGGCGGGCCCGCTCCGGACGCGCCGCACGAGCCGCCTCACGACGACCACCCGCTCGCCTCCTACGTGCTCCGCGTCAACGGCACCGACCGGCCCGTCACCGACGCCTGGATCGGCGAGTCGCTGCTCTACGTGCTGCGCGAGCGCCTCGGTCTCGCCGGTGCCAAGGACGGCTGCTCGCAGGGCGAGTGCGGTGCCTGCAACGTGCAGGTCGACGGCCGGCTCGTCGCGTCCTGCCTGGTCCCCGCCGTCACCGCGGCCGGCACCGAGGTCCGTACCGTCGAGGGCCTGGCGCAGGACGGCCGCCCCTCCGACGTGCAGCGGGCACTCGCGCGGTGCGGCGCCGTGCAGTGCGGCTTCTGTGTGCCCGGCATGGCGATGACCGTGCACGACCTCCTCGAGGGCAACCCGGCCCCCACCGACCTGGAGACCCGCCAGGCCCTGTGCGGCAACCTGTGCCGCTGCTCCGGCTACCGGGGCGTGGTCGACGCGGTCCAGGAGGTCGTCGCCGAACGCGAGGCGCACGCGGCCGAGGACGACACCGACGGCGACGCCGACACGCCCCGCATCCCGCACCAGGCGGGCCCCGGCGCCGGCGGTGTCAACCCGTCCGCGTTCGGCGTCACCGGACCCGCCGACGAACCCCATGACCAGCCCTACGGCACGGACGGAGGCCAGGCGTGACCAACGAAGCAGCCACCGCGCAGGCCACGGAGGCCGCCCCCGAACCGGAACCGCTCCCGCACGGGCTCGGCGTCTCCCTCCCGGCCGCCGACACCCGCGCCAAGACCGAGGGCACCTTCCCGTACGCGGCCGACCTGTGGGCCGAGGGCCTGCTGTGGGCGGCCGTGCTCCGCTCACCGCACCCGCACGCGCGCGTCGTGTCCATCGACACCACCCACGCGCGGGAGATGCCCGGCGTCCGCGCGGTCGTCACGCACGAGGACGTCCCCGGCGACCCGCTGCACGGCCGCGGCACCGCCGACCGGCCCGTCTTCGCCTCCGAGGTCGTACGCCACCACGGCGAGCCCCTCGCCGCCGTCGCCGCCGACCACCCCGACACCGCGCGGATGGCCGCTGCCGCCGTCATCGTCGAGTACGAGGTCCTCGACCCGGTCATCGACCCCGAGCAGGCGTTCGAGGCCGAACCGCTGCACCCCGACGGCAATCTGATCCGGCACATCCCGCTGCGCCACGGCGACCCCGACGCGGCCGGTGACGTCGTCGTCGAGGGCCTGTACCGCATCGGCCGCCAGGACCCCGCGCCCATAGGGGCCGAGGCCGGACTCGCCGTGCCCCGCCCGGACGGCGGCGTGGAGCTGTACCTGGCCTCCACCGACCCGCACGGCGACCGGGACACCGCCGCCGCCGCGTTCGGCCTGGAACCCGAACGGGTGAAGGTCGTCGTCACCGGCGTCCCCGGCGCCACCGCCGACCGCGAGGACCGCAGCTTCCAGCTCCCGCTCGGTCTGCTCGCGCTGAAGACCGGCCTCCCGGTGAAGCTCGCCGCCACGCGCGAGGAGTCCTTCCTCGGCCACACCCACCGCCACCCCACCCTGCTGCGCTACCGCCACCACGCCGACGCCGAGGGCAGACTCGTCAAGGTCGAGGCGCAGATCCTGCTCGACGCGGGCGCCTACGCCGACACCTCGTCCGACGCCCTCGCGGCCGCCGTGGCCTTCGCCTGCGGCCCGTACGTCGTCCCCAACGCCTTCATCGAGGGCTGGGCCGTCCGCACCAACAACCCGCCCTCCGGCCATGTACGCGGCGAGGGCGCCATGCAGGTGTGCGCCGCCTACGAGGCGCAGATGGACAAGCTCGCCAAGAAGCTCGGCGTCGACCCGGCCGAACTGCGCCTTCGCAACGTGATGGCCACCGGCGACGTCCTGCCCACCGGCCAGACGGTGACCTGCCCGGCCCCGGTCGCGGAACTCCTCGAAGCCGTACGGGACTTCCCGCTGCCGCCGCTGCCCAAGGACACCCCCGAGGACGAGTGGCTGCTGCCCGGCGGCCCCGAGGGCGCGGGCGACCCGGGCGCGGTGCGCCGGGGTGTCGGCTACGGCCTCGGCATGGTGCACATGCTCGGCGCGGAGGGCGCGGACGAGGTGTCCACGGCCACCGTGCGCGTCCAGGGCGGCGTCGCGACCGTACTGTGCGCGGCCGTCGAGAACGGGCAGGGGTTCTCCACCCTGGCCCGGCAGATCGTCCAGGAGACCCTCGGCATCGACGAGGTGCACGTGGTGCCCGTCGACACCGACCAGCCCCCGGCCGGCCCCGGCTGCCGCGGCCGGCACACCTGGGTGTCCGGCGGCGCGGTGGAGCGGGCGGCGAAGATGGTCCGCACCCAGCTCCTGCAGCCCCTCGCGCACCAGTTCGGCATGTCCCACGAGCTGCTCCAGATCACCGACGGCAGGATCACCTCGTACGACGGTGTGCTGTCCACCACCGTCACCGAGGCGATGGACGGCAAGGAACTGTGGGCCACCGCCCAGTGCCGCCCGCATCCGACGGAGCCGCTGGACGAGGCCGGACAGGGCGACGCCTTCGTCGGCATGGCGTTCTGCGCCGTCCGCGCGGTGGTCGACGTCGACATCGAGATCGGCTCCGTACGGGTCGTCGAGCTGGCCGTCGCCCAGGACGTGGGGCGGGTGCTCAACCCGGCGCAGCTGGCCGCGCGGATCGAGGCGGGCGTGACCCAGGGCCTGGGCGCCGCGCTCACCGAGAACCTGCGCACCCCGCGCGGCCTGGTCCGCCACCCCGACCTGACCGGCTACGCCCTCCCGACCGCCCTCGACGCGCCGGACATCCACATCGTCAAGCTGGTCGAGGAGCGGGACGTGGTCGCGCCGTTCGGCGCGAAGGCCGTCAGCGCGGTACCGGTGGTGACCTCACCGGCGGCGATCGCCTCCGCCGTACGGGCCGCCACGGGCCGCCCGGTCAACCGGCTGCCGATCCGGCCGCAGGCCGCGGTGGTGACCGGCGGCTGAATCCGCACGGGTGATTCTCGCCGGGGAAGGCAACGCGAACGGCCGCTCAGGCGTCTTGTGTGGTGGGGGCGTTTGATGGCGCCCTGGGGTCCGGGGCGTTGTCAGTGGTGGCGCGTAGTCTTCCGAGAAGTGGGGGACGGCCGCCAGCCCGGAAGGGTCCGGTCCGTCCTGCCCGGGGCGGGGTGTTCGCGGGCCCGGGACCGAGCACACGTATCGCGGGGGAATCATGAGCACGACCGACACCGTTGTCGCGCCGGTGATCACACTCACCGGCGCCGACCTCGATCCCCATGTCACGCACGCGTCCACGCGCGGCTGGCTGACCGGCCCCGGACTGCCCGCCGACAGCGGCCTGTTCGGCTTCGCCGAACTCGCCCGCGAGGGCGGCCCGCGCACGGTGCGCGATTCCACCGGCGACCCCGACGGCCGGCTCTCGGCGGAGCTGCGGGACCAGCTCGTCATCGGCGGCATGCTGGGGCCGGGCGGACTGGAGACGGAGTCGGTGCTGCTCGACGGCGCGACCGGCGAGGTGTCCACGACGTTCTTCCTCCACGACCGCCCCGATCTGATGGACCGCCGCCCGCTCGCCCCGTCCCTGCCGACGCTGGTGCGGTTCGCGGCGGCGACGGACGAACTGGCGGGACTGCGCGGCCAGTTCGCCGCCTACGCGGGCCGGTACGGCACGAAGGCGGTCGCCGAGGCGTCCCGGCAGCTGCTGGCCGTGTTCGAGGAGGGCACGGACGGCGAGCCGGCACCGTTCTGGAAGATGGCCGCGCTGATCAGGCCGCTGGCGCTGATCGCGGGCCCCGGCACGGCGTCGGGTCTCGCCCTGGACCTCCCCCGTGGGCTGCTGGACGACGAGTTCGGGCGGGGCGGAGTCGTCCGCTTCGAGGAGGTCGACTTCCCCAACACGCTCACGCACGAGCCGACCCGCCGCTTTCTGCGCGAGACGGGGCTGCCGGAGGACGGTTTCCTCTTCCAGCTGGACACGGATCTGCCGCTGCGCACGCTCGCGGAGTACTACGCGGACGAGGACTCGCCCGCCGACGCGGGGCTGCCCGCGCGGGCCGAGCAGCTGATACGGCTGGGGTATCTGGTCGAGGACACCGCGCTGGTCGTCGACGGGGCGTCGGGGGCGGTGTTCAGCTGGAGCGAGCGGGACTCCGCGCTGTCGCCGCTGAACACGGACATCTCGACGCTGGCGTTCACGCTGTGGCTGTTGCACCGGGAGCACGCGATCGATGAGGCGTCGGGGCATGCGCTGACCAGCGATACGTATGACCAACTGGCATTGACCATGTTGCAGGTGTTGTCGTCCATCGACCCCACGGGGGCGGGGGCGGACGCGGAGTGGCACTACTGGACGGAGCTGTTCCAGGACGAGGCGGGGGGAGTTCTGTAGCCGGTCGGCTGCGGCGCCGTGGGGGCTGCTCGCGCCCACGCGGCGGAGCCGCAGATCGACAGGGCCCCGCGCCCCTTCGAGGAGGCGGGGTGCTGGAGAGCACCCCGCCTCCTCGCGGAGGCCGTGGCGGGAATCGAACCCGCGTAACTCGCTTTGCAGGCGAGTCCCTGAGCCACTCGGGCACACGGCCGTGTTGTGCGGTTCCTCCGGATCGACCGTAGGGCGGCGTCGGGGTGGGGTTCAAGGGGATCACGGGGGACGCAATGGGACTGCCATACGCCGTTCATGAATGACGCGGCGGTCCTACGACCAAGGTCCCGGTGCGGAGCCCTACCCCCGACAGGGGTCAAACCGGGGCTTGGCCCTTACTCTGGCGGTCATGACCGCCCCGAACCCGCGTGACACCGATGTCGCCGAGCCCGCCGACGCCCCTCCCCCGGAAACCGTCTCCGACGGGACCGTGCTGAGCCGCCCCTACCGGGCGCTGAGCATCGGCGTCGTCTCCGTGGTGCTGCTGATCGCCTTCGAGGCGACGGCGGTCGGTACGGCGATGCCGGTGGCCGCACGGGAGCTGGACGGGGTGTCGCTGTACGCGTTCGCGTTTTCGGGGTACTTCACCACGAGCCTCTTCGGCATGGTGCTGTCCGGCCAGTGGTCCGACCGCCGGGGCCCGCTCGCCCCGCTGGCCTGCGGTATCGCCTCGTTCGCGGTCGGACTGCTGCTCGCCGGGACGGCGGGGGCGATGTGGCTGTTCATCCTGGGGCGGGCCGTACAGGGACTCGGCGGCGGGCTGGTGATCGTCGCGCTGTACGTCATCGTCGGCCGGGCCTACCCGGAGCGGCTGCGGCCGGCCATCATGGCGGCGTTCGCGGCGAGCTGGGTGGTGCCGTCGATCGTCGGCCCGCTGGCCTCCGGCGCGGTGACCGAGCACATCGGCTGGCGCTGGGTGTTCCTCGGCATACCGGTGCTCGTGGTGTTCCCGCTGGCGCTCGCCCTGCCGCAGATACGGCGCCTGGCGTCCGGCCCGGTCGACGGGGACGCGCCCGCCTCCTTCGACGCCCGCCGTATCCGGCTGGCCCTGGCGATCTCCTTCGGCGCGGGCCTGCTGCAGTACGCCGCCCAGGACCTGCGCCGGCTCTCCCTGCTGCCGGGCGCCCTGGGCGTGGCCCTGCTGGTCCCGGCCGTGCTCGGCCTCCTCCCGCGCGGCACGTACCGCGCGGCCCGCGGACTCCCCTCGGTCGTCCTGCTGCGCGGGGTCGCGGCCGGGTCCTTCATCGCGGCGGAGTCCTTCGTCCCGCTGATGCTGGTCACCCAGCGCGGCCTCAGCCCGACGCTGGCCGGTTTCTCCCTCGCGGCCGGCGGCGGCACCTGGGCCCTGGGCTCCTGGGTCCAGTCCAGGCCCCGCCTGGAGCCGTACCGGGAGCGTCTGATGACCCTCGGCATGGTCCTGGTCGCGGCGGCGATCGCGGCGGCCCCCAGCGTGCTGATCCAGAGCGTGCCCGCCTGGACGGTGGCCGTCGCCTGGGCCTTCGGCTGCTTCGGTATGGGTCTGGTGATCTCCTCCACCAGCGTCATGCTGCTCAAGCTCTCGCCGCCCGCGGAGGCCGGCACCAACTCCGCCGCCCTCCAGATCTCCGACGGCCTCTCCAACGTCCTCCTCCTCGCGGCAGGCGGCGCGGCCTTCGCGGCCCTCGGCGGCGGCACGGTGACCCACGCGGCCACGGAGGCCACGGGCTCCCACCCGGCCGCCTTCGCGGCGGTGTTCCTGCCGATGGCGGCGGTGGCCCTGGCGGGGGCATGGGTGGCGGGACGGGTACGGACGAAATCGGCATGACACCGAGTGGTACCACGCGGTACCATCGGGGCATGGCTGGACTGAACCTGCGGTTTACCGACGAAGAGCTCGATGCCCTGCGCGAGCGTGCGGCTGCGGAAGGGCACAGCATGCAGACCTTCGCGCACGATGCGGTGATCAAGGCCATAAACGAACATTCGCGGCTGTTCGACGAGGCGGCGGAGCATGTGCTGAGGGCCAGTGAAGAGCTGAACCGGAGGCTCGCCTGATGTACTACCTCACCTTGCCCGAGCTGCTGAACCTCGCGAAGCGGCTTGGGGAGGATGCGGTGCGCGACTACGGGCTGCTGGACTCGGCCCTGGCGCGCCCGCAGTCGAGCGTGTTCGGCCAGGACGCGTACCCGGACGTGTGGCAGAAGGCCGCGGCCCTGATGGAGTCCCTCGCTCGCAACCACGCCCTGGTCGACGGAAACAAGCGTCTCGCTTGGTACGCGACCTGGGTTTTCCTCCACATGAACGGGCATCCGCTCGATCCGGATTTCGACGTGGACGAGGCGGAGCGGTTCGTGCTGGACGTCTGTCAGGGGGCACTGGATGTGCCCAAGGTCGCATCCCAGCTGCCGCGCTTCGCGCGCTGACTGTGACCTCGGTCCCACCCTCGGGTGACTCGGCGCCGTACCGGCGTTGACACCACCGGGCCATCGGTAGGGTGGCCCGTTGTCGTACGCCGCCGAGCCACCCCCATCGGAGATCGTGACTACCACCGCCAGCTCCGCGTCCCACTCGCACCACCTGTCCCCGGCCTTTCCCGGACGTGCCCCCTGGGGTACCGCCGGCAAGCTGCGGGCCTGGCAGCAGGGGGCGATGGAGAAGTACATCCAGACCCAGCCCCGGGACTTCCTGGCGGTCGCCACGCCCGGCGCCGGCAAGACGACCTTCGCCCTGACGCTGGCCTCCTGGCTGCTGCACCACCACGTCGTACAGCAGGTGACCGTCGTCGCGCCCACCGAGCATCTGAAGAAGCAGTGGGCCGAGGCCGCCGCGCGGATAGGCATCAAGCTCGACCCCGAGTACAGCGCGGGCCCGCTCGGCAAGGATTACGACGGGATCGCCATCACCTACGCCGGTGTCGGCGTGCGCCCCATGCTGCACCGCAACCGGGTCGAGCAGCGCAAGACCCTCGTCATCCTCGACGAGATCCACCACGCCGGTGACTCCAAGTCCTGGGGTGAGGCCTGCCTCGAGGCGTTCGAGCCGGCCACGCGGCGGCTCGCGCTCACCGGCACGCCGTTCCGCTCCGACACCAACCCCATCCCCTTCGTCGCGTACGAGGAGGGCGACGACGGGATCCGGCGGTCCTCCGCCGACTACACGTACGGCTACGGCTCCGCCCTCGCCGACAACGTCGTCCGTCCGGTCATCTTCATGTCGTACAGCGGCAATATGCGCTGGCGCACCAAGGCCGGCGACGAGCTCGAGGCCCGCCTCGGCGAGCCCATGACCAAGGACGCCGTCAGCCAGGCCTGGCGTACCGCGCTGGATCCGCGCGGCGAGTGGATGCCGGCCGTGCTGCGCGCCGCCGACCAGCGGCTCACCGAGGTCAGGAAGGCCATCCCGGACGCCGGCGCCCTCGTCATCGCGGCCGATCAGGACTCCGCGCGGGCGTACGCCAAGCTGATCCGCGAGATCACCGGCAGCAAGGCCACCGTCGTCCTGTCCGACGACACCGGCGCGTCGAAGAACATCGACACGTTCAGCGAGAGCACCGACCGCTGGATGGTCGCCGTCCGTATGGTGTCCGAGGGTGTCGACGTGCCGCGCCTCGCGGTCGGCGTGTACGCCACCACCATCTCCACCCCGCTGTTCTTCGCCCAGGCCGTGGGCCGTTTCGTACGGTCCCGGCGGCGCGGCGAGACCGCGTCCGTGTTCCTGCCGACCATCCCGGACCTGCTCGGCTTCGCGGGCGAGATGGAGCGCGAGCGCGACCACGTCCTCGACAAGCCCAGGAAGGAGGGCGAGGAGGACCCGTACGCCGAGTCCGAGAAGGAGATGGAGGAGGCGAACCGGGAGCAGGACGAGGACACCGGCGACCAGGACATGCTGCCCTTCGAGGCGCTGGAGTCCGACGCCGTCTTCGACCGGGTGATGTACAACGGCGCCGAGTTCGGCATGCAGGCCCACCCCGGCAGCGACGAGGAGCAGGACTACCTCGGCATCCCCGGCCTCCTCGAACCCGACCAGGTGCAGATGCTGCTGCAGAGGCGGCAGGCCCGGCAGATCGCGCACAGCCGCAAGAAGCCGGACACCGAGGCCGATCTGCTCGAACTGCCCGCCGAGCGGCGGCCCGTGGTCTCCCACAAGGAGATGATGGAACTCCGCAAGAAGCTCAACAACCTCGTCGGCGCGTACGTCCACCAGAGCGGCAAGCCGCACGGTGTCATCCACACCGAGCTGCGCCGCGTCTGCGGCGGCCCGCCCTCCGCCGAGGCCACGGCGGGACAGCTGCGCCAGCGGATCGAGAAGGTGCAGGAGTGGGCCACGCGTATGCGCTGACCTCGCGTGTACGTATGAGGACAAACGGAACCACTTCGCTGTGAGAGTGCCCGGATTCTGGACGGAGCCTTCCGCTCACCGAACCGGCTCGCTACTGTCCCCGCTACGCACACGCCCCGTGGCAGCGCCGCCGCGGAGCGCAGCCGTGAAGCGACTGTGCCCGGACACAGCCGGGCCGCCGGCCGATCGGCGGCCTCTGAAGCGCGTGACCGACGGGACTCGGTGACGCATCTGCCGCGAGGGGACCGCCGACCTCACCACTAAGGAGTGGGCGTCGTGACCGCGGAGACCTCTCAGACGCTCGACCGGGGACTGCGCGTCCTCAAACTGCTGGCCGACACGGACCACGGGCTGACCGTCACCGAGCTTTCCCACAAACTGGGCGTGAACCGGACTGTCGTCTACCGGTTGCTCGCCACGCTGGAGCAGCATGCCCTCGTACGACGTGACCTGGGCGGACGGGCCCGGGTCGGGCTGGGAGTACTGAGGCTGGGCCGTCAGGTGCACCCGCTGGTACGGGAGGCCGCGATGCCGGCGCTGCGGTCGCTGGCGGAGGACATCGGGGCGACCGCGCATCTGACGCTGGTGGACGGGTCGGAGGCGCTGGCGGTGGCGGTGGTGGAGCCGTCGTGGACGGACTACCACGTGGCGTACCGGACGGGGTTCCGGCATCCGCTGGACCGGGGGGCCGCCGGCAAGGCGATCCTCTCCGCCCGGCAGCGGGGGGCGGACGAGCCGGGGTACACGCTGACGCACGGCGAGCTGGAGGCGGGCGCGTGCGGGGCGGCCGCGCCGCTGCTGGGGGTGACGGGGGTGGAGGGCAGCGTCGGCGTGGTCATGCTGTCGGAGGTCGTCCCGGAACGGGTCGGCACCCGCGTCATGGACGCGGCGCGAGAGGTCGCGGAAGCCCTGCGCTGACACACCGCGCGCCCCCACGGCGAGGCCACGCGCCCGCCCACACCACGCGACACCACGCGGGCCGCGCGACACCACGCGCACCACGCGGCACCATGCGCACCGCGGCACCGCGGCACCACGGCACCACGCGCACCACGCGCACCACGGCACCACGCGCACCACGCGCACCACGCGCACCACGGCACCACGCGCACCACGGCACCACGCGCACCACGCGCACCACGCGGCGCGGCATCGCGCGCGCCGCACACCGCGCGCACGCGTACTCCGCACCTCCGCCCATCCGCGGGCAGTCGTGCCGCAGGGCGGCACGGGTGGGCGCGACGGCACCCCGTCGGCGCCGGGTCGCGCTCCGTCCCCCCGTCGCGCACCAGTACCGCTGACCGGTGCACAGCGGGGGTGGGTCCACTCACCGGCGTTCGCCGGGTGCCGCTGCGCCCACCCGTGCCGCCCCAGCGGCACGACTGCCCGCAGCTGCGGCGGAGTGCGGGGGTGGGTCCACTCACCGGCGTTCGCCGGGTGCCGCTGCGCCCACCCGTGCCGCCCCAGCGGCACGACTGCCCGCGGCTGCGGCGGTCCGGCTGCTCGCTGCTGCGGCGGTCCGGCTGCTCGCGGCTGCGGCGGTGCGGCTGCTCGCGGCTGCGGCCTTGCGGCTGTGGTGTGGGTGTGGGGGACGGTGGGGTGGGGGCACGTGGTTACGATGAGCCCCGTGTTCTCCCGGTTCTCGCGTTTCCAGGCCCTCGCCGTGCTCGGTGTTCCCGTCGTGGCCCTGCTGGCCACCGCCGGCTTCGCCCCGCTGCCCTTCTCCGTCGCACAGCCCGGACTGACCGCGAACGTCCTCGGCGAGAACAAGGGGACACAGGTCATCACGATCACCGGCGCCCCCGTCAGGAAGACCAGCGGGCAACTGCGGATGACCACCATCGAGGCCACCTCCCCGGACACCCACGTCGACCTCCCCGACGTCATCGACAGCTGGTTCAGCACGAAGCAGGCGGTCATGCCCCGCGACTCCGTCTACCCGAGTGGCGACAGCGTCAAGGAGATCGAGCAGTACAACCGCGCCCAGATGAAGGAGTCCCAGGACGAGGCGACCCGCGCCGCGCTGCACTACCTCGACCGCGAGGACGACGACATCAAGGTCACCCTCGAGCTCGCCGACGTGGGCGGCCCCAGCGCCGGCCTGCTCTTCTCCCTCGGCATCGTCGACAAGCTCGACGGCGACGGCAGCGGCGGCGACCTCACCGGCGGCCGCGTCATCGCCGGCACGGGCACGATCGACGCGAACGGCACCGTGGGCGCGGTCGGCGGCGTACCCCTCAAGACGCAGGCGGCCAGGCGCGACGGCGCCACCGTCTTCCTGGTCCCGAAGGACGAGTGCTCCGACGCGCGGGCCGAACTCCCCGACGGCCTGCGCCTGATCCCCGTCACCACACTCGAGAGCGCCGTCGACGCCCTCGTGTCCCTGGACAACGGCAAGGGCCAAGTCCCCAGCTGCTAGGGCCTGTCCGGCGGATCATGCCGGAGGCGCGGGGTCTGGCACGCACATCTGCGGCGTTGTCGTCGGTTGCCAGGGCTCCGCCCTGTCGTCCTCCTCCGCCTTGCAGCTGCACGCACCAGACCCCGCTCACCTGGGCTGTAAAGGCACCGCCGGCTTTCTCCGGCTTGATCCGCCGGACAGGCCCTAGCCCTTCTTGACGAACCCCTCGTCCACCATCCAGTCCAGCGCCACCTGGTGCGGATCCTCCCCGTCGACGTCCACCTTCGCGTTGAGGTCCTGCGCCACCGTGTTGTCGAGCTTCGCCGTCACCGGCGCCAGTACCTCCGCGATGGCCGGCCACTTCTCGAACGTGTCCGAGTTGACCGTCGGCGCCGCGTTGTAGTTGGGGAAGAACTTCCTGTCGTCCTCCATCACCACCAGGTTCATGGACTTGATGCGCCCGTCGGTGGTGAAGACCTCGCCGTATGTACAGGCGCCCTTGGCGGTCTGGGTGTAGATGATCCCGGTGTCCATCTGTGTGACGTTGCCCGCCGGGATGTTCATGCCGTACGCCTTCTCCATGCCCGGCAGCCCGTCCGCGCGGTTGGCGAACTCGCCCTCCACGCACAGTGTCACCGCCCCCGGATCGGACTTCGCCAGCTTGGCCACCTCGGAAAGGGTCCGCGTACGGTACTTCTTGTAGTTCGCCTGGTTCATGGCGAGGGCGTACGTGTTGTTCAGCCGCGACGGCGCCAGCCAGGTCACCCCGTTCCTCACGTCCGCGTCCCGTACCGCCTCCCACTGCTCTTGCGGATCCGGGATCGGCTTGCTGTTGCCCTGGTACGTGATCCAGGCCGTGCCCGTGTACTCGAACCCGGCGTCCGCCTCCCCCTTGACGACCGCCTCCCGGGAGCCCACGGACCCCTGGATGCCGGTCCGGTCGACGACCTCCGCGCCGGCCGCCTGGAAGGCGATGCCCATGATCGCGCCGAGGATCAGCTGCTCGGTGAACTCCTTGGAGGTGACGGTGAGTTTCGCGCCCTCCAGCGGTTTCCCCCGGCCGACGGAGCCGGGTTCCACATCGTCGACCATGGGGGAGCCGCTGGTCAGCCCGCAGCCGGCGGCCGCCAGCAGCAGCGCCCCGGCGAGCAGCGGACACAGACGTCGTCTCATGCCCCCGCCTCCAGCCCGCGCGGCCGCAGCAGCAGCTCCGCCAGCGACGCCAGCCAGTCCACCAGCAGCGCGAGCGCGACCGTGAGGACCGAGCCCACGATCAGTACCGGCATCCGCTGGCTGGTGATCCCGGTGGTGATCAGTACGCCCAGTCCGCCGCCCCCGCCGAAGGTCGCCAGTGTCGCCGTGCCGACGTTCAGGACGAGCGCCGTGCGCACCCCGGCGAGGATGAGGGGCACGGCGAGCGGCAGTTCCACGCGCGTGAGCACGCCCATCGGGGACATGCCGATGCCGCGCGCCGCCTCCAGCAGCGTCGGGTCGTTGGCCCGCAGCCCGGCGATGGTGTTGGAGAGCACCGGCAGGATGGCGTAGGCGATGATGCCGATCAGGGCGGCCCTGCGGCCGATGCCCAGCCAGATCACCAGCAGCGCCAGCAGACCGATCGCCGGGGTGGCCTGCCCCATGTTGGCGAGGGCCATGGCCGCCGGGGTGGCCTTGCGGAACATCCGGCGGGTCAGCAGGATGCCCAGCGGGATCGCGATGATCAGCACGAAGAACGTAGAGATCACGGTGAGTTCGATGTGCTGCCACAGCGCCTTGGACACCTGCCCGTTCGACAGCGCGTTCCGGGTCAGCGCGTCGAGGTCGGCCTGCTCGAACCACAGCCAGGTCGCCAGCAGTACGGCGATCAGCGCGACGGGCAGGAACGTCAGCTTCCGCCAGGTCACCCGGTGCGGCGCGGCCGGGGCGGTGGCCTCGGCCTCCTCGTCCGAGGACCCGCCGCCCTCGTCCCGGAAGACATGCCCCCGCACCTCGTGCTCACCGTCGGGCCGCCACGCGGACGAGCCGGACCGGCCGGAGGAGCCGGGCGTGGCCGCCCTCACGCCTTCTCCTCCCCGCCGAAGCCCTCCTGCTCCGCGTGGGTCTGCGCGGACCGGTGCTCCTGGAGGTCCTGCTGGGCGTCCATGGCCTCCAGCCGGTCGGCCTCGAGGAGTTCGTGCACGGAGTTCATCAGCGTCTCCACGTCCACGACACCCTCGTACGTGCCCCGCCGCCCGGTGACCGCGACCCGCCCCGTGTTGTCGGTGAGCACGGCCTCCAGCGCGTCCCGCAGGGTCGCGTCCCGCGTCACCGTGTCGTGCACCAGCGTGCCCGCGCGGGCCAGCGAACCCTTCGCGCGCATCATGTCGCCGCGCCGCAGCCACTTGTAGGGACGGCCCCGCTTGTCGAGCAGCAGGACCTCGTTGTGACCGCCGGCGCGCAGCCGGTCGAAGATCTGCTGGATCGGGTCGTCGACGGACACCGTCGGATAGTCGGTGATCTCCACGTCCCGCACCCGGGTCAGGTTGAGCCGCTTCAGCGCGGCCCCGGCGCCCACGAAGCCGGACACGAAGTCGTCGGCCGGGTTGGTGAGGATCGCCTCCGGGGTGTCGAACTGGGCGATGTGGGAGCGCTCGCGCAGTACCGCGATCCGGTCGCCGATCTTGATCGCCTCGTCGAAGTCGTGGGTGACGAAGACGATCGTCTTGTGCAGCTCCCGCTGGAGCCGGATCAGCTCGTCCTGGAGGTGGTCCCGGGTGATCGGGTCGACCGCGCCGAACGGCTCGTCCATCAGCAGCACCGGCGGGTCCGCGGCCAGCGCCCGCGCCACACCCACCCGCTGCTGCTGACCGCCGGACAGCTGGCGCGGATAGCGGCCGTGGAACTCGCCGGGGTCCAGACCGACCAGGTCCAGCATCTCCTCCACCCGGTCCCGCACCCGGGCCGCCGGCCAGCGCAGCATCCTCGGCACCAGCGCGATGTTCTGCGCCACCGTCATGTGCGGGAAGAGCCCGCTCGCCTGGATCGCGTACCCGATCTTGCGGCGCAGCCGTACCGGGTCCATGTCGGTGACGTCCTCGCCGCCGATCCGGATCCGGCCGCCCGTCGGCTCGATCAGCCGGTTGATCATCTTCAGGGTGGTGGACTTCCCGCAGCCCGAGGGGCCGACGAAGACCACCGTCTCGCCCGCGCTGATGTCCATGCTGACGTCGTCGACGGCCGGCAACGCGCTGCCCGGGTACCGCTTGGTCAGCCCCTCCAGCTCGATGGTCGCCCCGACCGACCCGGACTCCTTCCCGGGGGCGTCGGCCTCGGACACGGATCGGTCAGGCACGGATCCCCCTGGAAATGGTCAGCCGCCCGATCAGGACGTACGCGGCGTCGAACAACAGGGCCAGGATGATGATCCCGAGGGTGCCCGCGAGCACCTGGTTCAGCGCGTTCTTGCTGCCCAGCGAGGCGATCCCGCGGAAGATCAGGTTGCCGAGCCCGGGCCCGGAGGCGTACGCGGCGATGGCGGCGATGCCCATCAGCATCTGGGTGGAGACCCGGATCCCGGTCAGGATCGGCGGCCACGCCAGCGGCAGCTCCACCCGCGCCAGCCGCGCCACCCGCGACATCCCGATCCCCTTGGCCGCGTCCACCAGCGACGGATCGACCCCGCGCAGTCCCACGATCGCGTTCCGCACGATCGGCAGCAGCCCGTACAGGGTCAGCGCGATCACCGTCGGCGGCACGCCCAGCCCCACGACGGGGATCAGCAGACCGATCATGGCCAGCGCCGGGATGGTCAGCAGGGTGGCGGTGGTGGTCGTGGCGAGGTTCCCCGCCCACTCGCTGCGATAGGTGACCACCCCGATCAGCACCCCGATCAGCGTCGCCACCACCATGCACTGGAAGACCACGCTGGCGTGCTGGTAGGCGTCGGTGAGCAGTTGCTGATGGCGGCTGCCCAGGTACTCCCAGAAGTTCACGTCCGCTCACCCCAGGTCGGTTCACTCGCCGAGCGCGGCCTGCTCCACCAGCGGGATGATCCGCAGCGGAACGGGGTTCTCCATGACGATCGCCGTGGAGGCCCGGACAATGCCATCAAAACCGACGACACGGTCGATCACCCGCTGGAGATCGGCGTTGGAACGCGCCACCAGCCGGCACAGCATGTCCCCGGTGCCGGTGGTGGTATGCAGCTCCAGCACCTCGGGAACGGTCGCCAAGTGGGCCCGTACGTCGGCCCCTTGACCCTGCCTGATCTGCAGCGTGGCGAACGCCGTGACCGGGTAGCCGAGGGCCGCCGGATCCACCTGGGGGCCGAATCCGCGGATGACTCCGTTCGACTGAAGCCGGTCGAGGCGGGCCTGCACGGTGCCGCGCGCCACGCCCAGCCGCCGCGACATCTCCAGCACCCCGACACGCGGCTCCCGCGCGAGCAGCAGGATGATCCGCCCGTCCAGATGATCGATCGCCATCCGGTCCTCCCCGATGGTCAGCCTGTACGGAAAGCCCGCCGATACGGGCGTACGACTGAACACATTGTCCAGTGAACAGCCAAACTATTGCGCACCTTGCAGAGCTGCCCCACGCTGCCCCTATGACGCAGACCACACATCACACTCCCGACGCGACCGCCCGGCAGGCCGATCCCTTCCCGGTCAAGGGAATGGACGCGGTCGTCTTCGCCGTGGGCAACGCCAAGCAGGCGGCGCACTACTACTCCACCGCCTTCGGCATGAAGCTGGTCGCCTACTCCGGACCGGAGAACGGCAGCCGCGAGACCGCGAGCTACGTCCTGGAGAGCGGCTCCGCCCGCTTCGTGTTCACCTCGGTGATCAAGCAGTCCACCGAGTGGGGCGCGTTCCTCGCCGACCACGTGGCCGCGCACGGCGACGGCGTCGTCGACCTCGCCATCGAGGTCCCGGACGCCCGTGCCGCGTACGCCTACGCCGTCGAGCACGGCGCCCGCTCCGTCGCCGAGCCGTACGAGCTGAAGGACGAGCACGGCACGGTCGTCCTGGCGGCGATCGCCACCTACGGCAGGACGCGGCACACCCTCGTCGAGCGCGGCGGCTACGACGGGCCCTACCTGCCCGGGTACGCCGCCGCCGACCCGATCGTCGCACCGCCAAAGCGGCGCACCTTCCAGGCGGTCGACCACTGTGTCGGCAACGTCGAGCTCGGGCGGATGAACGAGTGGGTGGAGTTCTACAACAAGGTCATGGGCTTCACGAACATGAAGGAGTTCGTGGGCGACGACATCGCGACCGAGTACAGCGCGCTGATGTCGAAGGTGGTCGCCGACGGGACGCTCAAGGTGAAGTTCCCGATCAACGAGCCGGCGATCGCGAAGAAGAAGTCCCAGATCGACGAGTATCTGGAGTTCTACGGCGGTGCGGGGGTCCAGCACATCGCGCTGAACACGAACGACATCGTGGAGACGGTGCGGGCGATGCGGGCGTCGGGGGTGCAGTTCCTGGACACCCCGGACTCCTACTACGACACCCTCGGGGAGTGGGCGGGGGAGACGCGGGTTCCGGTGGAGACGCTGCGTGAGCTGAAGATCCTCGTGGACCGGGACGAGGACGGCTATCTGCTGCAGATCTTCACGAAGCCGGTGCAGGACCGTCCGACGGTCTTCTTCGAGATGATCGAGCGCCACGGGTCGATGGGCTTCGGCAAGGGCAACTTCAAGGCGCTCTTCGAGGCGATCGAACGCGAACAGGAGAAGCGCGGCAACCTGTAACCCCGTAGCCCGCCGCCGCTGCGGGCAGTCGTGCCGCCGCAGTCCGCCGCAGTCCGCCGCAGTCCGCCGCAGTCCGCGTAGCTGCGGGCAGTCGTGCCGCTGGGGCGGCACGGGTGGGCGCAGCGGCACCCCCTCCAGCGGGGCCAGCGCACACCCACCCCCGCCCAGCAACCCCCCGGGGTGACGGCTGAGCGGGGGGACGGAGCGCAGCCCGGCGCAGGCGGGGTGCCGTCGCGCCCACCCGTGCCGCCCTGCGGCACGCCTGCCCGCGGATCGGCGGAGTGCGGCACGCCTGCCCGCGGACGGGCGGGCACGTCTGCCCGCGGGTCGGGGGAGGCAGGTGCGCGGGGCGCGGAGAGTGGCGGGCACGTCTGCCCGCGGGTCGGGGGAGGCAGGTGCGCGGGGCGCGGAGAGTGGCGGGCACGTCTGCCCGCGGGGCGGCGGGGGCAGGTGCGCGGGGCGCGGAGAGTGGCGGGCACGTCTGCCCGCGGGTCGGCGGGGGCAGGTGCGCGGGGCGCGGAGTCCGGCGGGTGCGTGGGGCGCAGCGGGTGCGCGTGGGCGTGGGGGTTCACAGTCGTGGGTAGGGGTGCGACGCTGTGATCATGAGCCGTATCGAAGCGCTACGCGATGAAGACACGGTGCCCCTGGTGGGCCGGCTCCTCGACGGCCTGCCCCGCGAAGCCGTCCTCACCGACCCCGACATCACCGCCTCCTACGCCCACGACATGGCGAGCTTCTGCCCTGCCGGCACCCCCGCCGTCGTGGTCCTGCCGCGCACCGTCGAACACGTCCAGCACGTCATGCGCACCGCCACCGAACTGGACGTCCCCGTCGTCCCCCAGGGCGCCCGCACCGGCCTGTCCGGCGCCGCCAACGCCACCGACGGCTGCATCGTGCTCTCCCTGACCAGGATGGACCGCATCCTGGAGATCAGCCCGGTCGACCGGATCGCCGTCGTCGAACCCGGCGTCGTCAACGCCACCCTCTCCCGAGCCGTCGGCGAACACGGCCTGTACTACCCGCCGGACCCCTCCAGCTGGGAGACCTGCACCATCGGCGGCAACATCGGCACCGCGTCCGGCGGCCTGTGCTGCGTGAAGTACGGCGTGACCGCCGAGTACGTCCTCGGCCTGGACGTCGTCCTCGCCGACGGCCGGCTGATGTCCACCGGCCGCCGCACCGCCAAGGGCGTCGCCGGCTACGACCTGACCCGTCTGTTCGTCGGCTCCGAGGGCTCCCTCGGCATCGTCGTCCGGGCGGTCCTCGCCCTGCGCCCCAAGCCGCCCGAGCAACTGGTGCTGGCCGCCGAGTTCGCCTCCGGCGCCGCGGCCTGCGACGCCGTGTGCCGGATCATGGAGGGCGGGCACGTTCCCTCCCTCCTCGAACTCATGGACCGTACGACCGTCAAGGCGGTCAACGACATGACCCGCATGGGCCTCCCGGAGTCCACCGAGGCCCTGCTGCTCGCCGCCTTCGACACCACCGACCCCGCCGCCGACCTCGCCGCCCTCGGCGCACTGTGCGAGGCCGCCGGCGCCACCCAGGTCGTCCCCGCCGAGGACGCCACCGAGTCCGAACTGCTGCTCCAGGCACGGCGGATGTCCCTGGTCGCCCTCGAAGCCGTCAAGGGCACCACGATGATCGACGACGTGTGCGTGCCCCGCTCCAGGCTGGGCGAACTCATCGACGGCGTCGAGCGGATCTCGGAGAAGTACCGGCTCACCATCGGCGTCGTCGCCCACGCCGGCGACGGCAACACCCACCCGACGGTCTGCTTCGACGCCTCCGACCCCGAGGAGTCGCGACGGGCCCGCGAGTCGTTCGACGAGATCATGGCGCTCGGCCTGGAACTAGGCGGCACCATCACCGGCGAACACGGCGTAGGCGTACTGAAGAAGGAGTGGCTGGCGCGCGAGATCGGCCCCGTCGGGCTCGAGATGCAGCGGGCCGTGAAGCACGTCTTCGACCCGCGGGGCATTCTCAACCCGGGCAAGCTCTTCTGAACGAGAACGTGCCCGAAACGGGTGGGGTCCGGCCGGACGGGCGGTCAGGTGCCCGCTCGTCTGATAGATGTGGTTCCCTCCGACCCACCCCTCGAGCAGATACGGGACGACGGACATGAGCGCCCCAACCCCGGCCCCCGGCGACGACAGGCCCCGCGAAGGGTATTACCCGGACCCCTCCATTCCCGGATACGTCCGGTACTGGAACGGTGCCTCCTGGGTACCGGGCACGAGCCGTCCGGCGCCCAAGGACGGCGCGCCGCTCGCCTCACCGGGCGGCGCGGGACCGGCGCGGCCCGCCGTCGAGGAGACCGGCCCGCACTTCTTCGACGAGGACCCGGCCGAGGCACCGTCCCCGGCCTTCCCGGCCCCGGCCTCCGAGCCCGCCGTCTCCCCGGCCGAGGCACAGCACGGCAGCCGGCCGGAACCCGCCTCGGCCTGGGGCGCCGACCGTTCCCACCAGACCGGCTTCGGCGGCGACCAGGACCGCAAGGTCTCCTGGGGCGCCGACCCGAGGGTCCCGCACACGCCGACGCCGACGCCCGCTCCGGAGACCGCGGACTCCCCGGACGGGGAGGCGGAGGCCCCCTCCGGCAGCACCTTCGTCTTCCGCCGCCCGGCCGGGCAGTCCCGGCAGGAGCCCGCCGCTCCCACGGACGACGGCACGATGACCTTTCGCGCCGTCACCCCGCTCACGGGCGGGTCCGGCACCGGAACCGCCGCCCCCGGGCGGCCCGGTTTCGGCGCCGGCAAGGCGGCGGCCGACCGGGCAGCGGCAGCGGCGGCA
This sequence comes from Streptomyces sp. NPDC048584, assembly GCF_043199595.1. NCBI lineage: Bacteria > Bacillati > Actinomycetota > Actinomycetes > Kitasatosporales > Streptomycetaceae > Streptomyces > Streptomyces sp. NPDC048584. The sequence continues at coordinate 52,138 of NZ_JBICWF010000008.1, forward strand.
GCCGCGACGCCGCCCGCCCCGCAGCAGGCCACCGCCCCCGCCGTCCCCCCGCAGGCGGCGGCGCCCCAGCCCGCCGCCGCACCCCTCGCGAGCGGCCCCGGGGGCGGCCAGTCCTCCTGGGCACAGCAGGTGCACCGGCTGGCGGGCGACGGGGAAGCGCCCGTCGCGCCCTGGAAGCCCCCGGTCGACGACGTGTTCCAGGCCGCCGCCCGCCGCCAGGCCGCGGCCCGCCCCGCCCCGCTGGGCAAGCGGCTGGCCGCCCGGCTGCTGGACACCGTCGTCCTCGGCGCCGTCACCGCCCTCGCCGCCGTCCCGCTCGGCACGCGGGCCATGGACCACATCGACGCGAAGATCGAGGCGGCCAAGCAGTCCGGCCGGACCGTCACCGTCTGGCTCCTCGACGGCACCACCGCCGTCCACCTCGGCATCGTCCTCGCCGTCCTCCTCCTCGCCGGTGTCCTCCTCGAGGTGCTGCCCACCGTCAAATGGGGCCGCACCCTGGGCAAGAGGCTGCTGGGCATCGAGGTACGGGACATCGAGGGGCACGACGCGCCGTCGTTCGCCGCGGCCCTGCGCCGCTGGCTGGTCTACAGCGTGCCCGGACTGCTCGTGATCGGCGTCGTCGGCGTCGTATGGTGCCTGTTCGACAAGCCGTGGCACCAGTGCTGGCACGACAAGGCGGCGCACACGTTCGTCGCCGCCTGACCTCGCGTCACCCGGACCGCCGCCCCTTCGTACGGCCGCTACTCCGGACGGCCGCTCGCCGGATGCGGCGGCCGGGGGTTCACGGTCGACTCGGGGCATGACCACCGAACCGCCCCCCGGCTCCGGTCAGCAGCCGCCGGACGACGACCCGTTCACCAAACACCCCCCGCCGGGCGGTCCCGGGGCCCCCGGGCCGGGCTCCCCGTACGACACCCCCGGCGCGGGCGGCGGTCCGTACGGAGGCGGTCCCGCCGATCCGCTGGCCGGCATGCCCCCGCTCGCCGAGAGCGGCAGGCGCACGCTCGCCCGCGTCATCGACATGATCCTCGTCGGCATCGTCGTCTGGCTGCTCACCTGGCCGTTCGGCGTCAGTGAGTACAACGTCGACGGCGACGACGTCAACGTCGGCAACTCGCTGGGACAGTCCGTCATCGCCGCCGTGCTCTACATCGCCTACGACACCTTCATGATGTCCCGCAACGGCCAGACCCTGGGCAAGAAGTGGCTGCACATGAGGGTGGCGGACCTCGCCGACGGCTCCACCCCCTCCAGACAGACCGCGTTCGTCCGCGCCCTGGTGCTGTGGCTGCCGTTCGCGTTCTGCTGCGCCTGTGTGTGGACGATCATCGCGGGCGGCTGGAGCTTCTTCGACCGGCCCTACAAGCAGGGTCTGCACGACAAGGCGGCCAAGACCGTGGTGGTCAGCACAAGATGACGGCCGTACGAGACGAAGGTCCGCGCGGGACGACGGCTCCGCGAGACGACGCCCCGCACGCCACGACGCTCAGGACGCAGCCCGCTCCCGCACCGGCTCACGCGCCGGCGACGGGACGGTGGCCCGTACCGGCCGGATGGACCGGACCGGCTCCGGAGCCGCGGACGCGACCGCCGCGACGGCACGACGGGGGTGCGCCACCGCCATGGCGACCAGCAGCCCGAGGGCGAGCGCCGACACGGCGACGACGGCGACGCCCACGGTCGAACTCGCGCCCGACAGCAGCAGCAGGGCGAACGTCGAGAAGATCACGGTGCACGAACCGTAAACGAGCTGAGCGACAGTCGGACGGGGCATGGCCATCGTGTCCTCGGGAGTCGGGGTATGTCCGCCTGGCTTTCCACCGGTTCGGGGCGGTTGTGCCAAGCGACTCTAACCGCGAGCGTGCCCTGGGGGAACGCGCGGTAAGCGTGACCTGACCTACAGGGCCGGTGCACAGGGGGCGCACGGAGTCATGACGTCCGACAAGTGGACGGTTGTGCGCGCCCGCGAGGGTTCGCGCGGATGCGTCCGGTAAGCGAACGACGACTCCGCATAGTGCACTTGATTTGTTCAAGTCAAGGTCTGTTTTTTCTGGCGAACCTCTAGTCAAATGTCGTCACTTGACTACACGCGTTGATCACGTGCGTGCGGGACCTTCCATAGACGGAACCTCCTTCGGCCGCGCGCACGCACGCGGGAGGGGATCTCAAGTGAGCAGTAGACCCTGGACGTTCAGAGCGACCGCGATAGGCGTGGCCCTCGCGGCGGCCACCGCCACGTGCTCTGCGTTCACCGTGGCCCAGGCCGATTCGGCGGACAGCGCCGATCGCCCCAGCGCCGTGGACCGGCACGACCCGGCGTCGAACCAGCACGTCGAGCACGACCTCGAGGGCCCGCTCTCCAAGACGCAGGCGGCTCAGCGCGAGGAAGCTCTCAACCAGGTCATATCAGGTAAGACCTCGGTCAAGAACCGTGATGGTTCGAAGGTCGTCCAGCTCAAGAGCAAAAAGGGCGACAGCAAGTACGTGGAGCTCGGCCGGGAGAAGACCGACAAGATCTTCACCATCCTCGTCGAGTTCGGCGACCAGGTCGACAGCCGCTACGGCGGCGACGCCGGCCCGGAGCACAACCAGATCGCCAAGCCGGACCGCAAGAAGGACAACTCCACGGCCTGGCAGGAGGACTACGACCAGCAGCACTTCGACGACCTGTACTTCGGGTCCGGCAAGGGCGTCGACTCGGTCAAGACCTACTACGAGAAGCAGTCCTCCGGCCGCTACTCGGTCGAGGGTGAGGTGTCCGACTGGGTCAAGGTCCCGTACAACGAGGCCCGTTACGGCAACAACGCCTGCGGCGACACCAACTGCCCGAGCGTGTGGAACGTCGTCAGCGACGGTCTGAACGCCTGGGTCGCCGAGCAGAAGGCGGCCGGCCGTACCGACGCCCAGATCAAGGCGGACGTCACCCGCTTCGACGAGTGGGACCGTTACGACTTCGACGGCGACGGCGACTTCAACGAGCCCGACGGCTACATCGACCACTTCCAGATCGTGCACGCCGGTGAGGACGAGTCCGCGGGCGGCGGCGTCCAGGGCACCGACGCCATCTGGGCCCACCGCTGGTACGCCTTCGGCACCGACGCCGGCGCCACCGGCCCGGACCAGAACCGGCTCGGCGGATCGCAGATCGGCTCCACCGGCATCTGGGTCGGCGACTACACCATCCAGCCGGAGAACGGCGGACTCGGCGTCTTCGCCCACGAGTACGGCCACGACCTCGGTCTGCCGGACCTCTACGACACCGCCGGCGGCGAGAACTCCACCGGCTTCTGGACGCTGATGTCCTCCGGTTCCTGGCTCGGCACCGGGAAGAAGGAGATCGGCAACCTGCCCGGCGACATGACCGCCTGGGACAAGCTCCAGCTGGGCTGGCTGAACTACGACACCGCCAAGGCGGGCGTCAACTCCTGGCACAAGCTGGGTGTCGCCGAGTACAACACCAAGCACAAGCAGGGCCTGGTCGTCACGCTGCCGAAGAAGGCCGTGACCACCGAGATCGTCCCGCCGGCCGAGGGGCAGACGCAGTGGTGGAGCGGCAGCGGTGACAACCTCAAGAACACGCTGACGCGTTCGGTCGACCTGACCGGCAAGTCCGCCGCCGAGCTCACCTTCGACGGCTGGTACGAGATCGAGGCCAACTACGACTACCTCTACACCGAGGTGTCCACCGACGGCGGCGCCAACTGGACCGCCCTCGACGGAACGGTCGACGGCCAGCCGATCCCGCGCGACGGCAGCGACAAGCCGGCCCTGCACGGCACGCTCGACGGCTACAAGAAGTTCGCGTACTCCCTGGACGCCTACGCCGGCCAGAAGGTCGACCTGCGCTTCCGCTACCAGAGCGACGGCGGCGTGGCCCTCAAGGGCTTCACGGCCGACCAGATCACGGTGACCGCGGACGGCACGCCGCTCTTCTCCGACAACGCGGAGAGCGCGGACGCCGCCTGGACGGCGAACGGCTTCACCCGCCAGGGCGCGTCCTTCACCAAGGACTACGCCCAGTACTACATCGCCGAGAACCGCCAGTACGTGTCGTACGACAAGACCCTCGAGGTCGGCCCGTACAACTTCGGCTTCACGTCCCGCCCGGACTGGGTCGAGCACTACGCGTACCAGAACGGCCTGCTGATCTGGAAGTGGGACACCTCCCAGGCGGACAACAACACCAGCGAGCACCCGGGCGCCGGTCTGGTCCTCCCGATCGACGCGCACCCGACCGCGCTGAAGTGGTCCGACGGAACGCTGATGCGCAACCGCGTCCAGACCTACGACGCCACCTTCAGCAAGTTCCGCACCGACGGGATGCTGCTGCACAAGGCGGACGTGGCCACGTGGATCCCCTCGTCGAAGGGCGTGCCGGTCTTCAACGACCGCACGAACACCTACTACGACGCGGCGAACCCCGGTGGAAGTGTCAAGGTCACTGACACCAACACCAAGATCAAGATCAACAAGGAGGCCAAGGACGGCTCGACCATCGAGCTCGAGGTCGGCCCCGCAGGTAGGTAAGTAGCATCTCCGCAGGTCGGAGCATGATCGGCGGTGACCCCCTGGCGGGTCACCGCCGATCCGTGTTTAGGTGCCTCCCGTGGCTCTCTTATTGACACCTGTGACGACACAGGCCGACCCCGGGGGTACGACCGCATGAGCGCCGGAGGTTTCTCCAAGCTGCCGAACGGCACGGTGGTGGTGGCACTCAACCTGCCCAGCCCCGCCGCCGACGCCCCCGCCGGAGTCCGCGTCCTCGTCCACGCCCGAAACCGCGCCCGAGCCCTGACCAGGCTCCGCAACCTGGGCCTGCGCGCCGTCTACCTCCGAGGCAACGCGGCCCCGCCCACCCCCGACGAGATCACCGCCGTCCTCCACCACCCGGACGGCCTCATATGGCGCACGACCCCCGCAGACCCCGCCCTCACCCTGGAACTCTGGCACCCCATAAAAGCCCTGCTGAGGCAGTAGCCGCGCAGCCGCGGGCAGCCCCCGCCCCCGCAGCCGTGGGCAGCCCCCACCCCCGCAGCCGCGGGCAATCGTGCCGCAGGGCGGCACGGGTGGGCGCGGCGGCACCGGCTCGGCGCCGCGAGCCGAACCCACCCCCGGCAGACCCCGGCCCAGGCCCACTGACCAGCCCAGGCCCACTGACCAGCCCAGGCCCACCCACAAACACAGGGCTCACTGCACCACAGGCTTACCCGACAGCTCCACCCCCGCCGAGCGCAGCTCATCCAACGCCCGCTCCGTGGTCCCCGCAGCAACCCCCGCCGTCAAAGACAACAGCACCCGCACCCGAAACCCCTCCCGCACCCCGTCCACCGCGGTGGCCCGCACACAGTGATCCGTGGCGATCCCCACCACGTCCACCTCGTCCACCGCCCGCTCCCGCAGCCACTCCGCCAACGACTCCCCGTTCTCGTCGACCCCCTCGAACCCGCTGTAGGCGGCCGAGTAGGCCCCCTTCGAGAACACGGCGTCCACCGCCCCCGACGTCACCGCGGGCGCGAAGTTCGGATGGAACCCGACCCCCTCCGTCCCGGCGACGCAGTGCGCCGGCCAGGACCGTACGAAGTCGGGGTTGTCGGCGAAGTGCCCGCCGGGCGCGATGTGGTGATCGCGGGTGGCCACGACATGGCGGTACCCGCCGGCCGACGCGGCCTGCCCGATCAGCTCGGTGATGGCGGCGGCCACATCCGCCCCGCCGGCCACGGCGAGGCTGCCCCCCTCGCAGAAGTCGTTCTGCACGTCAACGACGATCAGTGCGCGGCGCATGACAGATGTCCTTCGGCTATGAGACGGACGGCCCGGGGACGGGTAACCCCCGAGCCTATTGAACGACGGACGACACGGACAGGGGCAGGACAGGCGGCTAACCGCCCGACCCCACATGCACGTACTCGGTGGGAAGCACCGGCTCCCCCCGCGACAGCTGCGTGGCCGACAGCGGCAGCCCCGCCCGCGCGGCCGCGTGCCGCTCGCGGACCACGTCCAGCGGCTCCCGGGCGATCACCTCACCGCCCGACACCAGCGGCACCAGCAGCTCCCGCCCGGCCGCCTCCTCCGGGACGGCCCCCGTGCCGATCACCTCCGCCTCGGCGACGCCGTACGCGTCCAGCCGCCGCGCGGCCCACTTGCGGCCGCCGATGGAGGTCTTCCCGCCGGTGGATCGTTTCGCCACCGGCACCAGCGGCGCCTTCGGGTCCGCGGACTCGGCGCGGGCGACCAGCTTGTACACCATGGACGCCGTCGGGTGCCCCGAGCCGGTCACCAACTGGGTGCCGACCCCGTACGCGTCCACGGGCGCCGCCGCCAGCGAGGCGATGGCGTACTCGTCCAGGTCCGAGGTCACGATGATCTTCGTGCCGGTGGCGCCCAGCTCGTCCAGCTGCTGCCGCACCCGGTGCGCCACCAGCAGCAGGTCCCCGGAGTCGATCCGTACGGCGCCCAGCTCCGGCCCCGCGACCTCCACGGCCGTACGGACCGCCTCGGCCACGTCATAGGTGTCCACCAGCAGCGTCGTACCGCCGCCGAGGGAGTCCACCTGGGCCCGGAAGGCGTCCCGCTCGCTGTCGTGGAGCAGGGTGAAGGCGTGCGCGGAGGTGCCCACGGTGGGGATGCCGTAGCGGAAACCGGCCGCGAGGTCGGAGGTGGAGGTGAAGCCGCCGATGTACGCGGCCCGCGAGGCGGCCACCGCGGCCAGCTCGTGGGTGCGCCGGGCGCCCATCTCGATCAGCGGCCGGTCCCCGGCCGCCGACGACATCCGGGAGGCCGCCGCGGCGATGGCCGAGTCGTGGTTGAGGATCGACAGGATCACCGTCTCCAGCAGCACGCACTCCGCGAAACTGCCCTCGACCCGCATGATCGGTGAGCCCGGGAAGTACACCTCGCCCTCCGGGTAGCCCCAGATGTTCCCGGAGAAGCGGTAGCCGGCGAGCCAGTCCAGGGTCTCCTCGTCGACGATGTCGTTCGCCCGCAGGAACCGGATCATGTCCGGGCCGAAGCGGAAGTTCTCCACCGCGTCCAGGACCCGCCCGGTGCCGGCCACCACGCCGTAGCGGCGGCCGTCCGGCAGCCGCCGGGTGAAGACCTCGAACACGCTGCGCCGCTCGGCCGTACCGGCCTTCAGTGCGGCGCGCAGCATGGTCAGCTCGTACTGGTCGGTGAAGAGCGCCGTCGACGGAACATCCACCGGCAGCCCAAGATCCGCTACGTCCACCGAACTCTCCTCGTCGTGACTCGCCGGGCACCCCCGGGCAGGCCGGGGGTCCGGGGGGTGTCCCCCGGTATGTGCCGCATACGAGGGATGCTACCCCCATTTCGTCAGTTTGACGATTTCAGTTCGGGCGCCGGAACAGCGGGCCGGTTTGTGCGTCCACCCCCCTGCGGTGGCAGCATGGGGCGTGTGACGTCACCCGCACCCCTGGAGATCGAACGCACCGAGTCGGCGGAGGAGGTCTTCGCCGTACCCGAGCCCGACGTCCCGTGGGTCACGATCGTGCACAACGACCCGGTCAACCTCATGAGCTATGTGACGTACGTCTTCCAGTCGTACTTCGGCTATCCCAAGGACAAGGCCACCAAGCTCATGCTGGACGTCCACCACAAGGGCCGGGCGGTCGTCTCCAGCGGCACCCGCGAGGAGATGGAACGCGACGTCCAGGCCATGCACGGCTACGGACTGTGGGCCACCCTCCAGCACGACCGCAAGTGACCGATCCGGACATGACCGAACCGGACATGACCCGCCCCCGCCCGCAGGACCGGAAGCAGCGAATCGCCGCCATGCCAGGACACTTCGAACCGCTCCCCGGCGGCGGCGCGGCCGTCGCCCTCGACGACGTCGAGATCTCCATCATCCGGTCCCTCGCCGTGCAGCTGCTGGAGCTCATCGGCCCCGGCCCGGCCGAGGACGCCTCCGGCGACCCGCTCGCCGAACTCTTCGCCGAGGGTCCGAGCGAACCCCCCTCCGACCCGGTGCTGCACCGCCTCTTCCCGGACGCCTACCGCGACCCCGAGGGCACCCCCGGGCCCGAGAAGGCCGAGGAGCAGAAGGCGTACTCCGCCGAGTTCCGCCGCTACACCGAGAACGACCTGCGGGCCGGCAAACGCGACAACGCCCTCGCGGTGATCCGCTCCCTGGACGCGCTCAGTCCGGCCGGGGAGGGCGGAGCGATACTGGAACTCTCGCCGGAGAGGTCCCGGCAGTGGCTCGGCGCCCTCAACGACCTGCGCCTCGCCATCGGCTCCCGCCTGGAGATCAGCGACGAGGACGACAGCGACCTCCTCTTCCATCTTCCCGACGAGGACCCGCGCAAGCCGATGGTGATGGCCTACCTGTGGCTCGGCGGCCTCCAGGAGACCCTCGTCAACACCCTTGTGTCCTAGGACCTGTCCGGCACATGCCCGCGGCGTCCTCATACACCGGACACCCTGACCCCGTCCGGGTGACCACCATGCCGTGAGTCGGCGCGGGATGTCCGGAAAAGTGCGCTGACGTGTTCGCTCAGAGGACACTCAAATCCGGATAACGAATCTGTGAAAGAGCCCGCCATCTATGGGCTCTTCAGGTGTCTTTTGTCCGCTTCTCCCTGTGAAGCACGCCACAGACCGACCCTGTGATCAGTATGGCGGCCGTGATAAATCTTCACGACCGCCCGGCGAACACCACCCGAATGTTCCGCCGGGTGCGCCACCGAGCCGGCGACCGCCGGCCAGGCACGGGCGGACTCCCAGAGCCCGCCCAGCTCCATCAGTCCGGGGGGATCGAGACCCGATCCGGGGCCGACAGCGGCCCGGGTCGGCATGGAGAAAGGCGCACCACACATGGCCTCACCGCAGGTCGACACGGAGTCCGTACCCGAAGAGGGGTACGAGCGCGGCCTCAACAGCCGCCAGGTCCAGATGATCGCGATCGGCGGCGCCATCGGCGTCGGCCTCTTCCTGGGAGCCGGCGCGAACATCGCCAAGGCGGGCCCCAGCCTGATCGTCATGTACGCCCTGGCCGGCGTCATCATCTTCTTCATCATGCGGGCCCTCGGCGAGCTGCTGCTCTACCGTCCCGTCTCGGGCTCGTTCGCCGAGTACTCGCGCGAATTCCTCGGCCCGTTCTTCGGCTACTTCACCGGCTGGACGTACTGGCTGATGTGGGTGGTCACCGGCATGGCCGAGCTGACCGCCGCCGCCATCTACATCAACTACTGGTTCCCGGCCATCCCGCAGTGGACATCGGCCCTGGTCTTCCTGGTCATCCTGTTCGGCGCCAACCTGATCTCGGTGAAGCTGTTCGGCGAGATCGAGTTCTGGTTCTCGATGGTCAAGGTCACCGCCATCATCGGCATGATCGTGATCGGCCTCGGCGTCCTCACCCTCGGCTTCAGCCAGGCCGGTGACACCGCCGCCGTCTCCAACCTCTGGGCCTTCGACGGCTTCTTCCCCAAGGGCATCGGCTCGTCCCTGATGACGCTGCAGGGCGTCATGTTTGCCTACCTCGCCGTCGAACTCGTCGGCGTCACGGCGGGCGAGTCCGAGAACCCCGAGAAGACCCTGCCCAAGGCGATCAACACCCTGCCCTGGCGCATCGCCCTCTTCTACGTCGGCGCCCTCACCGTCATCCTGTGCGTCGTCAAGTGGACCGAGTTCTCCGCCGACGCGAGCCCCTTCGTGAAGGCGTTCGCGGTCATCGGCATCCCGGCCGGCGCCGGCATCGTCAACTTCGTCGTCCTCACGGCGGCCCTGTCTTCCTGCAACTCCGGCATGTACTCCACCGGCCGCATGCTGCGCAACCTCGCCGACAACGGGGAGGCCCCGCAGATCTTCCGGAGGCTGTCCTCCACCAAGACCCCGGCGCTCGGCATCACCACCTCCGTGGTCTTCATGGGCGTCGGCGTCGTCCTGAACTACGTCGTCCCCGAGAAGGCCTTCGGCTACGTCACCTCCGTCGCCACCGCGGCCGGTATCTGGACCTGGCTGATGATCCTGATCAGCCACGTCCTCTACCGCCGCAAGGTCGTCGCGGGCCGGCTGCCCGCGTCGTCCTTCCCGGCTCCCGGCGGCTCCGTCTGCTCCTACATCGCCATCGCGTTCCTGGTCTTCGTCCTGGGCCTGATCGTGATCGACGAGGATGCCAGGATCTGCCTCTATGTGATGGCCGGCTGGGCCGCGGCCCTCGGGGTCGGCTGGGCCGTCCTGAAGTCCCGCAATCCGCAGGTCACCCGCCGCGACGAAGGCGACTTCGAGAAGGTGGGCTGACCACCACCCGGGACGCCGGGACGCAGGGAGTACTCGTGGCACCCCCTGCGCCCACCGCTCAGGCGTCCGGCATACGGGCCGTTCCGTACCACCCCTCGGTACGGAACGGCCCGTTGCCTATCCTGGGCCCCATGCTGACCATCACCCAGGACCTGTACGACCGGATCGTCGCCCACGCCCGCGAGGACCACCCCGACGAGGCGTGCGGCGTGGTGGCGGGCCCGGTGGGCGCCGGCCGCCCCGAGCGCTTCATCCCCATGCTGAACGCGGCGCGCTCGCCCACCTTCTACGAGTTCGACTCCCAGGACCTGCTGAAGCTGTACCGGGAGATGGACGACCGGGACGAGGAGCCCGTGGTCATCTACCACTCCCACACCGCCACCGAGGCCTACCCCTCCCGCACCGACGTCACCTATGCCAACGAGCCCGGCGCCCACTACGTCCTGGTCTCCACCGCCGACACCGACGGCTCCGGAGAGTTCCAGTTCCGCTCGTTCCGCATCGTCGAGGGCGAGATCACCGAGGAGGAGGTCAAGATCCTAGAGGCGTACTGAACCGGACGGCAGACCCCCGATCCCGTATCGCGGAAGGAAGGTGTCCGAAGCGTGAGATCACACTCCGGGAACCCGTCCGGGAATCGATACGATGACCCCATGGTTCTCCATGACGTGAGCGAAACGACGCCGGGCACGCTGCTCGTGGCGCGGCTGCACGTCGACCTGTGCAGGCTGAACAGCGCCATCTGTTGATCTTCCGCTGCCGCCGTGGGCCGTGAGCCGCGGCGAACTGCCGCGCGCCCCCGCGCGCCCTTACGTACCCACGACAGACACTTCCGACAGGAGCCCTCAGCCATGGCCATCGAGGTCCGCATCCCGACCATCCTCCGCCAGTACACCGACGGTCAGAAAGCGGTGGACGGCACCGGGAACACCCTCGCCGAGCTCTTCACCGACCTCGAGACCCGGCACACGGGCATCCACGCCCGCCTCATCGACGAGGCGAACGGCGAGCAGCTGCGCCGCTTCGTCAACGTCTACCTCAACGACGAGGACGTCCGCTTCCTCGACGGCATCAACACCAAGCTGACCGACGGCGACAGCGTCACGATCCTGCCGGCCGTCGCCGGTGGTATGGCCTGATACCGGATGCGTTACGACTCCCCGCTGGCCGCGGTGGGCAACACCCCTCTGGTGCGCCTGCCGCGGCTGTCGCCGTCCGCCGACGTCCGCATCTGGGCGAAGCTGGAGGACCGCAACCCCACCGGCTCCATCAAGGACCGCCCCGCCCTCTTCATGATCGAGCAGGCGGAGAAGGACGGCCGCCTCACCCCGGGCTGCACCATCCTCGAGCCCACCAGCGGCAACACCGGCATCTCCCTGGCCATGGCCGCCAGGCTCAAGGGCTACCGCATGGTCTGCGTGATGCCCGAGAACACCTCCCAGGAACGCCGGGACCTGCTCGGCATGTGGGGCGCCGAGATCATCTCCTCCCCGGCCGCGGGCGGCTCCAACACCGCCGTACGCGTCGCCAAGGAACTCTCCGCCGAGCACCCCGACTGGGTGATGCTCTACCAGTACGGCAACCCCCACAACGCCGGCGCCCACTACGCGACCACCGGCCCCGAGATCCTCGCCGACCTGCCGTCCATCACCCACTTCGTGGCCGGCCTCGGCACCACCGGCACCCTCATGGGCGTCGGCCGCTATCTGCGCGAGAACAAGCCCGAGGTCAGGATCGTCGCCGCCGAACCGCGCTACGACGACCTCGTCTACGGCCTGCGCAACCTCGACGAGGGCTTCGTCCCCGAGCTGTACGACGCCTCCGTCCTCACCACCCGCTTCTCCGTCGGCTCCGCCGACGCCGTCACCCGCACCCGCGAACTCCTCCAGCAGGAGGGCATCTTCGCCGGTGTCTCCACCGGCGCCGCCCTGCACGCGGCGATCGGCGTCGCCAACAAGGCGGTCAAGGCGGGCGAGAGCGCCGACGTCGTCTTCGTCGTCGCCGACGGCGGCTGGAAGTACCTCTCGACCGGCGTCTACACCGCCGCCACCACCGAAGAGGCCATCGACACCCTCCAGGGCCAGCTCTGGGCGTGACGCCGCGTGCGTGACCGAGGGGCCGGAGCCGTGCTCCGGCCCCTTTCGCATGTCCCGCGCGGGCTCACTTCCGCTCGCCGTCCCGCCGCCCCGGCCCACGCCGTCGCCGGGGCCGGTGCCCCCGGCCCCACCCGTCGACGAGCGCCGTGACGAACCCGAGCAGTACCACCGCGGCGAGCGCGAGCCACCAGGCCGTGTCCATGTCCCGACCGTACCGGCGTGCACCGCCACCGCGCGCCCCTTCCCGCCCCGGCATGCGCCCCATCCAGCCGAACCGGTGACAGCACAGGTGAGTTCGCCCACAACAGCCCCTGGCGGAGGAGCGACCACAGGTTTTGCGCCTTACGCTCGACAAACCGCACGACCCCCGTCTTCCCACACCCGCCAGCGGAGGTTTCTGCTTCATGAAGCTCACCGTCGTCGGCTGCTCGGGGTCGTTCCCGTCCGCGGAATCGGCCTGCTCGAGCTACCTCGTCGAAGCCGACGGCTTCCGGCTGCTCCTCGACATGGGCAACGGCGCCCTCGGCGAGCTGCAGCGCCACTGCGGTCTCTACGACCTCGACGCGATCTTCCTCAGCCATCTGCACGCCGACCACTGCATCGACATGTGCGCCTACTTCGTGGCCCGTTACTACCGGCACGAAGGCGGCCGCTGCGCCCCCCTGCCGGTCTACGGCCCCGAGGGCACCGAGCACCGGCTGACCACCGCCTACGCCGACACACCCACGGCCTCCTCCATGAGCGAGGTCTTCGACTTCCACACCGTCAAGCCGTCCACCTTCGAGATCGGCCCGTTCCTCGTCCACACCGAGCGCGTCGCGCACCCGGTCGAGGCGTACGGCATCCGTATCGAACACGGCGGGAGGACGCTTACGTACTCCGGCGACACCGGAGTGAGCCCCGCGCTCGACGACCTCGCCCGCGACGCCGACCTCTTCCTGTGCGAGGCCGCGTTCACGCACGGCAAGGAGAACATCCCCGACCTGCACCTCAACGGCCGCGAGGCGGGGGAGACGGCGGCCCGCGCGGGCGCCCGCCGCCTGATCCTCACCCACATCCCCCCGTGGACCGACCCGCAGATCAACCTCACCGACGCCCGCACGGCGTACGACGGCCCGGTGGGGTTGGCGGCGCCGGGAGCGACGTACGTGATCTGACCAGGCGCAAAGGGGAGGGCCCCGGAACCGAACTCGGTTCCGGGGCCCTCCCGTTCGTACGGGACCGCTCACGCCTTGGTGAGGTCCTCGACCTCCTCCTCGGGCTCGCGGCCCGGAGTGGTCAGGTTGAACCTGGTGATCGCGAAGCGGAAGACCACGTAGTAGATCGCCGCGAACACCAGACCGATCGGGATGATCAGCCATGGCTTGGTCGCCAGGTTCCAGTTCAGGAAGTAGTCGATGGCGCCGGCCGAGAAGCTGAAGCCGTGGTGCACGCCCAGCGCCCAGGTGACGGCCATCGAGATGGCGGTCAGTACGGCGTGGATGACGTACAGCACCGGCGCGATGAACATGAACGCGAACTCGATCGGCTCGGTGATGCCGGTGACGAACGAGGTCAGCGCGAGGGAGACCATCATGCCGCCGACGGCCTTGCGGCGCTCGGGACGGGCACAGTGGGTGATGGCCAGGGCAGCGGCCGGCAGGGCGAACATCATGATCGGGAAGAAGCCCGTCATGAACTGGCCGGCGGTCGGGTCGCCGTGGAAGAAGCGCGGCAGGTCACCGTGCCAGACGGCACCGGCGGAGTCCTTGAAGGAACCGATCTCCTGCCAGGCCACCGTGTTGACGAACTGGTGCATGCCCACCGGGAGCAGGGCGCGGTTGATCGCGCCGAAGATGCCGGCGCCGACTGCGCCGAGCCCGGTCATCCATTCGCCGAAGTCGGTGATGACACCGCCGATGGGCTCCCACACCAGGCCGAACAGGACACCGACGGCGGTGCCGATGAACGCCATCAGGATCGGCACGAGGCGGCGGCCGTTGAAGAAGCCCAGCCAGTCGGGGAGCTTGGTGCGGTGGTAACGCTGCCAGACGACCGCGGCTATCAGGCCCATGACGATGCCGCCGAGGACCTTCGGGTCGTTGTAGGTGGCGGCGATGTCCGCACCCTTGGTGACCTTGGCCTCGGTGATCGGGAAGGCGGTCAGGACGTTCTTGTAGACGAGGAAGCCCACCAGCGCGGCGAGGGCGGTGGAGCCGTCGGCCTTCTTGGCGAACCCGATGGCGATGCCGACGCAGAACAGCAGGGGCAGGTTCGCGAAGACGGCGTCACCAGCGGTGGCGAACACGTCCGCCACCTTGCCCCAGCCCAGGCCGTCCGCGCCGAACACGTCCGGCTGGCCCAGCCGGAGCAGGATGCCCGCCGCCGGCAGGACGGCGATCGGGAGCTGAAGGCTGCGGCCGACCTTCTGCAGGCCCTGGAACAGGCCGGATCCCCGCTTCTTCGCGGGGGCCGCCGAGGCGGTGGCGGTGCTCATACTTCCTCCATCGGTGGTGGTCTACACCACTAGTGGTGTAGACCTGTTGTAGCACGATGAAGGCCGCATAAGGAACCCACGATTCCTGCTATCGCCGGGCTACACACGGTGGCCGCCGCACCGGTTAAACGGAACCCGCGCGAAGGCGCACCGAAAAGCCCCCGGACCACCAGGTCCGAGGGCTCCACAAGCCGCCTCCAGCCTACGAGATCACCCCTTCGCCGCGTCCTCGACCTCCTCCTCCGGCTCCCGCCCCGGAGTCCGCAGATCGAACCGCGTGATCGCGAACCGGAAGATCGCGTAGTACACCGCCGCGAAGCACAGCCCGATCGGGATGATCGCCCACGGCCGGGTCGCCAGGTTCCAGTTGATGACGTAGTCGATCAGCCCCGCCGAGAAACTGAACCCGTCGTGCACCCCCAACCCCCACGTCACCGCCATCGACACACCCGTCAGCACCGCGTGCGCCACGTACAGCAAGGGGGCGACGAACAGGAACGAGTACTCGATCGGCTCCGTGATCCCCGTGACGAACGACGTCAGCGCCACCGACAGCATCAGCCCGCCGACCTCCTTGCGCCGGTGCGGCTTCGCACAGTGCGTGATCGCCAGCGCCGCCGCCGGCAGCGCGAACATCATGATCGGGAAGAACCCCGAGGTGAACTGCCCCGCGTCCGGATCACCCGCCAGGAACATGTTGATGTCCCCGTGCACCACCGTGCCGTCCGGCCGCGTGTACGAGCCGAACTGGAACCAGATGGGCACGTTCAGGAACTGATGCAGCCCCACCACCAGCAACGCCCGGTTCGCCAGACCGAACACACCGGCGCCCCACGCGTCCAGCCCGTCCATCCAGTCGCTGAAACTCTCCAGCGCGTCACCGATCGGCGGCCACACCCACAGACACAACGCGGCGAACACGATCGCCGCGAACGCCATGATGATCGGCACCAGCCGCCGCCCGTTGAAGAAGCCGAGCCAGTCCACCAGCCGCGTACGGTGGAACCGCTGCCAGAAGTACGCCGCCATCAAACCGATCACGATGCCGCCGAAAACCCCCGGATTCTGGAACGTGAACGCCGTGACCGTCCCGTCCGACACCTGGCAGCCCACCATCGGCACCGCCTTCGAGCCCCCGGGACAGTCCTCCGGGAACTGGCGCAGCACGTTGTAGTAGACGAGGAACCCGGCCACCGCCGCGAGCGCCGTGGATCCGTCCGACTTCTTCGCCATCCCGATGGCCACACCCACACAGAACAGCAGCGGCAGCCCCAGCGAACCGTCCAGCAGCGCCCCGCCCGCACCCACCATCACCTTGGAGACGTCCGTCCAGCCCAGACCCTCGTCCCCGAACACGTCCGGCTGCCCCAGCCGGTTCAGAATGCCCGCGGCCGGCAGCACCGCGATCGGCAACTGCAGACTCCGGCCCATCTTCTGCAAACCCTGGAACAAACGGTTCCAGCCCTCCCGCGCGGGAGAGACCGCACTCCCGGCGCCGGAACTCTCGGCACTCATCAGGGCCCCCTCGATCCGCGGCGGTGACGACGGGTTTGGCGGCAGTCCACCCGGTGGTGTAGACCAGTGAGGCAGGACGGTACCGCTGTCGTGACGCCATCATTCGGCACCCACGACGGGACCGCTCGCAAAGATGGGCCAACTGTGGGTTACTGCGACAAAGCGGTTCGGATCAGGGAGAACGAACATGGCCACCAAGGCTGAGAAGATCGTTGCCGGGCTCGGCGGCATCGACAACATCGAAGAGGTCGAAGGCTGCATCACCCGCCTCCGCACCGAAGTCGTGGACCCCGCCAAGGTCGACGAAGCCGCCCTCAAGGCCGCCGGCGCCCACGGCGTCGTCAAGATGGGCAGCGCCATCCAGGTCGTCATCGGCACCGACGCCGACCCCGTCGCGGCCGAGATCGAAGACATGATGTAAGCACCCCCGCTTACACCTTCGGGGCCCCGTCCACGCATCCGGAAGGGGCCCCCACCCCTGTACGGCTAGGCTCGGCGCCATGTCTCGAATCGACGGCCGCACCCCCGAACAACTCCGCCCGGTCACCATCGAACGCGGCTGGAGCAAGCACGCCGAAGGCTCCGTCCTCGTCTCCTTCGGCGACACCAAGGTCCTCTGCACCGCCTCCGTCACCGAAGGCGTCCCCCGCTGGCGCAAGGGCAGCGGCGAGGGCTGGGTCACCGCCGAGTACGCGATGCTGCCCCGCGCCACCAACACCCGCGGCGACCGCGAATCGGTCCGCGGCCGCATCGGCGGCCGCACCCACGAGATCAGCCGCCTCATCGGCCGCTCCCTGCGCGCCGTCATCGACTACAAGGCCCTCGGCGAGAACACCGTCGTCCTCGACTGCGACGTCCTCCAGGCCGACGGCGGCACCCGCACCGCCGCCATCACCGGCTCCTACGTCGCCCTCGCCGACGCCATTCACTGGGCCCAGGGCAAGAAGCTCATCCGCGCCGGCCGCCAGCCCCTCACCGGCACGGTCAGCGCCGTGTCCGTCGGCATCGTCGCCGGGGTCCCCCTCCTCGACCTCCGCTACGAGGAGGACGTCAAGGCCGACACCGACATGAACGTCGTCTGCACCGGCGACGGCCGCTTCGTCGAAGTCCAGGGCACCGCCGAGGCCGAACCCTTCGCCCGCGACGAACTGAACGCCCTCCTCGGCCTCGCCGTCACCGGCTGCGCCGAACTCACCGCGGTCCAGCGCGCCGCGCTTGAAACGGTCCTCGAAAGGTAAAAGACACACCAAGGCACGTGGCCGACGCGGGCAACCGCGCCGGCCACCGCCGCGTCTCAAGGGGTACGGGCGCACGGATCGACCCCGGGCGCCCGGCCGACGACCAGGGCCCCACCGGCCCTACAAAGGGGAGGGACCCATCCATGGCCGCGAGCCGCCGACGCCGCACCGCAGCCGTCGCCGCCACCCTGGCGGCCGTCGCGCTGACCGCCGGACTCACCACCGGCTGCGCCGCCGTCGACAAGGCACTGGACTGCGTCCAGACCGCCGACGCCATCGCCGACAGCGTCACCGACATGCAGCAGGCCGTCGAGAACGCCGGCGACGACCTGACCCAACTCGAGGAATCCCTCGACTCCATAGACAAGAACCTCGGCGAGATCGGCGACAAGACCGACAACGCCGACGTCGGCAAGGCCGTCGACGACCTCCAGACGGCCGTCGGGAACGTCCGCACCTCCATCCAGAACGGCGACGAGACCCCCGACATCAGCCCCGTCACCGACGCGGCCGGCGAACTCACCAAGGTCTGTACGCCGTAAGGACCCGAGCATGGGCCCAGGGATACTTGGGCCCATGACCCGCCTCATCCTCGCCACCCGCAACACCGGAAAGATCACCGAACTCCGGTCGATCCTCACGGACGCGGGCCTGCCCCACGAACTCGTCGGCGCCGACGCCTACCCCGACATCCCCGACGTCAGGGAAACCGGCGTCACCTTCGCCGAGAACGCCCTCCTCAAGGCCCACGCCCTGGCCCGGGCGACCGGCCTCCCCGCGGTCGCCGACGACTCCGGCCTCTGCGTCGACGTCCTGAACGGCGCCCCCGGCATCTTCTCCGCCCGCTGGTCCGGCACCCACGGCGACGACAAGGCCAACCTGGACCTGCTCCTGGCCCAGCTCGCGGACATCGAGCCCCCGCACCGGGCGGCCCACTTCGCCTGCGCGGCGGCCCTGGCCCTGCCCGACGGCACGGAACGAGTGGTCGAAGGCCACCTGAAGGGCACCCTCCGCCACACCCCCTCCGGCACGGGAGGCTTCGGCTACGACCCGATCCTCCAGCCGGAGGGCGAAACGAGGACGTGCGCGGAACTGACGGCCGCCGAGAAGAACGCGATCAGCCACCGGGGCAAGGCGTTCCGCGCCCTGGTCCCGGCGGTACGGGATCTGCTGGGCTGAACACCGGTGCGGCCGGAGGGACTCGAACCCTCACGGGAGTTACCCCACTGGGACCTAAACCCAGCGTGACTGCCAGTTCCACCACGGCCGCGTGATGCTGCCCGGCCATGCTAGCGGCCGGGCAGCGGGGTCAGATCCCCAGATCCTTGATGATCTTGGCCACGTGGCCCGTCGCCCGGACGTTGTAGAGGGCGTGCTCGACCTTGCCCTGCTCGTCCACCACGATCGTGGAGCGGATGACGCCCAGGTAGGTCTTGCCGTAGTTCTTTTTCTCGCCGTAGGCGGCGTAGGCGTCCAGGACCGTCTTCTCCGGGTCGGCGAGGAGGGTGACCTTCAGGGACTCCGCCTCGCGGAACTTGGCGAGCTTCTCCGGCTTGTCGGGGGAGATGCCGATGACGTCGTAGCCGGCGCCGGCCAGCAGGTCGAGGTTGTCCGTGAAGTCGCAGGCCTGCTTGGTGCAGCCGGGAGTGAGGGCGGCCGGGTAGAAGTAGACGATGACCTTGCGGCCCTTGTGGTCGGCCAGGGACACCTCGTTGCCGTCGGCGTCGGGCAGGGTGAAGGCGGGGGCCTCGTCCCCGGGCTGGAGGCGTTCACTCATCGGTCGGGTCTCCTCGTGCGTGGATCGGGTGCCGGGATCGAGGGTAACCGGGGGTCCTGACCGTGCGTGGCGGTGTGAAGCTGACAGACTGTCCGGCACAGGTACACACAGGTATCAGCGGATATCGGAGGCGGCACGGTGGCGGACACGGCGGACACCAGAACCCCGGCGCAGATCGAGGCGGACATCAGGCGCCGCCGTGCGGTGCTGGCCGAGACCCTGGACGAGATCGGTGTGCGGGTGCATCCGAAGACGATCGTGGGGGATGCCAAGGCCCGCGTGGTGTCGAACGTGGATCACACGCTGGGCCGGGCGTACGTCCGTGTCAACGGGGTGGTGAGCGATGTGAAGGCACAGTTCGTGGACCCGGAGGGCTCGCCGCGGCTGGAGCGGGTCGTTCCGGTGGCGGTGCTGGTGGTGGGTGCCGTGGGGCTGCTGGCCCTGGGGACCCGTCGGCGCAGGCGTTGACCCCGGCGGCGTGCGGCCGGCCCGGAGGCAGGTAGGTTTCAGGACGTGAGCGCCAAGAGACTCGAGCACGGTTCCCAGGACGACAAGCTCCCCATCCGGATGCTGCACGATCGCGTACTCGTGCGGCAGGACGCGGGTGAGGGCGAGCGGCGTTCGGGGGGCGGCATCCTGATTCCCGCGACGGCGGCGGTGGGCCGCCGGCTGGCCTGGGCCGACGTGGTCGCGGTGGGGCAGAACGTCCGGACCGTGGAGCCGGGCGACCGGGTGCTGTACGACCCGGAGGACCGGGCGGAGGTCGAGGTGCGGGGCACGGCGTATGTGCTGATGCGGGAGCGCGATCTGCACGCGGTGGCCGCGGACCGTTTCGAGGGTTCCGAGGATTCGACGGGTTTGTACCTGTAGTTCAATGGCCGGAAAGGGCTGGTGACCATGGTCACCAGCCCTTTTCGTGTGTCCGGGCCGGGCGGGGCCTAGGCTGGGGGGACCCGTGAGGGCCCCGACGAGACGCGCCGTACCGGGGTGAAGGCAAAGACGACGCACCCCCGTTTCCGTTCGTGTCCCGGAGGTGCCTGTCATGGCGTGGGTTCTGCTGGTGATCGCCGGTCTGCTGGAGGTCGGCTGGTCGGTGGGGATGAAGTACACCGACGGTTTCACCCGTCTGGTCCCGAGTGTGCTGACCGGCGCGGGCATCGTGGCGAGCATGC
This sequence comes from Streptomyces sp. NPDC048584, assembly GCF_043199595.1. Lineage (NCBI taxonomy): Bacteria > Bacillati > Actinomycetota > Actinomycetes > Kitasatosporales > Streptomycetaceae > Streptomyces > Streptomyces sp. NPDC048584. The sequence continues at coordinate 72,672 of NZ_JBICWF010000008.1, forward strand.
TGCTGCTGTCGTACGCGGCTCGTACGCTGCCGATCGGTACGGCGTACGGCGTGTGGGTGGGCATCGGCGCGGCCGGGGCCGCGGTGCTGGGCATGTGGGTGCTGGGTGAGCCGGTGACGGCGGCGCGGATCTTCTTCATCTGTCTGCTGCTGGTGGCGGTGGTGGGGCTGAAGGCGACGTCCGGGCACTGAGAGCGGAGGGCCGGGTCACTCGTCCCAGCGGGTGCCCTGGGTGAGTGCGCCGGTGAGGCCGTCGGAGACGGGGTTCTCGTCTCCGTTGGCGTCGCTCTCGCCGGTGTCGTCGGTGGGCGCCGCGCTGCCGTCGGTCTGCCGCCGGGGTGTCTCCGGCTCGTCCTGGCCGTCGGCGGACTCCTCGTCCGTCCCCGTCTCCGTCCCCGTGTCCCTCCCGTCCGGCGCCCCGCTGTCGCTGTCGTCGGGTTCGCCGGAGAAGGACGGGCTGTTGCTGGAGTCGCTGGGCGGCGGCTGGGTCTTGTAGGCGCCGGGCTGGAGCCGCAGGCTGAAGGGCGTGACCGGTACGCCGTCGAGGGCTTCGCGGGTGTACTGGCCCCAGATCTCGGCCGGGGCGCCGCCGCCGTTGATCCTGGGGAGGCCCATGACGCCGTAGAGGGGTTTGTGGCCGGCGGTGACCGGGTCCTGGCCCATGACGGCGACGACGGTGGCGAGGTCGGGGGTGTAGCCGGCGAACCAGGCGGCGGTGTCCTCCTCGGCGGTGCCGGTCTTGCCGGCGGCGGGGCGGCCGGCGGTCTGGGCGGCGGTGGCGGTGCCGTTCTCGACGACGCCGCGCAGCACGGAGGTGGTGGTGTCGGCGGCCTGGCGGGTGACGGCCTGGCGGGTGTGCCGTTCGGGCAGTTCGACGTTCCGGCCGTTCTGGGTGATCTTCTCGATCATGGTGTAGTCGCCGTGTTTGCCGTGGTTGGCGAGGGTGGCGTAGGCCTCGGCCATGTCGAGGACGCTGGCGGTCGCGACACCGAGGGCGATGGAGGGCCCGGCGTCGTCGAGGCTGGGGGTGTCCTCGGACAGGCCCAGGGCGACGGCGGTCTCGCGGACGCGGTCGGGGCCGACGTCGGTGGCCATCTGCGCGTAGACGGCGTTGACGGACTTGTCGGTGGCCTCGCGGACGGTGATGTCGCCGTAGTCGCGGTGGTCCTCGTTCTCGGGGGCGTAGCGGGCGCCGGGCCAGCCCTGGACGGGGCGTTCGCTGTTGCCGTCGTAGATGGCGTTGGGGGTGATGGGGCGGCCGTCCTGGGTGCGGGAGCCGTTCTCGACGGCGGCGGTGAAGACGAACGGCTTGAAGCTGGAGCCGACCTGGAAGTCCCGGCGGGTGGCGTTGGGGGTGTACTGCTTGACGTAGTCGATGCCGTTGTACATGGCGACGACCTTGCCGGTCTTGACGTCGACGGAGGCGCCGCCGGCCCGGACGTAGGTGTCGGCCTTGCGGTTCTTCTGGTCGAGGCGGTCCATGAGGTTGTCGTTGACGGCGTCGACGAAGGCGTCCTGCTTGTCCTTCTGCAGGGTGGTGGTGATGCGGTAGCCGCCGGTGCCGAGGGCGGCCTCGTCGACGATGTCGTTCTGGACGAGGTGGTTCTTGACGATGTTGACGATGTAACCGCGCTGGCCGGAGAGGCTGGTGGAGACGGTGGTCTTCTCCGGCATCGGGAACTTCATGCCGGCGCGTTCGGCGACGCCGAGCCAGCCTTCGTCGACCATGCCGTCGAGGACGTAGTTCCAGCGGTGTTCGACGGTGTCGCGGTTCTCGGGGTGGGTGATGACGTCGTACTGGCTGGGGGCGTTGACGAGGGCGGCGAGGTAGGCGGCGCGGCCGGCGTCGAGCTCGGCGGCGTCGATGCCGTAGTAGGCGTGGGCGGCGGACTGGATGCCGTAGGCGCCGCGGCCGAAGAAGCTGGTGTTGAGGTAGCCCTCGAGGATCTGGTCCTTGGTCTGTTCGCGGTCGAGCTTGATGGAGATGAAGAACTCCTTCACCTTGCGGGTGACGGTCTGCTCCTGGCGGAGGTAGTAGTTCTTCACGTACTGCTGGGTGATGGTGGAGCCGGACTGGCGGCCTTTGCCGGTGGCGGTGTTCCAGGCGGCGCGGACCATGGCCTGGGGGTCGATGGCGGACTCGGTGTAGAAGTCCCGGTCCTCGGCGGCGAGGACGGCGTGCTGGGCGTCCTCGGAGATCTGGGAGAGGGTGACGTTCTCCCGGTTGACCTCGCCGTCGCGGGCGATGACGGTGCCGTCGGCGTAGAGGTAGACGTTGGCCTGCTGGGTGGCGAGGGCGTTGGCGGCGGGGATCCGTACGAGGTGGTAGCCGAGGAAGAAGCCGCCGACGACGACGGTGGCGGTGATGAGGAGCCCGCCGAGGGTCATGCGCCAGGTGGGGACGAACCGGCGCCAGCCGGTGCGTCCGGGCTTCTTGGGGGCGCCGGCCGCCCGGGGGTCTCTCGGCGCCCAGCCCTTCTCCGGCTGCTGCGGCTGCGGCTCGTCGCTCATGTCGTGCACGGACTCCTGTTTCGCCTTGTTCGTTCCACTGCGCCGTAGTGTGTGCGGCTACGCCGTGTTGTGTGCCTCTTATTCAAGACTGTCCCATCCGGCGGGGCGTGCCCGGTGACGCCGCGCGTGGAGCGCGCACCCGGCTTGTCACGCGCATGGCCGCACCTCGCGGGGGAGGGCCGCCGTCGAAAATGCGTGGCAGGGGGTGTGGCGGGCGGTTTAGGCTCCTGCGCTTTGGTGCCGATTGCGGGAGGAGGGTGGGGCGTGGGCTCGGCGCGGTTGTATCTGTCCGTCGCGGTGGGGGGTTTCAGGCGGTACGCGTCGTATCGGGCGGCGACGGCGGCGGGGGTGTTCACCAATACGGTGTTCGGGCTGATCCTCGTGTACACGTATCTGGCGCTGTGGGACGAGCGGCCGGGTCTGGGCGGCTACGACCAGGCGCAGGCGGTGACGTACGTGTGGCTGGGGCAGTGTCTGTACGCGACGCTGGCGATCCAGGGCGGGGGTGCGGAGAAGGAGCTGATGGAGCGCATCCGCACCGGTGAGGTCGCCGTGGATCTGTACCGGCCGGTGGATCTGCAGCTGTGGTGGCTGGCGGGTGATGTGGGGCGGGCGGCGTTCCAGTTGCTGGGGCGCGGGTTGGTGCCGTTCCTGTTCGGTTCGCTGTTCTTCACGATGGCGCTGCCCACGGAGGCCGCCGCGTGGCTGGCGTTCGCGGTGACGCTGGTGCTGGCGGCGGTGGTGAGTTTCGCGATCCGCTATCTGGCGGCCCTGTGTGTGTTCTGGCTGATGGACGGCATGGGCATCGGCCAGGTGCTGATGATCACGGGGGTGTTCTTCTCGGGCATGGTGCTGCCGCTGAACGTCTTCCCGGGCACGCTCGGCGAGGTGGTGCGGGTGCTGCCGTGGGCGGCGCAGATCCAGGTTCCGGCGGATGTGCTGATGGGGGAGACGGATCCGTCGGCGGCGTTCGCGTTCCAGGCGGCGTGGGCGGTGGCGCTGCTGGCGGCGGGCCGGCTGCTGCAGTCGGTGGCGACGCGCAGGGTGGTGGTGCAGGGTGGGTGAGCGCGCTGTGTTCGTGGAGGGGCTGCGGGCGTACGGGCTGATCGCGGGGATGTGGGTGCGCTCCGGGATGACGTACCGCACGTCGTTCGTGTTCACGGTGTTCGGGAACCTGCTGATGACGGGCCTGGACTTCGTGGGGATCCTGCTGATGTTCACGCAGGTCGACTCGCTGGGCGGCTGGTCGCTGCCGGAGATCGCGATGCTGTATGGGCTGTCGGTGACGTCGTTCGGCATCGCCGACATGCTGCTCGGCTCGATGGACGTGCTGGGCGCGCGGATGCGGGACGGCTCGTTCGACGTCCTGCTGGTGCGTCCGGTGCCGGTGCTGGCGCAGGTCGGCGCGGACCGGTTCGCGCTGCGCCGGCTCGGCCGGGTCGCCCAGGGCGCGGTGGTGCTGGGCTGGGCGCTGTCCTCCGTCGACGTGGAGTGGACGGCGGTGAAGGTGCTGCTGGTGCCGGTGATGGTGCTCAGCGGTGCGGCGATCTTCTCGGCGGTGTTCGTGGCGGGCGCCGCGTTCCAGATCTTCGCGCAGGACGCGGCCGAGGTGCAGAACGCGTTCACGTACGGCGGGACGACGCTGCTGCAGTATCCGCCGACGGTGTTCGGGAAGGATCTGGTGCGCGGGGCGACCTTCATGCTGCCGCTCGCCTTCGTCAACTGGGTGCCCGCCGCCCACATCCTGGACCGCCCGTACCCGATCGGTCTGCCCGGGTGGGCGTCCTTCGCGTCGCCGCTGGTGGCGGTGGGCTGCTGCGCGCTGGCGGGACTGGCGTGGCGGACGGGACTCAGGTCGTACCGGAGCACGGGGAGTTAGCGGAAGATGGACGACGTATTCATCGAACTCGACGGCGTGGAGAAGGTCTTCGACGTCCGCAGGAAGACCGGTTTCCTGAAACGGGAGCGGCGTCGGGTGCGGGCGGTCGACTCGATCTCCTTCACGGTGGCGCGGGGCGAGATGGTCGGCTACATCGGCCCGAACGGTGCCGGGAAGTCGACGACGATCAAGATGCTGACCGGGATTCTCACGCCGAGCGGGGGACGGCTGCGGGTCGCCGGGATCGACCCGTCCCGTGAGCGGACCCGGCTGGCGCACCGGATCGGGGTGGTGTTCGGGCAGCGTACGACGCTGTGGTGGGACCTGCCGCTGATCGACTCGTACAAGCTGATGCACCGCATGTACCGCATCCCGGACGCCCGTTACCGGGAGAACCTGTCCCGGCTGACCGAACTCCTGGACCTGGGCGACCTGCTGGACGTACCCGTCCGTCAGCTCTCCCTCGGCCAGCGGATGCGGGGGGACATCGCGGCGGCGCTGCTGCACGACCCCGAGGTGCTGTACCTGGACGAGCCGACGATCGGTCTGGACGTCATCTCCAAGACCAGGGTGCGGGACTTCCTGCGGCAGTTGAACGCCGAGCGGGCCACCACGGTCCTGCTGACCACGCACGATCTGCAGGACATCGAGCAGTTGTGCTCGCGGGTGATGGTCATCGACCACGGCCGTCTGGTGTACGACGGTGCCCTCGCCGGGCTGCACGAGGCGGGGGAGAGCGAGCGGACGCTGGTGGTGGACCTGGAGCGGGAACTCCCGCCGATCGAGGCGCCGCCGCCCGCGCGGGTGGTACGGGTGGAGGGGCCGCGCCAGTGGCTGGCGTTCCCGGCGTCGGCGTCGGCGTCGGAACTGGTGTCGCGGATCGCGGCGGAGTACCCGCTGGTGGACCTCTCGGTCCGGGAACCGGACATCGAGGCGGTGATCGCGAGAATGTACGAAGATAGGGCGGACCGGCCCGTCACGTGACCCTCGTAGCCGTGTGGCGGAGATAACTCGTAGGCTGCTGTGTATGACCGAAGACGCAGCCGTCCCGGACCTTCGTGCCTCCGACGCCGACCGTGAACGGGTCGCCGAGATCCTGCGGGACGCCCTCGCGGAGGGCCGCCTCGACATGGAGGAGTTCGAGGAGCGGCTGGACGCGACGTACCAGGCGCGCACCTACGGGGAACTGACGCCGATCACCCGCGACCTGCCGGACCACGCGGCGGCCGTACCGGCGGTGTCGCTCACCAAACAGCCGGAGCGCGGCGGCGGTTGGGCGAGCCGGATCGTCGGCGGCGACGACTCCGGCACGTCGTCGTGGGCGGTGGCGGTGATGTCGGGCTTCCAGCGCAGGGGCCACTGGACGGCACCGCGCCGCTTCAACTGTCTCGCCTTCTGGGGCGGCGGGGAGATCGATCTGCGGGAGGCGAACTTCGCGGACCGCGAGGTCGTCATCAACGCGGTCGCGATCATGGGCGGGGTGGAGGTCATCGTCCCGCCCGGTGTCGAGGTCATCGTGCGCGGCATCGGCGTCATGGGCGGCTTCGACCACCGCGAGGAGGGCGTACCGGGTGACCCCGGCGCCCCGAGGGTGATCGTCACGGGCTTCGCCTTCTGGGGCGGGGTGGGCGTGGACCGCAAGCTCCCGCGCGCGGAGAAGCAGCGCCTGCGGGAGGAGCGCCGCAGGGAACGACTGGAGCGCAAGGAGGACCGCCGTCGGGAGCTGGAGGGCTCCCCGGAGCGCGAGGACCGCGGCTGAGGTCTCCTGGGGGGCTCTTCAGCCCCTCCGGCGTTTGAGGAGCGGGGGTCCGGGGGCAGAGCCCCCGGTTCGGGACGGGAAGGGGCGGCGGGGGCGAGAAAACCCCGCCCCTACAACCGTGCCGGCGCCCCGCCCCTCAGCACATCGAGGTCGAAGACCTCACCCATCCGCGCATACCCCCGGTCACTCGGATGCAGATGATCCCCGGAGTCGTACTCCACCCGGAACCGCCGGGGGTCGTACCCGTCCCGAACAGCCCGGTCGAAATCAACCACCGCGTCGAACACCCGCCCCGCCCGAACCTCCGCGTTGACGACTTCCCGCACACCTTCCCGTCCCTCACTCCAGCCCCGATGCCCCCCGAACGGCATCAACGTCGCGCCGACCACCTTCACCCCCTGCCCATGAGCCCGCTCGACCAGCGACCGCAGCCCGTCCACGATCCGCCCCGGATCAGCCACCCCCGGCGTCCGCAGAATGTCGTTGATCCCCAGCACGACCACCACGACCCTGACATTCGGCCGCCCCAGCACATCCCGCTCGAACCGGTTCACCCCACTCGGATTCTCCGCGGGCCGCCCCAGCCCGTCCGCGAGCACCTGGTTCCCGCTGATCCCGGCGTTGACGACGCTGTACCGCGGCACATCCCGTCCGTCCCCGATCGCGGCCCGCAGCCGGTCGGACAGCACGTCGGGCCACCGCCGGTTCGTCCCGGTCGTCGAGGTGATCCCGTCGGTCAGCGAGTCCCCGAGGACGACGACGGTCCCCTCCGCCTCGGCACTCAGCACATCGAGCGCGGTCGCATACCGCCAGACCACGCTCTCCCCGCTGTACGGCATGCCCGTCGCGTCCCGGGTGTGCTCGCCGTCCGCGACGTACGAGATCTGACGGGCGTGCGGATGATAGGTGACGGGCCCGGACGCGCTCGGCGAGTACGTCGTGATGAGCACGTCCCCGTCCCGCGGAACGGCGACCCGCACGGCATCGCTCACCACCTCCCCGCCCGGCGGAACGACGACCCCCGCGCTCCCCGCGAAGGCCAGCGGCCGCACGCTGTCCACGACCGCCGCCGCCGTACCCGCCCCCGCGGACACCGCGACCGACGCGTGCGTGATGGTCAGCGGCGCCTGCCCGTACAGGTTGGACAGCGTGACCCGGGCGCTCGTACCGCCGACGCTGGTGTGCACGACGTTGCGCACCGAGCGTCCAGCGAGACCGCCGGTCTCCGTGCCGGGCTCGCCCCCGACCGGGGAGGCCGCCCAGGAGGCGACCCAGGTACCGCCGGCGACGGGCGCGGCCGGACCGTTCTGCGCGCCACGCCCCCCGGCGAGGGCGTCGCGCTCCCGCGTACCGTCACCGGACCCCACCCCGACGCCGGCTCCGACGTATATGGCGGCGGCGACCGCCACGATCGCGGCGACGACCGCGGCGAGCAGCGCGCGCTGCTTGGCGTCAGGCGCGTCCGCGCCCCCGTCACGACCCCGGGTCATGCTGTTCCGTTCTCCTCGGGCGATGGGGAGCCCGAGGCTCCGATCCGATGAACCCATGATGATCCATGAGCGGGGAAGACTGTCCGGGGGGACCCGCACGGGACCCCCCTGGGAGCCCCTAGGGGATCCCCCTGGACAAACCCCCTCCGAACAGACGCCGGGAACTCCTGTTCCGTTCCAGGAGTCGGTCAGGAAGGGACAATGTGTGAGGGATCACCGAACGGGTGGAGCGGATGGAACGGACCGAAGAGGCCGAAGCGGCCGGCACGGCGGAAACCGGCGACCGGATCGCCGACGGGCAGCATGCCCCCGCCGGCGCCTTCGTGAACCGCGCGATGGCGACGTTCAGCCCCGCGGACGAGGAGAAGCGGCGCGGAGTGCGCCGTATGAAGCTCACCGCCACCGGGCTGCTGCTGTTCGTCGCCGTCGTCTACGTCCTCACCACATGGGCGTCGCACCAGGGCGCAGGCCCGTGGGCGGGCTATGTCGCCGCCGCGGCCGAGGCGGGCATGGTCGGCGCGCTCGCGGACTGGTTCGCCGTCACCGCCCTGTTCCGTCACCCGCTGGGGCTGCGGATCCCGCACACGGCGATCATCCCCACCAAGAAGGACCAGCTGGGCGTCTCCCTCGGCGAGTTCGTCGGCGAGAACTTCCTCTCCGAGGCCGTCGTACGGCAGCGGCTGCGCGCGGTCGGCATCGGCAGCCGGCTCGGCGCGTGGCTCGCCGTCCCGGAACACGCCGACCGGGTGACGGCGGAACTCTCGGCGGCGCTGCGCGGCGCCCTCACCGTGCTGCGGGACTCCGATGTGCAGGCGGTGGTCGGGGAGGCCATCACCCGCCGGGCCGACGCGCAGGAGATCGCGCCCGGCATGGGCAAAATGCTGGAGCGGATCGTCGCGGACGGCGGCCACAAGCGGGCCGTGGACGTCATCGTCACCCGTGCGCACGACTGGCTGGTGCTGCACAGCGACACGGTGATGGACGCGGTCCACGGCGGCGCGCCCGGCTGGACGCCCAGGTTCGTGGACCGCAAGGTCGGCGAGCGCGTCTACAAGGAACTGCTGCGCTTCGTCACCGAGATGCGCGACATGCCGTCCCACCCCGCGCGCGGCGCCCTCGACCGGTTCCTCACCGACTTCGCCTCCGACCTCCAGTCCGACACGGACACCCGCGCCCGCGTCGAACGCCTCAAGAGCGAGGTCCTCGGCCGGGGCGAGGTGCAGGACCTGATCGCGTCCGCCTGGACGGCCGTACGGTCCATGATCGTGTCGGCGGCGGAGGACGAGCGCAGCGAACTCCGCCTGCGTGTACGTGCCTCGCTGCTCTCGCTCGGCGCGCGCATGTCGCTCGACCCGAAGCTCCAGGGCAAGGTGGACGGCTGGCTGGAGAGCGCGGCGGTGTACGTGGTCACCACCTACCGCAAGGAGATCACGTCCCTGATCACGGACACGGTGGCGGGCTGGGACGCGGAACACACGACGAAGAAGATCGAGGCCAACATCGGCCGCGACCTCCAGTTCATCCGCATCAACGGCACGGTGGTCGGCTCCCTCGCCGGCCTCGTGATCTACACGGTATCCAGAACACTGGGCGCGTAACGCTCCGCGCGGGTGCGTGGGGGGTCGTCCGCGCAGTTCCCCGCGCCCCTAGGGGGGCGACCCCGCCGCGGGTCCCCGAGCCCTTGCATGTCGGCCGGACGCCTCCCGGCCCGGGAGGGGCCGGCTCAGCCGCGCCGGTCGGCCACCGCCCAGGACGCCAGCGCCACCGCGCCCGCCACCCCGAACACCGCAGGCCACGCGCCCACCTTCTTCGACAGCGGGTGCGACCCCGCGAACGCGGCGACGTACGCCACCGTCAGCGCACCCGCGGCCTTGCCGCCGGCCCGCTCCCGCCACTGCTGCGCGGCAGCGGCCCCGGCGGCGGCGAGGACGACCCCGCCCAGCTGCCGCTTCCGGGTCCAGCGGGCCACGCCGTACCCTCCGACGAGCCCGCTCGCGGCCACCACGGAACTGGGAACCTTGGCCATGCCTGCCTACCTCCTGCCACACCGCCCACCCGGACGGCCTCTCACCGATCTCCGAGGCTAACGCCCCCGCAACCGGTTGGCGCATTCGCCCACGACCGTTCCCGGCAAGCCGCGCGCCACCCCCCCCGCCGCCCCCTGAAGAGCCATTTCCTCCCACCGGCCCGCCTCCACCGTCAAACGGTTGGACGCGCACCCTCCCCGGACGGCATCCTGCGACCGGCCGATCGGCCAAACGCGTCACCAACCGACCGTCCCCGGAGGACCGTTGAACCCCACCATCCGCCACATCACCTTCGACTGCACCGGCGACCCCTACGACCTGGCCCAGTTCTGGGGCGCGCTGCTCGGCAGGCCGCTCGCCGACGACGACAAGCCGGGCGACCCGGAGGCCTTTATCGCGGACCCGGACGGCGGTCCGGGCCTGCTGTTCGTCCGGGTGGAGGAAGGCAAGACCGCCAAGAACCGAATCCACTTCGACCTGCAGCCGAAGGGCCGCACCCGCGCGGAGGAAGTGGAGCGCGCCATAGCCCTGGGCGCCCGCCAACTGGCCGACCACACCCGTCCCGACGGCAAGGGGTGGATCACGATGACGGACCCGGAAGGCAATGAGTTCTGCGTGGAACGGGGTGAACGGGGCTAACCCTCACCCTCCCGGGGAGTGTACGGTCGTACACCTTCGAGGCGTACGATCGTACGCATGCCGACGGACGACTACTTCGCGAACGACCCGCGCACCAACCTCGAGCGCATGCTCGCGGGCGACCTCTACATCGCCGACGACCCGGAGATCGCCCGCCGGCAGCGCGAGGCCATGCGGCTGACCGCCCGCTACCAGGCCGCTTACCTGGAGGACCCCGCCGAAGCGCGCCCGATCCTCACCGAGCTGCTCGCCTCCGCCGGGGAGGACATCGACGTACGCCCGCCGCTGTACGTCGACTACGGCAGCAACATCAGCATCGGCGCCCGTACCTTCGTCAACTACAACCTGACCGCGCTGGACGTCGCCCGGATCACCATCGGCGAGGACTGCCAGATCGGCCCGAACGTCCAACTCCTCACCCCCACCCACCCGGTGGAGCCCCAGCCTCGCCGCGACAAGCTGGAAGCCGCGCTCCCCATCACCATCGGCGACAACGTCTGGCTCGGCGGCGGCGCGATCATCTGCCCGGGTGTGACCATCGGCGACAACTCCGTCATCGGCGCGGGCGCGGTCGTCACCAAGGACATCCCGGCGAACGTCGTGGCCGTGGGCAACCCCGCCCGCCCGGTCCGCACGCTCTGAGCCCCGTACACACTCCATGGCCACCGGACACACGGACCCCCACCGCCGCGCGCGCATCCTCGCGGCGGCGCTCGACCTGATCGCCGAGGAGGGCGTGGCCGGCGTCTCCCACCGCAAGATCGCCGTGCGGGCCGGGGTCCCGCTGGGCTCGATGACGTACCACTTCACCGGCATCGACGGCCTGCTGCTCGAGGCGTTCACCGGCTACGCCGACCACATAGTGACCGTCTTCGAACACCACCTGGCCCCCGCCACCACCCCCGACGAGGCCCGCGAAGCCGTCACCGACCTCATCCACACCCTGGCCGAGGGCCCCCGGCGCGACCTGATCCTCACCCAGGAGCTCTACACCCTGGCTGCCCGCCACGAGCCGTACCGCACACTGTGCGCCCACTGGATGGCCCGCAGCCGCACCCTCCTGGAGCACCACTTCCCCCCGCGCACGGCCCGCCAACTGGACGCCCTGATCGAGGGCTTGACCCTCCACCGAGCCCTGGACGACACCCCACCCGACCGCACGCTGACCCGCGACGCGGTGGTCCGCGTGACAGCGGTTTCGTAGCGCTGGGCGCGAAATTACCGCGCTCCCACCGCTGTTGACCCCGTCATGACCAACCGACCCGGGCCACGCCCCCTGTCCGACGAAGCCCTCTCCGACCTCCTCGCCCGACAGCAGTTCGGCACCCTCGCCACCGTCAAGCGCAGCGGCCACCCCCACCTGACCACCATGGTCTACAGCTGGGACCCCGAGTCCCGAACGGCCCGCTTCTCGACCACGGCAGACCGCGTCAAGCTCAAACACCTGCGCCACAACCCGCGCGCCGCGCTCCATGTGAACGGCGGCGACGTGTGGTCGTTCGCCGTGGCTGAGGGCGAGGCGGAGGCCTCGGAGGTCACGACGACACCGGGCGACGCGATCGGCCGCGAACTCCTGGGAATGATCCCGGAGAACGCGAGACCGGAGAACGAACAGGCCTTCCTGGAACAGCTGGTGGCCGAACGCCGACTGGTCATCCGCCTGAAGGCCGACCGCCTGTACGGAACGGCACTCGACATCGAGGGCTGACGGACGGAGGCCGGGGCGTTGTCAGTGGCCCCGGGTACCGTGCTCCGCGTTGGGCCGGACGGAGATCGTGAGGGACTCGCGGCCATGGGGGGTGGGTCGTACAGGCCCCGGCAGCCGGCTCGGGACTGTAGATGATTTGCCGTCACCTCACCCCCCATCCACATCCAACCGGCCCAAAAGGCGTTGCCGGGGCAGGCCGGATTGAATAAGGATCTCTCCGAGCCGCAAGAGCGCTCACGAGGCGACGGGGAGTACTGCATGGAGCCACCGGAACTCCGCCGAGCGGTCGAGGCGGCACGCGCCACGGCCGCGGAGCTGGGACTCGAGACCGACGACGTGACCGTCATCCACAACTCGGACCGCGTAGTACTGCGCCTACTCCCCTGCGATGTCCTGCTCCGGGTGGCCCCGCCGGGACACCTCGCCGACTCCGAGTTCGAGGTGGAGGTCGCCCGCGCCCTCGCCACCACCGACGCCCCGGTGGCGGAACTGGACCCCAGGGTCCCCCCGAAGGTCCATGTCCGCGACACCTTCGCCATCTCCCTCTGGACCTACTACGAACCGCTGGGCACGGACATCACCCCGCCCGCCTACGCGACCGCGTTCCTGCGGCACCACGCGGCGCTGCGCCACACCGACCTGAACGCACCGCATTTCACGGACCGGGTCACCGCGGCCCTGCGCGTGGTGAACGACGCGGACCAGTCCCCGGACCTCCCGCCGGCCGACCGAAGGTTCCTCGCCGACACCCTCACCGCCCTGAGCGCGGAAATCAGCACAGGCGGGGCCCCCGACCAACTGCTCCACGGCGAACCCCACCCGGGCAACCTCCTCAACACCACCACAGGCCCCCTCTTCGTGGACCTCGCCACCTGCTGCCGCGGACCGATCGAATTCGACCTGGCCCACGCCCCCGAGGAAGTGGCCGAGCACTACCCGGGAGCCGACCAGCCCCTGATCAACCGCTGCCGCGCCCTGAACTGGGCGATGTTCTCGGCCTGGCGCTGGCGCGAAGCCGACCAGATGCCGGACCGGGCCCACTGGAGAGCCGAGGGCCTGAACAAGGTCCGTACCGCACTGGATCGTTGCCGACGGGACTGACCCGAGCCAGAGGGCCACGGCCGGTCCCGGTCCCCTGTGTAGCATCCCGGCGAGGCTATGCCGTACGTGAGTTGGGTGCCCCGTTCGTCAGGGACCGTATGAACACGAGCCATGGTCCTCTCGCTACGTGGACCATCGGGCCGCCCGCCCACTTCGAGTCGCGTATGAGTGTGCCGTCGGCGGCGTGCGCGCATTCCACGCACTCGGTCGTGTTCGCGCCGCTGTACGTCGACTTGAACCAGGCGAGCTCACGACGGGTGGAAGGACGGGCGGGCATCTACAGCTCCTTGCGTGCGCGGTGGATCAGGGCGGAGGAGGCCTCCATGTCCAACGCTTGTGCGCGGAGGTACTCGAACGCAAGTCTGTATCGCTCCAGTTCTTCGTCCTTCTCCAGGAACAGCGAGCCGGTGTGGAAGTCCACGTAGACCACGTCGAGGGCTGACTCGGTACCGCCGATGATCACGAAGCTGCCGAGAGCGGCGCCATGAGCTCCGTTTGAGAACGGCAGCACTTGAAGCGTGATGTGCGGTGACTCCTGGATTTCGAGAAGTTGGCCGAGCTGCTCCTTCATGATCTCCGGTGAGCCCACGACCCGGCGGATCACGGACTCGTCGAGGATCGCCCACAGGCGAGGCGGCTTCGGACGCGTGAGGATCTCCTGCCGCTTCATGCGGATGTCGACCAGGCGCTCGATCTCGGCCGGTTCCAGGGGGATCTCGTTGGCCCTCTGCAGAGCGGTGCTGTAGGCGCGGGTCTGGATAAGGCCGGGGACGTAGACGCAGGAGAAGTGGTCTTCGCGTACGGCCTCGTCCTCAAGGGTGAGCAGGAGGTTCATGCTCTCCGGGATGGAGTCGGCGAACGAGCTCCACCACCCCTGCTGTTTGGCGTCCTTCGCCAGACGCACCACGGCCTCGCGCTCGGCATCCGCAGCCCCGTACTCACGGCACAGCGCGTCCACGACGATCCACTTCACCGGCCCAGCCTGTGTCTCGTACCGGCTGACCGTCGCCTTCGATACGCCGACCAGCCCGCCGGCCTCCTCCAGGGTCAGCCCTTTGCGGGCCCGCAACTTGCGTAGCATCGCGCCGAGTTGACGACGGCGTGTAGTGGTCCGTACGGACATGGAACTCCTCAAGCGCTCACCGGGCGGGTGCCCGGGGTGTGAACAGGCTAGGTAGCGCCGCAGCCCGCTCACTATGCGATTCACCCGATCGAGGCTCGTGAGAAGTTACACAGAGAGAGTTCTCTGTGTCATTCTCTGTGACGGACAGCTACGCAATGCAGCCGTTCGGATACGGCGGGCGCAGCATGCGCGTGGCACGGGAGGGAAAACCGCTCATGCCTGGAATCGACATCAAGGACCGTCAGCGCCGCTGCGTCCTGCCCTTTGAGGCACTGCCGGCGGAAGTACGTCTGCTGCGGCGGGCCGCCGCCACGCAGCTCGGGCAGTGGGGCGTTCCGACCGCCTGCGACGCGGCACAGCTCGTGGTGACGGAGCTGGCGACGAACGTCATCAAGCACGTGGGCGAAGGCTCGCCGGCGACCCTGATCCTGGAGTGGAAGCGCGAGCGGCTGCGTGTCGAGATGCACGACAAGAGCAGCGCCCTGCCCTCGGTGCGCACGGCCGACTGCGACGCGGAGTGCGGCCGCGGCCTGCACATGCTCGCCGCCATGACCGTGGACTGGGGGACGGTCGTCACCGCGCTGGGCAAAGCGGTGTGGTGTGAGATCGAACTGGGTTCGGACGCCGTGTGCCTGCGCATGGAGCGCGCCATTGACGCGCTGGAGAGCTATCGAGAGCGCGGCACGCCTGTCCTGCCCGGCCGGTGCGAAACGGTCATGGAGGAGTCAGCGGTCGAGCTGATCGCCGACCTGCTGCACTGGACATCCGCACGCGGCCTGGACCCAGACGACGTGCTGGACCGGGCGCAGATGCACTATGAGGCCGAAGCGGATGCCGCCTATTGGTTGGTCGCCTCAGCATGCTTTCGCATGAGTTCCCGGAGAGTGGCTGGCGTGCGCCAGGATTCTCCGGGGCGGGTTCTGTGGCACATGCGGTGACAGTTGGCACACAGGCATACAAGATCCTCCAGCCTGGTTTCCCTGACACCAGCGACGTAGAGGGGCGTGACATGGTGCACCTCGATGTAGCCGAGACCCAGCTCGCCGTACGTGCGGGCGAAATCGAAGGCGCAGACGTCACACTGCAGCGGGAGCCCTCGACGTTGTACGTGCTCGATCTTCCGGGCGCGGAGTCTGGGGTCCCGCTCGCGAACCAGCGCCCGGCGGACGAGGAGACGACCCTCTACGGCCGTTGCTCCCGTTTCGTCGACCTCGTCGGGCTGCGGCGGTATGAGGTGCAGTTCGCCAGAGCTGATGCTTTCCGCGAGGACTTCGGCTGCCTGGCACATCTCAGCTTCACGCTTGGTGAAAGCCTGGATCATGAGCAGGGTTGGGCTTGCCGCAGCGTGTGGCCTTACCGGTGTACGCACTGTGGTTGGTCATGAAGTCCGTGGTCTTGCGGCTCACGCTGTCCAGGGACCTGAAGCCCGGCAGGGCGCGGGCTTCGGCTGTGTGGAGAGGCAGCGAACGCAGCAACTCTGAGAGCTCCTGGACCTCCGGGTCCCTGGTGCGCAGCTCGCGCCAGCCGTTCCTCACGACCAGGGCCCCAGCAAGCACAAGTTCATCCTCGGTCCAGGCAGGTATCCGCATGCGCAATATCGTATAAGTGTTCGGCAGGGTAGAGGGTGCGTTCCAATAACTGCGGGGCGTGTTGCACACTTGGTCGGGTCTCGTTGTCAGTGGGGTCTGTCACCCTCAGTGATGGTGGATCGCAAGGTGTGTCTGCCACTGCACGGCTGTAAGGAGGGGCATGACCCACACGCAGGAAACTCAGGGTGCCAGTGCGGCGCCCATGGAGCCTCAGTTCACATCGATCGAAATCTGTGCTGGAGCTGGCGGGCAAGCCATCGGTCTTCACCAGGCAGGCTTCGGTCACCTGGCGCTGGTCGAGATTGATGCGCACGCGGTCGAGACGCTCAGGCTGAATATCGAAGACCACGAGGTATGGGCTTGGGAAAGAGAGCACTGCGACGTCCTGTCAGCAGATGTCAAGGAGTTTGACCCCTACCGAGATGTGCGGAAAAGTGCCGAGCTGTTGAAAATGCGGGGCTTGGACCTGCTGGCCGGCGGTGTGCCTTGCCCTCCGTTCTCCCATGCCGGGAAGCAACTGGGTAAGGATGATGAGCGAGACCTCTTCCCGCGCATGCTGGAGCTAGTTGAGGCCCTCAAGCCGCGTGCTGTCATGATCGAGAATGTCCGCGGAATTATGGATCCAAAATTCTCGGATTATCGTGACTGGATTACGGCCAGGCTTCAGGGGGGCACATATCGTGGCGATGATGGCCAAATGGCTGAGGAGTCCGGCCTCGGCTACACTCTCGCAAATTGGGGAGTCCTGGAAGCCAGTGACTTTGGGGTGCCACAGCTCAGGCCACGCGCCATTCTTGTGGCCTTCCGTGATGACGTCATCAAGGACTTGAAGTACGAGTGGCCGACGGCTACGCATGACGAACCGGTAAGCATTGCTGATGGACTTCAAAAGTCAATGCTCGAGCGTTATGCGCAGTACTTCGACGGGGTCCATTCGCGCCGGGCTCATGCGGCCTATGAGAGATGGTACGGGAAGGCGAAAGAGCGAGAGAATGAACTGAGAGGTAAGGGCGGAGGGGTTGCCCCTACCCTCGTAGGGGGTTCAAAGAAGCATGGCGGTGCGGATCTTGGACCAAGCCGCGCGAAAGCAGCTTGGCGCCAGCTTGGAATCTCCGGAATGGGCGTGGCAAACGACGCCGCCACGTGCAAGGTGAAGCAGACTGAGGAACGCGACCTATTTGGCCCGGACGGGCCGATGCTCACCGTGCGGCAAGCCGCGATTGTTCAGGGATTCCCAACGAGTTGGGATTTCTTCGGCGGGAAGACGGCGCAATACCGGCAGGTTGGTAATGCCTTCCCGCCGCCAGTAGCTAAGGCGGTTGGGCAATCTATTATCGATGTGCTTAAAGCGGCAGACGAGCGTGACCAGTCCGCACGCTGATTCAGCTGCACGGCTTTTCTCGCTGAATCGTGCTGCGGCGCCTTTCGACCTCATCTGTAATATGCGCAGCGCAATGCTCCGGTGGCTCGTGTTCCCAGAAGCGGAGCACCGTCCAGCCAGCCTTCGTCAGACGCTGATCGGTGTCCCGGTCACGAGCTATGTTGCGGGCAACCTTGTCTGACCAGTAGCCAGGGTTGGTTTTCGGCGGGACGTAGTGCTGAGGGCATCCGTGCCAATAGCAGCCATCGATGAAGACAGCCACCCTCGCCGGGCGGAAGACCATGTCTGCCGTCCGGCGAAGGTCGGGCAGGGGCCTGGCGGCCACCCGGTAGCGCAGGCCGTGAGCATGAACCAATCGCCTGATTAGCCTTTCAGGCGTGGTGTCGCGACTGCGGATGGCCTGCATGTTCCGGCGGCGGGCGGCTGATGAGGCCCAGGAGCCGACTGGCGGCTCCCAGGCATCTGGGCCGACCATTTCGGGCTCCACTGTCCCTTGGCCGCTGTCCGGTTGATCAGGATTCTTCTTCACCGGTGACCCTTGGTAGCCGGGGTGCTGTCATCACTGGGTCAGCGTCTCCTGCGAGCACCCAGCGGCGTCCTTCCAGCTCGACGTGGGGGTAGTCACCATGATGAGGCATGGCCTCGGTCACCCGGAAGCTTACAAACTCTCCTCGCTGCGGCACCTCGGCTCCAATTTGGCGGGCGATCTCCTGATGCTTGCTGTAGGGACCGACTATTACGATGCCTTCCTCGCGGAGCACCGTTCGAGCTCGGCCTGCGCCTTCCCGTAGACGCGCCATGTAGTCGAGTTGCTGTGCCGCGGTCCGGACGGAGCCTCGCCCGATGCGGCGGTTCTGGACCCTGCGGAACAATTCGATCACACGTCTCTGGCCCTTGCGGGGACCCTCGATGAGGATCTGATTGCGTGTGGCTTCAGGAAGATGAAGAAGTACGTTTTCTGGAAGTGGCGCATTGCGCCAGAGCCAATGGACTTTATCCTCGCGATGCTCCGCTTTCAAGGTTAGTTTCTTGTCGCGGTTACTGCCGACATTGAGCCAGTCCTTGCGTACCCGAAAGATTCCTGCACTCCAGTGACTCTGGTAATCATCCGCCCAGACAAGGAGGCATAGATGTCCCATGGCTTCCGGTGGAATCATCCATCCTCCGAAGTCCTGGGAGAACTTGCAGTCTACGTCGATTCCGAGGATCCGATAGTCCATGGGATGCTGGCCGTGGTCGCCTACGTCACCTCCGTCGGCGAACTTGAATTCGCGTTGCAAGTTGATTTCGACGAGGGTGCCGGCGTGGGTCTTCTCCGTTTTGAAGAGTTGCTTCCATGCGTACCGTCCGGTTGCCTCGCCATTCAGCAGCTGATCAATGGTGTCGCGGAGGACAGCAGCGAATCTGTTTCCGTCTGGATCGAGTGAATAGATGTAATCGGCCACCTTCTTGACGTCAAGGTCTTGCTCGTCTAATTCCTTGTGTGCAATGCGAGTGGCGGCTTGGGTGATGGCGTCTTCATCGAAGGGCAGCAATTTCTCTCCTTTTGACGGAAGTTGAAGGACGGCCTTGCGCATGTGGGGCCAGGAGAGCTCTGTGCCCTTCGTGTAGCACAAGGGCGAGACGTACGTCTCTTGCCATCCTGGGCGCCATCCCGTGCGTAATGATCACTGCTCCGCATCGAAATCAAAGAGCAGGGCTGTGACCCTTGCAGGCGCCTTGTCGAGCAGGAAGTCATCGACGAACACCACGTCTGGGACGTCGGGGCTGTGTTCTGCGACGGCGGCGCGGACTTGGGAGAGGCGCTCGGCCTCCATGCCCGTATCTGCAGCTTCGAACGGGCTCTTGGCCGCTACCCATACCCGGTCCTCGAAGAGGACCACGGGTCCCGTGCCCCTGACGTCGTCAACGAACTCGGTGTCCTCGGCGTCAGAGGCCCAGCTTTCCAGCAGGCTGGCGGCTGCGCGGGGCTGGTGTCTGGAAGCCGTGTCCTCACATCGGAGAATCGACAGCAAATCACCGGCGAGGCGCCAGTCGAGCAGGCTGTGGTAGGCCATGTTCGTGTAGTCGCGGAGACACTCGTAGCAAGAACCTCGGCACTCTCTGCTGTGTGTGCCTGACCCGTAATCGGCAAGCAGGCCACTGGCAGCCGACATGAGTTCGCTGAAGACATCTGGCTCAGCGAGGTGTGTGCAGTAGCCCGCACCGTTGTCGAGGGTGTCGGAGAGGAAGGCGAACGTGCGGGCTTCTCTGTGGGCTGACCCCGCTCCGTGGATACCAGAAGCGATCTCGGTGGGCTGGACCTGAAGCAGTGACCCTGCGGCGGTCCGGAGCAGGGCGGCGAGCGAGTACCAAGCGGCGCGCCGGCCTGATCGGTCGTCGGGGAACCCGGTCTTCTGCGGTACTGATGCGAGGTTCAGGCGCAGTCCGGTCTCGGGCAGCTCGCCGGCCCTGGGGCCAAGGAGGAACAGATCCGTGTGCTGCGAGGCTCCAATGGCGGTCACGAGAGCGTCAGAGCCGGAGGAGATGTCCTTGGCAAGCCAAGGGAACTGCTCCACGGCCCCTGCTTCCAGATACGCCCCCGACCAAGGGGCCGCCGGACTCACCTTGGAGAAGGCGAAGAGCCGACCGCCGTTGTCATTGACGGCGTAGCGCCTACCCTTCCCTGAATGAACGACCAGACCCCGCTCTGCTAGTCGCTCCGGGGCCCCGTGTTCCAGGTCAGCCGCTGTTCTAGGGGCGAGTGACCGGGCATGCCAAGAGAAGTTGCCGTCGAAGTCGCGTGCCTTACCCGAGCAGAAGAAGCCGGCCGGCTCCCGCAGTCCCACCTCTCGGTATGAACCGTCAGCGGCCCCGCAGGCCGGACAGGGCTGGGAAGGGCGGTCCTCGTCCTCAGGCAGTTGCGGCTGAACGTGCTCCGCCAAGTGGCCACAGGCGCGGCAGAGGCCGATGAGGCCATCCGGGCCGAGCGGGTTGTCCACTGCCCGGGGGCGGTGCCCTGTGGGTTCGAAGGCCACAACACCGGTCGCCGTATGGACTTGGCCGTCCTTCACAGTCTCCGCACCCGGAGCGAACTGCGAGATGGCGATGTCCAGGGAACGGTCGACCACTCCCTTTGGAGGCCATGGGTACGAGTCGTAGGGACGCTTGGTGTACAGGTACCGGGCTGACGTGGGGAACCCGAACATGGGAAGCAGGCCCGCTTCGGCCAGCCGTTGACTGAGCTCGGGGTGCCCATGCGAGGCTTCGGCGATCTCGGTCACTCGCGGGGTGAGCTTTTCCGTCACCCATGCCGTCATCTCGTCCGGAGACCATGTACCGCGAGTGTGCTCAGCGAGGGCTCCGGTGAGTGCCCTGACTTCAGAGTGGTGAGAGTCGATCCACTTGGCCACCGCCCCACGGGCAGCAGACCAGTCCGCACAGCGTCCGAACTGACCATGGACGTTGCGGGTCGGATCGAGTTCCTCGCCGTCGTTCCCTTCCGGACGTACGTCGGAGAACGCTTGCCGTAGTACCTCAGCGGCGAGGACCCGCTCGTAGATGTCCCGCATCTCGGTGGAGAGGTAGGGCCGCGGCGTCGCGTCGTTGGTGATGCGCTGGGGGTCCTGGAAGTAGTGCTCGTCGTGGCTGCGGCCACGGCATACGGTCAGTGCGAGCGCGACTGGTGACGTCCGCCGGCCTGCCCGTCCGACGCGCTGCTGGTAGTTGAACCGAGTCGGCGGCATGTTGGCCATCAGGACCGCGGAGAGCGGGCCGATGTCGACACCGGCCTCCATGGTTGTAGTGACGGAGAGCACGTCGAGCGTATCGGGCTTCTCGTGTTCCTTGCCGTCGAGGAAGATTCGCTGAAATCGGGCTTGGCGGTTTTGCGCGTCAATCCGGTCAGTCTGACCGGTCAGCTCGGCGGTGTTCAGCCGGAAGGCGCCCAGTCGCCTGCGGGCCATCCACGCGTAGTAGTCACTGTCGGTGTTGTCGAACGGCACCGACTCCGCAGGGAGGAGGGCTCCGCACTTTGTGCAGAGACCCACGCCCGGATGGAGGTGGCGTCGACGGCAGTTAGGGCACGTCCAAGAGGCGGCACGGCCGTGCCTCAGGGCGACGTGCTCTGGCTGGATGAGGTATTTGATGACCGCGTCTCCCCAAGTCCGTTCAACCGCCGCCCGGATGTCATCGCTGCCCTGGCCCAAATGCTGTGCGGCTGCCTCCCAGAACACCCGGAGCTTGCGCGGAGGCTCGTCGGCATGACTGCGGAGGCCGGCGAAGCGGCGCATGTGGCCCAGGACGCGCAGACTGGCGCGGGTCAGGGCGACATAGGACGCACGGTCCGCTTCCAGCGGGGCCTGGTCTGAGGTCTGTGTGAGCCAGCCCAGCCCGAGTGACTCGAAGTCGCGTCCGGCACTGCCGAACAGCCCGCCGAGCAGCTCGACGCGAAGGGTTTCCTGGATCTCCTGGCGCAGATGCTCCTGCGGTTCGCTCAGTTGTATTGCTGAGGTGTCCCGGACAGGACCATCACCATCGGGCCACTGGTACAGCGTGGTCCAGGGCTCCGGATCTGTGCCCTTGGGGCGATGGGCTGTCTCCTGGAGTGATGCCTTAGGGCCGCCGGGATTGACGCCC
Source organism: Streptomyces sp. NPDC048584 (assembly GCF_043199595.1). Taxonomy (NCBI): domain Bacteria; kingdom Bacillati; phylum Actinomycetota; class Actinomycetes; order Kitasatosporales; family Streptomycetaceae; genus Streptomyces; species Streptomyces sp. NPDC048584. The sequence goes on from NZ_JBICWF010000008.1 coordinate 94,495, forward strand.
TGCTGCACGAGACGTTCGGTGATGGTCGACGCGTGACTGTCGAGACTGGGCACATGGCTGAGGATGGTGCGCAGCTCAGCCTCTTCCGCTGGGTCTGGTTCGGCGGCGTGCAAGTCGGAGAGGCTGGGTCCAGCAGCAGGCCTGTGGTGCTTCTCCCACCGGTCGTACGTCTCCGGATCCCGCGCGCGGAGACGCTTGTGCGCGGCCGAGGCAGCGGCGGGATCAGCATGGTCGCCCGCTGCCGTGCGTGCGTAGTAGCGGACGACCTCCTCAAGATCCTTGGCAGGGTCGCCCTGATTCGTCACCTCATCGGCAAGCAGGAGACGCAGCAGGTCTTGGTAGTGACGGAGGCCCAGACCTGCGGAGAGCTTTGCCGCATCCTGCCGGCTGTCCGAGAAGACGACAGCTTGCCGGTGCGGCATCAGGGATAGCAGACCTGTGGTGAGCACCTGATTGATCTTCTCGAAACCCGTTCGCATACTGCGGACAGGAGTACGCATGCGGCGCGGATCGCTCAGGCTGAGCCGTTCACTGCCAAGCTGGCGTACTTCCCAGTCATCCCCGCACGAGGGGCACTGAGTGGGAGCCGCTGGGAGGTTCTCGAGCTTAAGACGGTTATTGCCCCGTGCGGACTGTGGAACGGTGACATGGAACGACCAGCCGGTGTAGTCGCGGTGGTTCCGGAGCATTCCGGTGCGCGGGTCGTACTTGCTTCGCTTGAACTCGAAGCTCGCGCTGAGAGACCCCTTGTCTGAGGTGGGGGACCAAGCGAGCTGGTTTATGGATGGTTTGTCGCGCTTGGGCCAGTAGACGACATAGTTGGCCGCGCTGGGGCCGAGGGCGGCGGCGTCCGGGAGCGCATCGAGATCCGGCAGGTCAGCCAGCAGACCCGCTTCGAACGCGCCCTTGGAATCAGTGAAGGCCGACTCGGGCGCGTACCCGCCGAGGTAGACGTCACCGCAGCTCTGGCAGTAGAGCAGTTCGAGTACACGTGCTCCGCAGCCGCACCGTGGAGTAGGGCGGGAGTAGAGCTTGCCGACGGTCCGTTCATGGCCCTCAGGGCGTTCGGCCTCGCGGCAGTCAGGGTCTGAACAGGCCCACACGCCTGGAATGTTCCGGAAGAAGAGGTGCCCGCGAAGCTTGGGGGTAGCTGGGTCCTCCGATGTGCGCAAAGCGGCCAGAACGCCTCGCAGGGCCTTCATGCGGATGGACGGTTCGGCTTCGGAGAAGAGCCGGGCAGCCACGCTCTGGTCGAAATCCGCGATCAGCCGGTCACCCTCACGAAGCGCGTTGACGAAGGCATCGCGCCCTCCGCTCTCAGTGAGGACTCTGTCAGCAGTGGAGGAGTCAGGAGCTGCCTCGGCGAGACGTGCGTAGATGTCGGCAGAGGAAGAGATATCGGTGTGCGTGTGCTTCGGCAGGAGGAGCTGCCCGCCCAGAACCTCGAAACGTTCACGATCAGTTCCGAAGAACTCCTGGAGGAAATCCAGGTCCCGCGGAGCTTCGAGGGACGCGGAAGCGGCCAGAATCCGGAATTTTTCCGGCTTGTCGTCCAGCCCCAGGCGGTGCCGGAGGTTGCGCAGAAGGTAAGCGATCTCGGTGCCTGCGGTCCCGCGGTACATATGCAGCTCGTCGACGACGAGGGTGAAGCGGGCCTCGGGCACCTCCTCCAGCCAGCGGCGCGTCTTCTCGAAGATGCTTCCCTCACGCGACCGCATCAGCATCACATTGAGCATGCTGTAGTTCGTGATCATGATGTCTGGCGGTGCCTGGATCATGTCCCAGCGGCAGCGCATTTCAGCGCCGTCAAGCCGGGGAATGAAGAACCGGCCGTCTCCGCCGGCCTTGTGTGCCTGCCGCGAGCGTTCCTCGGTCGAAGCGAACTCCCTACGCAGCGTCTTCACCCCAGACCGGGAACCGATATCTCCGGGAACTGGTGTGGCACCCGTGTACCGCCCGAAATAGAAGCGGTGGCCAGGACGGTTCCGGGCGAACCAGCCCCGCACCTCGTCACTGTCCAGCGCCTTGCGCAGTCGCATCATCTGGTCGTCAACCAGAGCGTTCATGGGGTAGAGCACGAGAGCCCGGACGGCGGCATGACGCCCGCGCTCTCCGGCCCGCTGCGGCTGGTACTCGCCGTTAGGCGCGCCCCACCAGCGATTCACTGGGAGACTCGCAGTCGGCCAGGCCGCTGATTCCTGGACCAGGCCAGCCAGGATCGGAAGCATGAAGGACTCAGTCTTGCCGGAGCCCGTGCCCGCGGTGACGACCACGTTCCGGCCGTCGCGCATGGCCGAGACGAGGGCCTGGTGCTGGTGCTGGTAGAGCGACGGAACACCGCGGAGCAGACCGAGCTGTGCCAGTTCCGACAGGTCTGGATGAGCTCCCGCCTCGCGGACAGAACCAGCGAGATCGCTGCCGACCGACGCGTACTGAGGACGGACCTCAAGGAGGGGATAACGCCAGGCACCGCCGTCGATGTCGAAAAGCTGCTGCCGCTCCCTCTCCAGGAGTTCGTCAGCAAGACCGAACGGAGTGTTGTAGTAGCGGAACAGCGCGTCCCTGAGGTGGTCGAAGGTCCCCAGGACGTCGAGTTCCCCTCCCGCGGCTTCGGGGTGGTCCGCGGTCGTGTCAGTCATCGTTCCCCCCGAGGCTCTGCCTCAGTGACTCAGCGATCTTCATGGCTACTGTTTTGGGCACGTTGTCGTATGCCAGATTCCTGGCCGGCTCGTTGATGCGCGGGGCGAGCCCGGAGCACATGACCGCTACGCGTCGGTGGAGGTCAGGCAGCGGATAACCCCAGTCGACGAAGAGAGTGCCGAACCGCTTGCGCCCGCTGTCCTTCTCCGGCAGCCAGCGCAGAACATCCGCCTCTGTGCTCCGAAACGCGAGTGCGGTGTAGACCCCCGCCTCGTGGCCTGTCTCGTACCACTTGCCGTCCCGCAGGATCTGGCATACGCGCTTACCCTCCCGCTGCTTGAACCGGTACAGGCCATTGGACTGCGGCCGGAGCACTGGCTGGTACTCGCCTCTTTCCAGGTCGTACCGCTCCAGCGGTCTGCCGTACTCCGGGGTGGCCCCCCTTGCCCCGAACCCAAGAGGCGGCAGCAGGGCAGCGGCCTGGAGGGCGAAACAGGGGGTGTAGGTGACGCCGAGGTCCGCTGCCCAGGCTTTGAGGTCATCCTCGCCGTTGAACTGGACGATCAACGAGACCGGCAGCGGAATATCCCGGGGCGGCCGGGCACTCGACACCCGGAACAGTTCAACCGGGCCGTCCTCCATGGTCTGCTCAAGCCGCCGCTCGAACGCTGCCGTCCTGCTGCCAGTCAGCACGGCCAGTCCTCGAGCCTGGGGAAGCTGGGTCAGCACGGGAGGTGCGGCACACCAGCGTCTGTTACGCCAGTCGATATCCAGCATCGCGAGAGAAACGGCATCCCGGAGCCAGCGGCCCGGAGCGCCGGGCTCGACTTCCTGGCAGCGAGTGCCGGCGAGCCACCACGCTCCCTGCTTGACGTCAGACAGCACGCCCGCGCCCTGCTCGCTGACCCAGCGCAAGAGCAGATCTCCTGGCTCGATCATCGGTTGTTCCTCTTTCCAGCGATGGCCTCAGCCGCGGCTACGTAGTCCTGCCATGCAGGCAGCTGCGACCGCTGGGCCGCGCTGAGCACGGCGTACGTCCACGCGAAGGCGCCGGGGGAAGGGCTGGGGGCAGGAATGTCCACCGCTTCCAGCAGGGGCCGGACTGACCATCGCGAGGGCGTCCTGTAGATCAGCCAGACGTATCCGGCAGGTACCTGGACCTCAAGGCAAGGGCCCCGGGCTCCTTCCGGCAGACGCGACGTCATCCAGGCAGGCGGTGAGTTCTGTGCGATCTTGCGCACGTCGCCATCCGGGGTGATCAGCATGGCTTCCAGAACCGTGCACCGCAGGACTACGGTCCGCGGAAGCCGAATGCTCTCGGGCGCGTACGCGCCACGGATCGCTGTCTGGCTGTCCTCGGTTTCCAGGGGCTCACCCCGTGCGGTTCCATCGCAGGGATACCCGAGCGTCCCGGTCTGAGGCGGGAGCCCTTCGTGCAATCCGTCGTGCACGGTAAAGGTCTGGCTGCTGAGCGCGGTACCGACGGTGTGCTCGCCCTCTTCCAGAGGCACGACCCACAGAGGAAAGGGAACCCGCGGATCTGTCCGCAGCGACTCTGTACGGCCGTCGAGGACGACATCGACCTTACGGTCGGGGCTGGTACCGGGAGGCAGCAGCAAGTCCGGTGCTGCGTGACGCAGGTAGTGGCCGACGACGCCGGCGCCCGCCCGGTACTCCGGGGCTATGCGAAGGCCCCCGGAGAGCTTCGTGTGCTGCCTGATCTGAGGTTCCAGCACATGCGTGTGCTTTCCGCCCTGGTCCAGAGTGCGGGTGAACGCCGTTCCGTTGACCGCGCGTACCCCCTTGAAGAGTTTCCAGCCCGGTACAGGAGATGGCGTTTCCCTGATGGTGCGGCCGCCCAGAGCTCCGACCATGGCACGGACCTCACTCACGGCTGAGTCGGCCACGAGGAGCCAGTGCTGATCACCGGGTTCGAAGTACTCGGTGCTTACCCAGTCGCCCAGATGCGGATGCTTGCGGAGCAGGACAACGTCCTGGGGCGCCCATTCGATGACGAGATTCTTGCCTCCTAGGCGTACGCCGTGGGAAAGCTGCTGGGCTGAGGGATGCAGCGACTCCAGCCCGCTGTAGGTGTTGGCGTAGTCCTGCTGGAGTTTGAACGTCCGTCCGTCAGGCAGCAGGCTAACTTCCGTTTCGGGGAGTTCTGCGACTGACTCTGCCAGCCACTCCAGCCGTTTGCCGCGGTCGGCGACTACCAGGCGCAGGCCGAGGGCGCGGCGCCGGTGCTCGTGCTCTGGTTCGTGGAGTCTGCCGTCCCATTCATCGGCGAGTCGCTTCAGAAGGCTGACGATGAGCGTGTCACCGCTGTCACCCGCGTTGGCCAGTTCATCCATGAGCCGGGGCGAAAGCCGCCGGTCTCTGCCAGCTGTCCAGACGCGAAGCCGTCGAAGCAGCTCCCGGCCGGAGACCTGACCCGGGTTGTTCGGCCGCAGGCGGGTAGCCGCGAAGAACCTGGTGAGAATCTCCCGGTCGGAACCTCGCACCAGTGCCTGGGAGATGGGGTAGCCGATCTTCCAGTAGTGCTCGTCCGTGCTTACGGTGCTGGTTCCGCAGAGGCCGCCGGTGCTGTCGAGCCACTGGTCAAGCTGTTCCCACATGGCGGCAACGTCTTCGAACGCACTCTTGAGCCTGTTCGCGCGGTAAGTGCCTGACTCTTCGCCGAACAGCTGAACCCAGCGGCCGTAGAAGTTGGACTTCAGCATGCCGTCAGAGGACGTCATGCGAGTCGCGGCGAGTACCGACAACGCCAGAAGGGGCAAGCTGGGAGGAGGCCCTGAACTGCCACCGCTCTCCCATACAAAGCATGCACTCTTGATGCGGTGGAGCAGCGGCCTTTCTGGGCTGCCCCAGTTCACCTCTTCGGCGACGGCGTGGGGAAGCGCCGTACTGAGGTCGTTGCCCTGCGCCAGATCCTGCGCAACCTCGTCATCGACGTACAGGACCACACTGCGAAAAGCCTGGCCTGCTCCGAAGAACTCCCCACCGAGAACTTCCTGCCAGCGCTCATATGCCCCCCTCATCGCCCTGCCTGATCCCCTTCCGTGCAGCGCGCGCCCTGTGAATGCTGGGCATGCTCGCTCGGCGGGCAGCCCGCGGCTGGTCGCCCAGGTGGGCGGCAGCCGTTGTCCGCAAAGCAGGGCAGGCGGAACGAACGCACAAGGTGCGTATACAGCAGAATCACAATACTCAGGAAGTACTTGGTGAGACAGGTGTAGACCGAAGGTATTTGATCTATCAGTCTCAGCGGACCCTGGCGGCGGGCCTGGTGACTGAGTCTGGTCAGCGCGGTCCAGCCGCGTCCGCAGCAATAGACTCCTTGCATGGTGCAAAGCACGGCGAAGGATGTCGACGCCTACCTGGCCGAGGTCCCCGAGGAGCGCCGGGAAGCGCTGGCCAGGTTGCGCCGGCTGTGCCAAGCCGAGCTCACGGGATTCGACGAGGTCATGGCGTACGGCATGCCCGTGTACCAGCGGGGCGGGACCGCGGAGATCGCCTTTGCGAGTCAGAAGCGGTACATCTCGGTCTATCTCATGCGCGGTGATGTCCGGGAGGCCTTCGAGGAGCGGCTGGCCGGGCAGGACATGGGCAAGGGGTGTCTGCGGTTCCGTCGGCCGGAGAGCGTCGACTTCGGACTGGTGCGGGATCTGCTGCGGGCTACCGCGGCCGCGCCGGGTGAGGTGTGCTGACCGTTACGTGGTGCTTGACGAGCTCGATCTTGGCGGGAGTCTCCGATGCGAGCCGTGCCGCCACTGACCAGCCGCACGCCGTGTAGAAGGCGTTGGCCGCCGCGTTGTCGGCGAAGCTCTCCAGGCGGAGTGCCTCGTACCGGGCGAAGAGGGTCTTCTCGGTGTGGGAGAGCAGCAGCCGTCCCAGGCCCCGGCGGTGGTGGGCCGCGTCGATCATCATCAGGTCGATGGTCGGCCCGTCGAGGATCGTCAGGCCCACGAGCCGGCCGTCCACCTCCATGCAGTGGGCGTGAGCTTGGCGGACATGCGCCGCGATGTGATCGTCCGAGGCACCCGAGTCGAGGAACCAGTCCACGCTCTCGTCGCCGAGGAACGAGCGGTAGCTCGCGTCGATCGTGCGGCGGGCGAGCTCCTGGAGCGGTGCGAGGTCCCTGGTGAGAGCGGGGCGCACGACTGGGAGGGGCTGGTGGGGTGGCACACGGACTCCGGGCCTCGATGCTGACGTCGACGGCAGTCTGCCATCGTCGATGCCCCGTTTCCGCTCCTCCGCCGTGCACCTGTGCGGTAGACACACCTCCTATGGATCAGGGGTTGGCGGCGTTGCTCGGCGCGACCGTCGGTGTGGCAGGTACCGTGCTCGCCTCGGCGATCACCGGGTGGTCGAGTCGGCAGCAGGTGCAGGCTCAGGCACGGGCCGAGCATGCGCACTGGCGCAGGCAGGTGCGGCGGGACGCGTACGGGGCCTTTCTCGCTCCGGCGACCGAGTGTCAGCACGCTCTGAAGACGGCCGGGCGTGCGTTCGTGGGTGAGCGGGACACCGAGGAGGTCGATCGCCGGTTACGGCATGCCCAGGGGCAACTGGTGCTCGCGCAGGCGGCCTGGGCGAATCTGGCTGTGGAGGGGCCGGCGACGGTGGAGCAGGCCGCCCGGAGCGTCTACACCGCGCTCAAGTCGACGCAGAACACTCTGCTGGCCTTCCGCGACTCGCCGCCGAACGCCACCGACGGCAACGTCCTCTTCGTGGAGCGCCACGCCGTCGAAGTGGCCCGGCTGTCGGAGCGGGTGGGCGAGTTCACCGCGGCGGCACGGTCGGCCCTGGACGACGTCGGCTGATCGCGGTGCGCTGTACGGCCGTCTCCCGCTGCTACGGTCCTTTGCATGACGCTCTCCGTGTCCTCGGGCCCGCAGGTCGATCTGCGGGTGCACCCGGTTGACGACGTACTTGATCGCGTCGCGCTGTCCCTCCGGACGGCCTTGCTCCCGGACACGGTGGTGCGCAAGCGCCGGTCCGTGGGAGCACGGACGGACCGTGACACCTGGGTCCGCATCGAGCGGCGGCTGCCCGAGAAGATCGCGGGTCAAGGGTGGAACGGCACCGAGTGCGCCGCTCGTCTGGAAGGCGTCGCCCGGCCGGCCTGGCACGGTTGCCTGGTGTGGCGGGAAGCGAGCGGACCTGTGATGTGGCGGGCCGACGAGACGGATCTGTTGCCGGGCGCCCCTGTCGGAACCGCGATCCTGAGCCAAGCCCCGGAGCTGCCGGAGGAGTGGTGGACGGCGCTGAATTCCTCCTTGGACGCGCTCGCGGCACACCGCACGCGACGGATTGCGACGCCCGACACCGAGACCATCACCCAGGAAATGGTCACGGAGTCCCTTCACGGTGTCTTCTCCGACGACTTCGATACGACCGTCCGGCACTGGGTACCGGCCCACGCCGACCTGAACTGGGCCAACGTGACCGTTCCCGTGTTCAGCCTCTTCGACTGGGAGGACTGGGGGAACGCGCCCCAGGGACTGGACTCCGCCTCGCTGTGGGCGAGTTCGCTCGCCGTCCCCGCTCTGGCCGATCGCGTACGACGGGAGCGGCGACGCGATTTCGAGAGCCGGGACGGCAAGCTGATGACACTCTTCGTCTGCTCGAAGATCCTCGGACCGTGCGCGCACCCGGAGGACCCTCGGCTGGAGCCCGCTCGGCGCATGGCCGAGTGGGTCGTCGGGGAACTTCAGGCGGAATGACCGCGTGAGTGGTCGTGGAGGAGTCTGCGGTACTCCTCAATGGCTCGCTCCTCGACTTCGCAGGCCAAGGCGTCGACTAGCTCGCCCAGGTGGTCGCGGTCGTCGGTGCCCACAGCGACGTAATCGACCCGCGGCAGGTGGTAGGCGGTACGGAAGGCCGCCTGCACGCGGGAGAACCGAGCGCCGTCCCGCAGGAAGAGGCGCGGGTCGATCCTGCTCCACACCGGGGCGTCGGCACTGCCGCCGAAGGGACTCATCCCCCACACCGTACGGTCGCCGAGGTCCCATGCCTTGATGAGATTTTCAGCGGCGTCAATTGCTCCGGTCCCGACCAGCAGGCCGGACCGGACCATGAGGACCGACGGCTTCGGTGTGGTCGGGTCGATCAGGTTCAGCAGTGGTGCCGGGTTCCAGGAAGCGACGCCCCAGGCGGCGCACAGTCCCTTCACCGAGGCGGCGTCGAGAGCGGCGCATGCCTGAGCGAGTACACCCCGGCCGTGAGGGGCGGCTTCACGGAGCGAGTGCTCCGGATTGTGCAGGAACACCAGGTCGGGCTCCCGCCCGAGGTCGCTGACCGCCTGTTCCACAGACGCGCGCAACCGGACGGGATTGAGGCAGTGCTTCCGGCCTGGAAAGTATCCGACCTTCGTGGACAGCGTGAACTTGGGCAGCAGGTCGCCGGACGCCTGGGCCAGAACCCGATGGGAGTGGAATCCGAGGTAGTTGGTACTGGTGTCGAGCGCGGTGACGCCGAGATCGAGCGCCGCTGTCAGGAGACGGCGTTCGTGACGAGACCGGTGTAGCCCGAGGACAATTCGGGGGTCAGCACCGCGCACAGTTCCTCCTCCACCAGGATTTCGGCGACCTCCCGCACCTCCCTTCCGACGACGGCCGTTGCCTGCTCCAGCAGGACCGGACCGCCGCTCAGCAGCAGCCGTAGCGCGGGCAGGGCCTTGGCCGTGAGGGTCAGCTTCTTTCCTGCGGCCACCACTTCGGCTGTTTCCCCGTTCTCCACCACCCGGGGCGGAAAGTGGGTGGTGCATACGACCGCGTCGAGCGGTCCGAGGATGTCGAGGAACGGAAGATGGCGTGGAAGAGCTGTCTCCTGCTCGTGCGCGGTCAGGAAGTCGGCCGGGGAACGGTCGTCGACCAGTGCTTTCGCGGCCTCGGCCAGCGCTTGGCTGTCAGGGCCGCGCCGACGGTCCAGGTCGTGCCGGAAGATCTCGCGTTCACGGCACCAGTCGGCCAGCCACGCGAGCCAGCTCGCCCCTGTGCGCTTGGTGATGCCGAAGGTGACGTGGAGGCTGTTGCCGGAACCGCTGCCGCTTCGGGTGGCCTGGTGCCAGTGTCCTCGGGGGATGTGCATGACGTCGCCGGTCTTCATCACGCCGGACCAGATGATCTCGTTGCTCGGGGTGTTGTTGGGGGCGGAGTCCCGGTACATGGGGACCTCACGGGAGGCCGAGCGGACCTCCCACTCCTTCTCGCCCGCGAGTTGCACGATCACGACGTCGTGGTCGTCCCAGTGCAGGGTGAAGCCGGCGGCGTCATTCGTGGTCAGGTAGGCATTGACCTGTACACGCTCACAAGACCACCACTGCAGCGCCCGGCAGGCGACCTCCATCGTCGGGTCGAAGACGTTGGCCTGGTCGAGGATGAGGGTCGCACCTTCCCGCAGAAGCCTTCCGAGGCTCCGCATGTTGACCATGGAGACGCTCTGGCCCCGCGGGCTGACGGTGTCGGTGTAGTAGATCGCCGGGTGAACCTCGTCCCCCTTCTGGAAGCACCGGAACTGCGGGCGGTCCAGACTCCTGCGCATCACCATGTCGAGCAGACGGTTCGGGGTCAGGAGGCCGGAGATGAGTGTGGGGTCGTCCACGCTTCCCCGGGCGAAGCCCTTGCCCAGCTTCTCTGCTCCGCTCCATCCGAGCGCTGTCTCGATCGAGCTGATCAAGCGATGTTCCATAACTGTGTCCTCCACGGGTTCGACCACACGATGCGGACGTGGTGGGCGGCGCGGCCAGTCGCGCCGCCCACCGCCTGGGGCTTACTCGCTGTCGTGCAGGTTGCCGTCGCCTCCCGGCCATGGGGCGTCGCCGGAACTTCCGGAATTGTCGGACCGGAGGCTGTCGTACCGGTCGTGGACGGCGGCCAGCTCCTCCACCGCCATCACGAGGCCGCTCCGGACCAGACACGGCGCCTTGTGCTCGTCCACCACGTGCTCCTTCCTCTTTGCTTCTCCCGACAGGGCTCAGGCGGGAGTTCATGGCCGCCCAGGGCAGTGGAAGCCGCAACTCCGTGTGGGCGGTGGACCGCCGAACGGTGCGACGAGCAGCAGTGCTGCAGCGGCGCGCCGCTCGCGGGTATTTCGGATGCGTTGGAGAAGGGCGCCGGTGGCCCCATCCCCGACGGGGTACGGGAACGGGGCCGCCGGCCTGGGAAGCCACGAGGGCTTGTGTTCAGTCAACGGCGTTGGTCTGCAAGCCGGAACGTTTCCAGGGGGTTCCTCCTGAGGCCGCCCACGCCACGGAGGTGGACACACGGAGTAGCCTGCCGACCACGCACTGGTGGGGTGACGGGAGTGATGGCGTGCACGGTGAGCCGTTAGCAGTTCATCCGCTGAGCTTCGTTCTCCAGACGCGAGGGTGGGGGAAGGCAGAGTTCGCCCGGCTTATGCAGAAGCACGGCAGGTCGCTTGGGATCGCCCTGGCGACCAACCGGACGACTGTGTGGAAGTGGGAGCACGGGCAGGAGCCCGACGCGGACGCCCAGCGGGTTCTCGCGGACCTGCTGCGAGTGCCGTGCGAGCGGCGGCGCGCGGAAGGCTGGCCCCGGTGGCTGCCGGTCTGGGAGGTCACAGGGCTCACGGCTCCGTGGACCGAGGCCGGTACGGTCGAGACGCTGTCCGATCTGGTGGGGAGTGGCCGTTTGGATCGCCGGGGCTTCCTCACCATCACTGGAACCGCCTTGACGGGGATCGCGGCGAGCTGGGTGGACGCGCCTGCGGCCTTCGCCTCGGCGCTCAACGGCGACCAGGTCACGGACAGGATGGTCTCGGTGATCGGACAGCGCATCGGCACTCTGCGCACACTCGACGACCAGCTCGGGGGTGTCCGGCTCCTGGAGCAGGCACGCGGGGACCTCGCCCTGATCACCGGTCTCCTCAGCACCGGCCGATACACAGACAGAATCCGCCTCCGTCTGTATGCACTGGCAGCCCGGGTGGCGCACCTGACCGGGTGGATGGCCTATGACGCCGGCCTACGGTCTGCCGGGCAGCGCTACTACGTCGGCGCCCTGCGCAGCACCCGCACTGCGGGAGACGACGCCCTCGGCGCTTTTGTCCTCGCGGAGATGGGTGTACACGTTTCCGAGGCCGGACGCACTGCCGAGCGGGTCGCCCTCATCTCGACCGCCATCGACAACGCTCCCCGCTCGCTGTCGCCGTGGACTCGGTCCTTCCTCTGTCTGCACGAGGCCGAGGCATTGTCACGCGACGGCGATCATCGTAAGGCCGGATCGGCGTTGAACCGTGCGGCTTCCCTTTGGGAGCGGGACTCGGCCGGTGAAACCCCGGACTGGCTCGACTGGTTCGGCGAGGCACAGTTGAGGTCGACCGAGGGCAAGGTTCTGTTGCGCTCTGGGCAGGTGGGGCAGGCTACGGAATCTCTGGAGGCATCGGTGGCGAGCGCAGCTCCCCGGGACAGGGCCGTACGGTGCAGTCGCCTGGCCGAGGCACGGCTTGCGGGAGGTGATCTGGAGGGAGCACTGGATGCCGCGAACTACGGTGCACGGCTCCTGGAGGACAGCGTCAATTCCGTACGGGCCCTCGATCGCTTGAAGGAGTTCTCCGCTCAGCTCGAACCGCACAAGCGGGTGCCCGTTGTCCGCGAGTTCCGTGAGCGCCTGCAGGCACTGCCTGTCGTTGTTTGACAACCGTCCTCGAGGCGCCGGGAGCGTGACGCCTCGCCGGTGAGCGCGAATGAAGTGCCAGGATGAGCGGCATGACGACGATCGAGGGTGAGGTGGCGCCCGGGTTCGAGCCGGTGCGTGAGGCGTTCACAGCGAACTTCACCAGGCGCGGAGACATCGGTGCGGCGGTGTGCGTATACCTGCACGGCCGCCCGGTAGTGGATCTGTGGGGCGGATCCGCCGACCCGGAAACCGGACGTCCGTGGACGCGGGACACGCTGCAACTGGTCTACTCGGCGACCAAGGGAGTTACCGCGACCGCGGTGCACATGCTGGCCGAGCGCGGCGCACTCGATCTGGACGCGCCGGTGGCGAAGTATTGGCCGGAGTTCGCTGCGAACGGTAAGGCGGACATTCCGGTGCGCTGGCTCCTGTCCCATCAGGCAGGACTCGTCGCGCTGGATCAGCCAGTGCCGTTGAAAGAGGCGCTGGCCTGGCATCCCGTAGTGGCGGCGCTCGCCGCGCAACGCTCCCTTTGGACTCCGGGCGAGGCACACGGCTACCACGGACGTACCTGGGGCTGGCTGGTCGGAGAGGTGATCCGCCGGGTTACCGGCCGCACGCCGGGCTGCTTCGTCGCCGAAGAGATGGTGGCTCCCCTCGGTCTGGACTTCTTCATCGGCTTGCCGGCGTCGGAGCGAGGGCGGGTCAGCCGCATGGTGTACCGCCGGCCAGACGTCGACCTCACCACACTGCCTGCCGGCTCGGTGCCGGAGGAGCTTCGCGAACAGGTCGCCGCGTGGCGCGACCCTGACTCACTCAGCAACAGGGCCTACGCAGTCACCGATCCAGCCGCGATCGACTTCGGCTCACCAGATGTGCAGGCCGCGGAACTCCCGGCCTCCAACGGCATCGGTACCGCGCACGCCCTTGCACGCATGTACGCCGCACTGATCGGCGAGGTGGACGGTGTTCGCCTGCTCACCCCGGAGACCCTGAGGTCGGCCACGAAGGAGGAGGCCGCGGGGAAAGACCAGGTGATGCTGGTCGAAAGTCGTTTCAGTGCCGGTTACATGCTGCCCACCATGCCCGTCCCCATGACCGGGACCACTGCCTTCGGCCACACAGGCAGAGGCGGCTCGCTCGGCTTTGCCGATCCGGAGCACGGCATCGCCTTCGGCTATGCGATGAACCACATCATCGGAGGAGCCGGCGATGTCCGTGCAGCATCGCTTGTGGATGCCCTACGAAAGTCGCTGGATGTGAAATGGCTTTGAACGCCCAAGCCGCATGATGGGAGCGATTCTCCAGCGGCACGCTGTGTACGTGGTGCCATGCCTGGAGGACCGCTCCAATCACCGGGGAGAGCGACGGCATCCCCCGTCACCGGCGGCCGCCCGGTGCTTACCGGCGGCCGGCGTGGGCGGGGTCAGGGCTTGCCGTGGCAGTCTCCGTAGGGCCGGCCCGACTCGCACCAGCATGCCGCCGTCCGCTCCGGGGGCCATGCCGCCGCCCGGCCGCGGGCCGCGAGGGTCGTGGCGTACTGGGGGAGGAGGGCCGGGTCGGAGGGGGAGGTCAGTTCCGAGGCGGCGAAGGCCTCGTACGACGGGACCGTGCCCGTGACGATGCCGAGGTTCGGGGTGCCGGACCCGGCGAGTTCGCGCAGGGCCGCCTCTATCGAGGTCAGGTGTTCCGGGTGCGAGGGGTACTCCTCCGCCAGCGTCGGGTACGCCGACAGGAGTTCCGTCAGCTCGCTGGCCGGCCAGTGCAGCACCGCCACCGGGAACGGGCGGGACAACGCCTCCCGGAACGCGCCCAGTTCGGCGCGCAGGCGGATGATCTCCGCCTCCAGTTCCGCCGGGTTCTCCGAGCCCAGGGACCACACCCGCTTCGGGTCGTGGAGTTCGTCCAGGGTGATCGGGAGGCTGTGGACGGTGTCCGCGAGGGCGTCCCACTCGTCGTGCGCCGCGCCGAGCATCCTGCGCACGCGGTGGCGGCCGAAGAGGAGCGGGTGGGTGGTGCGCGGGGGTGCCTCGACCCCGGTCAGGAGGAGGTGGACCGCCTGCGTGAACGTCTCGTGCGCCTGCTCGAGCTCGTCGTGCGCTTCCAGGGACTCCGCGACGATGACCCAGGGGGCGGGGTCGCGGGGGGCCGTCGTGCGGATGCCGGTGATGATCGCGCGGGCCTCCGCCTCATGGCCGTACTCCCAGAGGTTCGACGCCTTGAGGGCGCGGACCAGGAACGGTTCGTCCAGTTCCCGGGAGGAGGTCAGCAGGCGGTCGTAGAGGGCGGTCGCGGTGGGGCGGTCGCCGGAGAGTTCGCGGTGGGCGGCGGCTCGCAGGAGCAGGGCCTCGGCGTCCTCGGGGTAGAGGTCGGCGGTCCGCTCCAGGCGGTCGGCTTCCGCGGTGTGGTCGACGTTTTCGGCAGGCGTGTCGGGGCGCATGGGGGACACCGTACTGCCGGTGGGTGACAAAGAAGAGACCGCAGCGGGCCACGGGGCCCGCGCGGGGCGGCCCGCGTGTCGGCGGGCCGCCCCGCGCGTCGTACGTCAGCGGCGTCCGCGCAGGCTCACGACCGACACCGCGGCCACCAGCGCCAGGACGGCCGAGACCACCATCGCGATGTCCGTGCCCCGGGCCACCCCGCCGCTCGACGACGTGGCGATCGCGATCGTCAGCGCGACGCCCGCGCAGGAGCCGATGTAGCGGAAGGTCTGCTGGGCGCCGGAGCCCATCGCCGCCCGCGCGGGGGGAACGGACTCGACGGCGAGGAGGGGGAGCGCCGCGTTGAGCAGGCCGCTGCCGACACCGGCGATGATCATGCCGGGGACGAAGCGGGCCGCGGAGCCCGAGCCGACCGCGCCGAGCATGGTGAGGACACCGGCCGCGTGCAGGGCGAAGGCGATGGCCAGCTGGACGCGGGTCGGGACGCGCCCGGCCAGACGGCGGGCCTGGAGGGCGACGGCGAAGGCGAGGCCGGCCCACAGCAGGGTCAGCCAGGCCGTGTCCAGCGTGGACATGCCGAGGGTCCGCTGGAGCACCGCCGGGAGATAGCTGAACAGGCCGATCACCGCCAGGCCCGTGAACAGACCGCCGAGGGAGGAGGCCAGGAAGTCCGGGCGGCGCAGCAGGGCCAGGTCGATCATCGGGGTGCGGGTACGGCGTTCCACCCGCGCGAACGCGGTCAGCAGCACGACCGTCGCCGTGAACAGCAGCAGCACCGGGGCGCGCAGCCAGCCGTCCCGGCCCAGGGTGAGGCCCGCGACCAGGGAGATCAGGGCCAGACCGAAGGTCATCGCTCCGGCGAGGTCGGGGCGGCCCCCGCGCGGGGAGCGCGATTCGGTGAGCGTGCGCGTGCCGAGGGCGGCGACGACGAGGGCCCCGGCGCCGAGGACGCCGTATGTCAGCCGCCAGTCCGGTATCGCCGCGGCGAGGAGCGGGCCGACCGCGATCCCGCCGGTGACGAACGCGCCCCACACCCCCGTCGCCCGCACCCTGCCCGACGCGGTGGGGAAGGCGTGCACGATCAGGCCCAGGCTGCTCGCCAGCAGTGCCGCGCTGGCCGCGCCCTGGGCGATACGGGCCAGGGTGAACAGCCAGGTGCTGGTGGCGAACGCGCCCAGCGCCGTGGTGATGCCGAGCGCGAGCGTGCCGGAGACGAAGATCCTGCGCCGGCCGTAGTCGTCGGCGAGGCTGCCGGCGACCAGGAGCAGGGCGGCCAGGCCCAGCGGGGTGCCGTTGAGCAGCCAGGCCTGGGCCGAGAGCGGGGTGCCGAGGGCGGCCGCGGTGTCGGGGAGCGTGATGATCGGCGTGGTGTACGTCATCAGCGCCACGGCTGTGGCGGCGCTGGTCAGGGCGAGGGTGGCGCCCGGGTGCGGCGGCGAGTCCCGGCGGGGGGCGGTGTCCGGTGCGCGCTCTCGTACGGCTGTGTGTTCCGCGGTCGCGGGGGAGGAGTCGGTGCCTGTCATGTCTGTCAGGGGTCCTCTGCGGATCGGTCGGCCTGCTGGGGCGAGGGGTTCTGGGTTTCCGGGGAACGAGTAGGTTCAATGAATGAACCTACCTCGACCCGACCACCGTAACATCTTCGGTTCGGTCATTGAACCAACGGCTGGGAAAGTGGTTACAGTGGACGGCATGGCACTGGGCAAGGACTACGCGACACAGGAGTGCTCGATCGCGAGCGCCCTCGAGGTCGTCGGGGAACGCTGGACGCTGCTCGTGATCCGCGACGCCTTCTACGGCGTACGGCGCTACAACGACTTCCTCGTCCACCTCGGCATCCCGCGCGCGGTGCTCTCCGCCCGCCTCCGGGCCCTGACCGAGCAGGGGATCATGGAGAAGCGCCGGTACCAGGAGTCGCCGCCGCGCGACGAGTACGTCCTCACCGACCGCGGGATCGCGCTGTGGCCCACCCTGCGGGCGCTCGGGGCGTGGGGACGCGAGCAGCTCACACAGATCCAGTTGCGCGTGTTCCGGCACGCCGACTGCGGCACCGAGCTCGGGGCGTACAACGAATGTCCGGCCTGCGGAACCATCGTGCCGGTGTCGGACGTTGAAGTGCTGCCGGGGCCCGGACTCAGCCGGGATCCGGCGGATCCGGTCAGCCGGGCGCTGCTGAAGCCGAAGCGGCTGCTGCAGCCTGTGGTGATCGATCCGGTGTGAGTTCCGGGGGCGACCAAGAGGGGGAGGGGGCCGCGTGATCCGTCAGTGGGTGGGTGCGCGCTTCGTCTTCGCCGTGCTTCCGGTCGTACTGCTTCTCCTGCCCGTCGCCGGGCTCTCCGTGGTCGATGTCGCCCTGGCCGCTACCGCTGCGGCCGGTACGGCCCTTGTGCTCTGCGCTCTTGCCGCCGCTCGGTGTGCGCCCGTTGTCGCGCCCACGCGGGTGCGTACCGCGATACGGGAGCGGGATCGGCGTACGGCCTTCCTGCCGCAGCGCGATCCCGATGCCAAGGGGCGGACGCGGCCCCGGGCGCCCGGACACGCCCTCCTGGCGACCGCCGCGTAGGGCATCTTCCTTTTCTCGTACGTTCACCGTGCCCCGCTGCGGGTCGTCATGCCGTTCTTCGTACTTCCGGCACGACGAGACCCTCGGAGGGCTCACCCATGTCCGTGTTCGCCAGCGTGGTCGGGCAACTGGCCGATCTGCTCCAGCCGTTGTTCGGTCTCTCCGCCGCAGCAGCGGCGATCGTGCTGTTCACCGCGTTCGTACGCCTTCTCGGCCACCCCCTCTCCCGGGCCGCCGCGCGTGGCCAGAAGGCCCGAGTCGCGCTCCAGCCGCGTATCGCGGAGCTGCGCCGCAAGCATGCACGCAACCCCGAGAAGCTCCAGAAGGCGGTGCTGGAACTGCACACCGAGGAGAAGGTGTCGCCGCTGTCCGGATGTCTGCCGAGCCTGCTCCAGCTGCCCGCGTTCTTCGTGCTGTACCACCTGTTCTCCAGCGAGACGATCGGCGGACGCGCCAACGAACTGCTCGCCCACCGGCTGTTCGAGGCGCCGCTCGGCGGCCGGTGGGCGGACGCGCTCGGCGACGGCGGGGTGTTCGGCGGGGCCGGGCTGGTGTACGTCGGCCTGTTCGCGGTCGTCACCGTGGTCGCCTGGTTCGGGTACCGGCTGTCCCGGCGGACGATGGCGGCTCAGCCTGTGCCGGGTGCGGGCGGTGAGGGGGAGCAGGTGCCGGGGCTGGCGGCTGTGACCAGGGTGATGCCGTTCATGTCCTTCCTCACCCTGGTCACCGTCGCCGTCATGCCGCTGGCGGCCGCGCTGTACGTGGTGACCAGTACGACGTGGAGCGTGGTGGAGCGGGCGGTGCTGTACCGGTGAGCAGGGGAGGGGCGGGAGTGTGCTTTTCGCCCCCGCCGCCCCTTCCCGTCCCTGGGGGCGCTGCCCCCAGACCCCCGTTCGCGCCCCGCGGCGGAGCGGCACGTCAGCTCAGCCCCGCGCCCCTGACGATGCGCGGTTCCTACGACAGCTTCAGGAAGCGCTCCAGGGCTTCCACCACCATGGCGTGGTCCTCCAGTTGGGGGAGGCCCGAGACCGTGACCGCGCCGATCACGCCCGCGCCCTCCACCGTGATCGGGAAGGAGCCGCCGTGGGCCGCGTACGTGTCGGGGTCCAGGCGGGAGGACGCCTCGAACGTGGTGCCCTTGGCCCGGTGGCGGGCGCCCACCAGGTAGGAGGCCGAGTTGTAGCGTTCGACCACCCGGCGCTTGCGGGCGATCCACGCGTCGTTGTCCGGGGCCGAGCCGGGGAGGGCCGCGTGGAAGAGCTGCTGGCCCGCGCGGTGGATGTCGATGGCGACCGGGGCCCGGCGTTCGCGGGCCATCTCCACCAGCAGGGAGCCGAGGGTCCAGGCGTCGTCGTGGGTGAAGCGGGGGAAGACCAGGCGGCGTTCCTGGGCTTCCAGCTCGGCCACGCTCGGGGTGGGTTCGGGGGTGGTCACAGTGTCACCGTCACCTTCTCCAGGGCCGAGCGGCGCGCGGCCTCCAGTACGTCCAGGGTGGCGGCCGCCTCCCGCGCGGTCACCGGGTTGGGGGCGCCGGCGAGGAGGGCCTTCGCCACGGCCGCGTAGTAGGCGGGGTAGTCGCCCGGGAGGGTCGGTACGGGGTTTCCGCCGCCCGTCACCGGGGATTCGCCCGCGCCGAGGCGGCCCCACAGGTCCTCCGGCTCCGTACCCCAGCCGGGGCCGGGACGCGCGCCGTCGCGCAGGGCGGCCTCCTGGGGGTCCAGGCCGTGCTTCACGTAACCGGCCTTCGAGCCCAGGACGCGGAAGCGCGGGCCCAGCTGGGCGGTGGTCGCCGAGACATAGAGGTGCGAGCGGACGCCGCTCGCGTGCGTCAGCGCGATGAACGTGTCGTCGTCCGTCCGCGCGCCGTCACGGCGGATGTCCGCCTCGGCGTAGACGGCCGTCACCGGGCCGAAGAGGACCAGCGCCTGGTCGACGACGTGGCTGCCGAGGTCGTAGAGCAGACCGCCGATCTCCGCCGGGTCGCCGGACTCCCGCCAGCCGCCCTTGAGCTGCGGGCGCCAGCGCTCGAAACGCGACTCGAAGCGGTAGACGTCGCCGAGCCCGCCCTCGTCGATCAGCTTCCGCAGGGTGAGGAAGTCGTTGTCCCAGCGGCGGTTCTGGAAGACGGAGAGAAGCAGACCGCGATCGTCCGCGAGGGCGGCCAGTTCGCGCGCCTCGGCCGCCGTCCCGGAGAGGGGCTTGTCGACGACCACCGGCAGACCGGCCTCGAGGGCGGCGGTGGCGAGCGGGACGTGCGTCCTGTTCGGGGACGCGATGACGATCAGGTCCAGTTCGCCGGCGCGGGCGAACAGCTCGTCCGGGGTCGCCGCGACGCGTACGTCCGGGAACCCGGCGCGGGCCTGCCGCTGCCGCTCGGGGTTGGAGGTGACCACCGTGTCGAGCGCGAGGCCCTCGGTCGCGGCGATCAGCGGGGCGTGGAACACGGAGCCCGCGAGGCCGTAGCCGACGAGTCCGACGCGGAGGGGAGTGCTGCTGCCAGTCATGGTCCTACTTTCGCAACGCTGTTGCCAAAGTGCAAGCAGAAGGGACAATGGGCGGGTGAACAGGACGTACGACGGTATCGGCGGGGCGCATGCGCGGGGGGTGGCACGCGGGGTGGCACGCGGGGTGAATCTGCCTGCCCTGCGGAGCCACAACGCCGCGCTCGTGCTCGAGCTGCTGCGGACCGCGGGGGCGGAGGGGATCAGCCGGCTGGAGCTCGCCGAGCGGACCGGGCTCACTCCGCAGGCGGTCAGCAAGATCACCGCCCGGCTGCGGGAGGACGGGCTCGCGGCGGAGGCGGGGCGGCGGGCGTCCACGGGGGGCAAGCCGCGGACCGTGCTGCGGCTGGTGCCGGAGGCGGGGCATGCGGTGGGGGTGCATCTGGACCGGGACGCGGTGCGGGTGGTCGTCGTCGACCTCGACGGGTGTGTGGTGGGGGAGCGACGGTCGGCGCTGGGGCTCGGGGCGGGGGCCGAGGCGGTCGTGGACGGGGTGGTGAACGTGCTTCGGAGGCTGGCGGCGGAGACGCTGCGGGCGCCGGGGGGCGTGCCGGCCCCGGCCCCCACTCTGCTCGGTCTCGGCGTCGCCCTGCCGGGGCCGCTTGATCATGCGCGGGGGGTGTTGCACCGGGTCACCGGGTTTCCGGGGTGGGACGGGTTTCCGCTGCGGGAGGCGTTGGAGGGGCGGCTCGGTGTGCCTGTCGTGGTGGACAAGGACACGAACGCGGCGGCGCTGGGGCTCGCGGTGCGGGGGGAGGGGGGTTCGGGGGGTTCCTTTGCCTATCTGCACCTTGGTACGGGGCTGGGGGCCGGGCTGGTGATCGGGGGGAGCGTGCATCGAGGGGTGCGGACGGGGGCGGGGGAGTTCGGGCATCAGGTGATTCAGCTGGACGGGCCGGTCTGCACCTGTGGTGGGCGGGGGTGCGTGGAGGCGTTGTGCCTAGCCGCTGTTGCTCGGGGGGAGCTTGGGGAGGCGGCGCGGGTGCTGGGGGCGGGGGCGGGGAATTTGGTGGGGCTGCTGGATATCGACCTGGTTCTGCTGGGTGGTCGTACGGTCGCCGGGGCGGCGTCGGTGTTCGTGGGTGGGGTGACGGCTGTCCTTGAGGACCGCGCTCGGCGGACGGGGGATGCGGTGGTGCCGGTGCGGGTTGCCGCGGGCGGGGTCGCGGAGGGGGCGGCTCAGCTGGTGCTGGCGCCGGTGTTCGGGCGGGGGGATGGGTAGGGGCGGGTGTTGTCGCGCCCGCCCGTGCGGGTGGGGTTGGGCGGTGGCCCGGTGTTGCTGCTGAGCGGGGGGTGTTCGCGCGGCCCGGCGCTTGCGGGGTGCCGTCGCGCCCGCCCGTGCGGCGGGGGTGGGCGGTGGCCCGGTGTTGGGGGCTGGGCGGGGGGTGTTCGCGCGGCCCGGCGCTTGCGGGGTGCCGTCGCGCCCACCCGTGCCGCCCTGCGGCACGATTGCCCGCGGATTGCGGATTGCGGATTGCGGATTGCGGGTGGGCGGAGGGGGGTCAGATCAGGTCGACCAGGTCTGCGATGGAGTTCACGACCCTGGTGGGGCGGTAGGGGTACTGGTTGATGTCCGCCTCCGTTGTGAGGCCGGTCAGGACCAGGAACGTCTCCATTCCTGCCTCCAGGCCCGCCAGGACGTCCGTGTCCATCCGGTCGCCGATCATGGCGCTGGACTCGGAGTGGGCGCCGATGACGTTCAGGCCCGTGCGCATCATCAGGGGGTTCGGCTTGCCGACGAAGTACGGGTCCTTGCCCGTGGCCTTCGTGATCAGGGCGGCGACGGAACCCGTCGCGGGCAGCGCGCCCTCAGGGGAGGGCCCGGTGTTGTCCGGGTTGGTGGCGATGAAGCGGGCGCCCGCGTTGATCAGGCGGATGGCCTTCGTCAGCGCCTCGAACGAGTACGTACGCGTCTCACCAAGGATCACGAAATCGGGATCGGCGTCGGTCATGACGTAGCCCGCGTCGTGCAGGGCCGTCGTCAGGCCGGCCTCGCCGATGACGTACGCGGTGCCGCCGGGGTGCTGGGTGTCCAGGAACTTCGCCGTGGCCAGCGCGGACGTCCAGATGTTCTCGACCGGCACCTCGAGGCCGATCCGGTTGAGGCGTGCGTGCAGGTCACGGGCCGTGTAGATCGAGTTGTTCGTCAGGACCAGGAACGGCCGCCCCGAGTCACGCAGCTTCTTGATGAAGGCGTCCGCGCCGGGTACCGGGACACCTTCGTGCATCAGTACCCCGTCCATGTCGGTGAGCCATGATTCGATGGGCTTGCGCTCAGTCATGGGTGCTGACTCCTGCCGTACGTGGGCCATGGGACGCCTCATGCTATGCATTCACCCGTACGGAGTAATCCCCGCACCTGCGAGGATGCGGCGCCGGGGCAGCCGCGGGACTCTCCAGATGTCTGGAGGTTCACGATGGGTTCCCCCTTCAACACACTCCGTACCGGCTTCCGGTCCGGCGTCGGACGTCTCCTCGCCGGTGTGGTCTGGGTGGTCCTGCTGCTCGGCCTGTGGCTGTGGGGCGGCGCACGGGCCGACGTACCCGCCGGGCTGTCCGGTACCGCGACCGGCGACATGGCGGCGGCCGGACGGCCGCCCAAGGTCGAGCTGCCGCCCGCGCACGACCCGTTGCCCGCCGCGGTACCGCGGCGCCTCGGCATCCCCGTCCTCGACATCGACCTGCCGGTGGCCGACACCGAGCGCGCGAAGCCGGACATGGTCGCCTGGTTCGCGGACGGGGTGACACCGGGCGAGTCCGGCATCGCGCTGATGGTGGCACCCGTCGCCCTTCCGCGCATGGAGACCCTCCAGCCCGGCCGCACCCTCCGGGTGGAGCGCGACGGCGACCGGACCGCCGAGTTCACCGTCGAGGACGTCCAGGTCGTCGCCCCCAGCGAACGGCCCGACGCCCAGCGGGCCCGCGCGTCACGTCGTGCCGAACTCCGGCTGATCGCCTGTGCCGACGACGCCTGCACGGGCGGCGTGCTCGTCTCGGCGTACCTCACCGGAGACGCCAGGACCCCCTGATCCCCGCCTGACCGACCGCGCGGGGTCCGGGCCGCGGGAGTGATCCGGTGACCGGCACGAGAGACGGAGACGGCCCGGTGGCGCGCACGGCTCGGGAGCGGAACCCGGTGGCGCGCACGGCTCGGGAGCGGAACCCGGTGGCGCGCACGGCTCGGGAGCGGAACCCGGTGGCGCGCACGACTCCGGAGCGAGAGCCGGGCCGGGAGCGGAGGTCGAATAACGCCAAGTTCCGCACCGGTCGCGGCCCGTGATCGCCGCAGGTCGCTCCGTGTCGGGCTCGCTGTGACCGCCTGTGGACAAGGGCCGGTTCGGCCTCGTGGGCCTCGCGGGACGTATGTCAGGATTGGGGCTCGGAGCACATGGAACAAGTGCGCCCAAGGGGGCTTGATGTACGGCAACAGGGGGGTCGGGGCGTCCGCGGCGGTGCTGGGGGCGGCGCTGCTGATGACCGGGTGTTCGTCCTCGGACGACAAGGGGAGCGGGGACGCGGGCGCGGGGATCACCCAACAGCCCAAGGGCGCCGACCCGTTCTGGGTCAACCCGGACGGCACCGCGGCTCGGCAGGTCGTGGCGCTGGAGAAGGACGGCAAGAAGGCGGAGGCCGACCACATCCGCCGGATCGCCGAGCAGCCCGTCGCCGAGTGGATCAGCCCGGAGAACCCGGAGGAGCAGGCCCGCGGTTTCACCGAGGGCGCCAAGGCGGCCGACCGGACCGCGCTGCTGGTGCTCTACAACATCCCGCACCGCGACTGTGACCAGTACTCGCGCGGCGGCGCCGCCGACGGCGACGCCTACCGCGACTTCGTGGACGGTGTCGCCAAGGGCATCGGGGACCGCGCGGCGACCGTGATCCTCGAACCCGACGCGGTACTCCACCTGGTGGACGGCTGCACGCCGGACGAGTTCCACGAGGAGCGCTACGACCTCCTCAAGGGCGCCATCGCCCAGCTGAAGGGCCTGAAGAACACCAAGGTCTACCTGGACGCGGGCAACGCGGGCTGGGGTGAGCCCGACCAGATCCACGAGCCCCTCAAGTGGGCCGGCGTCGACCAGGCCGACGGATTCTCGGTGAACGTCTCGAACTACTACTCCACCGAGGACTCCATCGCCTACGGCAAGCGGCTCTCCGCCAAGATCGGCGACAAGCACTTCGTCATCGACACCAGCCGTAACGGCAACGGCCCCTACACCGACGGCAACCCGGACGAGCGCTGGTGCAACCCCCCGGGCCGAGCCCTGGGGGAAACCCCGACCACGAAGACCGCCGACCCCCTGGTCGACGCCTACCTGTGGGTGAAACGCCCAGGTGAGTCGGACGGCGAATGCAAGGGCGGCCCCAAGGCGGGCGACTGGTGGCCCCAGTACGCCCTGAAGCTGGCCCAGGGGTAGCCCCGAAA
Source organism: Streptomyces sp. NPDC048584 (assembly GCF_043199595.1). Classification (NCBI taxonomy): domain Bacteria; kingdom Bacillati; phylum Actinomycetota; class Actinomycetes; order Kitasatosporales; family Streptomycetaceae; genus Streptomyces; species Streptomyces sp. NPDC048584. The sequence goes on from NZ_JBICWF010000008.1 coordinate 118,701, forward strand.
CCCGCGCAGGGGTTGGGGCAACCACCCGACAGGGCTGGGGGACAGCGCCCCTTGAGGGGCGCGGGGCTGTGACATGTGCGGCTACCGCCGCGCGGGCGCGACAAGCCACAGCGCGCCCGCGCCCACAACACAACCAGCGGAAGCGCTACGGCACCTGAACCCACTGTGCCTTACTGGGCACACCCGAACCATCGTTCACGAACAGCATGTACCACCCGGACTGGACCAGGTTCCTGTTCTTGGGCACCGTCACGGTGATCTCGTTCCCCTCCGCCTCGAAGTCCAGGGCGATGGACCGCTGATCCACGTCGGTGACATGCGTGGACGCGCTGGGCCGGATCAACCGCACGCTCTCCACCGAGGCCGCGTCCGCCGACGTGAACGTCGCCGACCCGCCCCGCTCGACGGTTTTGGGCCCGCCCGACAGCTCGGGCTGGCCCTCGTCCCCGTACAGATACGGCGGCGTGTAGATCTCGATCCGCTGCTCGAACTCCCCCGGCTTCGTGTTCGCCTTGTCCGCGTACAGGGAGTCGGAGCCGAAGAACATCAGGCGCCCGTCGGGCAGCAGGATCGACCCGGAGTGGTAGTTGCGGCCCACCAGTGGATCGGCGACCCGCTTGAACTCGTTCTTCTCCGTGTCGTAGATCCGCGCCTCGAGGATGTTGGAGTCGCCGCGGCCGCGGTAGCCCTCGGAGCCGCCGGAGACGAGCACGTCGTCGTTGGGCAGGACCGAGGCCTGAGGATAGCGCGTGCCCTTGTCCATGGACGGCCCGTCGGTGAACTCCGGGTCGTCGGCCTTGAGATCGACGATCCGGGTCTTCTCGCTGGCCTTCTCCGACTCGCCGACCCCGCCCCCGCCGATCACCATGTACTTCTCGTCCTGCGCGGGCGGCAGCAGCACCGTGCCGGACGTCTCCATCAGGTCCGCGTCGCTCAGCCCGGGGACCTTGGTGAACCGGTTGGTCTCCACGTCCCAGACACCCGGGTCGCGGCCCACGTCGTCCGGCCCGTAACCCGCGTTGGAACCCGAGTAGAAGACCTTGCCGTTCTGCATCAGGAACAGCGCCGGGTACGTCGGGAACTGGCGGACCTTGTCGGTGTAGGTCCACTCCTTGGTCTCGGGGTCGTAGATCTCGTTCTTGCCCGGGACCAGCTGGCCGATGTCGTCGAGGCCGGAGACGCTGAGGATCTTCCCGTCGCTCAGGGTGGTGAGCGTCGGGTACCAGCGGGCCTCGTTCATCGGGTCGACCTTGATGTACTTCTCGGCGACCGGGTCGAACTCGTAGGCGTCCCGGATGCCCTGGAAGTCCTTCTTGTCCAGGGCGAGTTTCTCCGCGATGCCGTACGTGTTGCGGCCCTCGGCGCCGCTCAGACCCTGCACCTTGTAGTTGTCCTGGGTGCCGGTCTCGTACTCGGCGCCCTCCTTCTGCGCCTCGACGTAGATACGGCCGACGCCCGCGCTGTTGCCGAGGTACTCGCCGCTGACCGGGTCGTACTCCTTCTTGGCGCGCGGTACGAGCACCGGGTCCTTCGAGACGAAGGTCTTGCCGTTCTCCTTGCCGGTGAACCTGGTGCCGGCCGGGAGCGTGATCGGCTTGTCCGGGTTCTCGTTGTGGACGAGCATCAGGCCGCCGGCCTTCTTCACGTCACCCTTGAGCTTCTCGTACCGCTTGGTGCCGCCCGCGATCAGCAGATTGCCGTTGGCGAGCTGCGTGTGCCCGGTGCAGAACAGGTCCGTGGGCGTCGGCACCTTCTTGATGGTCCCCTTGACCGGGTCCCAGATCCGGGTGTCGTACTTCTTCGCGTCGAAGTTGTCCTGGTCGTTGCCCGACCCGGCGACGAGCAGCACCTTGCCGGTGCGCAGCAGCGCGGCGTGAATGGTGTTCTGCCGGTACTCATCGGGGAACTCGACGATCTCCCACTTGCCGTTCGCGGCCTTGTACTCCGGCTGATCGATCTTGTACTGGTGATACTTCTCGGTGCTGAAGCGGTACAGCCACGGCCCGTTCATTCCGGCCAGCGCCAGCGCCACCGCCGTGCCTATCGCGACCCGACGGGCTCGACGGCGGCCTGCACGGTCCTTCATTCCTTACGTCCCCCAAGTCCACCAAGGGCGATCTGCATGGTCTGGTCGTCGCCGGGGTTGCCGCCCCCGGGTCCGCCCGGGCCTTCGGGGCCCCCTGTTCCGCCCGGCGCGCCGTGCGAACCGGCCCACTGGGGGCGGGTCTGCGACTGTTGCGGGGCGTACTGCTGCTGCGGCATCCGCGGCGGCAGCTGCCGTGTCCGGTCGTCCTGCGCCGGCGGCAGCTGCTGTGTCCGGTCGTCCTGTGCCGGCGGCTGCTGTGTCCGCGGTTCCCGCTCGGCGGCCGGCCGGCCGCCCGCGGCGTGGGCGCCGGTCTTCCTGCGGTCCTGCCGCATGCCGTGCCGCCAGGCGAACATCGGCGCGGCGGTGATGAGGAGGGCGAAGGTCGCCCAGATCACCATCGCCGGGTGCGAGTGCCCGTAGACGAAGCCCGCGGTGATCGAACCGGCGAAGATCAGAATGAAGTACCAGTGGTACCGGAAGGTGCCGAACCAGGTGTCGGGGCTGGCCGAGTCGCCCTTCGGGGTGACGACGAACTTGCTCTTCCTGCGCAGGACGGAGTCGATCAGCGCCTTCGCGTACAGCGGCGCCGACAGCGCGGACATCACCATGCCGGCCACACCGCCGGAGCCCTCCGGCTCGTGCGGCGACACGTTGTGCCGGCGGTTCCAGACGTACAGGCCGATCTGCAGAGCGGAGGCGTTGCCGTAGAGCATCAGCCAGATGGTGGGGTCGATGTTCACACCCGAGGCGCCCAGCCCCAGGAACAGCGCACAACTGAGCGCCGCCAGGATCCAGTTCAGGGCCGACATCGGATAGAAGATGATCATCATCGTGTAGTTGAAGAGCTTGCTCGGCGGCAGCGAGTAGAAGCCCTTCCAGTACTGCCCGATGATCGTCTCGTACGTACCGCGCGACCAGCGCATCTGCTGGGTGAAGAAGTCGGTCCAGGCGTTGGGGCCCTCACCGACGGCGAGCACGTCCGGGGTGTAGACCGAGCGCCACTTCTTCCCCGTCTCCGGGTTCCTGTGGCGGTGCATCTCGAAGCCGGTCGCCATGTCCTCGGTGATCGAGTCGTACAGACCGCCGATCTGCTTGAGCGCCTTGATGCGTACGGCGTTGGAGGTGCCCACGAACATCGGTGAGCCGTAGCGGTTGCCGGCCCGCTGGATCAGCGCGTGGAAGAGGAACTGCTGGGACTCGGCGGCCTTGGTGACGAAGTTGTCGTAGTTGCCGTACACCTGGGGGCCGATGACGAAGCCGACGTCCGGGTCGCGGAAGAAGCCGAGCATCCGCTCCAGGTAGTTGGGCAGCGGCACATGGTCGGTGTCGACGGAGGCGAAGTACTCGTAGTGGTCGCCGTGCGCGTCCAGCCAGGCGTTGTAGTTTCCGTGCTTGGTCTTCGCGCGGTGCGCGCCCTTCTTCTGGTTCCACTTCGCGACGCCCTTGCGGGAGAAGTGGTGCACACCGAGGCGGGCGCAGACCTGCTTCACCTCGGGGTCGTCGCCCTCGTCGAGCAGCCAGACGTGCATCAGGCCCCGGTGACGGATCTTCACGGCCGCCTCCAGGGTCTTCGTCACCATCTCCAGCGGCTCCTTGCCGGGCACGAAGGAGGTGAGGAAGGCGACCCGGGTGCCGGTCTCCGGCACCACCGGGACGGGGTCGCGGGCGACCAGGGTGGCGTGTGCGTTCGACAGCACGTTCATGCAGCGGAAGAACTCGATCAGACCGATCGAGACGAGCATCACGATGTCGAGGGCCGGCAGCCACTCGAACTCGACGTAGTCCCGCTCGGTCCAGTGCGACGGCTGCAGCAGCCAGAACAGCAGCACCAGCGACAGCACCGGGGCGGCGGCCAGCATCAGCCCGATCCGGATACGGTGCGGCTCCTGCCCGATCAGCGAGCGGTACTGCACCTTGTACGGCTTGTCCGGATCGGGCTGGGTGAGAGGGCCCGAGAGCCGGCTGTAGTGCTCGTAGTCGTACTTCGGCAGCGCCGTCCTGATCCGGCGGAACGTCCCCGTGTTCCAGTTCCGGTGGCCTGGCACCCGGAGCTGGGTGGTCTGGGACGGGTCGTCGTCCCGCTGGGCGCCCGTCGGCGTCGACGTCATGAGTAATCCCCCCAACACACGGCGGCCACCGCGTGTTTCGTCGCTTCTTTACGTGCGCTCGGCCCCCTCGACCGCCACAGACGTGTCAGTGGTCGACCACAGTCACCACGCCACCCACACCTTATAGACACGGCGCGGCGCTGTTCCGGTTGCATGATGCCCGCCCCGGCACCGCCCCAGGAAAGCGGGACCCCCCCTCCCGCATCATCAGTAACCGGTTTCTTGCCCGCCAACCACCATGAAGAATCCGGAACTCGAAGAATCCGGGTCCTACGGTGCTCATCGTGGTCGCACGCTGCGAAACACGGTGTTGTCCGGGCATACGGGTCCATGGTGAACAGGGGCGGAGGTCGCTGGGGGCCGCTGGTGCATACGTGCGCCGAGGGCGTCGCGTTCATCGGGCGCGCGGCTCTCCGGCCGAAAACCGACGGGCCCCCCGCTTGCGCGAGGAGCCCGTCCGTCGGTGCGCCGCCAGGGACTCGAACCCCGGACCCGCTGATTAAGAGTCAGCTGCTCTAACCAACTGAGCTAGCGGCGCGCGCTGACGGCGTCACTCTACAGGACCCCGGAGGGTGCTCCCGGCCCCGGCCCGCCCGGCCACCGTCCGGGCCACGTGTCCGGTACGGGCCGGGTTCATCGCCGTACATCATTCGGACCGTCAACATGCGTGCGCGGAGGACAGTTGTGAGAATGACCTTCGTGCACGCACGTGGTGAATTCGATCGGGAGTGTGAGGGGAATCGCATGGAGTCTCCGGTGTTCGAGGAGATCGAACCGGCGGACGACTGCGACTGCCCCGGCTGCGCGCATTGGCGGAATGTTCTGCCGCATTCCCGCACCGGCCGCTTCCCCGGCCATCCGGCCCGGCATCGGACTGCCGTCGTCGTGGCCGCCGTCACCTCGGCCGCGATCGGTGCCACCGCGGCCCCGGTGATCGCCGCACCGCATGCCGAGCAGCCCGCCGGTCCGGACGTTCTCGCAGGTGAGGATCCCGGAACTCCGCAGGGGGTACGGGCTCCGCTGTACGGCCCCGGTGGCCAGGCGGGTCCGCCCGCGAGCCCGGAGCCGTCCGCGCGGGTGCCCGCGATCACCCGCGCGGACATCATCGAGCGGGCCAGGAGCTGGGTCACCCGGAAGGTCCCGTACGGGGTGAGCTCGTACGGCTCCGACGGTTACCGGCAGGACTGTTCGGGTTATGTCTCGATGGCCTGGCGGCTGCCCGGGAACGAATGGACGGGCAGCCTCGGCGCATACGCCGAGAGAATCACCAAGGACGAACTCCAGCCGGGTGACATGCTGCTCCATCACAATGCGGCCGACCCGTACGGCGGATCCCATGTGGTCCTTTTCGGTGGCTGGGCGAACACCGCCCGATCGAAGTACGTCGCCTATGAACAGACCGTTCCGCACACCCGCCGCAAGACGACTCCTTACGCCTACTGGAACAACTCGGCGCGCTATGTCCCGTACCGCTACAAGGGGGTGAGCGACGGTGCGGCCGGCGCGGGGGCTTCCGTCGCGACGGGCCGGATCCCGTTCCCCGGCGTGGCCTATTTCGGCCCCGGCGCGGACAACACCTACGTCGCCGAACTGGGCCGGATGCTCGCCGCGCGCGGCGCCGGACACCTCTACCCCGCCGCCCCCGGACCGCGGTGGACGGACGCCGACCGCAGGGCGACCCGGGCGTTCCAGGAGGCTCAGGGGTGGCGGGGAGCGGCGGCGGACGGTCTGCCGGGGCCGTTGACCTGGGAACTGCTCATGACCGGCGGAGGCAGGGACGTCCAAAGCGGAGGTTCCGCTTCCGCCCCGGACGGTGTGCCGGGCTATCCCGGACGGGCGCTGCTGCGCCCCGGCGCCGTCAACGACCATGTCACGCGGCTCGGGAGGCAGCTGGTGCGGAAGGGGTTCGGCCGGTACTACACGAAGGGCCCGGGACCCCGCTGGACCGAGGCGGACCGCCGCAATGTGGAGGCCTTCCAGCGGGCCCAGGGCTGGCGCGGGGGAGCGGCGGACGGCTTCCCCGGCCCGGAGACCTGGAGGCGGCTCTTCCTCACCTGATCCACTCGGGCGTGCGGCGTCCCCCGACGCCCACGCCCTCCCTCGAAGTGACCGGTGTGACGCAGCCGGCGCGGAGGCTGGAGGCACGCATGACCACGACGGCATCGCCCGTCCCCGGGGACATCCCCGAGAACGTTCCCGACCACATCCCCGAACCGGGCGGTCCGGTGGACGCCGGCCCGCCGGACCCGGTGGCGGCGGCCGCCCGGCCGGTCCGGCTGATCCACACCGAGGCCACCACCGAGATCCCCGTCCATCTGCTGTTCCGCGACGCCCCCGAACCGGCGCCGGTACGGCTGAGCCCGGCCGTCGTCACCCGCCGCCCCGACGAGAGCGGCCGGAACACGGCGGAACGCCCCCGCCCGCCCGCCGTCCCCCGGATCGACCCCGAGCTGGTGGAGCGCCCCGCCCGGGTGCTGCCCGGCCTCGCGGGGGTGCTCGCCGGAATGTGCGGGGCGGCCGGCTGCGTCGCCACCTCGTGGTGGGCGGGCGTACTGCCCTCGCCGCTGCCCGGGACATTCGGTCCGGCGGGGCTCGGTCCCGCGCGGTGGGCGGCGTACGCCGGGGCCGGGGCGCTCGCGCTGTTCGGGTTCGGCGGGCTGGCCCGGGGGCGGACCGGGCGGGCCTGGGTGCTCGGCCTGTTCGGCCGTTACCGGGGCACGGTCCGGCGCACCGGACTGCTGTGGGTGAACCCGCTGCTGCTGCGCCGCCGGGTCGATGTACGGCTGCGGCACTGGCGCGGGGAGCCGATGCGGGCGGCCGACCGGAGCGGGGTGGCGCTGCGGGTGAGCGTCCTCGTGGTGTGGCGGGTGCGGGACACCGCGCGGGCGACGCTGAGTGTCGAGGACCACGAGGCGTATCTGCGCGCGTGCGTCGAGGCGGCGCTGGTACGGGTGCCGGTGGCGGCACCGGGCGCGGGCAAGGGCGCGGTGGACGCGGCGCAGGACGCGCTGACCCGGCTGGTGGCGGCGGACACCGCGCCGGTGGGGGTGGAGGTGTTCGCGGTGCGGCCGGTCCGGGTGGAGTACGCGCCCGAGGTGGCCGCCGCGATGCACCGGCGCCGGATCGCCGCGCTGGACGCCCAGCACCGGGCGAGCGTGCTGGGCTCGGTCGTGGATTCCGTGGAGGACACGGTCACCCGGCTGACCATGCGGGGGCTGGTGGAGCTGGACGACTACGAACGCAAGGTGCTGGTGAAGGATCTGACGGTGGCGTTCTGTGCGGGACGGACCGAGGCGGGTCCGTGAACAGCCGGGGAACAGGCCCTGTTATTGGTATGGACATGTTCAACGGACGGCAATAATCTGAACTTGGTCTAGACCTACCTGCACGGCTCACTGAAACCCCCACACTCCAGGAGCAGCAGCATGCGCACACGGACCCAGATGTACGCAGCCGCGGTGGGGCTGGCCACGACCGGAGCGCTCGTGCTCTCCTCCGGTGGTGCCAGCGGCCACGGCTACACCGATCTGCCGGTCAGCCGGCAGAAGCTCTGCCAGAACGGCTCGGTCGCCAACTGCGGATCCATCCAGTGGGAGCCGCAGAGCGTCGAGGGCCCGAAGGGTTTCCCCGCCTCCGGACCGGCCGACGGGCAGCTCTGTTCCGGCAACAACACCCGGTTCGCCCAGCTCGACAGCCCGAAGACCCCCTCGGGCGGCGCCTGGCCCACCACGAGCGTCTCGGGCGGCCAGAACTACACCTTCCGGTGGCAGTTCACGGCCATGCACGCCACCACCGACTTCAAGTACTACGTCACCAAGCCGGGCTGGAACCAGAACCACAACCTGTCCCGGTCCGACCTCAACCTCACGCCGTTCTTCACCGTGCCCTACAACGGCCAGCGTCCCCCGTCGACCCTCTCGCACACGGGCCGGCTGCCGTCCGGGCTCAGCGGACACCATGTGATCCTCGCGGTGTGGACGGTCGCCGACACGACCAACGCGTTCTACGCCTGCTCGGACGTCACGTTCTGAGGCCGACGTACGCAAAAGGGCCTCTCGCTCCCACGAGAGGCCCTTCGGTGTGCGCCGCCAGGGACTCGAACCCCGGACCCGCTGATTAAGAGTCAGCTGCTCTAACCAACTGAGCTAGCGGCGCATGACTCCCGCCGTCCGCTTCCGCGGTCGGCGACGAGGAAAATACTACCCGGTCCCCGACGGTGCTCCGCACCACCGCGGGCGCCCTCTAGATCGCCAGCGACAGCAGTACCGGGGCCGCGCTGCGGTTGAGGGTGTCGGCCGCCTCGCGCAGGCGGTGGGCGTGCTCCACCGGCAGGGAGAGGGCCAGACAGCCCACCGAGGAACCGGCCGTGATCGGGACCGCCGCGCAGACCGTGCCGACCGCGTACTCCTGGAGGTCGAGCACCGGCACCGTCGCCGGCTGCGACGCCAGCCGGGACAGCAGCAGCGTGTCACTGGTGATGGTGCGCGAGGTGAGCCGGGCCATCCTGTGGCGGGCGAGATGGTCGCGCCGGCCGTCGTGGTCCAGCTGGGTGAGCAGGCTCTTGCCCACCGCCGTCGCGTGCGCCGAGCAGCGGAAGTCCACCCACTCGTTGACCTTCGGGGCGGCCGGGCTGTCGGCGTACTGGGTGACCTTGACCTCGCCATCGACGTACCGGCTCATGTAGACGGCGGCGCCCACACGGTCGCGGAGCCGGTCCAGGAGGCGCTGCAGCTTCTCGCGCAGCGCCTCCTCGTGTCCCTCGGCGGCACCCAGGCGGGCGAAGGCCGCCCCGGTGACATACGCGCCGCCGGCGATCTGCTCGACGTAGGCCTCGCGGCGCAGCATCCGCAGAAGCGCGGTCAGCCGCTCACTGCCGAGTCCGGTCTCGCGCGCCAGTTGGGTGTCGGTGACTCCTGTGGTGTGCCGCGCCACCGTCTCCAGCACGCGCAGGGCGTCCTGGACCGAGTGGTACGACGCGGTCGGCTCGTGCCTCAGCGCCACGGTTTCCCCCTGCGCTCGTACTCGGGGCCGCAATCCGGTCAGCGAATCCCTTCCACGATAGCCGCGAAACGGGCCCCGGGAAGCGGGTGTTGACAAGATTGCGGCCCCCTCATCTGCGGCGCGGGCCTTCTGGCATATGCCAGAGGGATGCCCCATGTCATGGACCTCGGGCGTTGCCCTGTCGACGGTCCGTGGCTACAGGACGGCGCTGAGGAATTCCCGCGTACGGTCGTGCTCCGGCTCGCTGAAGATCTTCTCCGGGGCGCCCGCCTCGATGATCCGCCCCGAGTCGAACATCAGCACCTGGTCCGAGATGTCCCGGGCGAAGTTCATCTCGTGGGTCACACAGAGCATGGTGATGTCGGTGGAGCGCGCGATGTCCCGCAGCACGTCGAGGACGCCCGCGACCAGCTCCGGGTCGAGCGCCGAGGTCACCTCGTCCAGCAGCAGCACCTGCGGCCGCATCGCCAGCGCCCGCGCGATCGCCACCCGCTGCTGCTGACCGCCGGACAGCTGAGCGGGGTGCTTGCCGATGTGGTCGGTCAGGCCGACCATCTCCAGCAGCTCCCGCGCCCGCTCCTCCGCCTCGTCCTTGGACATGCCGAGCACGGTGACCGGAGCCTCCGTGATGTTCCGCAGCACCGTCATGTTCGGGAACAGGTTGAACTGCTGGAACACCATCCCGATCTTCTTGCGGACCTCGCGGACCTGCTTGTCGGGCGCCGGGAAAAGCTGCTCCCCGGCCACGGTGATCGTGCCCTCGTCGGGCTTCAGCAGCGTCATCAGCAGCCGCAGGATCGTCGTCTTGCCGGAACCGGACGGGCCGATCAGCGTGACGTGCTTGCCCGCGTCCACGGAGAAGTCCAGGTGGTCGAGGACCGTGTGGTCCCCGAACCGCTTGGTGACCTGCTCCAGGCGGATCAGCTCACCGCTGCCCGCCGGGGTCTCGGGCTTCTTGTCGAACGGGGCGTGGGTGTCAGTGGACAAGGCGTCGCTCCAGGGCTCGCAGGGCAAGGGAGGCCAGGTAGGAGATGACGATGAAGGCGAAGCCGATCACCGTCAGGGGCTCGGTGAACTGGAAGTTCTGCTGCGAGAACAGCCGCGCCTCACCGAGCATCTCCAGCACGGTGATGGCCATCAGCAGCGGTGTGTCCTTCAGCATCGAGATGACGTAGTTGCCGAGCGCGGGCACCACCCGGCGCACGGCCTGCGGCAGGATCACCGCGGTCCACGTCCGGCGCAGCGGCAGGTTCAGCGCCGTCGCCGCCTCCCACTGGCCCACCGGCACGGCCTCGATGCCCGCGCGGTAGACCTGCATCGTGTACGTCGAGTAGTGCAGCCCGATGGCGAAGACACCGGTGGTCAGCGCGGAGAAGGTCACGCCCCACTCGGGCAGCACGTAGAACAGGAAGAACAGCTGCACCAGCAGCGGTGTGTTGCGGACGAACTCCGTCACCGCGCCGACCGGCCAGGTCACCCAGCGTGTCGGCACCCGCATCAGCAGCGCCCACACCAGACCCAGCGCGAACGAGATCAGCGAGCCGAGCACCAGGATCTGCAGGGTGACCAGCAGACCGTCCCAGAAGTGCGGCATGAAGTCGGAGACCGCGCTCCAGTCCCACTTCATCGGACGGCACCTCCCGCGTTGGTCGTCTCGGGCCGCTTCAGCTCCACGTCCTTCTTGGGCGTGGGCGTCTTGCCGACCCCCGCCTTCAGCTTCTTCTCCAGACCGCGCATGGTCCGGGTGAGCAGGAAGGCGATCACGAAGTAGATGATCAGGATGTACGTGTAGATCTCCGCGCTCTCCTGCAGCGCCAGGCGGATCAGATTGCCGCTGAACGCCAGATCGCCCATGCCCATGATCGACACCAGGGCGGTGCCCTTGAGCAGCTCGATCAGCAGGTTGGAGAACGGCGGGATCATCTCCGGCACCGCCTGCGGCAGCAGGATCAGCTTCATCCGCTGCCAGGGCGTGAAGCTGAGCGCGATACCGCCCTCACGCTGGGCCGGGTCGACCGCGGCGAGCGCGCCGCGCACGATCTCCGAGCCGTACGCCCCGTAGGTCAGACCGAGTGCCAGCGTGCCCGCCCACAGCGGCACCAGCTGCCAGCCGAAGGCCGGGGGCAGCACGAAGAACACCCAGAAGATCATCACCAGCGCGGAGGTGCCGCGGAACACCTCGGTGTAGAAGCCCGCGAGGAAGCGGACGATCCACAGCCGGTGGGTGCGCGCGACGCCGACCACGAAGGAGACCGCGGTCGCCAGCAGCGAGCTGAGCACGAGCAGCTGGACGGTGACCCAGACGCCGCGCAGTACGAGTTCCCAGAGTCCCGATGTCATCCGCCGCAGAGCTCCTTCGCGGTCAGATCCGTCATCTCGTCCTCCGTGAAACCGAACGGCTTGAGGATGCGCAGCAGTTCGCCGCTCTCCTTCAGCTTGCGCAGTTCGGCGTTGAAGGCGTCCCGCAGGTTCGTCTCGGTCGGCCGGAAGGCGAAGGCGCCGCCGTCGACGTGCGGCTCGCCGCCGACGATCGGCTTGAAGGGCTCGGTGACCTCCGCCTTGCGCGACTTCTTCACCACCTCGCGGGTGGTGAGCGCGGTACCGGCGAAGACATCGGCGCGTCCGGCCTCGACGGCGTTCAGGCCGGCCACCTGATCGGGGACGATCAGGATGTCGCCCTCCTTGTACCCGGCCTCGACGGCGTACGCGATCTCCGCGTACCCGGTGCCGGTGGCGAACTTCGCCTTCTTCTCGACGACGTCCTGGTAGCTGCGCAGCCCCAGCGGGTTGCCCTTGCGCACGATGAACGAGTCGAGCATCTGATAGTCGGGATCGGAGAAGATGACCTGCTCACAGCGCTCGGGATTGACGTACATCCCGGCGGCCACGACATCGAACTGCTGCGAGTTCAGCCCGGGTATCAGCGAGCCGAACTCCGTGGGCACGGGCTGCACCCGGTCCACGCCGAGCCGCTTGAAGATGACCTTGGCCAGCTCCGGCGCCTCACCGGTCAGATCGCCGTTCCTGTCGATGTAACCGAACGGGATCTCGCCGGCTATCCCCAGCCGGACGACACCCGCCGCCTTGATCCGGGACAGCAGATCGCCGCCGCCCGTGGCCGCCGCCGTCGGTACGCGGGAACAGCCCGCGGCGCCCAGTGCGCCGAGCGCCGCGACCCCCGCGAGCAGCGATCGACGTGAGGGCCCGGAGGTCTCTCGGAATCGTCTGAGTGGTTGCAGTGGTGGAGCCATGGCGGCGCGGCTACCCGAAGCGATGCGAGTTATTCCGGCCAGTTTCGGCCCCGTTCGGCGGTCGGGCGGTCTTGACCGGCGCGGGACGATGGGCCACATGGCAGACCGATACCTTGAGATCTCCCTGGTCAAGCGCGGAATCTCCTGCACGGCCCGGCTGCTCGACGACAGGGCGCCGATCACCTGCGAAGCCGTCTGGAAATCCCTCCCGCTGTCCGGCGACGTCTACCACGCCAAGTACGCCCGCAACGAGATCTACGCCCTCTTCCCGCCCTTCGCGGACAGGGAACCCCCGCTGGAGAACCCGACGGTCACCCCCATCCCGGGCGACCTCTGCTACTTCTCCTTCGCGGGCGCGGAACTGGGCACCAAATCGTACGGCTACGACCGGGAGGTCCGCCCCGGGACGACGCTCGTGGACCTGGCCCTGTTCTACGAACGCAACAACCTCCTCCTGAACGGCGACGTGGGCTGGATCCCCGGCACGGTCTGGGCCGAGGTGGTGGAAGGCCTCCCCGCCATGGCCACAGCCTGCAACGACCTGTGGCGCACAGGCGCGGCCGGCGAATCCCTCACCTTCCGAAGGGCACCATAGCCACGCCGCAGCAACGACCAGACGCCCCGCAGCTGCGGGCAGTCGTGCCGCTGGGGCGGCACGGGTGGGCGATGGGGGTCCCCCCGCTCGAGCGCAGCCGAGAGTGGGGGAGGCACCCCGCAAGCGCCGGGCCGCGCAACACCCCCGCCCAGCCCCCACGCCGGGCCACTGCGCACCCCGCCCCCCCGGGCCACAACGCGACGCAACCCGCCCCCCGGGCCACAACGCGACGCACCCCGCCCCGCGCCCACGCCGGGCCGCTTACAAACCCGGCGCTTCGTACAGCGCCTGCGCAGCCCGCAGCACCAGATCATCCCGATGCCGCGCCCCCACCACCTGCAACCCGATCGGCAGCCCACCCCCGTCGACCCCCACCGGCACACTCGCCGCCGGCTGCTGCGTCATGTTGAAGGGATACGTGAACGGCGTCCACCCGGTCCACCGCCGGCACCCGGACCGCCGAGGCACCTCGACCCCCGCCTCGAACGCCGTGACCGGCACGGTGGGCGTGACCAGCAGGTCGTAGACCTCATGGAACCGCCCCATCCGCCGCCCCAGATCCATCCGCACATCCACCGCGGCCAGATAGTCCAGCGCCGAGTACCGGACCCCCACCCCACAGATCTCCCGCAACCCCGGATCCAGCAACTCCCGCTGCCCCCGCGTCAGATGCTGAATTACCCGAGCCGCCCCCGCGAACCACAGCGTGTGGAAGGCCTCCACCGGATCGCTGAAATCGGGATCGACCTCCTCGACGTACGCCCCCAGCCCCGCCAGCCGCTCCACCCCCCGCCGCACCGCGGAGGCGACCTCCGCGTCCACCCGCACCTGCCCACCGAGTGACGGCGAGTACGCCACCCGCAACCCCCGCACCCCACCCTCCAGCCCCGCCGAGAACGACCCGCCCCCCGGCCCCAGCGCGGACCAGTCCCGCGAGTCCGCCCCGGAGATCACATCCATCATCAACGCCGCATCCGCCACATCCCGGGTCAGCGGCCCCACATGCGCCAGCGTCCCGAACGCACTCGCCGGATACAGCGGGACCCGCCCATACGTGGGCTTCAGCCCGAAGACCCCGCAGAAGGCGGCGGGAATCCGCACACTCCCCCCGCCGTCCGTCCCCAGCGCCAGCGCCCCCGCCCCCAGCGCCACGGCCGCCGCCGCACCCCCACTGGACCCGCCCGCCGTACGCGCCGGATCACGCGGATTGCGGGTGACCCCGCTCAGCGGCGAGTCCGTCACCCCTTTCCAGCCGAACTCGGGAGTCGTCGTCTTGCCCAGGAACACCGCCCCGTGCTCCCGCAGCCGGGCCACCGCCGGCGCGTCCTCGTCCCAGCGGCCCGCCGCCGGGTCGATCGTCCGTGACCCCTTCAGGGTCGGCGCACCGCGCAGCAGCAGGATGTCCTTCACCGTGACCGGCACCCCGTCCAGCAGCCCGCACGGCTCCCCGCGCCGCCACCGCTCCTGCGACGCGGCGGCCCGCTCCAGCGCGTCTTCGGCGAGCAGCCGTACGAACGCGTTCACCTCCGGCTGCACCGCCTCCGCCCGCTCCAGCGCCGCCCGGGTCACCTCCACCGGGCCGAACTCGCCCCTGCGGTATCCGTCGAGGAGTCGTACCGCGGTCAGCTGGGTGAGCTCGGACATACGGCCTCCTGGAGACGTCGGACGTCAGTGACCCGGTACATACCCGCGCTGCTTGTCGACCACGTTCGGCAGCGGCCGGCCCGCCGCCCACAGCTCGTACAACTCCACGAACTGCTCCCCGAGTTCGTCCCGCCAGCCGACCGTGTCCCCGCTCATGTGCGGTGACACGATCAGCCCGGGAAGGTCCCACAGCGGACTGTCCGGGGCGAGCGGCTCGGTCTCGAACACGTCCAGTGCCGCGCCCGCGATCCAGCGCCGCCGCAGTGCCTCGGCGAGCTCCTCCTCCACGACGAGCTGCCCCCGCCCGACGTTGACGAAGTACGCGGACGGCTGCATCACCCCGAACCGCCGGGCGTCGAACATGCCGCGCGTCGACGACGTCAGCGGCGCCGCGGCGATCACCCAGTCCGCGCGGGCCAGCAGCCGGTCGAGATCGTCCGGCCCGTGCACACCGGCCCGCGCGGTACGGCCGACCAGGGCCGTTCTCATACCGAGCGCGGTGAGCGTGCCGGAGACCGCCCGCCCGATCGGCCCCGAGCCGACCACCACGGCACGGGTCCCGGCGACCTTGCGGGACTCCCGGTGCCGCCAGGTCCGCTCCCGCTGGAGGGCCAGCGTCCGCGGCAGGTCCTTGGCGACGGCGAGGACGAGGGCGGCGACGTACTCGGCGATCGGCCGGTCGAAGATCCCGCGCGCGTTGGTGACCACGGTGTCGGAGACGGCGAGTTCCGGACAGAGCAGATGATCCACACCCGCGCTCGCCGTGTGCACCCAGCGCGGCCGGGGCCCCTCGCCCGGCCACGCCTCACGCACCGCGTGCGAGGCGAAGTCCCACACCAGCAGCACGTCCGCGGCCGGCAGCAGCCCGGCGAGTGTCGAGTCGTCAGCGTGCTCCACCCGCACCCGGCCGGTGAGCCTGCCGAGCCGGGGGAGCGGATCGGCGTCGAGGACGAGGAGCGTGGGGAGGGTCATGAGCCGCCGTTTCTCCGGGTCGGCCGGGGTTCCCGGTAAAGGAATGGCCGGAGTCTGAGATGCGCGGATTGACCACGCTCGCACCCGAACCTACCGTCGTCAACACGGGCGTTCCCGCGATCCGTTGTGTGCTCGTCTCCCAGCGTGAGGCCGGTGCTGACATGGACGTCTCCTTTCTCGGCGGCCCCGGCCCGCAGCGCGGAGTCGGGGTCGTGGCCCCCTTCGACTTCGCGCTGGACCGCGAGCTGTGGCGCTGGGTCCCGGACGAGGTGTCCCTGCATCTGACCCGTACGCCGTACGTGCCGGTCGAGGTGAGTCTCGACCTCGCCAGGATGATCAGCGAGCACGAGACCCTCGGCGACGCGGTGCGCACCCTCACCGAGGTCACGCCCGAGGTCGTCGCCTACGCCTGTACGTCGGGCAGCTTCGTCGGCGGGATCATGGGCGAGCGCGCGATGTGCGAGGCGATGAGCAGGGCCGGCGCGGTCCCCGCCCTCACCACCTCCGGCGCGCTCCTCGAAGCCCTGGTGGAACTGGACGTACGCCGGGTCGCCCTGGTCACGCCGTACACGGTCTCGGTCACCCGTTCACTGGAGAACTACGTCGCACGGGCCGGGGTCACCGTCACCGGGTGCGCGTACATGGGCCTGACCCGGCGGATCTGGCAGGTCACCTACCGCGAGGTGGTCGACATGGCCCGGCGGGCGGCGGTCCGCGGCCGGCTCGGCACGGCAGACGCGCTGTTCCTCTCCTGCACCAATCTGCCGACGTACGACGTCATCCCGCAGCTCGAAGCCGAGCTGCGCATACCGGTCATCTCGGCCAACCAGGTGACCATGTGGGCGGCGCTGCGCCGATTGGGTACCCGGGCGGTGGGACCGTATCAGGCGCTGATCGACGCGTCGGCGCGCTCCGGGACCGTACTGCCGGGCCAGACGTCCGGCTCCGTACTGCCGGAAGTGCCGCGAGCATCGGAAGAGAAGCAGCAGGAAGGCTGGACATGACCGCACTGGGATTCCTCTACCCGGGCCACTCCGCGGAGGACGACTATCCGCGTATCGAGCAGTTGCTGGGCAGCGACATCCGCGTGGATCTGGTGCACACGGACATCGGTGAGGACGCGCACCGGGTGGACGCGCTGCGGGAGATGGGCTCGCCCGAGCGGCTGGCGGCCGGGCTCCAGCAGTTGCGGCTGTCGGGCGCGGAGGCGGTGGTGTGGGCCTGCACCAGCGGCAGTTTCGTCCACGGCTGGGAGGGCGCGCACGAGCAGGTGCGGAACCTGGCGCGGGCGGCCGGCATGCCCGCGTCGTCCACGTCCTTCGCCTTCGTGCACGCGCTGCGGGAGGTGGGCGCGCGCCGGGTCGCCGTCGGTGCGACCTACCCGGACGACGTGGCCGAACTCTTCGCCGGTTTCCTGCGGGCCGGCGGCGTGGAGGTGGCCGGGGTGCGCGGCGCCGGGATCATCACGGCGGCGGAGGTGGGCACCTGGGGCGAGGAGGAGGTGTTCGCGCTGGCCCGCGCGGCGGACACCCCCGACGCGGACGTGCTGCTGCTGCCGGACACGGCCCTGCACACGGTCGCCCACCTCCCCGCCCTGGAGAAGGAGCTGGGCAAGCCGGTCCTCACCGCCAACCAGGTCACGGTCTGGGAGGGCCTGCGGCTGGCGGACCGCAGGGTGAACGCACCCGGGCTGGGGGCGCTGTTCACGCGGGAACCGATCGTCCAGGTACGGACCTGAGTACAACCTTGATCGACTTTCGGTGGTCTCACATCTGTGAGCCCCGTGCCGCGTCTCGGCGCAGGGGCGTCGGAATCTCGGATCCAGGGAGTCGTCATCACTGTGAGAGCCACCGTCGTCCGCCGTACCGCCCTGTCCGCCTCGGCGGTCACCCTCGCCCTGCTGGCCACCGCGTGCGGCGGCGGTGACGAGAAGGGCGGGAGCGACGGGGACAAGGCGGCGAAGGGGGACACCGCGGCCGGTGCTCCGGCCGCGAAGGCGCTGACCGCCGCCGAGCTGGAGAAGCTCGTGATCGCCGCGGCCGACCTCAAGGACCACAAGGTCACCGAGCCGGGCAAGGACGAGGTCTCCGACCCCGGCACCCTCTCCGTCGAGCAGGCCGAGTGCGAGCCCGTCGCGCAGGCGCTGTCGTCCGTGCCGACGGGCAAGCCGGCGGCGAGCGTGCAGCGGCTCGTCACCCTGGAGTCCGAGGCGGCCAAGAAGGGCATGCCGGACCTCGACGGGCTGTCGGAGAAGGAGGCCGAGGAGGCGATGATCGACTCGCTCGACATCACCAAGACGATGGCCTCCCTGCGGTCCTACGACGCCGACGGCGCGAAGGAGACCCTCGCCGCGCTGCGGGAGGCCGGCAAGAAGTGCGCCGGGGGCTTCACCATGTCGGCCGACGGTGAGAAGCAGCAGGTCACCAAGGTGTCTGAGGAGAAGCTCGCGGCCGGCGAGGAGGCGGTCGCCTGGACGGTGGGCACCAAGCTGGACGACACCACCGCCGAGACGAAGGTCGTCGTCCTCCGCCAGGGCACCACGCTCGCCGGATTCTCGTCGTTCAACATCGCGGCGGTCACCCGGGGCGAGACGTTCGAGCAGCCGACGGCCGTCATCGAGGCGCAGGAGGCGAAGCTCGGCTGACCCCCGAGGTGGACCGGGCTCTTCCGGCCCGGTCCACCGTGGGCTGCCGCGCATACGAGAGAACCCCGGTCCCGCTTCCGCGGGCCGGGGTTCTTCTCTCTGGAGCGCCGGGCAGGCCTTGCACCTGCATTTCCCCGCAGGAAGCGGGGCGTCTTTCCTTGGACCACCAACGCATGTTCACTTTCGGGGGCGACCCCCTCAGCAAGCAAGATGATCGTATCGCATGATCGCCCACCCCGCACACCGCCGCACACCTCCGCCCTCCGTATTCCGCGGGCAGTCGTGCCGCAGGGCGGCACGGGTGGGCGCGACGGCACCTCGCCAGCGCCGAGCGGCGCAACCCACCCCCGGCCCGCACCAACGCCGGGCACGCCCCCGAGCACCGGGAGGGAATAACCGGGGACTGTCCCCTGTTACGTCGCGCAGCGACCGTCACACCCCACAGGAGGCACTCCACCATGCCCGCAGACGAAATCCGAGGCACCACCCTCGGCACCGCCCCCGTCCCGCTCTCCGTGCTGGACCTGGTGACCGTCGGCGCGGGCCGGACCGCGAGCGACGCCCTGCGGACCAGCGTGGACATCTCCCGCCTCGCCGAGTCCCGCGGCTACCACCGCTACTGGGTGGCCGAGCACCACTCCATGCCCGGGGTCGCCTCCTCCTCGCCCGCCGTGATCCTGGCCCACCTCGCCGCCCACACCGAGCGCATCCGCCTCGGCTCCGGCGGGGTGATGCTGCCCAACCACGCCCCGCTGGTGATCGCCGAACAGTTCGGCACCCTGGAGGCCATGGCCCCCGGCCGTATCGACCTCGGCCTCGGCCGCGCCCCCGGCACCGACGGCGCCACGGCGGCCGCCCTGCGCCGCAGCGACCGGCTGAACGAGGGCGCCGACGACTTCCCCCAACAGCTCTCCGAGCTCACCCGCTTCCTCGACGACGACTTCCCCGACGGCCACCCCTACGCCCGCATCCACGCCGTCCCCGGCCCGGTGCAGGCCACCTCACCCGGCGGCGTGCAGTCCCCGCACCGCCCGCCCGTCTGGCTGCTCGGCTCCTCCGGCTTCAGCGCCCGGCTGGCCGGCATGCTCGGCCTGCCCTTCGCCTTCGCCCACCACTTCTCGGCGCAGAACACCGTCCCCGCCCTGGACCTCTACCGCGAGACCTTCCGCCCCAGCGAGGTCCTCGACGCGCCCTACGCCCTCATCGGCGTCTCCGCGCTCGCCACGGACGACGAGAAGGAGGCCCGCCGCCAGGTGCTGGCCGCCGCGCTCAACATGGTCCGGCTGCGCACCGGCCGCCCCGGCCTCGTCCCCACCCCCCAGGAGGCGGAGGCGTACGAATTCAGCCCGATGGAGCGGGAGTTCGTCGACACCTGGAACGCCAACGTCATCCACGGCACCGCCGACGAGGTACGTAGCGGTCTCGACGAGCTGCAGAAGCGCACCGGCGCCGACGAGTTGATGCTCACCGCCAACGCCCACGGCGGCGACGTACGCCTGCGTTCCTACGAACTGATCGCCGACGCCTACGGTTTGCCCACGCCCGCCTGAACCCCGGGGCCGCCCAGCAGCTCGGAGATGCGGTCCGGCGACACCGGGCGGGAGTACAGCCAGCCCTGACCGGTGTCGCACCCGATCCGGCGCAGCCGGGTGGCCTGCGCCGACGTCTCCACGCACTCCGCGGTGACGGTCAGCCCGAGCCGGTGGGCGAGCTGCACCATCGCCTCGACGATGACCTCGTCCGCCGGGTTCGGCGGGGCGGCGGCCCGCTCCTCGTACTGGAAGCCCCGTACGAAGGAGCCGTCCAGCTTGAGCACCGACACCGGGAGCCGACTGAGGTAGGCCAGGTTCGAGTAGCCGGTGCCGAAGTCGTCGATGGCGATGCGTACGCCCATGTCGCTGAGCGCCTTCAGGGTCTGGATCGGCCGCCCGGAGGAGCCCATCACGGCCGACTCGGTCAGCTCCAGCTGCAACAGCCCCGGCTCCAGGCCCGTCTCCTCGAGCGTGTCGGCGACGTCCGCCACCAGGTCGGAGTCCCACACCTGCCGGACGGCCACGTTCACACTGACGAAGATCGGCGGCTCGCCGGGATGCTGCAGCTGCCAGTCGCGGGCCTGCCGGCAGGCGGTGCGCAGCACCCAGCGGCCGAGGGGGACGATCGAGCCGTCCTCCTCCGCGAGCGAGATGAACCGATTCGGCGTCAGCGTGCCGAACCGGGGGTGGTTCCAGCGGATCAGCGCCTCCACGCCGTGCACCCGGTCGTCCTCCATGCCCACCAGCGGCTGGTACTCCAGCGCGAACTCGCCCCGGTCGATGGCGGGACGGAGCGTGGAGGCGAGGGCCTGGCGGGTCACCCGTGAGGCGTTGCGCTCCGGGTCGAACAGCGTCCAGCGGGCCTTGCCGTCGGCCTTGGCCCAGTACAGCGTGGTGTCGGCGGCCTGCATCAGGGCGGTGGGCGTGGTCCCGGCGGCATGCCGCTCGACCACCCCGATCGACGCCGACACCGACAACAGCCGCCCGGAGAGGTCGAAGGGGGCCTGGATCGCGTCGAGCAGCGACTCGGCGAGGTCGGCGAGCTGTTCGGTACCGGTGGAGTCCTCGACCAGCAGCGCGAACTCGTCCCCGCCGAGCCGGGCGACCAGCGGCGTACCGGTCCTGGCCGCGTCCTTCGCGCACCGGTTGAGCCGCTCGGCCACGGCGGACAGCAGCTCGTCCCCGACCCGATGGCCGAGGGTGTCGTTGATGGCCTTGAACCCGTCCAGGTCGAGGTAGCACAGCCCGATCCGGCCCGTGCCGCTCTCCTCGTACGAGTCCGCGTCCAGCGCGGCCGTCAGCCGCTCGAAGAACAGGGTGCGGTTGGGCAGCCGGGTCACCGGGTCGTGCATCCGTACATGCCGCAGCTGTGCCTGGAGTTCGCGGTGGTCGCCGATGTCGGCGACCGACAGCAGCACGCCCCCGTCGTCGGCGGGCAGCGGGGAGACCGTCACCCGCACCCAGAGCGCGTGCCCCTCCGGGTGCTTCAGCCGGCGCGTCCGGCGCAGCCGGGCCCGCTTGCCGCGCAGCAGCTCGCGGTACGCGTGCCAGGTGCGGGCGTCGGAGGCGAGGTCCACCAGATCGGCGGCGACGGCGCCGGGCAGGGACTGCGGGTCGCGGCCCAGCAGCCCGGCGAAGGCCGCGTTGGCGCCGGTGATCAGACCCTCACGGTCGACCACGGCCATGGCGAGCGGCGCGGCGGTGAAGACGGAACGGTACGACGGGGTGGGTGGAGCGGCGGACGACGGGGTGGGTGGAGCGGCGGACGACGGGGTGGGTGGAGCGGCGGACGACGGGGTGGGTGGAGCGGCGGACTCCGCAGGTCCGGATCCCGTACGGGGAGAGGTGTTGATCTCACTCTCCGTGACGGTCGGGGGGTCGAGTTCTGTCGCGGGTGCCGACCCTTCGGACGTTCCTCTCACCGCTGCTCCCGCAGTGCACTAGATGGCTGTCCGTGCAGAAAGTCTCAGAAAAATACAGGAAAGTGTGCCGATCATAGAGGCCCGGGTCGGGGCCTTCCAGTCACTGTCCGGTCTTCTGTGCGGATCCGCATCTCCGCCCGATCGTTTCTGCTCAGGGGTGGACGGCTTCTGCGGGCCTCCGACCGGTTGTGACGTTCCGTGAGTGCGGGCGGTGTTGATGGCGCAGGGTCCCGCTCCGATAGCCACGTTCCTCACTCGTCCGATGCAACCGAACAGGGCGTAGTACGACAAACCAACACAGTCTGGGTGCGGTGTCCCGTGAACCGTCTCCCGGAGGTCCCCCGTGCCGCGTCAGCTCACCCCGAGAGGACTCGGCCGTGAGACGCTGCGGCGGAGGCTCGGACGACTGAGCCGATCGGGTGGACCGGAGGCATCGGGTGCATCGGGGGCACCGGGTGGTGCGGACGGGGGCGCGCCGGTCGGCCCCGACGCGCTGGAAGGCCCCGATACGCCGGGCCTCGCCGGCGTCCGTCCCCGGCTGCGCAGTACCGCCGCGATGTGCACCACGATGTCGGCGCTCGCGGCGACCTCCATGGTGAGCGTCCCGTCCGTCGCCGAACCCTTCTCCCCGAAGCCCTGCGCCCTCACCCGCACCACCGCCCACCACTCCGAGGGCCTGGACACCTGGAACACCGCCTATCCGCGCCCCACCCGGAGCATGGACGCGGTGATGGTGTTCCTCTCCTTCCCCGACTCCCACCCCCTGACCACGCCGGCCGAGCTCACGGCCGACCACTTCCCCGCCACCAGCCGCTTCTTCCAGCGCGCCTCCTACGGCAGGTTCACCCTCCGCCCGCACCCGCTCCGCCAGTGGATCCGCATGCCGCGCCCTTCGACGTCGTACGCCATAGAGCGCGACTGGACCGTCGCGCACCGCGGCGCCTATCTGCGCGACGCGCTGGCCGCGGCCGATCCGCACGTCGACTTCTCGCGCTACGACATCGTGTACTTCGTCGCCGACCCGGACGCGCCGGGCGTGGACTCCGACGCCACGAAGGTCGTGAACCTGGACCGTCCGCTGCGCGCCGACGGCACCGACATCCGCCGGGTCGTCACGGTCTTCGAGAACCACCCCCCGGACCGCCTGGTCCTCGCCCACGAGACCGGGCACGTCTTCGATCTGCCCGACCTCTACCACCGGCCCGTGGACGGCAAGGGCGACTGGGACACCCATGTGGGTGACTGGGACCTGATGGGCAGCCAGTTCGCGCTCGCACCGGATCTCTTCGGCTGGCACAAGTGGAAGCTGGGCTGGCTGGACTCCCGGCAGGTGCGGTGCGTACAGGAGGCGGGGCCGGTACGGCTGACGCTGGAGCCGCTGGGGGCGGGCCCGGGGACCCCGGTGACGGGTGCGGCGGGGGCGCCGAGCTTCGGGCTCGGGCGGGGGACCAAGCTGGCGGTCGTACGCACCGGCCCGGACAGTGTGCTGGCCTTCGAGGCCCGGGGCCCGGTCGGCAACGACCGCGCGGCCTGCCGGCAGGGGGTGCTGGTGTACCGGGTGAGCGGCGGTACCCGCTCCGGGCGCGGCCCCATCGAGGTCGTGGACGCCCATCCGCACACGGAGGCCTGCTGGGCGGACTCCGTCTACCCACCCCTTGCCGACGCCCCGGTCGCCCTCGGCGAGAGCTTCACCGTGCCGGGGGAGTCCGTACGGGTCGAGGTGGAGGACCGTACGGCGTCCGGCGCCTGGACGGTGCGGATCACCACCGGATAGATGCGACGAAGGCCCCTCGCTTCCGCGAGGGGCCTTCGTCGTGTCGTGCGCCGCCAGGGACTCGAACCCCGGACCCGCTGATTAAGAGTCAGCTGCTCTAACCAACTGAGCTAGCGGCGCCTGCTGACGTCGTAGACATTAGCATCACGGTCCGCGGGAGGAAAAATCGATATCCGCACGGCCGCGCGAGCCGCCCGCACGGCCGCCCACAGCAGCACCTCCGGGCCCGGCAGCCAGGGGTGACGCGCGTCGGGCGCGACGAGCCAGCGGGCCCCGGAGCAGGGAGTGGGCGCGGGCACGGTGACGGCGTCGCCGGTGCCGTGACAGAGCAGGGGCGGCACCCCGTCGGTGCGCGTGCCCCGCGCGGCGGCCCACTCCTCCCACTCCATGAGCGCGGGGAGCCGCTGCGCCGTACCGGGCGCGGCGAACAGCAGCATCCGCCCCCGGAACTCGGCGACCGGCCCCGATCCCGGGCCGTCCTCCCACAGCCGGTCCAGCATCCGCCGCCCGAAGATCGCGGGCGCGCTGACCACGTCGAAGACCACACCGCAGGGCAGTACGACCGGGGCGTCCGGCCGCTCCGCCCAGTGCGAGAGCGTGCTGCGCGGATACGTCCCCGCCGAGGCGAGCCAGGAGACACCCTCGGGGGTGACGCCACTGGCGTCGGAGTCATTCCGTGGACTGCTCATACCGAAAGATCTACCTGCTGTGAGGGAACGGTTCCGCAGAGTTGCCGAAACCGACGATGCGAAGGCGCGGGGAGGGGTATCGTGCCCACCCTGCCGCTGCCTTCTCGCTACACGGACTCGACGCCCCCGAGACCGCCGGCGCCACCGTCCGTGCCCCGCAGCAGATCCCGCCCGAACTCGACCATCTTCTTCGCGTAGTCCTCGGTCCACTCGGCACGCTCGGCGATGTCCGCCGGCGTCAGCCGGTCGAAGCGCCGGGGATCGGCCAGCTGGGCCGCCGCCATCGCCTGGAACTCCGTCGCCCGGTCCGCCGCGGCCCGGAACGCGAGCGTCAGCTCCGTCGACCGCTCCAGCAGCTCACGCGGATCCTCGACCGACTCCAGGTCGAAGAAGTGCTCGGGATCCGAGGCCGCCTCCGCGGGCTCGAACAGCAGGGGCGCGGGGCGTAGCCGCGGCTGCTCCCGGCGCGGCGTGTGCTCCGCCATGACTTCTCCTCCATACGTCGCGATCACCCCTCCCCGGCGGGGCGGGCCACCGTCCATTGTCCCGCGCCCCCGCAAGAGGCCCCGGGGCCCACCGCGAAAATGGCTTCCCAGCGGGCGGGACGGTATGCGTCGCCGGTGGGATTCAGAGCGTGCCCTCCGGCGAGGGCCCGCTCGATGTCGACGTCGACGCAGAGCAGCCCGACGACGGCCTCCGGCGCCACCTCGTGCACGGCCGCCTCGATCCCCCTCTTGAACTCCGGCTCCCGGTGCCGGACCCCCGAGACGATGGCGGGGTAGCGCCCGGTACTCCCCAGCACCATGTACACCCCGTCGTATTCCGTTTCCGGACGTCCAGCTCGATGCGAAGGTTCACAGAGGCTGGAGGGTGCCGAGGTGGGCGGTGAAGGCGGCGAAGGCGTGCGCGGGGAAGGTGAGCACGGCCCGCTCCGGGGCCTTGGAGTCGCGGATGGCCATGCGGGGGTGGCGGTGGGCGACCTCTACGCAGGCATCCCCCTGCCCACCGCCGGAGTAGGACGACTTCTTCCAGATGTCCGGGGTCATCGTGCCCTCACAGCTCCTTCGTCAGCCCTTGGATGAAGTCACGCGAACGCTCAGGATCGAGTGACACCGCTTCCACCCTACGGAAAAGCGTTCGATAGCGGTTCAACTGAGCCTCGGCGTCGATGAACACCGGACCGTTGGGTCCGTCACGAACCACGGTGTCCAGCTCGGGGACGACGGAGCCCGCGTACACCATGACGCTCCCGGCCCCGCCGAACCCGTCCACATCGAAAGGGATGACGCGCACGCTGATATGGCTGATCTCGGACATGACCAGCACGCGCGCGAGTTGTCGCCGTGCCGCGGCTCGGTCTCCGACCCGAATGCGCAGCGCCCCCTCATGGATCACGGCTTCGTACGTGACCGGATCGGCACGCTCGATGATGACCTTGCGCCGCATCCGGTGCTCCACCCAGCGCTCCACCTCGTCCTCGGGGAACTCGGGATTCACATACGAGAAAAGCGCCCGGGAGTACTCCTCGGTCTGCAGAAGACCCGGGACATGCAGAAAGTCCACGTCCCGCCGGTAGCGGGCATGATGCTCCAACTCGGAGAGATCCAGGAACTGCGTGGGCAGATCTCCTCGGTACTCCTCCCACCACCCAGACGTCCGGTCGCTCGCCATGCCCACCAGCGCGGCGATCAACTTTTCGTTCGCGCAGGAGTAGTGGGCGGCCAGGCGGCGAATGCGTGCCTCGCTCACTCCCGAGATCCCGGACTCGATCTGACTCATCTGTACCGAGTCGGCTCCGAGTAGCGCGGCTGCCTCGCGTGCCTTGAGTCCTGCGGCCTCGCGAAGTTTCCGCAGCTCAAGCCCCAGCCGCATCTGTCGTGCGGTGGGCTGCTGGCGACGCGCCATGACTCTTTCCCCGCCCTCAACTGCCATGAAGGGATGCCTCTTTCGAGGGCAACTTTACGACAGCGGCTTGCGCGGACCTAAATTTAGGTCCTACTTTGAGTGACGCGACGCGCACTGTGTGTGTCGGCGATGTGCCGGAAGTGCACCGCTCCGTCCTGTCATGACGGACGCGCCAACGACACCGGCCTCTACCTCGACCCCTCTGATGCTGGAAGGAATCCGCATGCCCGAAAACGACCCGTGGGAGTACTGCCTCTCCATCCCCAACGACCCCCGTGCGGTCACCATCTGCCGCCGCACCCTCCGCCTGATCCTCACCATGCACGGTCTGATCCGCCTGGTCGACGTGGCCGAACTCCTGGCCACGGAACTGGTGTCGAACGCCGTACGCCACACCAAGGGGCCGGCCGCCCTGCGCGTCCGCTGGTCGGGCACGGGTGTCCTGCGGATCGGAGCCTGGGACGCCGACCCCCTCCCGCCGCAACCGCCCCAGCCACTGGCCCTCACCGTCGACCAGGAGGACGGCCGGGGACTGGCCCTGGTCCGCGCCTGCGCCGACGTATGGGGATGGCAACCGCTGACGAGGGAGGGCAGCCGGGGCAAGTACGTCTGGTGCGAACTTGGTGAGCAACCGGAGCCCGCGAGACGTACAGCCTGACTGGGTGACGTCGGGCCGATCGCGGCCGCATGGCCCCTCCGGCCGCAGGGCGCGTCCTTCCTCGGCGGGGCAGGCTCACTTCCACGGTCGACGCCCGCGACACCACCCTCGTCAACGTCTACGACGGTCTCGGCCGCAAGACGGAGCTGCGCTCCGGCTCCACCACCGGCCCGCTACGCGCCAAGTGGACCTATGACACGGTCAGCGGCGCCAAGGGACACCTTGCCCAGTCCACCCGCTACGCGGACGGCGGTCTGGCCTACACCTCCGAGGTGGTGGCCTACGACCGGCTGTACCGGCCACTGCGTACCTCGGTGACGATCCCGGAGTCCGACGCCAACACCGGACTGTCCGGCACGTACCTCTCGGGCACCTCGTACAAGGGGTCCGGACTGGTTGCCGCAGTGGGCTTGCCCAAGGCGGGCTCTCTGGCCGCGTCCTCTGTGGCCTTCGAGTACGAGGACGACACACTGCGGCCCATAGCCGTGGACGGCCGCGAAGGCCTCAAGGCCACGGCGTCGTACAGCCTGACCGGCAAACCGTTGCAGTACGAACTGTCGGACAGCGGCGGGAAGAAGGCTTGGGGCACCAACGAGTACGAACCCGGTACCCAGCGGCTGTCGTTCACCCGGGTCGACCGTCAGGACGTCGCGGGCGTCGACCAGGCCTCCACCTTCCGCTACGACGAGGCCGGCAATGTCCTGGCCGTCTCCGACACCTCCCGCTCCGGCACGGACACCCAGTGCTTCACCTATGACCACCTGCGTCGCATGACGGAGGCCTGGACCCAGCCCACCGCCGCCTGCGCGAGCACACCCGACGCCTCGGTACTGGGCGGCCCGGTCCCATACTGGACCTCCTACGGCTACGACAAGACCGGCAACCGCAGCACCGAGGTCCAGCACGACACCACTGGTGACACCACGAAGAACGTCACCAGCACTTACGACTACCCGGCCCCGGGCGCGACCGCGGTCCGCCCGCACGGCCTGGAGACGGTCACCCGCACCGGACCCGGCGTCACCGCCGGCGACTCCTACACCTACGACGCCACCGGCAACACCGACACCCGCACCCTGGGCAACGGCACCACGCAGAAACTCGACTGGGACGCCGAAGGCCGGCTCACCAAGGTCACCGAGCCCGTCGAAGGCGGCTCTTCCAAGGTCACGGAGTACGTCCACGACGCCGACGGAAACCGGCTGATCGCCCGGACACCCACCGAGACCACCCTCTACCTCGGCGCCACCGAGGTCACCGTCGCCAACGGCAGTACCACGGCGAAGGGCACCCGGTACATCGACCTCGGCGGCGGCCACACGGCCGTCCAGGAGGACGACGGTAGCGTCTCCTTCACCACCGCCGACCACCACGGCACGGCACTGCTCGCCATCGACGCGGCGACGCAGAAACTGACTCAGCGCCGCACCAGCCCCTTCGGGGGGACCCGGGGCGAGGAGCCGGCCGACTGGCCCGGAACCAAGGGCTTCGTCGGCGGCACGCAGGACGTCTCCACCGGCCTGACCCACCTGGGCGCGCGGGAGTACGACCCGTCCACGGGCCGCTTCCTCTCGGTCGACCCGATCATGGACTTGACCGACCCGCAGCAGATCAACGGCTACACCTACAGCAACAACAACCCGCTGACCTTCTCCGACCCATCGGGCTTGTACTGCGACGGATGCAGCGCGAACAACCCGGACTCTGTCTGGGCCCCGAGTAAAGGCAACGGGCCGGGCTGCACGACATACACCTGCTATGACCACGACGGCAACGTCGACTATCGGGTGGGCAGGTCCGGGACGTCCAAGCAGTCCACCAGCTCGCCGGCGGTGACGGTCAAGGTCACCGAGAAAGAGGGCGGGATCTTCATCGAGAACATCCGTGTGCCGACTGCTCGCGAGTTGGCGGCGATGTTCCCGCAGTACGAGGGCGAGAAGCAGCTCGAGGCGTGGGCGGAACGCAAGTGCTTCCAGATGGACGCCGGTCTCGACGCGTTCTGCGGCGCGGCTGAGGCGCTCGGCATCATCAACTACGAGCAGACCCTGTTCGAGAAGATCGTCGTGTCCCTGGTGGTTCCCGACTTCGACGCCTGGAAGAGCTGTCTGAGCGGCGACAGCCTCACGGCGTGCGGCTGGGCGGCGACGGATCTGCCCTGGGCGCGGGTGTTCAAGGGGCTGAAGGTCGTCAAGGCGTGTAACCCCAACAGTTTTGTCCCCGGCACCGAAGTTCTGATGGCGGATGGCACAACGAAGCCCATCGAGGACGTCGAAATTGGCGACAAGGTCCTGGCGACGGATCCGATAACGGGGAGAACCGAGACCGAGACGGTCACCGCCGAGATCCTTGGCGAAGGCCCCAAGGCTCTGGTGACGCTCACTCTCACGATCGATGGTGAGCAAGTGGGCGTGACCGCGACCGATGGCCACCCGTTCTGGGTGCCAGGTCTCGATTCGTGGGTCGACGCGGGCGAACTCACCATCGGACAGGAATTGCGTACCGCGGAGGGACAGCGGGTCGCGATCGCCGACATTGACCGCTGGTCGCAGCCGGCGAGAGTGCACAACCTGACGGTCACGGATTCCCACACGTACTATGTACTCGCTGGTCAGACGCCAGTCCTCGTTCACAACAGCAACTGTGATCCTCGCTTCTCGGTCGACTCCAAGGGGAACGCCACCGATCTCACCAATCCGGGCGGCAGGGTCGGCGTTCCGAAACTTGAAGGTGGCACCCTGCAAGAAGTGGGCGGGCGTGTCTGGGGTTCTGGAGATCCCTCTCACCTCATAGGAACACGCTCTCCGGCTGAATTGAGAGGGTTGGCGAGCAGGGGGGACGCCGAGAAATTGCAGGACTTCTACCAGAGTGCAGCGCTTGCAGGGAAGGGTGGAAAGACTGCACCGGCGCGCGTGGTGCTGACTCAGGAGATCATCGATGCTTGGAGATAGTCACGTGGGCAAGGAAGAGCAGGTCGTAGACCTAAAATTTGCGGCGGCGCAAGGGGAAAGCGTCGAGGTGTGCTTCGAGCCGGTAGGAACCACCTTCTCCCTGAGCGACGGTGAGGCGGTCTTTCTCCGGACCGCAATCTCAAACGTGGCCTCGCTTGAGATTGTCTCGTGGCCTAATGGGATTGGGGTTTGGGTCCCCTATCCCGGCGACTACGCGATCATTGACTCAAACGGGAACGAAATCGATACGCTCTGATCCTCTCTCGTAAGAGAGGGGGGCACCTCGGATGCGTTGTGACGCCTCGGTGATGATGCCCAATCAGCGGCACCGGGAGTGAATCCACGGGTGCAAATCTGAAGCCCCGCCAGGTGTCACCTGGCGGGGCTTCAGCGTGGTCTGACGCTGAGGTTGCAAGGGTGGGGTGACAGCGGGCGTTGGTGGTGCTGCATCCTCGTCATGAGGTACGCGGATGGCGGCGGTCTGACCGCTGCGGGGCGGGCGAAGCGTGAAGTGGTGCGTTTCGGGGCCGCGGAGATGTTCGAGCAGGGGGTGCGGCCGCCGGAGGTGGCCCGCCGGTTACGGGTGTCGCGGAAGTCGGCGTACGCCTGGCACGCTGCCTGGCGCAAGGGCGGCAGAGCGGCTCTGGTGTCCAAGGGGGCCGGCGGCTTTCCGTGTCAGCTCAGTGATGGCCAGGCGGAACGCCTGCAGGTCGAGTTGGAGGCCGGCCCGGCCGCGCACGGCTGGATGGAGGATCAGCGGTGGACCCTTGCCAGGGTCGCGGAGCTGATCCATAGCCTGTTCGGCTACCGGTACACCCCGCGTGGGGTGTCGTATCTGCTGCACCGGCTGGGCTGGTCGCCGCAGGTGCCCGCGCACCGGGCGGTCGAACGCGACGAGCAAGCGGTCGCGCGGTGGCGGGCGGAGCAGTGGTCGCGGGTAAGAGGACGGCCCAGCTCCTGGGCGTGTGGATAGTCTTCGAGGACGAGGCCGGGCAGGACCTGAAGCCTGCGAAGGGCCGTACGTGGTCCCGGCGTGGCCGGACTCCGGTGATCAAGGTGACGGGGAGGGGCTCGGGCCGGGTCCTGATGGCCGGGATGATCTGCCTCAGACCGGGCCGCGAGACCCGTCTGATCTACCGGACGCAGACATACCGGGGCCGTACGGGCGAGAGAAGGGCTTCAGGGCTCGCGAGTTCGCCGCCCTTCTCACCGATACGTACCGACGACTCGGGGCGCCGCTGATCGTGGTGTGGGACAACGCCAGCACCCACCACGCCAAGGCCCTGCGGGAGTTCTGCGACCGCAACAGCGACTGGCTCACCATCGTCAAGCTCCCGCCCTACGCGCCCGACCTCAATCCCGTCGAAGGTGTCTGGGCCCATGTGAAGAAGTCCCTGGCCAATCTTGCACCCCGCGCGATCGAAGACCTCACTCCGCTCGTGAAGAACCGCCTACGCGGTATCCAACGTCGGCCTGAGGTCCTCGACGGATTTATCGCCGAGACCGGACTGGCGCTGGAGCCCCCGTAACCCAGTCACCCCACCCTTTCAACGTCAGCGGCAACGTTGGCGGACGTCTACCGCGGCAGGTGGCTTGTCGGGGGTCGTCGTTGACAGGACCGAGGGCGCTGGTCAGGGCGTCGATGGCCGGGCGTTGGAGGCGCAGCCTTGCGTGGGTGCGGGCGCCCGCCACAGTAAGTGACCGTCCATGGAGGCGGACAGCGCGTACGTCCCACCACTCGCCGCTCCTGATTCGGTGGCGCCGCTTCTCGATTCGGGCGATCTCGTCCCACCGGATACTTCTGCGACCGGTGAGGGTGTGGAGCTACACCCCTGGGCGTGAGGAGCGTCCGTCCGTAGCCACGGTTGGCGATGTGGAAGAACGCGGTCAGCCAGAAGGCCCTGACGCCGCCAACCCACCACCATCGGTTTGTGGCCTGCGTGGGCAGTGCCGTGGTTGGCGCCGCACCGGCCCAGACGAGCGTCAGGAAGCCGGTCCACCACCAGTCACTTTGCCGGGCACGGGCTTCGAGGCCGATCCATATGCCGGGCACAGCCGCGATGCTGCAGACCTCTGGTGAGTCCTGGTCAGGTTCGCCACTCCACCCGGTGTTCCGCCAGGTGGGCCAGTACCGCGTGGTTCGCCTCCCAGCCGTCCGGGAATTTGACCAGGGTTCCGAGCTGGACCGGTTCCGTGGACGGGTAGTCGTCGAGCAGGTCCGTTACTCCCTCTCGGCAGACCACGATGCAGGCGTGGCGGTGGCGGGAGGTCAGGACGCAGAGGCGGCCGGTTTCCAGGTGGAAGGCCGTGGCGTCGGGGCGGCCGGAGAGGGGGTGGAGGACGACCGTGACGTCGTATTCGCGGCCCTGGAGGCGGTTCGCCGTGTCCACCGTGACGTCTGTTACGGCCAGTTCCGTGAGGGCTGAACGGATTGCCGCCGCCTGGTCTCTGTGGGCTGTGCCCACCGCGATGCGGTCCGCCGTGAGGGGGGTCGGGTCAGAGGAGCGTTCGGAGGTCGCCGCGCCGCCGCGGTCCAGGAGGCGGCGGACCAGCAGGGCGACCGCGTGGATCGCCTCCGGGTCCGTGCGGGGGGTGTGGCGGGCGGGGAGCTGCAGGAGGGACCAGCCCGACGCCGCCGCCTCGTCGATCACCCGGTCCGGGGGCGTGCCGTCCGACGGGACCGAGAACGAGAGCGCGCGGTCATCGTGCGTCGTGCCGCTGCGGAACGGGGTGAACGGGTAGAACGCGTCCGACACCAGGGGCGCCGCCGAGGCCGGGAGGCGCCAGGAGACCGGGAGGCGGTGCTGGGGCAGGTCGGGGTTATGGGCCAGGAGGGTCGTGACCGCGGAGGCCGAGGGGTCGTACGACAGGCCCGCCCACTGTTCGCTGCCCACGATCGAGAACGGGTCCAGCTGGCCCGGGTCGCCGACGAACAGGGCCCGCTCGAACAGGCCCGCCACGGCGAGCAGCGCGTCCGAGCGCATCTGGTACGCCTCGTCGACGATCGCGTGCTCCCACGGCTCCACGCCCTTGACGTGCGCCCACTTCGCCGCCGTGGAGATCACCACGGGCAGACCGGTGAGATCGCCCGCCTTCGCCGACTTGCGGACGTTGTCCAGCGCGTCGAGGGCCTTGTCGTAGGGGTCCGTGTCGCTGCTGTGGAGGCGGCCCACCGGCAGGTCCGGGTTCTTCTCGGCGAGACGCAGGACCAGGTCGTCGACCTGGGCGTTGGTCTGCGCCACCACCATCAGCGGGCGGCCCGCCTCCGCCAGCTCCAGCGCCGCGCGCACCACCAGCGTGGACTTGCCGGCGCCCGGCGGGGAGTCCACGACGACACCTCGCGCGGTGCCGCGCAACGTGTCGCGGAGGATCGCGTCGGTGGCGCGGGTCGCCTCCGCGCCCGGATCGAACACGGCCTGCTGGGCGGGGGCGGTCACAGAACGTCCTCCTCGGTCACCGGGTCGGCGGGCTCCGGTACGGTCTCCTCACCGGGCGGGCCGCCATGGGTCCACGGGGTCTCCTCCGGGTCGGGCAGCTTCGCCCCGCCGCGCGGTTCGTGCTCGAACAGCGTGAAGCACACGCGGTCGCCCTTCTCCGGGACCGAACCCTCCTCCGGCTCCTTGCCCCGGCCCATCTTGTCCATGACACGCAGGACCAGCAGACCGCCGTCCGGGCCGTCCTCGTAGCCCACGAACTCCGCCGCCTGCGGTTTCCCGCCCAGCGAGCGGTACGCCCGCACCCGCTCACCGAGGTGCGGGCGGTCGTCCGTGCGGACGGTGACCAGCGGGCGCGGGCTCGGACGCTTGCTCTCGCTGTACGCCATCACCACATCGACCACCTCGCCCGCGAACGCCTCCCCGGACAGCCGCCGGGCCGCCATCGCCAGCGGGTCGTCGAGCGCCTCCTGGGCCTCGAGGCGGGCCTGCTCCCGCTCGCGCGTGGCGAGCTTGTTCGCCGCCGTGACCGCGTCGTCGCGGCGCGGCTGCGGCGGCTCGCCCGCCGTCACACGGTCCCGGTGGCCGGTGAACGACCAGCGGTCACGCGTCCAGCGCTCCTCCACGCGCGCGCCCTCCGGAAGCCCCGCCAGCAGATCGAGGCCCCTCCACACCGCGTCCCAGGTCGGCCTCGTACGGCTCTCCACCAGCGCGCGGATCTCCCGCTCGGCCCCGGTCAGCGCGCCCAGGCGGTCGTCGGCCTCCAGGCCGTCCTCCGCCGCCGCGAACGCCGTACGCGCGCGGTCGTAGCGCTCGATCGCCGGAGCGAGCAGCCTGTTGTCGAACGCCGGGTCGGTCGCCGGGCCCGCGGGCGGGCACAGCAACTGGCCGTCGGCGTCCCGCGCGAGCTCCGCCTCCTGCGCGGCCTCCGCGCCCGAACGGCCCTCGGGCGGGTCGATCCAGGCGAGCAGCGCCCCCAGGTGCTGGTCCTCCAGGGAGGACTGACCGGTCGCCCAGTGCCGCGACAGTACGTCCGTCATGGCGAGCAGCAGGGACGATCCCGGCACCCGGGACCGCTCCCCGAAGTGCGTCAGCCACCGCCCGAGCAGCGGCACGTGCGGCGGCGCAGGGAACGGGGCCTCCGGGTCCTGCTCCGCCGTACGCCTGAAACGCGTCGACCGGCCGAGCAGCCGTACGAGGTCGATGCCGGCCCGGGACGGAACGATCAGCTGGGGCGCGTCCGCGCACAGCTCGACCTCGACCTTGACCCGCTTGCCGGTCTCCGGGTCGGTCTCCGAGCGTTCGGCGGCCTCCACCAGGTCCGCGAAACCGTCCAGATACGGCAGCACCACGTCGGCCAGCTCGGCCAGGAACGCGAACCGCAGGTCGCGGTCGCGCGGCTGCGGTACGGCCAGCAGGCGGGGCGCGTCCCGGTCGGTGCCCACCAGCGCGCCGAGCGGGGCGCCCGCCTCACCGGCGGTGATGAGCGGCACGAACACCAGAGGGCGCTCGGACAGATGCCGGTGCCTGACGGTGGCCGCGGGCTGGGCGCGGCCGGTGCTGACGGCCTCGAGGCGGGCGAGGGTGGCGATCAGGGACAAGGGGCCACCTCCGGGGCGGCCGTCGCCAGCGCCTCCGCGCGCAGGGCCGCCGCGCGCCGCAATGCCGCCACCGCCGGATCGCCGGGGTCACCGGCCTCACCGCGGGCGGCCGCCAGCACGTCCCCGATCGTCGTCAGCCCGCCCAGCTCCGCCCGCACCGGACGGCCCAGACGGGTCACCATGTCCTCGGCGCGGGAACGGTCTCGGCAGTGGAAGGCCAGCTCGCACGCGGACAGGCACTCCGGCGCGTAGGCCGCCGGGACCGACTCCACCGCCTCCGCCAGCTGTTCGGCGGGCAGCTCCGGAGAGAAGCACGTGCCCTCAGGGAGCGTGTCGGCGATCTCCTCGATCCTGGTCAGCCGGTCCAGCTGCCGGGAGGTCACCGCCCGCTGCTTGCGCACGTCCACGGCGGACGCGGTGGGCAGGTTGGAGAAGTCCTTCGGGCACACCAGCAGGATCCGGTGCCGTACGCGCGGGGCGGACTCGAATCGCGTGGCGACCTGCTCGAGCGCCAGCACGTACACCGCCGCCTGGCGGGCCGCCGCGCCGACTTTCGCCGGGTCCGCGGCGCCGTCCAGCATCGGGAACGACTTGATCTCCACGACCGTCCAGCTGCCGTCCGGGTGCACCACCACCGCGTCCGGCTCCAGGAAGGCGGGGGACCCGGCCACGTCCAGCGCGAGCATCGGGTGGTCGAGCAACGTCCAGACGCCGGGCGACTCGGTGGCCTCGCGCAGCGCCAGCTCCGTACGGGCCGTACGCCCCTGGGGGCCCTGCGCGGCGAGGTCGGGCACACGGGCGCCGGCGGGCGGTTCGGCCGCGCGGTCCAGCTTCTCGTGAGCCAGGCGCAGCAGCTCCGTACCGCCGTCCGCCTTGACCTTCGCCTCGAACGCGTTGCCCCGCACGAACGCGAACTGGGACTGGCCGAAGACCGACGGCGAGCCCAGTGCGTCCGCCAGCACCGCCTTGTTCACCCCGGCGCCGTCGAGGATCGCGCGCCGTCTGCACCCCGGGTTGGCGGCGAGGGCGGCCAGGGCGCGCGCGTCCAGCGCCTTGGCCTGCACCTCCGGGCCGCGCAGCTCAGCGAGCCGGTGCCGCAGCGCCTTCTCCCGCGTCCGAGGGGGAGGCACCCGGTTCGGATCCTGATCCGTACCGCGACTCGGGGTACCGCTGCCGTGGAAATCGCTCACCCGGGGAAGTCTGGCATCCGGCACTGACAATCGGGGAAGGAGCGCCCTCGGAGTCCGCCGGGACGGGCGTGGCGCCGGGCAGGAAGCGGGCCTTCAGCCGGTCCGCGCCCCGCGTCACGAACGGGGCCAGCAGCAGACCGGCACCCATGACGGCGGCGCCCGCGGCCGCGTCGAGGAAGTAGTGGTTCGCGGTGCCCATCACCACGATCGTCGTCACCAGCGGATAGACCACGGCGGCCGTCTTCGTCAGCCGCGTACGGCCGTACCGCCACAGGATCACTCCGCACCACAGCGCCCAGCCCACATGGAGGCTCGGCATCGCCGCGTACTGGTTCGTCATACCGCCCAGCCCGCGCGGGGCGCTCGCCTCGCCGCCCCACCAGCCGTACGAGCTGTAGTGCGCCATCGTGTCCACGAAGCCGTAACTCGCGTCGAGCAGCCGGGGCGGGCACGTCGGCAGCAGGGTGAAACCGATCAGGCCGATGAACGTCGACGTCATCAGCCACGTCCGCGCGGCCCGGTAGCGCACCGCGTGGGAGCGGAACAGCCAGATGAGGACCGCCGGGGTCACCAGGTAGTGCAGTGACGCGTACCAGAAGTCGGCGGGTATGCCGATCCATGGCTCACGCGTGAAGAGGCGGTTCAGCGGGTGCTCGGCGTTGAGGTACAGCGCCTTCTCTATGCGCAGGATCGCCAGGCCGTGGTCGACGGCGTCGGAGACGTCCCCGCGGACGACGAGCCGGCCGGCCGAGTAGCAGGCGTACACCAGGACGATGAGCGGCAGCTCCGTCCACCAGCGCAGCCGGGTCGCCGGGGCAGCCTCGGTGCCTGGTGTCTCGGTGTGCGGCATCCGATCGCTCCCCCTTCTTCGTTCTTGTGGCGCCCCGGTCGGCGGCCAGCCACTCTACGGTGTGGACGCGTCCCACGTGACATGCCCTCGGCCCTGAGAGACGCGGAGATCGCCCCTCGGGTTGCCCCTGACCAGCGTGCGCGATGATGGATGCGTTCCGCCTGCGATTTTTCCCGGAAGGTCTCCTATGGCACCGCGCATCCTGCTGGCCCGGCACGGACAGACCGCATGGTCACTGTCCGGCAAGCACACCGGCAGGACCGATGTGCCGCTCCTCGACGAGGGCCGGCAGGGGGCCAAGCTGCTCGGCGAGCGGCTGCGGCGGGCGCCGTACGACGGGCTGGCCGGGGTCGAGGTGCGGACCAGTCCGCTGGTGCGCGCGCGGGAGACGTGTGAGCTGGCGGGGTTCGGTGAGCGGGCGGACGTGTGGGACACGCTCATGGAGTGGGACTACGGGGCGTACGAGGGGCTGACGCCGGCGGAGATACAGGTTGTGCGTCCGGGGTGGCTGATCTGGCGGGACGGGGTGCCGGAGGGGGAGACGCTCGCGGAGGTGACCGCGCGGGCGGATGAGGTGGTCGCCTGGGCGCGGGGGGCTTCGCGGGATGTGCTGGTCTTCGCGCATGGGCATGTGCTTCGGGCGATCGGGGCTCGGTGGTTGGGGCTGCCGCTGTCGTTCGCGGCGCGGATTCGTTTGAATCCGACGTCGCTGTCCGTGCTGGGGTGGGCGTACGGGGAGCCGGCGATCGAGTCGTGGAACGAGACCGGGCATCTGGCGGGCTGAGCTTCGGTTGTGGCCGGCGTTCACGGGTGCGCCGCGGGGGAGCTGGGCGGGGGTGTTGCGCGGCCCGGCGTTTGCGGGGTGCCGCTGCGCCCACCCGTGCCGCCATAGCGGCACGATTGCCCGCTGTTACGCGGTGCGGGCATCCGCGTGGGAGCTGGGCGGGGGTGTTGCGCGGCCCGGCGTTTGCGGGGTGCCGCTGCGCCCACCCGTGCCGCCGTAGCGGCACGATTGCCCGCAGTTACGCGGTGCGGGCCCACCCACGATTGCCCGCAGTTACGCGGTGCGGGCCCACCCACGATTGCCC
Source organism: Streptomyces sp. NPDC048584 (assembly GCF_043199595.1). Lineage (NCBI taxonomy): Bacteria > Bacillati > Actinomycetota > Actinomycetes > Kitasatosporales > Streptomycetaceae > Streptomyces > Streptomyces sp. NPDC048584. The sequence continues at coordinate 156,593 of NZ_JBICWF010000008.1, forward strand.
GCAGCTGCGGAGGCGGTGCAGTTGGCCTATACCGCGCGGGGTAGGGAGGCGTGGCGGTCCAGGAAGGTGGAGACCTCGGCTGCTCGGCGGTGGGGGAGGAGGACTCGGGACGTGCCTGCCAGCATCGTGCGGACGCGGGAGGACTGGACCTCGTTGAGGAGGTCCAGGACGCGCATGCCCGCCGTGGCCGCCTCGTCGGGGCGGCCGCCCCGGGCCAGGTCGTCGGCCAGTTCCGCCGTGTACAGGGCGATGTTGCGGGTGAAGTGCGGATCCTGGAGTTCCGCCGCCCTGCGCGCGTGCCGTGCCGCGCGCGGCCAGTCGCCCAGCGTCGACCAGCACTGCGCCTCCAGGCCCTCCAGCTCCGCCTCGCCGTAGAAGCTCATCCACTCGGGGTCCGCCTCCGCCGGACCGCGGTCGAAGTACGCCTGCGCGCGTGCCAGTGCCTGCTCGCAGCCCGTGCGGTCGGCGAGCCCCGCCCAGCCGCCCGCCTCCCGCAGCGCCAGCAGCGACATCAGCCGTGGCGAGCCCAGCGGACGCGCCGCCCGCTGGGCGGCCTGCGCCGCCCGTACCGCCTCCCGCGGCCGGCCCGTGTCCCGCGCGAGGAAGGCCGTATTGCAGAAGGCGTGCGCCTCGACACCCGGATCCCCCGTCACCCGCGCGGTCGCCAGCGCCTCCGCGTAGTGCGAACGCGCGTCGTCGAAACGGCCCGAGTCGTGCGCCAGCCAGCCCACCGAGATGGCCAGCTCACCGGCGCCCGCGTACAGCCGGTCGGCCGTGCGCTGCCGGGTCGTCCCGGCGTCCAGCAGCGCGTAGGCGGCCCGCAAGGGGGCCGCCGCCCGGCGGTACAGCCCGTCGGCCCCGTGCCGGTCGTCCAGCAGCCGGATCCGGCGTACGGCCTCCTCCAGCGCGCCCGCGTCGCTCGCCCCCGGGCGGCGCACGGCGCGCTGCGCCGCCGAGGCGTCCGGGGCGAATCCGTACGGGCCCAGCGAGGCGGCCGCCATCGTGGCGCCCCCTCCGGTCATGAATGCGCGACGCAGCACGTCGCTCTCCTCGTGGTCGTGCGTGTCGTACGTGTCGTACCGGTCCTGCGTCTCATACGGCTCGTACGCCCCGCTGTTCTCAGTCGTGGCGTTCGCCGGGTTCTCGGTGCGGGCCGGGAGCCGGTCGTCCCCCGCGGCCCGCGTTCCGCGCCCGCGCACCGACGAGCGGGGCGCGAAGCCCAGGTCGGTCAGTGTGCGGCCGGGGAACATGTGCAGGAACACCCGCTCATAGGCGTAGTTCGGGCAGCGGATCTCACCCGCCTCGACGCGGTGCACATACCGAGCGTCACAGCTGACCCGCTCGCCGATCTCGCGGGCGGCCCGCCGGACCACCGCGGCGAACTCGGCCGGCGAGCGCGCTCCGCGCAGTCGCCGGAAGACGAGATTCGGCCGTGGGGGCCGTGGGGGCTGGGACGAGGGCACCGTTGACGACGCCATGGCCGGGTCCTCTCTGCGAACCGTCGAACCATGCCGGAATCAGGACGAGTTGTCCGAGTGCTGCCCTGTTTCCGGCGGGCTAGAACGTACCTGCTGTGACGGAGTCACTACGCGAAGTTTGGCAACAATCCGGATATGTCATCCGTGATCTGCCATGAACTGCCATCCTTTGCGGCGGACTTTCGCCGTAGCCGTTGACGTATCGGCTCGTTGTGCCTTTCGTACCGAGGGCCCTGTGTGCGTGGTGGAGGCCGGGATGATGACCAGTCGGAGCAACGATCCGTTGGAGCTGCCGAACACGGAGTGTGACGTGGTCACGGTTCCGGCGCGACAGGGTCTGGAGGCGGTCGACATCCTGCGGAGGGGGGCGGGGGACGCGGTGGGGCCTGTGCTGCATGACGACGGGTGCGACACGTTGGGGTTTCTGGTGCCACCGGGGACGGCCGCGGGGTGGGACGTGCCGGGGAGTACGTGTACGGATACCGACGGGTGCGGGCTGAGCGTGGTGCCGACGGCGTCTGCGGAGGGGTCGGAGTGGCTGCTGCCGCCGGGGGAGGTCGAGCCGGCGACGGATCCCGCGATGCTGCGGGAGGCGTTGGACGAGGCCCAGCGGTTGATCGAGGCCGCGGACGGGTGTGCGTGAGATTTTCGGCCGGGGGAGGGGTTTTCGCCCCCGCCGCCCCTACCCGTTCCCGTCCTCACCAGGGGCGCTGCCCCTGGACCCCGCTCCTCAAGCGCCGGAGGGGCTGGGGGTAGTGCCGGAGGGGCTCGAAGCGTTGCCTGGGACAATGGCGGGATGGGCAGGGCAAGGGGTAAGCAGGCCGGTGGTGACGGTGTTGTCGAGCGGGTCGATGGTGGGGTCGCCCGGCTTGTCGCTGATCGGGACCGGGGGCGTGGGTGGACGTTGTTGATCGACGACGCGCCTCAGTCGCATGTCGATCTCGATGACCCCGCGTATCTGTCCTTCGAGTACCAGCGGCGGTTCGGGCATGTCGTCGATCTCGTCGCCCCGCCCGGTAAGCCCCTGCGGGCCGTGCATCTCGGCGGTGGTGCCCTCACCCTCGCGCGGTACGTCGCCGCCACCCGCCCCCGTTCCACCCAGCAGGTCGTCGAGCGGGACGCGGCGCTGGTGTCACTGGTCCGGCGTGAACTGCCACTGGACCCGCAGGCCCGCATCCGGGTGCGTTCGGTGGACGCCCGGGAAGGGCTCGCCAAGGTGCCGGACGGCTGGGCCGGGCTCGTCGTCGCCGACGTCTTCAGCGGGGCCCGTACGCCCGCCCACCTGACCTCGGCCGAGTTCCTCGACGACGTCCGTCGAGCCCTCGCCCCCGGCGGGGTCTACGCCGCCAACCTCGCCGACGGGCCGCCGCTCACGCATCTGCGCGGCCAGATCGCCACCGCGGCCGCCCGGTTCGCCGAACTCGCGCTGATCGCCGACCCCGCGATGCTGCGCGGCAAACGCTTCGGCAACGCCGTCCTGGTCGCCTCCGACGCGCCCCTGCCCCTCGCCGAACTGACCCGACGGGCCGCCTCCGACCCCCACCCGGGCCGCGTCCAACACGGCCGCGAACTGGTCGACTTCACCGGCGGAGCCGCCCCCGTGACCGACACGACGGCGGTCGCCTCACCGGCACCACCGGCTTCCGTGTTCCAGTGACCGGGTGGGCCCCGGGCCTCGATCTCCCGGTGAGCAGGGGCCCTTGGGCGGACGCTTCACCGGTGCCGGCACCGATCGGGCGGGCCGGATGCGCGGGCTTCCGGGTGGTGGTGGGCACAGGGCGGCACGGTCGCGTGCCGGGTGCCCGCCGCTTCCCGGCCCGGAGACGGGTCCGACACCCCGTGGCGGAGCCCCTCAGTACGTCTGGATCTCCACCCGGGGCGGGCCGTCGTGCCAGGTGCAGAACACCGTCACCCGGTCCGCGCCCGAGCTGAACTCCACCCGGATCCAGGTCTCCGTCTTCCACACCTGCATCGACCAGCCAGCCCCCGGAGTCGCCGACACCAGCGACGCGGACGTGTCGCCGAGGTCGAACACCGCCCGGCCGCCCCTGGTGTCGTAGCCCTTCACCTCACCGGAGGCGGCGGGAGCCGCGGGGGAGGAGGCGGCGGGCGGGGGCGTCGTGGCCTGGGGGGTGGTCGGGGCCGGTGCCGGGGCCGACGGTGCGGCGGGCTTCTCCGACTGCTTCGGCGGCTGCGTGTCCGGCTTCGACGGCTGCGGTCCCGACGGCCGGTGCGTCGACGACGACACCGCCTGAGACTGCTCGTGCGCCGCCGCGATGGGCAGGGCGCGGGGCGGATCGTAGGCGGTGCCCGTCATCACCGTGCTGACGCCCCACCACGACAGCGTGACCGCCGCGCCCGTGGCCAGCAGCCAGGCCAGTACATGTACGAGTCCTCTGCGCATCGTGCGCCCATACTGCCCCATCCACCTCAGGAGTGTCGCGGCTGCGGAGGTTTCCGGAGTTGTCCACAGGCCCGTACGAGGCTGCCCGGCATGGCGTACGGTGCGGCGCATGGCAAGTGTTCTCGTGGTCGAGGACGACCAGTTCGTACGCTCCGCGCTGATCCGGCAGCTCACCGACGCCTCGCACACCGTGCGCAGCGTGGGCACGGCGCTGGAGGCGCTGCGCGAGGTCGCCCACTTCCGTTTCGACGTGGTCGTCCTGGACCTCGGGCTGCCCGATCTCGACGGCTCCGAGGCACTGAAGATGCTGCGTGGCATCACCGACGTACCGGTGATCATCGCGACCGCCCGGGACGACGAGACGGAGATCGTACGACTGCTCAACGCGGGCGCGGACGACTATCTGACCAAACCTTTCTCGGTGGAGCACCTGTCGGCCCGGATGGCGGCCGTACTCCGCCGGGCCCGCTCCGGCGGAGGCGAGGCGGCGCCCTCCCCCGTGATCCGCGTCGGCGGCCTGACCGTCGACCCCCTGCGCCGCCAGGCCGAACTGGACGGCGTGCGACTCGACCTGACCCGACGTGAGTTCGACCTGCTCGCCTTCCTCGCCCGCCGGCCCGGAGTGGTCGTCCCCCGCAAAGAGCTCCTCGCCGAGGTGTGGCAGCAGTCCTACGGCGACGACCAGACCATAGACGTCCATCTGTCCTGGCTGCGCCGCAAGTTGGGGGAGACCGCCGCGCGGCCCCGCTATCTGCACACCCTGCGGGGCGTCGGCGTGAAGCTGGAGCCCCCGGCCGGAGCGGAGCAGCCGCGATGAGATGGGCCCTGGTGAAGGTGTCGCTGGCGGTGACCGCGATGGTCGTGGTCGCGTTCGCGGTGCCGCTCGGACTGGTCATCCGGGAGATGGCCCGCGACCGCGCCTTCTCCAACGCGGAGCGGGAGGCGGCGGCCGTCGCCCCCGCGCTGTCCATCACCACCGACCGCGAAGAGCTCGAACGCGTCGTCGCCTCCGCCGGCTCCGACGCCGCGATGGCCGTGCACATCCCGGCCGGCCAGGGCGGCGAGCCCCTCGGCATAGGGCAACGACGGGCCACCGAGGAGGACATCGAGGCGGTACGGAAACTGGGGCGCGCCTCCACGGCCACGGTGACCGGAGGTTCCACGCTGCTCCAGCCGGTTGCGCTCAGCAGCGGCGAGATCGCCATCGTCGAGGTGTTCGTCCCCGAGGCCGAGGTCACCAACGGGGTCGGCACGGCCTGGGCGGTGCTCGCCGGAGTCGGCGTCGCCCTGATCCTCGGCTCGGTCGCGGTCGCCGACCGGCTGGGCGTACGGATGGTGCGGCCCGCACAGCGGCTGGTGGAGGGGGCGCACGAGCTGGGAGAGGGCAAGCTGGGCGCCCGCGTGCCGGAGGAGGGGCCGACCGAACTGCGCCTCGCGGCGGTCGCGTTCAACTCCATGGCCGACCAGGTCGTCCAACTCCTCGCCAACGAGCGGGAGCTGGCCGCCGACCTGTCCCACCGGCTGCGTACCCCGCTGACCGTGCTGCGGCTCAACGCCGCCTCGCTGGGAGACGGTCCGGCCGCCGAGCAGACCCGGGCGGCGGTCGAGCAGCTGGAGCGGGAGGTCGACACCATCATCCGCACCGCCCGGGACGCCAAGCCGCAGACCGCCGCCGCCGGACCGGGCGCCGGCTGCGACGCGGCCGAAGTGGTGCGGGAGCGGATGTCGTTCTGGTCGGCGCTCGCCGAGGACGAGGGCCGCAAATGGCGGATGGCCGGCGCCGACCGGCCGGTGCGGATACCCGTGGCCCGTACGGACCTGGCCGCCGCCCTCGACGCGCTGCTCGGCAATGTCTTCCGGCACACCGCCGAGGGCACCGCCTTCGCGGTCGACGTGCACAACGGCGAGGACGCGGTGATCGTGCTGGTCTCCGACGCGGGCCCCGGCATACCCGACCCGGAGACGGCGATGGCGCGCGGCCGGGGCTCCGGCAGCGACGGCTCGACCGGGCTCGGCCTGGACATCGTGCGCCGGCTCGCCGAGTCCACCGGCGGGGACGTACGGATCGGCTCGTCGGTGCTCGGCGGGACAGAGGTGCGGATCTGGCTCCAGCTCGACGGACGCGAGCGGGCACCCCGGCGGCGCGGACACCGGGGGACCGTGCGCCGCCGTCGCGGACCCGGCAGGCTGGTCCCCTCCTTTAACCGCTCCCGATCCCTTCCTTAAGCGCACCCTAAGATCCGCAACCGCCTCCCGGGTCAGGCGTTTTGTCCGATTCAAGCTCGCTAGCGTGCTGCCGCACACCCCCTCGAACGGCAACGAAGGCAGGCACGCGATGAGCACGCACCGGCGCAGGGTCAGTGGCAGGAACAAGGCGATCGGCGCGGTGGTCGCGGCGGCCGTGGCCGGCGGCGGGGCGTTCCTGTTCACCAGCACCGCCCAGGCGGCCGGTGTCGGCGCCGCGTACACCAGGACCAGCGAGTGGACGACCGGGTACACCGCCCAGTACGTGGTCACCAACAACAGCGGCGAGCGGAACCAGGACTGGAAGCTCGAGTTCGACCTGCCCGCCGGCACCGAGCTCGGCTCGCTGTGGAACGCCGAGTCCAGCGTCAGCGGCCGGCACGTCACCGTGCGGTCCGCGAAGTGGGACACCGACGGCCTGGCCGCCGGCGAGTCCGTCACCGTCGGCTTCGTCGCCAAGGGCACCGGCGACCCGAGCGGCTGTCTCGTCGACGGCGCCTCCTGCGGTGCGGAGACCGCCCCCACGCCCGAGCCCAGCGGCCGTCCCACCGACGCCCCGACCCCCACCGAGGAGCCCACCCCCACCGAGGAGCCGACGAAGACCGAGGAGCCGACTGCCGAACCCACCCAGAGCACCGGCACCGGCACCGAGGCCGGCGCGGGCTTCGCGCCCTACGTCGACACCTCCCTCTTCCCCGCCTTCGACCTGGTCGCGACCGCCGAGGCGACCGGTGTGAAGAACTACAACCTCGCCTTCATCACCGACGGCGGCGGCTGCACCCCCAAGTGGGGCGGCGTGAGCGACCTCGGCGGCAACGCGGTCGCCGACCAGATCGGCGCCCTGCGCGCCAAGGGCGGCGACGTCCGGGTCTCCTTCGGCGGCGCCACCGGCTCCGAACTCGGCACCACCTGCACCTCGGCGGACGCGCTGGCCGCCGCCTACACCAAGGTCGTCGACACCTACCGGCTCACCAAGGTCGACTTCGACGTCGAGGGCAGCGCGCTGCCCGACACGGCCGCCAACACCCGCCGCGCCCAGGCCATCGCCAAGCTCCAGAAGAGCCACCCGGACCTGGACGTCTCCTTCACCCTCCCGGTGATGCCGGAGGGCCTCACCCAGGACGGCGTGAACCTGCTCGCCGACGCCAAGAGGAACGGCGTACGGATCGACGCCGTCAACATCATGGCGATGGACTACGGGCCGGCGTACAGCGACGACATGGGCACCTACGCCGAGCAGGCCGCCACCGCCACCCAGGCCCAGATCAAGAGTGTTCTCGGGCTCAGCGAGGCCGACGCCTGGAAGACGGTCGCCGTCACCCCGATGATCGGCGTCAACGACGTCGTCACCGAGATCTTCAAGGTCGAGGACGCCTCGCAGCTGGTGGACTTCGCCAAGTCCAGGGGCCTCGGCTGGCTGTCCATGTGGTCCGGCACCCGTGACCAGCAGTGCGCCGGCGGCACCAAGCCGTCCGCCGACCCCACCTGCAGCTCGATCCTCCAGGACCGGTTCGCCTTCTCGAAGGCGTTCGCCGCCTACAACTGACCCGCACCACGACAAGCCACCACGGGAAACGGGGAAGCGCGTGCCCCGGCCGGTCCACCCCCCCACCCGGCCGGGGCACCCGCACGTCCGGTGGCAGCCGGACACGCGAACGGGGCGCGGCACCCCCCAGGGCACCGCGCCCCGCCCCCCGTACCCCGCGTCCCCCGTTACCCGGAGCCCGAAAGCAGGTCAGATGCTCTCGGGCTCCGGGAGTACTCCCGACTTCGCCGCCCGCGCGTACCACAGGGCGCTGGACTTCGGGGTCCGCTGCTGGGTCGCGTAGTCGACGTACACCGCGCCGAAGCGCTTGTCGTAGCCGTACGCCCACTCGAAGTTGTCCATCAGGGACCACAGGTAGTAGCCGCGCACGTCCGCGCCGTCGGCGATGGCCCGGCGCACCGCCGACAGGTGGCCGTGCAGATAGGCGACGCGCTCGGGGTCGTGGACCTTGCCGTCGGCGTCGGGCTTGTCGTCGTAGGCCGCGCCGTTCTCGGTGATGTACAGCGGCAGTCCGGGCGACTCGCGGTTGTAGCGCATGATCAGCTCGTGCAGGCCGGTCGGGTCGACGGACCAGCCCATCTCGGTCTGCTCGCCCGGCGACTGGTGGAAGGCGACGTCGTCCGCGGCGGGCCACGGCGAGTGCTCGCTCGCCCCGTGACCGTCCGCCCGCGGCCCCTTGGCGTCCGGGTCCGCCGCCGAAACGAGCGTGGGCGTGTAGTAGTTGAGGCCGAGCGCGTCCAGCGGCTGGTGGATCAGGTCCAGGTCGCCGTCGAGGACGTACGACCAGTCGGTGAGCGACGAGGTCGCCTCCAGCAGCGTCTGGGGGTAGGCGCCGTGCAGGATGGGGCCGTGGAAGACGCCGCTCGACAGGTCGTCGATCTTGCGGGCCGCCGCCACGTCCGCCGGGTCGTCCGGCGACAGCGGGCGCACCACGGAGGAGTTGAGGCTGAGCGCGACCGAGTTGCGGGCCGGCATCACCGAACGCAGCGCCTTGGCGCCCAGGCCGTGCGCCAGGTTCAGGTGGTGGGCGGCCTTCAGCGAGGCCGCCGGGTCGGTACGGCCGGGGGCGTGCACCCCGGAGGCGTAGCCCAGGAAGGCGCTGCACCACGGCTCGTTGAGGGTGATCCAGTTCTCCACGCGGTCGCCGAGCGCCTCGCCCACGATCTGCGCGTACTCGGCGAAGCGGTAGGCGGTGTCGCGCTCGGGCCAGCCGCCCGCGTCCTCCAGCTCCTGCGGCAGATCCCAGTGGTAGAGGGTGACGGCCGGCTTGATGCCCTTGGCCAGCAGCTCGTCGACGAGGCGGCGGTAGAAGTCCAGACCGCGCTGCACGGCCGGGCCGCGGCCGGTCGGCTGGACCCGCGACCAGGAGACGGAGAAGCGGTAGGCGCCCAGATTCAGGCCCGCCATCATCGCCACGTCGTCGCGGTAGCGGTGGTAGTGGTCGTTGGCGATGTCACCGGTCTCGCCGCCGGCCGTCTTGCCCGGCGTGTGACTGAAGGTGTCCCAGATGGAAGGCGTACGCCCGTCCTCCCGCACCGCCCCCTCGATCTGGTACGCGGAGGTCGCGGCGCCCCAGAGGAAGGCGGGAGGAAAGGTCACCGGGGTCGCCGGCGTTGCGGAGTCAGACATGGAAGCGCTCCCATAGGAGGTCGTGGAAGACCGACGAGTACGAGGAACAAGGGGGTAAGGGGCCGGAGCGGTGGTGACCCGGCCCCCAGGGGTACGAAGCGAACGCGGGGTCAGCCCTTGACGGCGCCCTGCATGATGCCGCCCACGATCTGCTTGCCGAAGATCGCGAAGACCAGGAGCAGGGGCAGCGTACCCAGCAGCGCACCCGCCATGATCAGGGACTGGTCCGGGGTGTACCCGCGGCCGAGCCCCGCGACCGCCACCTGCACGGTCGGGTTGCCGGTCTGGGTCAGCACCAGGAACGGCCACAGGAAGTCGTTCCAGGCCTGTACGAACATCAGCATGCCGAGCACGGCCATCGCCGGGCGCGCGGCCGGGAACACCACGTGCCAGATCACCCGCCAGCTGCCCGCGCCGTCCACCCGCGCGGCCTCGATCACCTCGTCCGGCAGCGCCTGGAGCAGGTACTGCCGCATGAAGAACACGCCGAACGCGCTCACCAGCGACGGGAAGATGACCGCCTGCAGCTGGTCGGTCCAGTCGAGCTTGGCGACCATCATGTACAGCGGGATGATGCTGAGCTGCGGCGGGATCATCATCGTGCCGATGACGATCAGCATCAGCATGTTGCGGCCCTTGAAGCGCACCTTGGCGAAGGCGAACCCGGCGATCGTCGACAGCACGACGATGGTCACCGCCGAGACACCCGCCACGATCGTGGTGTTGAGGAACGCCTCACCGAGGTTGGCCTCGGTCCAGGCGATCTCCAGGTTCTTGAACAGGTTGGAGCCGAACCAGAACGGCGGCGGGGTCTCCGCCAGGCGCTGGTTGTCCCGGGACGCGGCGACCGCGGTCCAGAACAGCGGGAACAGCGATACGAGCGTGAACACGATCAGGATCACGTACGCGATCGGACCGCCGTGCAGCGTGCCGCCCGCCCGCGCGGACTTCGGCAGACGCGAACGCTTCGGTGCCTTGGCAGGCGGTGTCTCGGGGGGCGTCACAGTCGTCGTCACGGCCACAACTCCTTAACTGCTGGCGCGCAGCCGGCGCGAGATGACGTGGTTGATGATGCCGATGACGATCAGGATCGCGAACATCGTCCAGGCGATCGCCGAGGCACGGCCCAGATGCTGGTTCACCCAGCCCTGCTCGTACAGATACAGGCCGAGCGTCTGGAACTGGTGCTCCGCGCCGCCGGACGCCCCCTTGTTGGGGTCGAACAGCAGCGGCTCACCGAAGACCTGGCTGGCGCCGATCGTCGAGACGACCACCGTGAACAGGATCGTCGGACGCAGCGACGGCAGCGTCACATGCAGGAACTGCCGCCAGCGACTGGCGCCGTCCAGCGCCGCCGACTCGTACAGGTCCTGCGGGATCGCCTGCATCGCGGCCAGGTAGATCAGCGCGTTGTAGCCGGTCCAGCGCCAGATGATGATGCTGGAGACCGCGAACTGGCCGGGCCACTTGTCGTCCTGCCAGCCGATCGGGTCGATCCCGAAGATGTCGAGGACCCAGTTGATCATCCCGTAGTCGCGCCCGAAGAGCAGCACGAACACCAGGGTGGCGGCGGCGATCGAGGTGGCGTACGGGGCGAGCATCGCGACCCGCCAGAAGGTCGAGGCGCGCAGCTTGTAGTTGAGGATGTGGGCGATGCCCATCGCCATCATCAGCTGCGGGACCGTCGAGATGATGCCGATGGTCAGGGTGTTCTTCGCCGCGTTCCAGAAGAAGTCGTCGTCGAAGATCCGGGTGTAGTTCCTGAACCCGACCCAGTTCATGTCGGTCGGGGCGGTCAGCTCCACCTGGTGCAGCGAGGCCCAGCCGGTCCACAGCAGCGGAAACAGGCCGAAGGCGGCGAACAGCAGGAAGAACGGCGTGACGAACGCGTACGGGCTCCAGCGTGCGTCACGCTGCCAGCGGCGGGACAGCTTCGCCCGGCGCTTCGCCTCCTTGTCCGCGGCGGAGCCTCCGGGCGCACTGCCCGGGGCCGCGCCCCCCTTGACGGGGGACGCGGCGGTGTCGGAGCGGGTGGCCATTCGGGTCACTTGTCCAGGTTGTTGTCGATGGTCTTGGTGGCCGTCTCCCAGGCCTCCGCAGCCGACTTGCCCTTGGTGACCAGGATGACGCCGTTGTCCGTCAGACCCTGCTGGATGATCTGGTCCTTGGCGCCGATGACCTGGACCGGGATCTGCTTGGCGGCCTCGGAGAAGATCTCACCGATCGGCGAGTCGCCGGTCATCTCGTTCTTCGCGCCGGTCACCTCGGGGCTGTCGTACGCGGCCGGGGCGCTCGGGAAGCTGCCCTGCACCTTGAACAGCTTCGCCTGCTGCTCGGGCGCGGTCAGCCAGGCCACCAGCTTCTGCGCCTCCTCGACGTTCTTGCCGCTCTTCGGCACGCCGAGGAAGGAGCCGCCCCAGTTGCCGGACTTCGGCGCGACGGCCACGTCCCACTTGCCGGCGTCCTCCGGCTTCGCCTTGCCCTTGATGGTGCCGAGCATCCACGGCGGGCAGGCGACGGTGGCGAACTTGCTGTTGGCGATGGTCGTGTCCCAGGCCGGCTGGAACTGCGTCTGCGCCTGGACCAGGCCCTTCTTGGCGGCCTCGGCGGTCAGGTCGAAGGCGTCCTTGACGGCCGGGTTGGTCTTGTAGATGACCTCGCCGTCGGCGTCGTAGAACTTCTCCTTCTCACTGCTGAGGACGGCGTTGAGCAGGCCGCCGGGGGAGTCCATGAAGAAGGAGTCCTTGGCGGCACCCTTCTTGTACTTCTCACCGGCCGCGATGAACTTGTTCCAGTCACCGGCCCACAGCTTGCCGACCTCGGCGCGGTCGGTCGGCAGGCCGGCCTTCTCGAAGAGGTCCTTGCGGTAACAGATGGCCATCGGGCCGACATCCGTGCCGAGACCGATGGTCTGGCCGTCCTTGGCGGTGGCCTGCTCCCACTTCCAGGGCAGCCAGCCGTCCTTCTTCACACCCTCGACCTTGGACATGTCCGCGAACTTGTCCGCCTGGGTGCCGACGACCTCGGCGATGTTGGCGACCTCGATCGCCTGGACGTCCATCAGACCGCTGTTGGTGGTCAGGTGGTTGACGAGAGCCGGGTAGTAGTTCTCGTTCCGCTCGATCACGTTCTCGGCGATCTTGATGTCCGGGTTGAGCTTCTCGTACTCGGCGTAGAGGCCGGCCTCCTTGAAGCCCATGGTGCCGAAGAGCCCCAGGGTGATGGTGGTCTTGCCCTCACCACCGCCCGACGAGGAGTCGGAGTCGTCTCCACCGTCGTCGGCACAGCCGGCCAGCAGCCCGGTGCCCAGCGACACCACGGCCGCGATGGCCAGTGCCTTACGGGCGATGGGCTTCCCCCCGCCCGACCGCTGACGGGAGAGGGGGAGGGTACGTGCTCGCATTGCGTCCTCCTGTTGCCCTGACGTGCCGACCCCCCGGACAACGGCTTTGTTGGACCCGTATCTTGCGCGTTGCGGCTCGGGCGGGGAACGTGCGGGTTGTGTATGTGTCAGGTACTGTGGGAGCGCTCCCACAAGTGATGTGTTGAAGAGTCGCGGGTCCGGGCGAGGGTGTCAAGGGAACAGACGCGGCAAAGTGCCTTCAGTTATCGGGCTGTTAACTGGACGGCCGGGACCCGCTCCCGGAAGCCCGCGGTCCGCCGGAGGCCTCCCGGCGGTCGCCGCCGTCACCGACGGGGCTGTTACATTCCAGGCCAGCGTGACATACGACGGAAGGCGGAGCCGATGGCAAGCCACGGAGCGCGGGGCCGCGGCGGCGGCCGTCCCACCCTCGAAGAGGTGGCCGCCCGCGCCGGCGTGGGCCGAGGCACGGTCTCCCGCGTGATCAACGGCTCCCCCAGGGTGAGTGACGCCACACGCGCCGCGGTGGAGGCGGCGGTCGCCGAACTCGGTTACGTCCCGAACACGGCCGCCCGCGCGCTGGCCGCCAACCGTACCGACGCCATAGCCCTCGTCGTGCCCGAGCCGGAGACCCGCTTCTTCGCCGAGCCGTACTTCTCCGACATGCTCCGGGGCGTCGGGGCGGCGCTCTCCGACACCGAGATGCAGCTGCTGCTGATCTTCGCGGGCAGCGACCGGGAGCGGCAGCGGCTCGCCGAGTACCTCGCCGCGCACCGGGTGGACGGCGTCCTGCTGGTCTCCGTGCACGCCGACGACCCGCTGCCCGAACTGCTGTCCCAGCTGGAGATCCCGGCCGTGATCAGCGGCCCCCGCTCGGCCGCCGAGACGCTCGCCTCCGTGGACTCCGACAACTACGGCGGCGCCCGCCAGGCCGTCGAGCACCTCCTCGGCCGGGGCCGGCGCACCATCGCCCACATCACCGGCCGCCTCGACGTGTACGGCGCCCAGCGGCGCATCGACGGCTACCGCGACGCCCTGCGCGAGGCGGGCCACGCGGCCGACGACCTGCTGATCGAGGCGGGCGACTTCTCCGAGGACGGCGGCCGCCGCGCGATGGCGGCCCTCCTGGAGCGCCGCCCCGACCTGGACGCCGTCTTCGCCGCCTCGGACGTCACCGCGGCCGGCGCCCGGTACGCCCTGCGCGAGGCGGGCCGCCGCATCCCCGACGACGTGGCCCTGGTCGGCTACGACGACTCCGCGATCGCCCGCCACATGGACCCGCCGCTGACCAGCGTGCGCCAGCCCATAGAGGAGATGGGCCGCGCGATGATCGACCTCCTCCTCGCCGAGGTCGCCGACCGCCGCCCCACGGCCACCCGCGAACTGGAGCGCCGCCAGATGGTTCTGGCGACCGAACTGGTGGGCCGCGCCTCGTCGTGACCCCCGCGGCGAGTCGGCGGGACCGTCACGGGTCATGAAGAAACCCTGGTGTGAGAGTGCTGGTCAGTGGGTCAGCAGGTCGATCACGCCCGTCAGGTCCTCCTCGCCGTCGCCCTCGGCCAGGCGGCGCCGCATCAGCTCGAAGTACGGGGTGAGCAGTTCCGGGCTGACACCCTGCTGCTCGGCGGTGTTCAGGAAGGTCGGTGTGCCTGCCACCTGCATGGAGAGGCGGGAGACGACGTCCTTGGTGTAGTCGCCGCTGCGCAGCTGATCGGCGGTCCGGTGAACCGCTGGGGCCATCGCGACGAGCCAGTCGGCGAGCAGCGGGGCGAACGCCGCGGGGTCGATGTCCTCCGTGCGGATCAGGGCGAAGGCATGCGCCGCCCCGGCGAACATCCCGTACATGGCGCTGAGCAGGGCCACGTCGTGCAGGGCCGCGAAGCCCGGGTCCTCGCCGACGTAGGTGGTGCCGGCCGGGACGGCCAGGGTCTCCTGGTACCGCTCGAACAGCTCGTGCGAGCCGCTGTAGAAGACGTAGCCGCCGGACTCCGGGACGCCGATCATCGGAGGGACGGCCATGATCCCGCCGTCCAGGTGGCGGGCCCCGCGCTCGCTGACCCACCGGGCGCGGGCCCGGGCCTCGGCGGGGGTACCGGTGGTGAGGTCGACCACGTCCCGGCCGGCCAGGTCGGTGCCGGCCAGCGTCTCGGTGACCGAGGCGTCGTCCAGGAGGCAGATGACGACCAGGCTGTTGGCCGCGACGGCCGCGGCGGCGGTGTCCGCGACGCGTGCACCCTCGTCGGCGAGCGCCGCGGCGCGGTCCGGGGTGCGGTTCCAGACGGTGAGCGGGTGGCCGGCGGCAAGCCAGGCGCGGGCCAGCGCGGTGCCCATCGCGCCGAGGCCCAGCAGGGTGACGGGGGTCTTCTCAACAAGGTTCTGTGTCATGGCGATTAGGCTGGTCGCAGGCCCAGGAGTGATCAAGTACGCACTTGGGAGTGGGTGGTTACCCCGGGGTGAGCGAGCACGTCGGAAGGGGTGGGGCATGACGACGCTGAACCGGCCGGGCGCACCGGGCGGACACGTCTGCGGGATCGACACCGCGATGGAGGTGATCGGCGGCAAGTGGAAGGTGCTCATTCTCTGGGCGCTGCACGAGCAGCCCTGCCGTCGGTTCGGCGAACTTCGCCGGCTGCTTCCGGGCATCACCGAGAAGGTGCTCGCTTCTCATCTGCGTGAGCTGGAGGGGGACGGCGTGGTGCGCCGCGTCTCCTACGACGAGGTGCCGCCCCGGGTGGAGTACTCGCTGACCGAGAGCGGCATGCGCCTCAACGACGCCCTCGAGCCGCTGGCCGCCTGGGGCCGCGAGCGGGCGCCGGGCGGGGACGGAGAGAACGAGAGAGGCCGGTGACCTTGTCTTCCAAGGTCACCGGCCTCTTCGAGGAGGGTGAGTGACGGGACTCGAACCCGCGGCATCCTGGACCACAACCAGGTGCTCTACCAGCTGAGCTACACCCACCATGGCCTTGTCGGTGGGAGTCTGTGACTTCTCCGACCGGCCGAGAAAAAGTGTACAGGGTCCGAAGGGGTGCTCGCGCCCGGCTTTGGGGGGCACCCTCCGGTGACCCCCCGATCCGCCTACTGAGCAGGCAGAACGTGCTTCGCGGCGATCTTCTTCGCGGTCTCCGAGTCGGGGCCCGGCTGCGGTACGAAGACGGCCTCGCGGTAGTAGCGCAGCTCCGCGATCGACTCGCGGATGTCGGCGAGCGCGCGGTGGTTGCCGTTCTTCTCCGGGCTGTTGAAGTACGCCCTCGGGTACCAGCGGCGGGCCAGCTCCTTGACGCTGGACACGTCCACGATGCGGTAGTGGAGATAGCTCTCCAGGGTCGGCATGTCCCGCAGCAGGAAGCCGCGGTCGGTGCCGACGGAGTTGCCGCACAGGGGGGCCTTGCCGGGCTCCTTGACGTGCTCGCGCACATAGTCGAGGACCTGCCGCTCGGCCTCCTCGAGCGTCGTGCCGCCTTCCAGCTCGGCGAGCAGCCCGGACGCGGTGTGCATCTCGCGCACCACCTCCGGCATCGTCTCCAGGGCCCGGTCCGGCGGGCGGACGACGATGTCCACACCCTCGCCGAGCACGTTCAGCTCGGAGTCGGTGACGAGGGCGGCCACTTCGATGAGCGCGTCGTCCGACAGCGAGAGGCCGGTCATCTCGCAGTCGATCCACACCATGCGATCGTTCATGTGTCTCACCATAAGGGGCGCCGGCCCCGCGGTGACGTGCCGGTGTTCGTGTGAACGTCACAGGGGCTGTCGCCCGCCGGGCCGGAGACCACGTGGTCTCCGGCCCGGCGTTCAGCTCACGGTGCGCTGCGCTGGCTCGGCAGGGCCGAGGCCGTCAGGGACGGGCCCAGGGAGCCGGCCGCCGCCGTGCGGCGGGACTGGTGCGGGAGCGGGCTGTCCGGATGCAGGGCGGGCGGCACCTGGTGTCCCGGGTGGCCCGGACCCGCCGGCCCGAGCGCGCCCGGCGCGCCCTCGGTGTCCTGGTTCCGGTCCGCCTGCGGGCGCCGCGCGCGGTACGCGGCCCGGTAGGCGGCCGGGGACGAACCCAGCTGGCGCCGGAAGTGACCGCGCAGCGCGACCGGCGAGCGGAACCCGCAGCGGCCGGCCACCTCGTCCACCGAGTAGTCCGACGTCTCCAGCAGGCGCTGCGCCTGCAGCACCCGCTGGGTGATCAGCCACTGCAGCGGCGCGCTGCCGGTCAGCGAGCGGAACCGGCGGTCGAACGTACGCCTGCTCATGTACGCGCGTGCCGCCAGTGTCTCCACGTCGAACTGCTCGTGGAGGTGCTCCAGCGCCCAGGCGACGACCTCGGCGAGCGGGTCGGCGCCGATCTCCTCCGGTAAAGACCTGTCCAGGTAGCGTTCCTGGCCTCCGCTGCGCCGTGGCGGCACCACCAGCCGGCGGGCCAGCGCACCGGCCGCCTCGTTGCCGTGGTCCGTGCGCACGATGTGCAGACACAGATCGATTCCGGCCGCGGTGCCCGCGGACGTCAGCACGTCGCCGTCGTCCACGAACAGCTCCCGTGGATCGACGTGCACCGACGGATAGCGTTTCGCCAGCGTCGGCGCGTACATCCAGTGTGTGGTCGCGGGACGGCCGTCCAGCAGGCCCGCCGCCGCGAGGACGAAGGCGCCGGTGCACAGCCCTACTATGCGGGCGCCCTCCTCATGGGCCCGGCGCAGTGCCTCCAGTGCCTCCTCCGGCGGTGGCGAGGTGATCGAACGCCAGGCCGGCACGACTACGGTGCCCGCCCGGGATATCGCCTCCAGGCCATGTGGCGCGGTGAGTTCCAGGCCTCCCGTGGTCCGCAGCGGGCCCTCTTCGCCCCCGCAGACGAGCAGGCGGTAGCGCGGTACGCCGGCGTCCTGGCGGTCAACCCCGAACACCGACAGCGGTATGGAACTCTCGAAGATGGGGCCGCCGCTGAACAGCAGCACCGCGACGATCTCCTTGCGGCGGCGCCCGGAGAGTTTCCGGGCCGTCGTCTCCGGCGCGGCAGTGGAGTCGTGGCTCATACTGCTAAGCCCCCCTCGGTGGTCGCGGCGCCCTCTACCCTTACCTTTCGGGTCTGTCGCTCCTGCACGTTTCCCCTCGGTCCTGCACGAGTCCCCCGCCGTAAGACATCAAGATCGAATCTACTGCGTCCCGTCGCGCGCCGGTGGCCGGTTCGGCACCCGGCGCATTGTCGACTTGGCAACTTGGCGTGAAGCATTCGATCACGAAGCGTTGCACTCGTGGGCCGTGCGGGGAAGTGCGCCTTGTCGCGGTGGCCAATCCACGTAGGGCGCGCGGGGCCCCATGGACCCTTTTCGCGCAGGTCGAACGGGGGTTGGAGGGTGCTCGTGGCGGCAGATGCACACCGGCCAGAAGTTGGCTGAAAAGATACGGGCGAGGGCATGGAAACCGGTCAGTTGACCGGTGCGCCCGCGCCCCCGGGGCGCCGGGCCCGTCACGCTCCGGTTCCGGGCCGGTGGTCAAGCCGTTCGCGCCGGCCCCGCAAGGGGTCCCATGCCCCGTACGGCGTTCCGTATGGCCTGTGACGTGGGTCATGGGGTGTGTGGTGCGGGCGGTCCGGAACGGGTTCACTCTCGTCGTCAAGCGAATTCTGCGCAAACCGCCTGTACAGGGCAGCAACCATTGCGTGGCGGGCGGCCCCTCGGGCATGCTCCGGGGAACCCGCGTGCCGGTTGCGCGGGATCTGGGCGAAGGAGGCGTGCCGCCGTACCCTTGGGGGTATGGGGTTGGGAAGATAATTCCCGGACACCGCTCCGCCGCACACTGTCGTCCCCCACAAAGGATCGCAACCCCGAGACAGCCATGGCCGGTCACGAATTCTTCGAACCCGCGGACCGCAAGCGGTCGGTCGCCGATCCCACGGCGTCCGAACCCCTGGCGGCGGAGGAACCACGCCATCCCTGCGACCCGGCGTTCCTGCACGGAGTGGTCGTCGGCTTCGACGGCTCCACGTCGAGCGAACGGGCCCTCGCCTACGCCATCGGCATGGCGCGGCGCTTCGGGTCGGGGCTGATCATCGTCCACGTCGCCAATCGGTTGCCGACCACCGTGTGGGCGGGGTGCGAGCCGCCGGTGTTCGTCGACGTTCCGGACCACCGGACCGAGGTGCTCGGGCTCGAACTCGCCTGCGCGGACTATCTGGCGGAGGTGCCGTGGATTCTCGTCGAGCGGGGCGGGGACATCTGCCATGAGCTCGAGGAGGTGGGGCGGGAGTATGCCGCCGATGCGATTGTCGTGGGTTCCACCCACGGGCTCGTGGGGCGGCTTTTCGGGTCTGTCGCGGGGCGGTTGGCCAAGCGGGCGCAGCGGCCGGTGGTGGTGATCCCGTAAGTCCGGTGCGGACCCCTTGTGTTGCGTGGCAACGGGTGGGGCCCGTACCCGTTCTTCGGCCCGTGCGGCCCGGTGGGGGCTGGTCGCGCAGTTCCCCGCGCCCCTGAAAGCGCGGTGTTGTCCCCGGTGTTGGGGTGGTCGCGCGGTTCCCCGCGTCCCTGAAAGCGCGGTGCTGTCCCCGGTGTTGGGATGGTCGCGCAGTTCCCCGCGTCTCTTGGAAGCAGGGTGTTGGGCTGTTGCGGGGTCGCATCACCATGCGACCCCGCTTCCTTCTACTCCACCGTTACCGACTTGGCCAGGTTACGGGGCTTGTCGATGTCCCTGCCGAGGGCCAGAGCCGTGTGGTAGGCGAGGAGTTGGAGGGGGATGCCCATGAGGATGGGGTCCAGCTCGTCCTCGTTCTTGGGGACCAGGAGGGTGTGGTCGGCCTTCTCCTGGAGCTGGTGGGCCACCGCGAGGATCTGGCCGCTGCGGGCCTTGATCTCCTCCATGGCCGCGCGGTTCTTCTCCAGCAGGTCGTCGTCGGGGACGATCGCGACCGTGGGGAGGGCCGGCTCGATGAGCGCCAGCGGGCCGTGCTTCAGCTCGGACGCGGGGTAGGCCTCGGCGTGGATGTACGAGACCTCCTTGAGCTTCAGGGAGGCCTCACGGGCCACCGGGTAGCCCCGGACACGGCCGATGAAGAGCATCGAGCGGGCCTCGGCGTACCGCAGGGCCAGCTCCTTGATCTCCTCCTCCTGCTTCATGATCTCGGCGATCTGGCCGGGAAGCCGGCGCAGACCCTCGATGATCCGCTTGCCGTCGCGCACCGACAGGTCGCGCGTGCGGCCCAGGTGCAGGGCGAGCAGGGCGAAGGCGACGGTCGTGTTGGTGAAGCACTTGGTGGACACCACGCACACCTCGGGACCGGCGTGCACATACACGCCGCCGTCCGCCTCGCGGGCGATCGCGGAGCCGACGACGTTCACCACGCCCAGCACCCGCGCACCCTTGCGCTTCAGCTCCTGCACGGCCGCCAGCACGTCGTACGTCTCACCGGACTGCGAGACCGCGACGTACAGCGTGTCCGGGTCCACGACCGCGTTGCGGTAACGGAACTCGGAGGCCGGCTCGGCGTCGGCGGGAATCCGCGCCAGCTCCTCGATCATCTGCGCGCCGATCATGCCGGCGTGGTACGAGGTGCCGCAGCCGAGGATCTTCACCCGGCGGATCCGGCGCGCCTCACGCGCGTCCAGGTTGAGGCCGCCCAGGTGCACGGTGGAGAAACGGTCGTCGATCCGGCCGCGCAGCACCCGGTCCACGGCCTCGGCCTGCTCGTGGATCTCCTTGTGCATGTACGTGTCGTGGCCGCCCATGTCGTAGGACGCCGCCTCCCACTCCACGGTGGTCGGCTCGGAGGTCGTACGGGTGCCCTCGGTGGTGTACGTGCGGAAGTCGTCGGCCTTCAGCGTCGCCATCTCGCCGTCGTCCAGCGTGACGATCTGACGGGTGTGGGCGACCAGCGCGGCGATGTCCGAGGCGACGAACATCTCCCTCTCGCCGATGCCGAGCACGACCGGCGAGCCGTTGCGGGCCACCACTATGCGGTCCGGGAAGTCGGCGTGCAGCACGGCGATGCCGTACGTGCCCTCGATCAGGCGCACCGTCTCGCGGACCTTGTCCTCCAGCTTCTCGGCCGTCGAGCGGGCGATCAGATGGGTGAGGACCTCGGTGTCGGTCTCGGAGAGGAAGACGACACCGTCCGCCTCCAGCTTGCGGCGCAGGTCGGAGGCGTTGTCGATGATGCCGTTGTGGACGACGGCGACCTTGCCCTCGGCGTCCAGGTGCGGGTGGGCGTTGACGTCGGACGGGGCGCCGTGGGTGGCCCAGCGGGTGTGGGCGATGCCGGTCGTGCCCTTGAAACGCGCCGGGACCTTCGCCTCCAGATCACGCACCCGGCCCTTGGCCTTGACCATCTTCAGGCCGGCCGCCTTCGGGGACGTGACGGCGATGCCCGCCGAGTCGTAGCCGCGGTACTCCAGCCGCTGCAGGCCCTCGAGCAGCAGGGGAGCGACCTCGCGCCTGCCGATGTATCCGACGATTCCGCACATATACGTAGGTTCCTAGCCGTAGACGATGCGGCGGAGCTGCCGGAGCGAGAGCTCGGGCGGCGCCACCGCTCGGTATCTGAGGTCCGCCTCGATCCGTTCGAAGATCGTCGCGTTCACCAGGCCCTGGGCCTGGAGCTCGCGATGGCGGCGACGGACGTACTCCTCGGTCGTCTCGTCGAAGTAGGCCAGCACGTCCTGGACCACGCGCAGCGCCTCGCCCCGGCTGAGGGGCGTGGACCGCGTCAGATGATCAACAAGTTCGTCGTGCACCCGATGATCCTGAGGTACCGGCAGCAGATGCGCAAGAATCGTGCCCGATATCGGGCAGGCTGACCGCCCGACTGTCCGGGTGCGGTCACATACGCTTCAGAATCGCCTGTTTGGCGAGGGTGAACTCCTCGTCGGTGAGCACGCCGGACCGGTGCAGTTCCCCCAGCTCCCGCAGCCGGCGGAGCAGGGCGTCGTGACCGTCCTCGGCGGGGGAGAGGGCCGGCTGCGGGGCAGCCTCCCCCTCACGCGACGCGCCGTCGGCGAAGGGCGCGGCCGGGTGCGGGAGCCGGGCCTGCACGGCGGCGGCGACCAGCACCATCAGAGGGTCCTTCTTGAAGCCCCACAGTTCCACCGAGTTGGGGTCGTACTTGGCCGGGGCCTTGGTGGGGGCGTGCCGCACATGGAAGCGGAGGTGTCCGTTCTCCAGGCCGGACGCGGGCTGCCACTCCACGGCGGTCAGGTCCGTCACCGCGAGCGTGCGGGTGCCGGCGGCGGCCTTGGCGTCCTCCGTCTTCCAGTTCCACTCCAGCCGGACGCGCTCGCCGTCGAAGCTCACCGTGCCGTCCCCGGCGGAGACGGACAGCGGCACGGACGGGCCGGGCAGCAGGTACTCGGTGACCGGGTCGGAGGGGACCTGGTCCAGCAGCAGGGCGGTGCGAACCTCCTCGGTGACGTACTCGGCGACGCCGTAGCGATCGGATTCGACGATCAGCTGGTAGGGGTCGTGCGGCTCGGTGAGCCGGCCGGCGGCGGCGTGGAGGAGGGGGTCGGCGCCGTCGCGTATGCGCAGGCGCAGGCGGCCGGACCTCTTTCCCTGTTCCAGGGAGATGCGGGATATCGCCGCGAGCGGCACGGTTGTCTCACCAAGGGTGCTGCGGAGGAGGCTGACGTTCTTGTCCCGGCCGGGGGTGAGTCGGAGGGTGTCGCCGTCGAAGGTCCAGGTGCCGTCCTTCTGGATGATTTCCGCCATGGGGTGGATTGTTTCATTGGATCCTGCGGGCCGGTGGGGGCTTGTCGCGCAGTTCCCCGCGCCCCTTAGGAGCAGGATGCTGTCCTGCTGTTGGGGTGGTCGCGCCCGCGCGGCGGAGCCGCGGAGTGGTACTGCCCCGCGCCCCTTGAAGGCAGGGCGCTGCCCTGACGTCGGTCTGCGAAGGAGACGGGCGCCCCGGGGGACCGTACTTCGGGGGCGCCCGTCGGTTGTTGGGTCAGAACCCCGCGATCGGGTTCTTCAGGTTGCCCACCAGCTGGAGCGCGCCCGACGGGTCCGTCAGGTCGACCATCTGCCTGTTGTCGCGGAGCTGGAGGCGGTTGAGGCAGGACAGGGCGAACTCCGGGGTGAACATGTCGTAGCGGGCGAACTTGTCCGACAGTTCGGGGACCGATGTCTGGTACTCGCGGGTGGTCTCCGCGACCGTACGCCAGAAGTCGTCCTCCGGCAGGGTGCCCTCCTCTGTCAGGTTCGCCGCGAGGAAGCGGAAGAAGCAGTCGAAGACGTCCGTGAAGATGGACAGGAGCCTCGTGTCGTCCGGGACCTCCACCCGTATGCGGGACACCTCCGGCGGCAGTACCGCGTCCGGGTCCATCACCGCGATCTCCTCGGCGATGTCCTTGTAGACGGCCCGCCGCACCACCCCGTCCTGCAGGACGAGGATCACGTTCTCGCCGTGCGGCATGTACACCAGGTCATAGGCGTAGAAGCTGTGCAGCAGCGGGACGTAGTACGCCCGCAGGTAGTGCCGCAGCCACTCGGCCGGAGCCAGCCCCGAGCGTTCGATCAGCGCGGACGCGAAGGACTTCCCCTCGTGGTCGACATGGACGAGCGACGCCATGGTGGCGAGCGACTCGCCGTCCTTCAGGGACGGCACCGGGCTCTCCCGCCACAGCGCGGCCAGCATCTTCCGGTACGGCGAGTAGCGGTCCGTGGCCTGCTCGTACTCCAGGTGCCGGTAGCCCACGGCGGCCCGCTCGCGGATGATCGACAGCCCGGTGGCCCGCAGCACCGGATCGCTGTCGATGAGCCGGGCCAGCCAGTCGTTGATGGCCGGGGTGGCCTCCATGTAGGCGGCGGACAGTCCGCGCATGAAGCCCATGTTGAGGACGGACAGGGCCGTCTTCACATAGTGCTTCTCGGGGTGAGAGGTGTTGAAGAAGGTACGGATGGACTGCTGGGCCAGGTACTCGTCGTCGCCCTCGCCCAGGCAGACCAGGTGCCCGCGCGCCACCTCGGCGGCGAAGGTGACGGACAGCTTGTTCCACCACTGCCAGGGGTGGACGGGGATGAGGAGGTAGTCCTCGGGGGCGAGGTCCTGGTCGCGCAGGACGCCGTGGAAGCCCTCGACGGTCTCCTCGCCCAGCTCCTGCCGGATGAACGACTCGTACGCGATCCCCGCCCCCGCCGTGAACGCGGCCCGTGAGCGGTGCGCGGCCAGCCACACCAGCCGGACCGGGTTCGCGGTCTCCGGCGCGTACGACAGGTAGTCGTGGACGCCGAAGCCGAGCCGCCCGTTGTTGGCGACGAAGCAGGGGTGGCCCTCGGTCATCCCGGTCTCGATGGCCTGGAAGCCCGCGTCGACCAGCTCGGCGACCGGGACCTGCGGCTTGTTGAGCTTGTAGCAGGTGCCGGAGAGGGTGGACGAGATCTCCTCCAGGTACACCGGCAGGATCTCCTCGCTCAGGCCCAGCGACTTCTGCAGCTCGATGAAGAAGTCGAGTGCCGCGAGCGGGAGTTCGGCGTCTTCACGGTGACGGGTGATCGAGTCGGCGTCGATCCCCCAATGGTCCAGCGCGCGGACCGTCGCCGTGAAGGCGTACCGGGTCAGACCGTCGTCGCTGCGGACGACGTACCGGCCGTCACCGGTGGCTTCCGGCGTGATGAGCCGCTCGTGCGCGAACTCGGCGAGTGCCTTGCGGATCAGCAGGCGGTTGGCCCGCGCCCAGTGGTGGGGGGACAGATGCGCCACGGCGTCGGACAGGGTCATACGGCTACTCCTCGGGCGGCCACGAACTGCTCGCGCGTGCAGAAGCTCAGCAGCGCGCGCTTCTCCGGCTTGTCGATCTCACGTACGGGTGCGAAGCCCACGGCCTCGTTCAGCGCGTGCACGGCCTTGTTGGTCACGTCCGGCTCGACCACGACCCGCCGGGTGTCCGGGTCGGCGAACAGCGCCTCCATCACGGCGGTGATGACGGCGCGGGTGAAGCCGTGGAGCGGCCGGTCGGTCGGCGCGACCAGGAAGTGCATGCCGACATCGCCGGGCTCGGGGTCGTACAGGCCGACGAGTTCGACGTACCGGGGGTCGTACTTCTCCATCAGGAAGGACGGTTCGCCGTCGTGCAGGCCGAGGTAGGCGTGGTGGTGCTCGTGGGCGGCGATCCGCATGTACTCGCGCTCGACGTCCTGGAGCCTGGCGTCCTGCATCATCCAGAACGCCGCCTTGGGGTCGGTGACCCAGCGGTGCAGCAGCTCGGCGTCCTGCAGCGGGTCCAGGGGGCGGTTGGTAAACGTACCGATGCTCGTACTGCTCATCGGGTCCTTCCTTCGTGGATACCCCGTCCTTCGGGGCGGGGCGGGGGTACCTCCCGCTTGCGGGGGAGAAACGAAGCTCCTGCGGAGCAGGGCAGGAAGAGCCGGTTCGCCGCCAGGGCGGGCCGGTGCCCACCGCCCACTGCCCGATGTGTTCTCACACAGAAGCTGATAGAATGTGAGACATGACGCGGCAGGTCAAGCGGGCGTTCAAGTACCGCTTCCATCCCACGGACGAGCAGGCAGCGGAGCTGTCTCGCACGTTCGGCTGCGTCCGCCTCGTGTACAACAAGGCGCTGGAAGAGCGCACACGGGCCTGGTACGGCGAGCAGCGCCGCGTCTCCTACGTGCAGTCCTCCGCCGCGCTGACGGAGTGGAAGAAGACCGGGGAACTCGCCTTCCTGACAAAGGTGTCCTCCGTCCCGCTCCAGCAGGCGCTGCGCCACCTCCAGACAGCGTTCGGGAACTTCTTCGCCAAGCGTGCGAAGTACCCCCGCTACAAGAGCCGGAAGAAGTCCCGCGCGTCGGCCGAGTACACCCGCAGCGCCTTCAAGTGGCGCGACGGGCAGCTGACTCTGGCGAAGATGGCGGAGCCCTTGGACATCCGCTGGTCGCGTCCCCTTCCCGAGGGGACGGAGCCGACCACGGCGACGGTGTCCCGCGACGCGGCGGGCCGCTGGTTCGTGTCCCTGCTGTGCGAGGACACCATCACCGAGGCACCCGCCACCACGAACGCGGTCGGCCTGGACGCCGGGGTCACCTCCCTGGTGACCCTTTCCACCGGGGAGAAGATCGCCAACCCCAGCCACGAGCGGCGTGACCGCGCCTGCCTGGCCCGCGCGCAGCGGGAGCTGGCGCGCAAGGCGAAGGGCTCGGCGAACCGGGAGAAGGCCCGGCTCCGTGTCGCCAAGGTCCACGCGCGGATCGCCGACCGGCGCCGCGACTTCCTGCACAAGCTGTCGACTCGGCTCGTCCGTGAGAACCAAACGGTCGTGATCGAGGACCTCCCCGTCCGCAAGCTGCTGAAGAACGGCAGGCTCGCCCGCGCCATCAGTGACGCGTCGTGGACGGAACTGCGCTCCATGCTGGAGTACAAGTGCGCCTGGTACGGGCGCGACCTCGTCGTGATCGACCAATGGTTCCCCAGCTCCAAGCTGTGCGGGGCCTGCGGCACGGTCGCGGCGAAGCTGCCGCTGAACGTCCGCGAGTGGACGTGCGACTGCGGCGCCGTGCATGACCGCGACGTGAACGCGGCACGCAACATCCTGGCCGCCGGGCTGGCGGCCTCCGCCTGTGGAGACGGTGTAAGACCTCAACGGGAGTCCTCCCGGACGGGGCGGTCGTCGGCGAAGCAGGAACCCCAGCGGGCGACCGCTGGAACCCCCCGCCTTTAGGCGGGGGAGGAAGTCAAACGGCGAACTCCTGGAACGCGATGGTCTTCTCGACCGGGTAGTACTCGGTGCCGAGCAGCTCGCGGATGATGGTCGCGTTCCGGTACGGGCCCATGCCCAGGTCGGGGCTGGTGACGCTGTGCGTGTGCACGCCCGCGTTCTGCAGGAAGACCCCCCGGCCGGTGACGTCGACGGCGTAGTTGCGGGCGATGTCGAAGCGGCCGTGGCCGTCGAAGCGGAGCCGGTCGCGGACCGGTTCGAGGAAGGCCGGCGGCTCGTAGTGATAGCCGGTGGCCAGGACCAGGCCCTCGGTGCGGATCTCGAAGTCCTTGTCCTGCTCGTCCTGGTGGAAGCCGAGCAGGTAGCCGCCGTCCTCGTGACGGGCGCTCGTCAGCGAGGAGTTGCTGAGCAGCCGGGTGGGCACTCCGCGGTCGCCGCTCTCCACGTTCTTCTGGTACAGCAGGTCGAAGATCGCGTCGATGAGCTCCGAGTTGATGCCCTTGAACAGGCCCTTCTGCTGCTTCTCCAGCCGGTAGCGGGTCTCCTCCGGCAGGGCGCGGAAGTAGTCGATGTAGTCCGGGGACGTCATCTCCAGGGTCAGCTTGGTGTACTCCAGCGGGAAGAACCGCGGGGAGCGGGTGACCCAGTTGAGCCGGTAGCCGTGGACGTCGATCCCGGAGAGGAGCTCGTAGTAGATCTCGGCGGCGCTCTGCCCGCTGCCGACGATCGTGATGGACTCCTTGTCCAGCAGCTCGGCCTTGCGCCGCGTGTACTGCGCGTTGTGGAACAGGCCGCCGTCCAGCCCCCGGCACGGCTCCGGGACGTAGGGCACGGTGCCGGTGCCGAGCACCAGATGCCGGGCGCGGTACGTCTCCCCGGCCGCCGTCGCCACGGTGTACAGCCCGTCGCCCTCGTCGTAGGTCACCTCGGTGACCGTCGTGCCGAAGCGGACGCTGCTCAGCTTGCCGGCGGCCCAGCGGCAGTAGTCGTCGTACTCGACGCGCAGCGGGTAGAAGTTCTCCCGTATGTAGAACGAGTACAGCCTCCCCTTCTCCTTCAGGTAGTTGAGGAAGGAGTACGGGGACGTCGGGTCGGCCAGGGTGACCAGGTCCGACATGAACGGGGTCTGCAGATGGGCGCCGTCGAGGAACATCCCGGCGTGCCACTCGAAGTCGGGCTTGGACTCCAGGAAGACGCCGTCGAGTTCACCGATGGGCTCGGTGAGGCAGGCGAGGCCGAGGTTGAAGGGGCCCAGTCCGATGCCCACGAAGTCGTGGGCGGCGTTCGTGGCGTCAGGAAGCGCGGTCAAGGGACTCTCCCAGGTACTGCTCGGCGTGGCCGGCGATCAGATCGAGGACGGCGGTGATGTCGCGCGTCGTGGTCTCGGGGTTCAGCAGGGTGAACTTCAGGTAGTGGCGCCCGCCCACTTTGGTGCCGGCCACCACCGCGTCACCGGAGGCGAACAGCGCTTTGCGGGCGTAGAGATTGGCCCGGTCGATCCTGGCGGGGTCGGTGACGGCGGCCGGGATGTAGCGGAAGACCAGCGTGGACAGGCTCGGTTCGACCACCACGTCGAAGCGGGGGTCGGCGGCGAGCAGCCGCCAGCCCTCGGCGGCCAGTTCGCACACCTCGTCGAAGAGCTGTCCGATGCCGTCGGCGCCCATCACCCGCAGGGTCATCCACAGCTTCAGCGCGTCGAAACGGCGGGTGGTCTGCAGGGACTTGTCCACCTGGTTGGGGATGCGCTCCTCCACCATCCGGCGCGGGTTGAGGTACTCCGCGTGGTAGGTGGCGTGCCGCAGCGTGGCCGCGTCGCGGACCAGGACGGCCGAGGAACTCACCGGCTGGAAGAAGGACTTGTGGTAGTCGACCGTCACGGAGTCGGCGCGTTCGATGCCGTCGATGCGGTCCCGGTGCTTCAGCGAGGCGAGCAGGCCGCAGCCGTAGGCGGCGTCCACGTGCATCCAGGTGCCGTAGCGCGCGCACAGCTCGGCGATCCCGGGCAGCGGGTCGATGGAGCCGAAGTCGGTGGTGCCGGCGGTGGCGACGACGGCCATCGGGACGAGACCCTGCTCGGCGCAGCGCTCCAGTTCACGGGCGAGGGCGACGGTCTGCATCCGCTTGTCGTGGTCGACGGGTATGGACACGACGGCGTCCGGTCCGAGGCCGAGCAGTTTCGCGGACTTCTGCACGCTGAAGTGGCCGGCCTCGGAGGCGAGGACGCGCAGCTTCCCGAGATCCTCGGTCTTGGACTCCTCGCGGGCCAGGAGCAGCGCCTGGAGGTTGGACTGGGAGCCGCCGGAGGTGAACACGCCGTCGGCGGCCGGTCCGAGGCCGATACGGGCCGCCGTCCAGTCGATGAGTCTCCGCTCGATGAGGGTGCCGCCCGCGGACTGGTCCCAGGTGTCCAGGGAGGAGTTGACGGCACAGAGCACGGCCTCACCGAGCAGGGCCGGGATGACGACCGGGCAGTTGAGGTGGGCGAGGTAGCGCGGGTGGTGGAAGTAGACGGCGTCCCGGAGGTAGACGTCCTCCAGCTCGTCCAGTGCGGCGGTGGTGTCGTACAGCGGCCGGTCGAGGTCGATGCCGTCGATGCGCGGGGAGAGCGCGTCGACGGTGGCTCCGGTGAACGGCCGTTCGGCGGTGGCGATTCGGGCCGCCACCCGCTCGACTCCCAGGGTCACGGAGCTGCGGTAGTGCTCCGCGGTGGTGTCGTTGAGCAGGTGCGAGCGCATGTGGGGGTCCTCCGGTGGGGACGATCCGGTGCGGAAAGCCGACGGCGTGTTACTTAGGTAAGCCTAACCTAAGTAACACGCCGTGAATCAAGCCCCTCCCGTGACCGTGATCACTCCTGCCTCAGAAGCGGTCGGGGCCGGGGGAGTTCGGGGTCAGCCGACCTTCTTGGCCTTCTCGATGGCCTCCGCCAGGTTGTCGAGCAGAGGCGTGCACTTGTCGTACGACAGGATCGGCTCCGGCGAACGGGCGATGACCTGGCCGGCCTTGACCGCCGGCAGCTTCTTCCAGGTCGCCTCGGTGACGTCGGCGGGCTGGATGGTCGAGGCGCGGTCGTCCATGATGATGACGTCGGCCGGGTACTTGTCGACGTTCTCCCAGCTCAGCGTCTCGAACCAGCCGCCGGTGTCCTTCTTCGCCTCCTCCGGGGGCTCCACGAGGTTCACGCCGAGGGCCTTGAAGTACTCCAGGTCGACGGAGTAGTTGGAGCCGGAGACGTAGAAGACGTCCTGCGCGGCGGAACCGGCCAGCACCCGGATCTCCGGGCGGGCCCTGGCGGCCTTGCGCAGCCGCTCGGCGGCGGCCTCGAACCTCTTCTTCGCCTCGACGACCTTCGTGGCCTTCATGTCGGCGCCCAGCGACTCGGCCAGCTCGGCCATGCGCTGCAGCGGCTTCGGCAGCTGACGGTCGTAGACGGAGACGGCCACGCTCGGGGCCAGCTTGGCGATCTTGTCCGCCGAGGCCAGCGGGACGTACCAGAGCGACCCGGCGTCGTCGAACGTCGTGCTGATGAGCACCTCGGGCCGGAAGGCCGCGTACTGCTCGACGTTGAAGCTGTCGAACTTGTTGCCGAAGATCGTCAGCTTGCTGACGTCCATGTCACCGGCCTGGACGTCGGCTTTGCCGTCCGTCGTCCTGGTCGGGCCGAAGACACCCTTCACCTCGATGCCGTAGTCGAACAGCGCGGCGGCGACACCGGTGAACGCGACGATGTTCGTGGGCACCTTGTCGAGCTTCACCGTGGTGCCGCGGTCGTCCTCGAAGGACCAGGGGCCGGACTTCGCGGGAGCCGTCCCCTTGTCCGCGCCGCCGTCCTTCGCGTCGCCGTCCCCGCAGGCCGCGAGTACGGCGCCGAGGCCGAGCGCTCCGCCCGCGGCCAGGATGCCGCGTCGGGTGAGGTGGGTGGCACGGGCATGGGACATGGCTACGCTGCTTTCGAACGGGGCGGATCACTCGCCGGACAATTCGAAGGTAGGTTAGCCTAACCTCAATGGATGTTCAGGTGTGGGGCCGCTCACAGCCGGAGACGTGAGCTGTGCGGGTCGTTCCGCCACGGCATGACGCGGGGCCCAACTCCCCTGCAGGCAAAAGAGTTGGGCCCCGCGTCAGGGTCGTGCGCCAGCCCCTACGCGGCCGCCCGCTGCTTGCGGGCCAGGGACTTGGCGGCGCTACGGCGCTTGTCGGACCGGACGTCCACCGGGCCGCCGGCGCCCTTCCCCGGCACCTTCTCCCAGCCGCGCAGCTTGCCGGCCACCTCGGCCAGCAGCGGGCTGCCCGGCTTCACGGCGAGGTAGAACAGCGACTCGTCGGGCGTCCTGTCGTCCCCGCCCCAGCGGACGACGCCCTCGAGCTCGGCGAGGATGTCGCGGATCACCAGCTGCTGGGGGGCGAAGAAGCCGCCCTTGACGCCGCTCGGGTAGTGGCCGGGCCGGATCTGGACCGCGGTCCCGGACGCCTGGTTGGCCTCCGGCAGTGGGCGACGCACCGTGTCCGGGCTGCGCCAGCCGACCACGTCCCCCCTGCGGAGCTCGTCCACCTCGTAGTGGAACCGGCGGACGACATGGACCAGCACGGTCTCCACATCGCCGATCCGTACGGCGACACCCTCGACGGGCGTACCGGGCACCGGGCGCGTCCACACGGCCCCGCCCTGGTCGGCGGCCAGCTCCATCTCCCAGCCGTTCGGGCCCTGTTTCCCGGAGCGGGTGCGCTCGCGGCGGGCCAGGGCGCGGCGGGCCGCCTCCCTGACGTGCTTCGGCTCGGCATACCGGCCGGCCGCGTAGGCGGGAGAGGCGAGGTATTCGGAGAAGGGCAGCGTGGCCGCTGCCGCGGCACCCGCGATCACTGCGGTCCGGGTGAGGAAGGTACGGCGGGAGGTTGTCATGTACGCCTTGTCTCTCTCTTGAAGTCCCGGGTGGCCCGGCGTTCGGATTCCAGCAGGCTGAAGCCGCCCATCGCGACGGCCGTGAAGGCGAGAGCGCCCGCCGCGGGATTGAGGTAGCCGGGCACGCCCGTCGAATAGGTGGTGCCGCTCCTGACGTGGCAACCGAGACCGAGCGGGATGTACGTGGGCCGGTAGGAGTCGATCTCCATGACGTGCGCCGGTCCCACCGCCTCCTTGCACGCGAGGTCCCGCCTCGTCTCGTCCAGTGTCAGCAGGTGCAGGGCACCCCATACGTACAGGCACGCCGCGCCGGCGCCCGCGAGCGTGGCGCACGAGCGCAGCACCACCAGCGGGCCCGCGCGCCGGACACCGTGGCGGGCGAGCGTCGTACAGCCGTGGACCGCCAGAGCGGCGGCCACCGCCACACCGACGAGGAGGACGAGAAGCAGGACCAGCGGATTGTGCCCCGCGTACGGATCGGTTTCCACGATGCTCCTAGTACATCCGGGAGAGTCCGTCGTACTTCTCGAAGAGCTGGTAGAGCGCCATGCGCTTGGTGGCGTGCGCCTCGGCCTCGTCACCCCAGCCCTGATAGCGACGCAGGACCTCGAAGATCTCCTTCTGGGTGTAGTCCAGTCTCATGGACCGCAGCACGGTCTCGCCGCCGGGGCCGTTGTTGCCGCCGGGCTTGCCGCCCGCGTCCCACAGGTGGATGAGGGACACGGTCCGGACCGAGTAGGCGTTCTCCTGGTTGATCTTGTGCCACATCGTCCAGATGTCGGCGTCCTTGGCCGGGTCGAGGACGGTGCCGGTGGCCAGGCCCTTGCCGATGCAGTAGTTCCACGCCCGGATGCCGACGTCACCGCTGATCTGCGCGATACCGGTGGAGGAGTCCCGGACGGGTGATATGTCGTCACCACCGACGCCGGTGTGGTAGTAGGTCACGGCGGCGTCCACGCCCAGGTCGATCACGTCGTAGTGGCGCATCTCCCAGTAGGCCGACGTCTGGATCAGCGCCTTGCGCATGTTGTACGTGTGGGACAGGGACGTGATCAGATCGTCGTGCGCCATGATCGTCTCGAGGCACTCGGTGTGCGTGAAGATGCGGCTGGAGTCCGAGTCCGGGAATCCGATCGACTTCATGTACGTACTGATGTCGGCGTGCATCGCCTGGTAGTACGACGTGAAGTCGAACGCCACGTCGGGCTCGTCGTCCAGGCGTGAGGGGTTGAAGGAGCCCTCGCCGATGTCGCGGCCCGAGGCGATGTTGTGGTCGATGTTGATGGCGCCGTCGCCGGAGCCGACGGTCCGGGTGACGACCTGGTCGTAGGCCCAGTTCGCCGGCAGCGGATAGCCGTAGTTGCCGGAGAAGCCGCTGGACATGTCGGAGACGAAGCTCGCCGTGGCGTGGCCCGCCTCGGACACCCGGATGCACACGTTGCGCGGCCCGTAGACACCGATGCGGTAGGGGTTGCCGGACAGCGCCATGGCGTCCTCGACACCCTTGAAGTAGGGCAGGATGTCGTCGGTGACCTCGTAGTCGTAGGCGTCGAAGTCGACCGCGAAGAAGATACGGGCACCGTTCTTGAAGCCGTGGCGCTGGGCGGCGGAGACGGCGGCGAGGCCGTCCGCGTTCCCGGCGGGGTAGTTGAACCCCTCGGCGTCCCGGCCGTAGGTCTGCCAGATCGGGAAGCAGCGCAGCCCGTTGTCGGCGAGGGTCTGGAGCTCGCCGGCCTGGATCTCCTTCTCCAGCGGGGCACCGCCCGTGGGGTTGATCAGATAACGGCCGACGTACTTGATGCCCTCGGCCTTGAGTGTCGCCGCACGGGCCGGGGTGACCTTGGTGACGCCGTCGCAGGCCTCCCCCCGGCGGTTCTGGTCGCCGTACGACACCAGGAGCGACGCCCATGTGGAGTAGTCGCCCCGGCCGGTGACCGGGAGCTTCACGAACGCCTGGAACGCGGCGGTCTCGCTCGCGACCGTGCTGTCGAAGACGGAGGTGAACGGTGTCGCCGCACGCTGGTTGAGGATCAGCGCGCCGCTGTACAGCTGCGCCCAGGTGCCGGAGGAGCCCTCGGACAGCGTGTGGTCCGCCAGACCCGCCTTCGTACCCGGCCCGAAGTTGCCGTTGGCGACGCCGTCGGCCATGCCGAGCTCGTACTGGATGGCGTACAGCATGGACGAGGCCACGGTCCGGGAGTGGTGGCCGTCGCACGGCACGATGAAGAAGTCCTGGCGGCCGATGTACCGGCCGTTCAGCCACTGCTGGATCTGGCGGATCTTCGAACTGCCGCCGTTCACCGTGACATAGGGGTCCATGTTGAGGAGCCCCTTGACCACCTTGGGATAGAGGCTGCCGGAGTCCGGGAACGCCGCCGAGACGCCCATGTCGCTCATCATCGTGCTCACCGAGGCGGCCACCCGGGAGTTGTACTTTCCGTCGATCTCGCCGCCGTCGTACCCCTTGCAGTAAAGGGCGGACTGGATGATCCGGGCGAAATTCGCGGACGGTACGGTGCCGTCGTTCAGTACCGGGTATTTCGACTGCAGGGTATTCAGGGTGGTCGGGCCGAAACTGTTGGAAAGTGAGCTGATGCCCAATTCGAGCTGGAGGGCCCGGGTGAGCGCGTACATCACGGTCCAACTCGTCTGGCCGTTCTCCTCCAGGGGGGAGATGCCCAGCATGTTGGGATAGGTCGTGTTGATGAACCGCTGGGCACGGAGCACCATCTCGTCGGCCATGGACGACTCTCTTTCGCTGGGGAACGTCGCGGCAACTGCCGGTCAACAGGGACACGTTAGGGACGCCGACGTCCTGGTGACAGGCGCCCTTTCCCTGGTCAACCGGGCAAAGGGTGCGAACGCGGAGGCGTATTTACGCCTTTCCCGTCCCCGTGGGCGAGACGGGACGGGCGCGCCAATGACGCATTGGCTCCGAGAGTGCGGGAAGCGGCCCGCGCCGATATCCGTGGCCCTCCGGATGATCAAGGGCATAGGGTGCCGTGAGGGCTGCCCAAAAGGCGGCGCCGGTACCGTTTCATGGGAGTTTCGGGTGACCCGGGCAACGACGTTGAGTCAGACGGATCGTGACATCGTGCGGCTGCTGTACCAGGGGCTGGGGGACGCGGCGATCGGCCGTCGTCTGGGACTCGGCCACCGGACCGTCCAGCGGCGTGTCCAGCAGTTGATGAGACGCTGGGATGCTCCGGGACGGGTCGCGCTGGGAGCCAGGGCGCAGGAACTCGGACTCTTCGACGACCGGGGGAGCGAGGAACGGCACGGTGGTGCCGGGCCGTCGGTCGCGGCCTGAGACAGCGGGACGCGGGCCGGAGTCCGTCTCCGGCCCGCGTCCTGAAAGCGACGGGTTCGTCGCGTGCACGCCACGTCACGGCGGCGCCGGCGGTTCATATCGGCGCCGGCGGTTATGTCGGCGCCCCCCGGTTCACACCGGCGCCGGCCGTGAACGGCTCAGCCCGTCAGCCCCAGTTCCCTCGCGATCAGCATCCGCTGGACCTCGCTCGTGCCCTCGCCGATCTCCAGGATCTTGGAGTCGCGCCACATACGGGCCACCGGGTACTCGTTCATGAAGCCGTAGCCGCCGTGGATCTGTGTGGCGTCACGGGCGTTGTCCACGGCCACCGTGGACGAGTACAGCTTCGCCAGCGCCGCCTCCTTCTTGAACGGCTCCCCGGCAACCAGCCGGCTCGCCGCGTCCCGCCAGGCGAGCCGGGCCGTGTGCGCCTTCATCTCCATGTCGGCGATCTTGAACTGGATCGCCTGGTTCGCGCCGATCGGCTTGCCGAAGGCGTGCCGCTCCTTCGCGTACTTCACCGACTCGTCCACACAGCCCTGTGCGAGGCCCGTGCCCAGCGCCGCTATGGCGATCCGGCCCTCGTCCAGGATGCGCAGGAACTGCGCGTAGCCGCGCCCCTCCTCGCCCAGCAGATTGGCGGCCGGGACCCGCACGTCCTGGAAGGACAGCTCCCGCGTGTCCGACGCGTTCCAGCCGACCTTCGAGTACGGGGCCGCCACCGTGAACCCCGGTGTCCCGGACGGCACGATGATCGCCGAGATCAGCGGCCTGCCGTCGGGCCTCCGGCCCGTCACCGCCGTGACCGTGACCAGGCCGGTGATGTCCGTGCCCGAGTTGGTGATGAAGCACTTCGTGCCGTTGATGACCCACTCGTCCGTGGCCTCGTCCAGCCGGGCCGTCGTACGGGTCGCCCCCGCGTCACTGCCGCCGTCCGGCTCCGTCAGCCCGAACGCGCCCAGGATCTCGCCGGAGCACAGCCGGGGGAGCCACGCGCGCTTCTGCTCCTCGGTGCCGAAGAGATGGACCGGCATCGCGCCCAGCGACACCCCCGCC
This sequence comes from Streptomyces sp. NPDC048584, assembly GCF_043199595.1. Lineage (NCBI taxonomy): Bacteria > Bacillati > Actinomycetota > Actinomycetes > Kitasatosporales > Streptomycetaceae > Streptomyces > Streptomyces sp. NPDC048584. The sequence continues at coordinate 192,131 of NZ_JBICWF010000008.1, forward strand.
TCCAGGGTGATCGCCACCGAGGAGTCGACCCGCGCCAGCTCCTCCAGGGCCACGCCGAGGGCGAAGTAGTCGCCGCCCATACCGCCGTACTCCTCCGGGAACGGCAGCCCGAACAGTCCCATGCGGCCCATCTCCCGCACGATCTCGTACGGGAACTCGTGCCGCTCGTAGAAGTCGCCGATCTTCGGCGCCACCACATCGTGTGCGAACTCCTCGACCGTGCGGCGGAGTTCTTCCAGTTCGGGGGAGAGCTTGTGGTCCATGGTCGTTCACGACTCCTGGTGGGAGAGGGCTCGTACGGTGCGGGACGGGCTGGGTCGGCCCAGATGGGCGGCCATCCAGACGCTTGTGGCGACCAGACGGCCGAGATCGACTCCGGTGTCGATGCCGAGACCCCGCAGCATCCACACGAGGTCTTCGGTGGCGAGATTGCCGGTGGCGGACTTCGCGTACGGGCAGCCGCCCAGTCCGCCGGCGGAGGCGTCGACCGTGGTGACGCCGTGCTGGAGCGCGGCCAGCGTGTTGGACAGGGCCTGGCCGTAGGTGTCGTGGAAGTGCACGGCCAGCGCGGACACGGGCACATCCGCCTCGCCGAGTGCCGTGAGCAGCGCCGACACATGGCCCGGGGTCGCCACCCCGATCGTGTCGCCCAGGCTCAGTTCGTCACAGCCCATGTCCATCAGGGCCCGGCACACCTTCACCACCTGGGCGAGGGGGACCGCGCCCTCCCACGGATCGCCGAAGCACATCGAGAGATAGCCGCGGACATGGACGCCCTCCGTCTTCGCCCGGGTCACCACCGGCTCGAACATCGCCAGCGCCTCGTCGACCGTACGGTTGAGATTGGCCTTGGCGAAGGACTCCGTGGCACTGGCGAACACCGCCACCCGCCTCGCGCCCAGCGCCAGCGCGCGGTCCAGTCCGCGCTCGTTCGGCACCAGCACCGGCAGGGCGACCGGCAGGTCGGACACCGCCGGGTACAGCTCCTCGGCGTCCGCCAGCTGCGGCACCCACCTGGGGTGCACGAAGCTCGTCGCCTCGATGGTGCTCAGACCGGTGCCGGCCAGCCGGCGGACGAACTCCGCCTTGACGGCCGTCGGCACGGTCGCCTTCTCGTTCTGCAGTCCGTCGCGCGCGCCGACCTCGTGGATACGGACCCGCGCGGGCAGCCCCGAGGCCGGTACGGCCATGGGCAGGCCCAGTTCCGGGGCGTTCATGCCGTCTCCTCCTCCACCGGTGCGATGACCGCCAGCACCTGGTCCATCGCGACCGTCGTGCCCGGGGCCACGTCCAGTTCCGTGACCGTGCCGGCGTGCGGGGCGGAGACGACGTGCTCCATCTTCATCGCCTCCACCACCAGCAGGCTCTGGCCCGCGCTCACCTCGTCGCCGACGGCGACCTTCACCACTGTCACCGTGCCCGGCATCGGCGCGGTCAGCGAGTCGGCGCCCGCCTGGCCGGCGCGGGTGAGGGACGCGGCGACCGGGTCGTGATCGCGGACGTGCCAGGCGTCGCCGTCCCGGCCGATCCAGTCGGCTGCGCGGTGGAAGGTGTGGCGTACGCCGTCCAGGGTCACCGTCACGCGGTCGCCGGTGACGGTGTGGGTGCCGCGCGGGGTGTGCTCCACCGGGTCCGTGACGCGCAGGTGGAAGGCGGCCGGTTTCGGGGTACCGCCCAGACGCCAGCCGTCCGGCACCGAGAACGGATCCGTCCACCCGCCCGCGGCCGGCTTCAGCGCCTCCAGACGTACGGCCGCGGCGGCCTCGTACACCTCCTCGGGCACCTCGGTGGCAACGAGGTTCTCCACCTCGCGCTCCACCAGCCCCGTGTCCATGTCGCCCGACACCACCGCCGGATGCGCCAGCAGCCGCCGCAGGAACCCGGCGTTCGTCTGCACGCCCAGCGTCACCGTCTCCGCCAGCGCCGCCCGGAGCCTGCGCAGCGCCGTCGCGCGGTCGGGGCCGTACGCGATCACCTTCGACAGCATCGGGTCGTAGAGGCTGCCGACCTCCGTGCCCTCGCTCAGCCCCGAGTCGGTGCGCACACCGTCGCCCTGCGGTTCGCGCAGCCTCAGCACCGTGCCCCCGGAGGGGAGGAAGCCGCGGGAGGGGTCCTCGGCGCAGATACGGGCCTCCACCGCGTGCCCGGTGAGCGTGACGTCGTCCTGCCCGAAGCCCAGCGGCTCGCCGGCCGCCACCCGCAACTGCCACTCCACCAGGTCGAGCTTCCCCGCGGCGCCGGCCGCACCGATGGACACAGCCAGCTCGGTGACCGGGTGCTCCACCTGGAGGCGGGTGTTCATCTCCATGAAGTAGTACGACGACGGGTCGCCGCCCGGCACGATGAACTCCACCGTGCCCGCGCCCCGGTAGGCGCACGAGCGGGCCGCCTGGACCGCGGCCTCGCCCATCGCCGCCCGGGTCCTCTCGTCGAGGAGCACACTGGGCGCCTCCTCGATCACCTTCTGGTGCCGGCGCTGCAGCGAGCACTCGCGCTCGCCCAGATGGACGACGCCCCCGTGCCCGTCGGCCAGCACCTGGATCTCGATGTGCCGGGGACGGTCGATCCACCGCTCCACCAGCAGCGTGTCGTCACCGAAGGAGGCGCGGGCCTCCCGTCGGGCGGCGGCGATCTCGTCGGCCAGCGCCGGGACGTCCCGCACCAGCCGCATGCCCTTGCCGCCGCCGCCCGCCGACGGCTTCAGCAGCACCGGCATCCCGATCCCGCGGGCCGCTTCGGCGAGCTCCTCGTCCGTGAGACCGCTGCCGCTCGACCCCGGCACCACCGGCACCCCGGCCGCCCGCACCGTCTCCTTCGCCCGGATCTTGTCGCCCATCAGCGCGATCGCGTCCGCCGGCGGCCCGATGAACACCAGCCCCGCCTCCGCGCACGCCCGCGCGAACCCGGCGTTCTCCGCGAGGAACCCGTACCCCGGGTGAACGGCCTGCGCTCCGGTGCGGGCGGCGGCCTCCAGCAGCCGCTCCACCGACAGATAGCTCTCCGACGCCGCCGCCGGACCGATCCGTACCGCCGTGTCGGCCTCCCGTACATGACGGGCGTCGGCGTCCGCGTCGGAGTACACCGCCACCGAACGCACACCCATCGACCGCAGCGTACGGATGACACGGACCGCGATCTCGCCCCGGTTGGCCACAAGCACTGTCTCGAACATCGTTGTCCGTCCCCTCACATCCGGAAGACGCCGAACTGAGGGTCGCTCAGTGGCGCGTTGGCGCACGCGGTCAGGGCCAGGCCCAGGACCTGCCGGGTCTCCATCGGGTCGATCACGCCGTCGTCCCAGAGGCGGGCCGTCGCGTAGTAGGCGTTGCCCTGATGCTCGTACTGCGCGCGGATCGGCGCCTTGAAGGCGTCCTCGTCCCGCGCGGACCACTCCTCGCCGCGCCCCTCCAGCTGGTCCCGCTTCACGGTCGCGAGGACGGACGCGGCCTGCTCACCGCCCATCACCGAGATCTTGGCGTTCGGCCACATCCACAGGAAGCGCGGCGAGTACGCCCTGCCGCACATCGAGTAGTTCCCCGCGCCGTACGACCCGCCGACCACCACCGTCAGCTTCGGCACCCGCGTGCAGGCGACCGCCGTGACCATCTTGGCGCCGTGCTTGGCGATACCGCCCGCCTCGTAGTCCCGGCCCACCATGAAGCCCGAGATGTTCTGCAGGAACACCAGCGGGATGCCGCGCTGGTCGCACAGCTCGATGAAGTGCGCGCCCTTCTGCGCCGACTCCGAGAACAGGATGCCGTTGTTGGCGACGATCCCCACCGGATGCCCGTGGATCCGGGCGAAGCCGGTGACCAGGGTCTGCCCGAACTCCGACTTGAACTCCGCGAAACGGGAGCCGTCGACGACCCGCGCGATGATCTCGCGTACGTCGTAGGGGGTGCGGGAGTCGACCGGCACCGCCCCGTACAGCCCCGCCGGGTCCGCCTTCGGGCCGACGGCCGGCTCGACCGCCCAGGGGAGGGCGCCCCGCGCGGGGAGCGTGGAGACGATCGTCCGCACGATCCGCAGCGCGTGCGCGTCGTCCTCCGCGAGATGGTCGGTCACGCCCGACACCCGCGAGTGGACCTCGCCGCCGCCCAGCTCCTCCGCCGTCACCACCTCACCCGTCGCCGCCTTCACCAGCGGCGGGCCGCCCAGGAAGATCGTGCCCTGCCCCCGGACGATCACCGCCTCGTCGCTCATCGCCGGGACGTACGCCCCGCCCGCCGTGCACGAACCGAGCACCGCCGCGATCTGCGGGATGCCGGCGCCGGACATCCGGGCCTGGTTGTAGAAGATCCGCCCGAAGTGGTCCCGGTCCGGGAACACCTCGTCCTGCATCGGCAGGAAGGCACCCCCCGAGTCCACCAGGTAGAGGCACGGCAGCCGGTTGTCCAGGGCCACCTCCTGCGCGCGCAGGTGCTTCTTCACCGTCATCGGGTAGTACGTGCCGCCCTTGACGGTGGCGTCGTTGGCCACGACCACGCACTCGCGGCCGCTCACCCGCCCGATCCCGGCGATCACCCCCGCCGCCGGGGCCTGCCCCTCGTACATCCCGTCGGCCGCCAGCGGGGCCAGCTCCAGGAAGGGCGAGCCGGGGTCGAGGAGCGTGTCCACCCGGTCGCGCGGGAGCAGTTTCCCGCGCGCGGTGTGCCGTGCCCGCGCCCGCTCGCCACCGCCGAGCGCCGCCGCGGCCAGCTTGCCGCGCAGCTCCCCGACGAGGGCGCGGTGCGCCTCCTCGTTGGCCCGAAAGGCCTCCGACGCGGGGTCTGCCGCGCTGTGAAGCTCCGGTGCCTCATGCATCCTGCGGGTCCCCTCACCTTGTTAATGAGCGTTAACGCATTTCCTTCAGGTTAACGACCGCTAACCCCGCTGTCTAGAATCGTCTTCATGGCCACCAGAACCGACGCCCCCACCCGCCGTGAGCAGATCCTCAAGGAGGCCGCGCGGCTCTTCGCCGAACGCGGCTTCCACGGCGTCGGGGTCGACGAGATAGGCGCCGCGGTCGGTATCAGCGGCCCCGGGCTCTACCGGCACTTCGCGGGCAAGGACGCGATGCTCGCGGAACTGCTGGTCGGGATCAGCGGCTCGCTGCTGACCGGCGCGAAGCAGCGCCTGAAGGAGGCCGACGGGGTCGCGGCCCCCGAGGCGGTCCTCGACTCGCTGATCGAGGGGCACATCGACTTCGCGCTCGACGACCGCCCGCTCATCACCCTGCACGACCGTGAGCTGGACCGCCTCCGGGACAGTGACCGCAAGCTGGTCCGGCAGCTCCAGCGGCAGTACGTCGAGCTGTGGGTGGGGGTGGTGCGCGAGCTGTACCCGGAGCTCGCCGAACCGGCCGCCCGCTCGGCGGTCCACTCGGTGTTCGGCCTGCTCAACTCCACCCCGCACCTGACCCGCCCCGGCTCCCTGCCCGGCCGCGCGGGCACGGCGGAGCTGCTGCACCGGATGGCGCGCGGCGCCTTCGCGGCGGCGGGGTCGCGGTGACCCCGGGGGAGTGACGAGCGTTACGGGGCCTCCGCTCTGGACGCCTGTGGATACTCGCCGGTACCTTTGATCTGAGCAAGCGCTTAGACGCGTGGGACCGCAACCATCGATTGAGGAACCCCCACGGCGAGCAACCACGTACGCGAGAGCGGCGCCGGCTGAGGCGCGAGAAGGGGTGGCGGACAGTGCGCCGTACGGTTTTCAACGAGGATCACGAGGCGTTCCGGGAGACCATCCGCGCCTTCATCGAGGCCGAGGTCGTTCCCGTCTACGACGAGTGGTTCGCGGCGGGCCAGGCACCCCGCGACTTCTACTACAAGCTCGGTGAGCTGGGCATCTTCGGCATCAGCGTGCCGGAGGAGTTCGGCGGCGCGGGCATGGACACCCACAAGTTCGAGGCCGTCCTCTACGAGGAGACCGCCCGCGCGGGCGTCCAGTTCGGCGGCTCCGGGGTGCACGTGCTGCTCGCCCTGCCGTACCTCAAGATGCTCGCCACCGACGAGCAGAAGAAGCGCTTCCTGCCGAAGTTCGTCTCCGGCGAGGAGATGTGGGCCATCGCGATGACCGAGCCGGGCACCGGCTCCGACCTCGCGGGCATGAAGACCACCGCCAAGCTCAGCGCGGACGGCACCCACTACGTCCTCAACGGCGCCAAGACCTTCATCACGGGCGGCGTGCACGCCGACAAGGTGATCGTCTGCGCCCGCACCGACGCCCCGTCGGCCGAGGACCGCCGCCACGGCATCTCCCTGTTCGCCGTCGACACCAGGTCCGAGGGCTACTCCGTCGGCCGCAAGCTCGACAAGCTCGGCCTGAAGACCTCGGACACCGCCGAGCTGGCCTTCGTCGACGTCAAGGTCCCCGTCGAGGACCTCCTCGGCGAGGAGAACAAGGGCTTCTCCTACCTCGGCCACAACCTCGCCTCCGAGCGCTGGGGCATCGCCTTCGGCGCCTACGCGCAGGCCAAGGCCGCCGTCCGGTTCGCCAAGCAGTACGTGCAGGAGCGCACCGTCTTCGGCAAGCCCGTCGCCCACTTCCAGAACACCAAGTTCGAACTGGCCGCCTGCCAGGCCGAGGTCGACGCCGCCGAGGCCGTCGCCGACCGCGCCACCGAGGCCCTGGACGCCGGCGAGCTCACCCCCGCCGAGGCCGCCTCCGCCAAGCTGTTCTGCACCGAGGTCGCCCACCGCGTCATCGACCGCTGCCTCCAGCTGCACGGCGGCTACGGCTACATGAACGAGTACCCGATCGCCCGTCTGTACGCGGACAACCGGGTCAACCGCATCTACGGCGGCACCAGCGAGATCATGAAGTCGATCATCGCGAAGGACATGGGTCTGTAAGCCCCGCGAAACCCCTGCCGTATACAACTGACCCATGAGCCAGGCACTCCAGGAACTCCTCGATCTGCTCGACCTCGAGCAGATCGAGGAGAACATCTTCCGCGGCCGCTCGCGCAGCGCCGTCGTCCCCCGTGTCTTCGGCGGGCAGGTCGCGGCGCAGGCGCTGGTCGCCGCCGGGCGGACCGTCCCCGAGGACCGGCCCGCACACTCCCTGCACGCGTACTTCCTGCGCCCCGGCGACCCCGGCGCGCCCATCGTCTACACCGTCGACCGCATCCGCGACGGGCGCTCCTTCACCACCCGGCGGGTGGTCGCGGTCCAGCACGGCAAGCCGATCTTCCACCTCTCGGCGTCCTTCCAGACGTACGAGGAGGGTCTGGACCACCAGGACCCGATGCCGGCGTCCCCCGATCCGGACGCGCTCCCCACCTCCGAGGAACGCCTGCGCGGCTACGCCCACCTCGCGCCCGAGGTCGTGGACCGCTTCCTGGAGGCACGCGCCGCCGTCGACCTGCGCTATGTCGACGAGCCGCCGTACGGCCGCTTCGGCGAGCCCCGCGAACCCCACTCCCAGGTGTGGTTCCGCACCAACGGCAAGCTCGCCGACGACCCGCTGCTGCACGTCGTCCTCGCCACGTACGTCTCCGACATGACGCTCCTGGACTCCGTCCTCCTCGCCCACGGGCGCGGCGGCTGGGCCGTCGGAGACGTCGTCGGCGCGTCACTGGACCACGCGATGTGGTTCCACCGCCCGTTCCGCGCGGACGAGTGGCTCCTGTACGACCAGCAGTCCCCATCGGCCCACGGCGGCCGAGGCCTCGGCCAGGCCCGCATCCACACCCAGGACGGCCGCCTCGCGGTCTCGGTGATCCAGGAGGGCGTCGTCCGCGTTCCCCGGTGAGGCGGGCAACCCCGGGAAGGCCGTGCCCGCCGTACCGGGGCCGGGGCACGACCCGGTTGCCTAGAGCAGGCCCGCCTCCGTCAGGAGGTAGGCCGTCATCGGGTCGTAGTGGCGGGGGCTTGTGACGTGGTCGTCGAGGGGGACCGTGACCTGGACCGTGCCCTCGGACTCGGCGACGAACAGGGCCGGGTCGTTGCAGTCGGCGTAGCCGACGGAGTCGACGCCGTACTGTCCCGCCGCACCCGCCCAGCCGTGGTCCGCGACGACCAGGTCCGGCAGCGGGCGGCCCTCGCGCTCCAGCGTCGTCAGGATCGCCTTCATCGGCTCACCCGAGTGTGTGTGCCACAGGGTCGCGCCGTGCTCCAGCATCGACACGTCCGCGAACTGCATCACATAGCCCTCGTCCGTCGTCAGCCCGTCCGGGATGACGACGATCTCGCAGCCGGCGCCCCGCAGCGCGGCGGCCGTCGCCCGGTGCACATCCAGCAGCCCGCCCGGGTGACCGGTCGCGAACAGCACCCGCTGCTGCCCGTCCGCCGCCTTGCGCAGCCGCCCCGCCATGCGCTCGAGCCCGGCCACCGTCAGCTCCGGGTCGATGGTGTCCTGCCCATACCGGTACTGCGGGTCGTCGTTGACGCCGACCCGCTCCGCCATCACCGCCAGCACATCCTGCTCGTCCGTCCAGCGGTCGCCGAGCTCCAGGCCGAGCCAGAAATGGCGGTCGCCGTTCGCCAGCTTGCGGTAGTGGGAGAGGTTGTTCTCACGCGGCGTCGCCACATCCCCCGCGATGCGGGTGGCGACCAGGTGTTCGAGAAGTTCGGCGCGGCTGGGTGTCCCGGGTATCGGCATGCCCCCATTGTGGGGCAGCGGCCTGTGGGCGTCCCTGGCGTATCGCGCGCTGGGACGTGCGTCACGTACTCAGACGACTGCGTACGGCTACTCAGATCCTCAGGTGCGGCGCAGCGCGAACCACAGTTCCATGCGTACGTCCGGGTCGTCCAGGTCCGCCTCCAGCAGCGCCGCGCAGCGGGCGACCCGCTGCCGCACGGTGTTGCGGTGCACGGACAGGGCCACCGCCGTACGGTCCCAACTGCCGTGCAGGGACAGCCAGGTGCGGAGCGTGTCCATGAGCGCGGGGGCGGCCGCTATCGGGGCGAGCAGGGTCCGGGCGTGGGCGTCGGCGTCGTGCGGTTCGACGAGGTCGGCGAGGGCGGGGCGGTCGCCGTGCCGGAGCAGGGGGGTGCGGGTGGCGCGGGCCCGGGAGAGGGCGCGGGCGGCCTGGGTGTCGGCGGCGGGCCAGTCCTCGGGGGTGACGGTCGTGCTGACGCCGAGGGTCCAGCCGGGGAGCGGGTCCACGGGGCGGTCGGCCGGGATCAGGGCGCGGACGGTTCCGCCGGCGTCCTCCTGGTCGATGAGGGGGGTGCCGAGGGCGGTGGCGAGGGTGCCGGCGGCGGTCAGGGCGTCGTCCGGGGCGGGGTGGTCGTCCGGGCGGGCGTGGATCACCTGCCAGCGTTCTCCGCCGAGGAGGGGGGCGACGTTTTCGGGTGGGGTGCCGAGGAGGACTCGTACGAGGGCGGAGGCCGTGGCTTCGGCGGTGTCGTTCTGTTGCCGGGCGGTGAGGAGGGTGAGCAGGACCGCTGCGGCGGAGGCGATGGTGTGGTCGCCGGGGGTGCGGTGGGGTGCGGCTACACCGAGCACGTGGCCGTGGGGGCCGAGGGCGTAGGCGGTGAGGTGGGTGCCGTTGGCCGTGTCGGTGGCGGACGTGGGGGTGGGGCGGGGGGTGGTGCGCTGCTCGGCGCTGCGAGGTGCCGCTGCGCCCACCCTCCCCCACTCCCGGCCTCGCTCGAGCGGGGGGACCCCCCTCGCCCCGGAGGCACGACTGCCCGCGGCTGCGACGGCTGGGCGGACCACCTCGGTCAGGGTGTTCAGGGCTTCGCGTGTCATCGGGGGAGGGGGCGGGCCCGCTGTGACCGGTTCCTCCGTGTCCGGGGCGTACAGGGCGGCCCAGCCGCCGATGCGCTGGGCCAGTTGGTGGAGGAGCGGGTGGAGCGGGTCCGGGCGGGACGCCGCGGCGGCCAGGCTCTGCTGGGCCTCCGTGACGCGGCGCAGTTCGGCCAGCCGGGCCTGGGCCATCAGCTGCCAGACCGCCCGCGCCACCCCCGAGAACGTCGTCCCCGGCGGCACCTCCAGCAGCGGCAGTCCATGCATCTCGCACGCCTCCACCAGCGCCCCCGGCACCGCGTCGTGCACCGGGGCCAGGCCGAACCCGAGCGCCGCCCCGCCCGCCGCCACGATCCGGGAGACATACGCGTCGAAGTACCCCGCCCCCGCCCCCTCCGGGATGTGCGCCCCCGCCGACAGCAGCAGCTCCCCGCCCAGCAGATACGGATACGGGTCCGCCATCTCCGAGGCATGTGCCCAGTGCACCACCGTCGCGGGGTCGTCGGGCCCCGCGACGCGGCGCAGGCCCAGGTCCGCGCGGGCCAGCAGGGCCTCCAGGGACACGGGTGGCGTGGGCGGCTCCATGGGATCCGACATGCTTGGACACTTCCTCCATTCCGCGCGGCGGGAATGGAGGAAACGTACACTTCGCAGGTGCTTTCCGCCCCTCTATGGTCGGGAGGGACCGGCGAACAGCAGGAAAGAAGGCAGTGCCCATGACCAGCAACGAGACGCCCCGCGGCCCCGTCGACTCCTCCCGCGTCCCGCGCTACGCGGGCCCCGCGACCTTCGCCCGGCTGCCACGTCTCGACGAGGTCGGCCGCACCGACGTCGCCGTGGTGGGCGTGCCCTTCGACTCCGGCGTCTCCTACCGCCCCGGTGCCCGCTTCGGCGGCAACGCCATCCGCGAGGCGTCCCGGCTGCTGCGCCCCTACAACCCCGCGCAGGACGCCTCCCCCTTCGCCCTCGCCCAGGTCGCGGACGGCGGCGACATCGCGGTGAACCCCTTCAACATCAACGAGGCCGTGGAGACCATCGAGGCCGCCGCCGACGACCTCCTCGGCACCGGCGCCCGTCTGATGACCCTCGGCGGCGACCACACCATCGCCCTGCCGCTGCTCCGCTCCGTCGCCAGGAAGCACGGCCCGGTGGCGCTGCTCCACTTCGACGCCCACCTCGACACGTGGGACACCTACTTCGGCGCCGAGTACACCCACGGCACCCCGTTCCGCCGTGCGGTGGAGGAGGGCGTCCTGGACACCTCCGCCCTCTCCCACGTCGGCATCCGCGGCCCGCTGTACGGCAAGCAGGACATCACCGACGACGAGAAGATGGGCTTCGGCATCGTCACCTCCGCCGACGTCTACCGCCGGGGTGCCGACGAGGTCGCCGACCAGCTGCGCGGGCGCATCGGCGACCGCCCGCTGTACATCTCCATCGACATCGACTGCCTCGACCCCGCGCACGCGCCGGGCACCGGCACCCCCGAGGCCGGCGGCATGACCAGCCGCGAGCTCCTGGAGATCCTGCGCGGACTCGCCTCCTGCAACCTGGTCTCGGCGGACGTCGTCGAGGTGGCACCCGCGTACGATCACGCCGAGATCACGTCGGTGGCCGCGTCCCACACGGCGTACGAGCTGACCACGATCATGTCCCGCCAGATTGCCGAGGCCCGCGCGAAGTGACTCACGACCACGACCTGGTGCTCCGCCCGACCGCCGTCCAGACGGAGGCCGCGCTGAACCCTCCCCCCGGCCGCAACGGCGGAGACCTCGTCGTGGAGACCCTGGCCGGGCTCGGCGCCACCACCGTCTTCGGCCTGCCCGGCCAGCACGCCCTCGGCGTGTTCGACGCCCTGCGCCGCTCCGACCTGCGCTACATCGGCCTGCGCATGGAGAACAACGCCGGGTTCGCGGCCGACGCGTACGGCCGCATCACCGGCGAGGCGGCCCCCCTGCTGCTGTCGACCGGCCCGGGTGCCCTCACCTCCCTGGCCGCGCTCCAGGAGGCGGCGGCCGCCTCCGCCCCCGTGCTTGCGATCTGCGGTCAGGTCCCGACGGCCGGCCTCGGCGGCGGCCGCCACGGCCACCTGCACGAACTCCCCGACCAGTCGGCCGCGTTCCGGGGCGTCGTCAAGTCCGTCCACACGGTGCGTACGGCGTCCCAGATCCCGTCGGCGATCGCGGCGGCCTGGCAGTCGGCGCTGACCGTCCCGCACGGACCGGTGTGGGTGGAGATCCCGCAGGACGTCCTCCTCGCCGAGACGGTCCTGCCGGTGGTGACGGCGATGGACGCCACCCCGGACGAGCTGCCCCCACGCCCCGAACTGACCGCCCTCGCCGCCCACTTGCTGGCGACCGCCGAACGCCCGGCGATCATCGCGGGCGGCGGCGTGATCCGCTCCGACGCCTCCGGCAAGCTGAAGCGGCTCGCCGAGCGGATCCAGGCCCCGGTCGTCACCACCCCCGGCGGCAAGGGCGCCTTCCCCTGGACCCACCCGCTGTCGCTCCAGTCCTGGCTGGAGGACCGCCACACCACCGACTTCCTCGAGGACGCCGACGTCCTCCTGGTCATCGGCTCGGGCCTCGGCGAACTCTCCTCCAACTACCACACGTTCAGGCCCCGTGGCCGCGTCGTCCAGATCGAGGCCGACCTCGGCAAACTGGAGTCCAACCACCCCGGCGTCGGCATCCACGCCGACGCCCGCCTCGCCCTCCAGGCACTCCTCGAGACGGTGGAACAACGCGAGGACCCGACCGCGCCCGACCGCGTACGGGATCTGCTGAACCGCGTACGTGAACGCATCGCCGCGCAGGAACTCACCCTGGAACAGCAGGTGCTGACGGCCGTCCGCCGCGCCCTGCCCATCAACTCGCCGTCCTTCTGGGACATGACGATCCTGACCTACTGGGCCTGGTCCGCCTTCGACGCCATGGGCCCCAACCACCTGCACTCCGCCCAGGGCGCCGGCGGTCTCGGCTACGGCTTCCCGGCCGCCCTCGGCGCGGCCGCCGCCGACCCCACCCGTCCGGTCCTCGCCGTCTCCGGCGACGGCGGCGCCCTCTACTCCATCGCCGAACTGGCCACCGCCCGCCAGTACGACCTCGACGTCACCTGGCTGATCGTCGACGACGGCGGCTACGGCATCCTCCGCGAGTACATGACCGACGCCTTCGGCGAACCCACGGCCACGGAACTCACCCGCCCCGACTACGTCGCCCTGGCGGAGTCCTTCGGCGTCCCCGGCCTGCGGACCAGCCCGGAAACCCTGGAACAGGATCTCGCGAAGGCCCTGTCGGAGCCCGGCCCCTCGGTCGTGGTACTCCCCACCGTGCTACGGATGTTCGCGCCGACGCACCTGAACTGAGCCTCGTCGCTACGAGATGGCCCTGAGCCCGCCGTGCCGTGACCGCTCGCGCAGCCGGCCCACGTTCCGGGCCGTCTCCTCGTCCGCGGGCAGCAGCACGAGCAACTGCTGGGCGTCCGAGGAGAGTTCCAGCGTCTCGCGGTGCAGCCGGAGTTCGCACCCGGAGGGGTGGTGGAGCCGCAGCACTCCACGCGGCGGCACCACATGGGAGTTGAGCCGCCGGGTGAACTCGGGGCCGGCGGCGGGCGCGAGCTCCGCGGCGAGCCACTCCGCGTTCTCGACCTTCGGACCGCGCCACAGGTCGAACGCCTGCTCGTCGGCCACGTCGTCCCACTCGGTGAAGTACGCCTTCGCGCGGACGTCGGTGAACACGTACCGGGTGAGATTCGGGCTGTCGGCCTCCAGCAGTCCCGTACCGTCCGCCACGGCCCCGTAGGCGTCGGTCCAGGCGAGGAGGTCGCCCAGCCGGTTCGTCACCACCGCGATGCCCGGTTCGAGGAGGCGCAGGGTCTCCCGTACGGACGGGCGGACCTCTCGGCGGGCCGGTGCGGGCCCGAGGTGTCCGGCGCACTCGTCACCGGTGACTTTCGCGAGATAGCGCAGGTGCTCGCGCTCCGCCGTGTTGAGCGCGAGCGCGTCGCCGAGCGCGTGCAGCACGGCGACCGACGGATTGCGGTCACGGCCCTGCTCGATCCGGGTCAGGTACTCGACGCTGATCCCGGCCCGTGCGGCGACGTCCGAGCGGCGCAGCCCGGGCGACCTGCGGCGGCCGTGGTCCGGCAGCCCGAGCTGTTCCGGCTGCACGCTGTCGCGCCTGATCCGTATGAAGTCCCCCAGCGGTGTCCCCATGCCCCCGAGCCTAGGACGGCTCCCGGCCTCGCGCGTAGTGCTCAGGGTGGCCCTGTCGGGGCCAGCCTGAGCACGGCCTGGCTGCTGCCGGACCGGGATTCCAGGGTGGAGGGCATGGACAACACCAAGCACAGGCTCGTGGTCGTCGTCGGCAGCGTCCGCGAGGGACGGTTCGGCCCCGTGGCCGGCTCATGGGTCGCGGAGCAGGCCCGACAGCACGGCGGATTCGACGTGGAGGTCGTCGATCTGGCCGACTTCGACATCCCCACCGAGCTGCCCGCCGTATCCCCGAAGGCCGCCGGACACGACTACCCCCGCCCCGACCGGCTGGCCCCGCTCACGGCGGCGCTGGACGGCGCCGACGCGTTCATCCTGGTCACGCCGGAGTACAACCACAGCTACCCGGCCTCCCTCAAGGCGGCCATCGACTGGCACTACACCCAGTGGACGGCCAAGCCCGTCGCCTTCGTCAGCTACGGCGGCGCGGCGGGCGGCCGGCACGCGGTGCTTCACCTGGAGAACGTCCTGACGGAACTCCACGCGGTGACCATCCGCGACGGACTCGCCTTCCCGCTGTACTACGCCAACTGGAAGGACGGCCGCCCGCTCGACCCCGAGGCCCCCGGCTACGCGAAGACCCTGCTGGAGCAGCTTTCCTGGTGGGCGGGCGCACTGAGCTCGGCCCGCGAGGCGGCCCCCTACCCGGGGTGATGTCCGGGGCGTCAGCAGGCGCCCGGACCGACCCCGTCGATGCGGCCGCCGAAGTCGCCGAGGTAGCGGGAGCGCCAGTCGCCGTTGAAGACGTCCCGCTTCTCCACCGGCTGCCAGTTCACGAAGCAGGCCCGGGTACTGGCCACGGCCGAGCCCACGTGATCGTGCAGCCGGGGCGGCATGTCGCGGTAGCCGCTGCGCGCGGTCCACTCCCAGTAGTCGCCCTTGAAGCCCTCCTTGCTCCAGAAGCACACCGACCCGTCCGTGCAGGACGGGGGAGCGGCGGGGGCGGCGGACGCCGCCTGGGCCGGCAGCAGCAGGGCGGTCAGGGCGAGGGCGGCGGCAAGGGACCAGGAACGAGTCTTCACGGCACTCTCCAGTCAGGCGTCACGGAAAACACGGGAGTGCCCCGGCGAACCCGCCGGGGCACTCCCATGCTTCCGGCCGTACGCCCCCGCCGACCGACGCCGCGCCCCACACCACCCGATGGAGCGAACCCGGGGCTCGACGGCGTACCCCCGCCATCCGGTGGAGGCGTTCGCGCGGGGCGTGCGCGCTCGGCGTCACCGGACCGGTTCTCCAATGGGGGCCGACGTTCCCGTGCCTGCGGCATGTTGATCATTCGATCGGCTGCGGAGGTGATCCGGTGAACGATATGTTCCCTGGGGTCGCAGGCTTCCCAGCCGGGCCGCCGTCGGACGTGGCCATTACGCTGAGCGTGGAGAGGAGGACGGCTTGCTACTGAGATTCCGCGTCGCGAACGTACGGTCTCTGCGGGATGAGCAGGAACTGTCCTTCGTCGCGCCCGGCGACGGGCAGCACGTGTCCGCGAACCCGGTGGACCTCGCGGGCGGCGGATCCCTCTCCGTGCTCCCGCTGATCGGCATTTTCGGGGCCAACGCCTCCGGCAAGTCCAACGTGCTGACCGCGATGACCGACATGCGCAACGCGGTCCTCAACTCCTACGCGCACTGGGCCTCTTACGACGGTATCCCGCGCCAGGTCTTCTCCCTGGACCCCAAGAGCTGGAACGAACCCTCCTTCTTCGAGGTCGACGTCGTCATCGACGGGATCCGCTGGACGTATGGCTTCGAGCTCGGCGCCACCCGCGTCGAGTCCGAATGGCTGCACAGCTACCCGCACGGCCGCCGCCAGGAGTGGCTCGACCGTGACGCCTCCCGGCCGGACGTCTTCAAGTGGCCCGGCGCACGGGTCAGGGACCGGGCCCAGCTCGTACGGCGTACGCGGCCGAACGCCCTGCTGCTCTCCACGGCCGGCACGGACAACCACCCGCAGCTCTCGCCGCTCTTCCACTGGTTCCGTCGCAACTTCTGGATGATCAGCCCGGAGGTCGAGCGGGACGAGCGCGCGCGGTACACCACGAAGGAACTGTCCGGCCCGAGGGCCCTCAGGATCCAGGAGCTCCTGAGGGTCGCCGACCTCGGCATCACCGGAGCAACGGTGGTCCACGAGGGGCCGGGGCAGGACACGGTGAAGCTGACACACCACTCGGCCGCCGGAGACGTGTCCTTCGACTGGCAGGAGGAGTCGTACGGGACCCGGTCCTGGTTCGCCCTCCTCGGCCCTCTCCTCCTCGCCCTCGACGAGGGCGCGGTCCTGCTCGTCGACGAACTCGACGCCAGCCTGCACTCCCGTTTCGCGGCAGAGGTCGTCCGGCTCTTCCACGACCCGTACGCGAACCCCAAGGGCGCCCAGCTGGTCTTCACGTCGCACGACGCGACCGTGCTCACCACTCCTAGCGGCGAGCGGCTCCTCGACCCGGCGCAGGTGTGGCTGACGGAGAAGGACAAGGACGGGGCGACCGGGCTGTATCCGCTCACCGACGCGGAGCCGGGCAAGGACGAGGACCTCACGCAGTCCTATCTCGCGGGAGCGTTCGGCGGGGTTCCGGCTCTCCTGGAGGGGCAGATCGCGCGGCGACTGCTGGTGGCGCGTGAGGCCGGCGCGTACGACGGGACAGGCGAGCGAGCGGACGGGGCGGGGCGCGACTGATGGGGCGGGCGCAGAAGGGCAGGGACTCGTGGGAGCGTCCGGCCCGGCGGGGCGGGCAGCGCAAACGTCAGGTCTTCGTCTTCACCGAGGGCAAGGTGACCGAGCCCTCGTACTTGGACATCCTCAAGGACCAGGGTGTCCCCCTCGCCGGCGAGGTCCCGGTGGAGATGCACATCGCCAACCGCAAGGCGGACAGCGGGCGCAAGCCGCTCGACCTCGTCGAGCAGGCGATCGGGGTGAAGCGCGAAGAGGACCGCAAGGCGAAGCGGGCCAAGCTGGAGGCCAAGTACCTGTCACAGGTCTGGTGCCTCTTCGACCACGACAACTACGCGTACGTCCGGGACGCGCTGGAGCAGGCGGAGAAGGCGGGCATCGGCGTCGCCTTCTCCCATCCGTGCTTCGAGGTGTGGCGCCTCGCGCACTACAAGCCGGTCAGCGGCTCGTTCGCCGGGGTGTGCGACGGGGCGGCCGGCCGGCTCCCGTTCCAGCGGGGCTCCCAGGACGCCAAGACCCCCAAGGTCGTCCTGCCGGGCCAGATCCTGGGCCACTACAAGACGGCGCGCGAGAACGCCGAGCGGATGAACGGCCAGCACCCGGCGCATGTGGGCAAGTGGGACAGGGACCCTTACACGGACGTACACGAGTTCGTGGAGAAGGCGCTGCACATCGACACGTACTGACTGTTCTCGGCGTGATCGCGCGCTGCCTGAGAAAACGGTGTCCGGCCTGCCCGAAGATCGGGGCCGGATGGATTGTGGCGGTGGACGGTCAGGCGTGCAGGTGGCCGTTCTTGACCGCTGTGACGAACGATGTCCAGTCGGCCAACGGGAAGACCAGCGCGGGTCCCTCAAGGGCCTTGGAGTCGCGGACAGGAACGCCTATGGGGTGGTTCTCCAGAATCTCCAGACAGCTGCCGCCCTCGCTGCCGCTGTAGGAGGACTTCCGCCAGCCGGTCAGTGCGGCAGCGTTCGAGATGATCGGTTCAGCCATGATCTCCGTAATCCTTTGCTGTCGCCCTCAGTAGGGTCAGCGACTCCTTGAGTGGCAGAGCGTCGCTCAGTGCGAGATCGTAACGGCCTTGCAGTTCCTGAACCATGGCCGGGGAGTCGTGCACTTTTCCCATACGCACCCCCTCGCTGTATGCCACCGGCGGCTGATCGGCGAACCACATCAGCGTCAGCATGCTCTCCAGCAGGGGGTGGAAGCCCAAAGAACGCGGCAGCACGTGCACACGGACTCGTCGTGACCCGGCCAGCTTGACGATGTGTGTGATCTGCTCAGCCATGACCTCGGGGCCGCCGATCGGCCGGTCCAGGACGTTCTGGTCCAGAAGTGCCCACACTACTGGTGACACGGGATCCTCAAGGATCTTCGCCCGTTCCAGCCTTGTGACAACGAGCCTGTCACATTCCTCTTCACCCATGGGAGGGTAGGAGGGACCCAGAACCGCACGGGCGTACCTCTCCGTCTGAAGGACGCCGGGTACGAAGGAGAGGGCGAACTCGCGGATCTCCACAGCCTGCTGTTCGAGAGCGTGAGCCGCTTCAAAGTGCTTCACCACTGCGGTGTCATCGTCCGGCAGGAAGCTGCTGAGCACATCTCCCGTGTTCAGCGCCCTGTCGAGGCGTCTCGCGTCCTCCTTGGACGGGGTGCGCCGGCCCGCCTCGATGTGCGAGATGTGCGAACGCGTCATGACGGTTGCCGTAGCCAGCTCCTGCTGCGTCAGCCCGGCCGCCTCGCGCTGCGCCTTCAACCACTCCCCATAGATGTTGCTCATCGTCAACTCCCATGTGACAGATGCGTTGTCACCTCTGCCCCCCTGGCGAGCCTAGCCCGGCCTGTCTCACTCTGTGAGTGGATCGCTACACAGCGATGTTCATGCACGTCGACCTGCCCTCGGGCACGGAAGACCCCCGCGACCGCTAGCGACGGCCCGGGGGCATGGCCCTCAACCTCACCGGAGTTGAAGACGTGTTGCACCGTATCGCCCGCCTAGTCGAGCCGCTGCTGCGGCTCCTGTGGCCCGCCTCCGGACGCCATCGGCACCGGAACCGGCACCGTGCCGATGGAGAAGCCCGGCCCGCCCCCGTCACGCCCTGCCGCCGCCCCTCTCCGCACGAGTCCCTCCTCCGCGGCGAGGACTCCCGGCTCGTCCGCCCTTACCTCCTCGCCCACGAACGACGCGTGCAAGCGAGGTATCAGCGCGCTGGCCGCCGGACTCTCTGGTTCGCCGTGCACGGCATCGGCGTAGAGCCGGGACACTTTCCCGGTGAGGTGGCCGCCGCATGATCTACAAGAGCCACGACGCCGCCACCCCCGTGACCAGCCGGCCTCGCCTCCTCCCTTGGTCCAACCTCGACGGCAACCCCTGCTATCTCGTCACCGACGAAGCCGGCACCGGCCGCCTCGCCCGCCTCGCGGACGGCATCGAAGCCGTCCAGCTCGGCATGGCCGACGACCTCCTCGGTCACGCCGTCGACCTCCTGGGTGACGACAAAGTCACTGCACCCCAACTCCGTTACCTTGGGACGTGCTTGGCTGAGGCACTCCACGACGTACACCGCATCGCCCGCAGCAGGGGAGCGCGTCTCCCGGCACCCCAAGACGACGAGAGAAGCCCTGGCTCGGTCTCCGGAGACGGCACCGGCATCTGAAGCGGCGGCCGGACCTCGGGCTGGACTCCCTCCTGATCAAGGGAGCCCAGCCACGGCGAGGCCTACCAGATCGACTCGACCCATTCCGGGTGGTCGATGAACGGGTTGCGGTTGTGCTGGTAGGAGTCGTAGATGACGTCGTTGCGGCGCTTCTCGAAGGTGTCCGGCGGGTCCTCGGCGTTCCATTCCTTGAGTACCGCGAGCTTGCCGATGTACGGGTTGCTGCCGTTGTTCACGCTGGAGTTGACCTCCAGGTCGGCCCAGCCGTCGCCGCCCTCGTAGCGGACCGCCATGTAGAAGATCATGCGGGCCACGTCGCCCTTGACGGCGTCGCGTGGCTCGAAGGAGTCGGAGTCGGTGAGGCTGCCGCCGCCGTTCGCGACGGCGCTGCCGCCGTTGTCGAAGTCCTTGTTGCCCCGGATGCTGTTGACCTGCACGTCCGTCGGGCGCAGGTGGTGGATGTCGGTGCCGGGGCCGGTGGAGGTGCCGAAGTCTCCGTGGGACTTGGCCCACACGTGCTCGCGGTTCCAGTCGCCGTTGTCCCCGCCGTTGAGGGACTTGGCGCGGGAGACGCCCGAGTACAGCAGGATCACGTTGCCGCTGTTGTCCGGGTCCTGGTCGGTGGCCTTCAGGGCCTCCCAGACCGCCGAGTACGAGATTTTGGTCTGGTCGCTGATGATCGTGTGCAGGGAGGCCTTGAGCGCCGTGCCGGACTTGCCGATCGCGGCGGCGTAGTAGGTGTCGTCGTACGCGGGGGTCGCGGCTTCGGCGGAGGGCGCGTTCAGCGTAGGGGCGACGAGGCCGGCGAGGACGGCGGCCGTGGTGAGCGCCACCGCTGTCCGGCGCCGGCCTGCGGATATGGGGATCGCAAGCATAGGGGTGTCCGATCTACGCGGGTTGATGTCTGAGTGATACCGCAGAGAGTGACATGAGCATGCGACCCAGGGCGTGAAGGGAGAGTGGCGGTTGCGTGACGAGGCTCCGCCCTTCCCGCCGGCTTCCGTGCCCTTCCTGCCTGCTCCTGCGGACGGGGTGTCAGACGCGCCGTCGGCATGGTGATCGCCCCCTCGGACGGGGCGTCAGACGCGCCGCTGGCATAGTGATCGCCGCCCGTACACCCGAGCGCAGGAGGCAGTGACGTGGAGCTGGTCAGGGACCTGGCGGACCCGGGGCGGCGGGAGGCCGCCCGGGAGGCCTTGATGTCGCTCGGGGCGGCGGCGGTGCCGTCGCTGCTGCGCGAGATGCTGGACGAGGAATCGCCGGTGGACCGGTTCCGGATCAAGCAGCTCCTGCACGCCATCGGACCCGCGGCCCACGACGACGTGCTGGCGGCCCTGGAGACGGCGCGGGACGAGGAGACGAGGCGGAGGGTGAGCGCGGCGTTCACCGGCCTGGGCGCCGTGGAACGCTACGTCGAGGCGCTGTCCCACCCCTCGGCGACCGTCCGCGAGTCCGCCGCCGTCGGCATCCAGTCCGCGTGCTCGGTGGCGTTCGGCCGCACCCCCGCGTACCGGGGCGACATCGCTCCGGTGATCGAGGCGCTCGTCCCCCTGCTCGCCGACCCGGACCCGGACGTGGCCCAGCGCGCCCTGTGGGTGCTGCCGATGCTGGGAGACGCCGTCCTCGAACCGCTCCGGCGGATACGGCGCGACGGACCCGGGACCCTGCGGGCGGGCGCCCTCACCGCGCTGGCCTCGGCCGGCGGTGAGGAGGCCCTGTCCGAACGGGACCGGGCGGCCGTCGCACGACTGATCCGCGTCAAGGCGGGCGACGACCGGGCCGAGCCCCTGGAGGCGTGCTCCGCCTCCTGGATCGCCGTTCCCGGCGGGGACCGGGCGGGGATCGCCGAGGTGCTGGGACTGTCCGGCGAACGGCTCGCGACGTTCGCGCTGGGGTACAGCACCGTCCTCCACGACAGCGACGACTGGCCCGACCCCCGGCGCGTGTACGTCACTCCCGAGGTGGACGGCTGGACGCTGGTCCTGGGGCCGTGGTGCAACCCCGTCGATCCGGAACGCGCCGACGAGGTGCTCGGCGCCCTCACCGCGCTGAGCCGCCGCTACCGCCGGGCCCAGGCGTACTACTACGGAGAGCGCGGCGGAGGATCCGGCTGGGCGCTGGCTGAGGAGGGGACCGTGGTGCGCCGCTTCGACGCCTCCGCCCAGGGCGGCGGGCAGATCCCCGAGCTGGGCGAGCGGCTCCCCGAGGAGCTCGCGCTGCACACCGAGTGGACGCGGGACGAGGAGGACACCGACTGGGAGGACACCACCCCGTACATGGCCCCGGCCCTCGCGCTCCGGCTGGGCGCGACGACCCCCTTCGCCCTGGGCCCGGAGACCGCCGTACGCGGCCGGGGCGTCGTGGCGCTCACCGCGCTCGCGGCCGAGCAGGGCGCACCGGGGACGGGCGCGTACCGCATCTGAACCCGTCGCCCGAATGTCGCGGAGGGATGAAATCCGCTGCCTGTGGTGTTGGTGCCTTCCGGTAGATCAGGACGATCGGAGGGCACCCGCGTGACACCGCAACGGGGATGGGCACGGCGACTGGCCGGATACGCGTGGCGTCATCCGAAGGACGTCGTCCTCGCGCTGGGCTCCTCCCTCGGCGGCATGGCCGTCATGGCCATGGTCCCGCTGATCACCAAGGTGATCATCGACGACGTCATCAGCGACAAGACGAGGTCCATGGCCACCTGGGCCGGACTCCTCGTCGCCGCCGCGGTCGTCGTCTACGTCCTCACCTACATCCGTCGCTACTACGGCGGCCGGCTCGCCCTCGACGTGCAGCACGACCTGCGCACCGAGATGTACGGGACGATCACCCGGCTGGACGGCAGACGCCAGGACGAGCTGTCCACCGGGCAGGTCGTCGGGCGGGCGACCAGCGACCTCCAGCTGATCCAGGGCCTGCTCTTCATGCTGCCGATGACCATCGGCAACCTCCTGCTGTTCCTGATCTCCCTCGTGATCATGGCGTGGCTGTCGCTGCCGCTCACCGCCGTCGCCCTCGCCGTGGCCCCTGCCCTGTGGTGGATCGCCAAGCGCAGCCGCACCCGGCTGCACCCCTCCACCTGGTACGCGCAGGCGCAGGCGGGCGCCGTGGCCGGAGTGGTCGACGGCGCGGTCAGCGGCGTACGCGTGGTGAAGGGCTTCGGGCAGGAGGAGCAGGAGACCGGCAAGCTGCGCGAGGTCGGGCGGCGGCTGTACGCGGGCCGGCTGCGCACCATCCGGCTGAACTCCCGCTACACCCCCGCGCTCCAGGCCGTGCCCGCGCTCGGCCAGGTGGCGATGCTGGCGCTCGGCGGCTGGCTCGCGGTGGGCGGGCACATCACGCTGGGTACGTTCGTCGCCTTCTCCACCTACCTGGCCCAGCTCGTGGGCCCGGTCCGGATGCTCGCCGTGGTCCTCACCGTCGGCCAGCAGGCCCGCGCGGGCACCGAACGCGTCCTGGAGCTGATCGACACCGAGCCGTCCCTGACCGACGGCACCAAGGAGCTGCCCGCCGACGCGCCGGCGACCGTCGAGTTCGACGACGTCTCCTTCGGCTACGACCCCGGCCGGCCGGTCCTGGACGGGCTCTCCTTCGACATCCGGCCGGGGGAGACCCTCGCCGTCGTCGGCGCCTCCGGCTCCGGCAAGTCCACCGTCTCCCTGCTGCTGCCGCGGTTCTACGACGTCACCCACGGCGCCGTCCTCGTCGGCGGCCACGATGTGCGCGAGCTGACCACCGAGTCGCTGCGCGCCGCGATCGGGCTGGTCCCGGAGGACTCGTTCCTCTTCTCCGACACCGTGCGCGCCAACATCGCGTACGGCCGCCCGGACGCCACCGACGAGCAGATCACCGCCGCCGCGCGCGCCGCCCAGGCGGACCGGTTCATCGACGAGCTGCCCGACGGCTACGACACCACGGTCGGCGAGCACGGCCTGACCCTCTCCGGCGGCCAGCGCCAGCGCGTGGCGCTCGCCCGCGCCATCCTCACCGACCCGCGGCTGCTGGTCCTGGACGACGCGACCTCCGCCGTGGACGCCCGCGTCGAGCACGAGATCCACGAGGCGCTGAAGAGCGTCATGCGGGGCCGTACCACCCTGCTGATCGCCCACCGCCGCTCCACCCTGAACCTCGCCGACCGCATCGCCGTCCTCGACGACGGCCGGCTCGCCGACATCGGCACCCACGACGAACTGCAGCGGCGCTCCGCCCTCTACCGCCGGCTGCTCACCGACCCGGACGAGCTGGGCGCCGTCTCCCCGGGCCACACCCCGCCCGCCGGACCCCGCGCGGAGGACACCTCGGTCCGCGCGGAGCTGGACGCGGAGTTCGACGCCGAACGCGGGGTGACCCCCCGGCTGTGGACCGGCGACCGCGAGCCGAAGGACACCGCCCTGGCCGACGCCCCGGCCACCCCGGAACTCCTCGCCCAGGTCGAGGCGCTGCCCCCGGCGGACGACGTCCCCGACATCGACGAGGCCCGGGCGGTCCGCCCGGAGGAGTCGTACGGCCTGCGCCGCCTCCTGCGCGGCTTCCGCGCCCCGCTGCTGATCAGCCTCGGCCTGGTCGCCGTGGACGCCGGCATGGGCCTGCTGCTGCCGGTGCTGATCCGGCACGGCATCGACGAGGGCGTCACTCGGACCGCCCTCGGCGCCGTGTGGGCGGCCGCCCTGCTCGGCCTGCTCGCCGTGATCGTCCAGTGGGCGGCGCAGATCGGCGAGACCCGGATGACCGGACGCACCGGCGAACGCGTCCTGTACGCGCTGCGGCTGAAGATCTTCGCCCAGCTCCAGCGGCTCGGCCTCGACTACTACGAGCGCGAGCTGACCGGCCGGATCATGACCCGGATGACGACGGACGTCGACGCGCTGTCGACGTTCCTGCAGACGGGACTGGTCACCGCGTTCGTCTCGGTGGTCACCTTCTTCGGCATCCTGGTCGCCCTGCTGGTCCTCGACATCGGGCTCGCCCTGGTCGTCTTCGCCACCCTGCCCCCGCTGATCGTCGGCACGTACTTCTTCCGCCGGGCCAGCGTGAAGGCGTACGAGCTGGCGCGTGAGCGGGTGTCGGCGGTCAACGCCGATCTGCAGGAGTCGGTGTCCGGGCTGCGGATCGTGCAGGCGTTCCGGCGGGAGCGGGACGGCGGGCGCCGGTTCGCCGCGCGCAGCGCCGACTACCGCGAGGCGCGGATACGGGGCCAGTGGCTGATCTCGGTGTACTTCCCGTTCGTACAGCTGCTGTCCTCGGGCGCGGCCGCGGCGGTGCTGATCGTCGGCGGGGGCCGGGTCGACGACGGGACGCTGGCGATCGGCTCACTGGTCGCCTATCTGCTCTACATCGACCTGTTCTTCGCACCGGTGCAGCAGCTCTCCCAGGTCTTCGACGGCTACCAGCAGGCGTCCGTCTCGCTGGGCCGCATCCAGGAACTGCTGCGCGAGCCGGCCTCCACGAACGCCGCCGAGAAGCCGCTCGGCGTGCCGTCCCTGCGCGGCGAGATCGCCTTCGAGGAGGTGCGCTTCGCGTACGGCGACGGCGAGGAGGCACTCGACGGCATCGACCTCACCATCCCGGCCGGGCAGACCGTCGCGTTCGTCGGCGAGACCGGC
Organism: Streptomyces sp. NPDC048584; assembly: GCF_043199595.1. NCBI lineage: Bacteria > Bacillati > Actinomycetota > Actinomycetes > Kitasatosporales > Streptomycetaceae > Streptomyces > Streptomyces sp. NPDC048584. The sequence goes on from NZ_JBICWF010000008.1 coordinate 216,994, forward strand.
GCGGGGAAGTCCACCCTGGTCAAGCTGGTGGCCCGGTTCTACGACCCCACGGCCGGGCGCGTCACCGTCGACGGCACCGACATCAGGGACCTGGACATCACCGCGTACCGGCACCGGCTCGGGGTCGTACCGCAGGAGGCGTACCTCTTCCCCGGCACCGTCCGCGACGCCATCGCCTACGGCCGGCCGGACGCCGGTGACGCCGAGGTGGAGGCGGCGGCCCGCGCGGTCGGCGCGCACGAGATGATCGCCACCCTGGACGGCGGCTACCTCCACGAGGTCGCCGAACGCGGCCGCAACCTGTCCGCGGGGCAGAAGCAGCTGATCGCGCTCGCCCGCGCCGAACTCGTCGACCCGGACGTGCTGCTGCTCGACGAGGCCACGGCCGCCCTCGACCTGGCCACCGAGGCACAGGTCAACCAGGCGACCGACCGCCTCGCCGGACGCCGTACGACCCTGGTGGTCGCGCACCGGCTCACCACGGCCGCCCGCGCCGACCGGGTGATCGTCATGGATCACGGCAAGGTCGTGGAGGACGGTACGCACGAGGAACTGCTGCGGCGCGGCGGCAGATACGCCGCGCTGTGGCGGACCTTCATAGGGGAGGACGTGCCCGCACCCGCGTGACGGCGCAACCAACCGGCGTACGCCATGCGTCCGTACACGCGTACGCCAAGGGGTACGGGGGAGGACGACTGTGGTCAGTGGAGCGATACGGCGGCGGCTCGCGCTCGGCCTGGCGATGCTGTCCGTCTCGGGGCTGCTCGCCGTCGCCGCGCCGGCCGAGGCGCACGCCGCCGACCACTGCGCCGGACGCAAGGTGCGCACCCTGCCGTTCTCCACGGGCTCGGTGGCCGTCTACAAGCGCGGCGGCTACGTCTGCGCGGTCACCCTCGCCAAGAAGCCCGGCACGAAACGGAAGATGTCGGTGAGCGTACGGGCGCGGGGCGGCCGTCCGGTCGTCGACGAGGGGAAGTTCAAGCACCACGCCGGGCCGGTGACCGTGTACGCCGGCCGCCGCTGCGTATGGGTGAAGGGCACGGTCGCCAAAGCGTCCGTGAGCTCCGGCTGGATCCTGTGCTGAACGGGCCGCGGACCGAGGGATAACCCTAGGTCCCCTGGTGCTACGGGGAGTTGGTCAAGTAGCTTCCGGCGCACATCTGTCTCACAGGGGAGTGCGCATGCGCAAGGCGCTCAGATGGCTGCTGGCGCTCACGGTGCTCATAGGCACCTTGAGTACGGCCGGAGCGGCCACCGCCGCCGAGCCGAAGGCCACCGGCGGCACTGACATCAAGGAGAGACTGCTCTCCATACCGGGCATGAGCCTGATCGAGGAGAAGCCGTACACCGGGTACCGCTTCTTCGTCCTCGCTTACGAACAGCCGGTCGACCACCGCAGGCCCTCCAAGGGCACGTTCGAGCAGCGGATCACCGTGCTGCACAAGGACACCGCGCGGCCCACCGTCTTCTACACCGGCGGCTACAGCGTCTCCACGACGCCCCGCCGCGCCGAGCCGACCCAGATCGTGGACGGCAACCAGATCTCCATGGAGTACCGCTTCTTCACCCCGTCCCGGCCCGAGCCGGCCGACTGGTCGAAGCTGGACATCTGGCAGGCCGCCAGCGACCAGCACCGCATCTTCAAGGCGCTGAAGGGGATCTACTCCGAGAACTGGATCTCCACCGGCGGCTCCAAGGGCGGCATGACCGCCACCTACTACGAGCGCTTCTACCCGCGTGACATGGACGGCGTGGTCGCCTACGTCGCCCCCAACGACGTGGTCAACAAGGAGGATTCGGCCTACGACCGCTTCTTCCGCACCGTCGGCACCAAGGAGTGCCGCGACCGGCTGAACGGGGTGCAGCGCGAGGCGCTGGTACGCCGGGCACCGCTGGAGAAGAGGTACGAGGCGTACGCCGCCGACAACGGCTACACCTTCGACACCATCGGCAGCCTGGACCGCGCCTACGAGGCCGTCGTCCTCGACTACGTGTGGGGCTTCTGGCAGTACAGCACCGTCGCCGACTGCGAGCAGATCCCGGCGGACGCGAAGAACGCCACCGACGACGAGATCTGGACGTCGGTCGACACGATCTCCGGATTCTCGTTCTACACGGACCAGGGTCTGAGCCCGTACACCCCGTACTACTACCAGGCCGGTACGCAGCTGGGCGCGCCGACCATCCACTTCCCGCACATCGAGAAGAAGTACGTGCGTTACGGCTACCAGCCGCCGCGCAACTTCGTGCCCCGCTCGATCGACATGAGGTTCCAGCCGTCGGCGATGCGGGACGTCGACACCTGGGTCCGCCACAACGCCCGCCACATGCTGTTCGTGTACGGCGAGAACGACCCGTGGGGCGCCGAGCGGTTCCGCGTCGGACACGGGGCGAAGGACGCGTACGTCCTCACCGCGCCCGGCATGAACCACGGCGCGAACGTGGCCGGTCTGGTCGCCGAGGAGAAGGCGTTCGCCACGGCCCGCATCCTCGACTGGGCCGACGTCGCCCCGAGCACGGTGCGGGAGAACCCGGCGTCCGCGAAGCCGCTGGCGACGTTCGACGCCAAGCTGGACAAGCGGAACGTCGAGCAGGAGCGGACGCTGCGACCGTAGCGTCCGTGCGGCACGGAAGGCCGTGGACACCGGGCAGCCGGCCCGGTGTCCACGGCCTTCGTCACTTCCGACTCCGGCTAGTAGGTCAGCCCGTGCCCGACCGGGTACAGGACCCGCGCCGGGTCGTCGGCCCGCTGGACCGGCACCGGCAGGGTGCCGCGCGGGTCCACCTTGCCGGCGATCACCCGTGCGGCGGCCCGGAGTTCGACGTCGGTCCAGGAGTACGTCGCCACGTACGCCGCGACACCGGGCAGGTGGGCCACGTCGTACGGGTTGCGGATCGCGACCGCGACGACCGGTTTCCCGGTGGCCAGCAGCTGCTCGACGAGGGTCTTCTGGCTGCTGGCGGCGCTGACGTTGTACGTCCCGACGACGATCGCGTCCGCGTCGCCGGCCGCCGCCACCGCCTGGGCGATGGTCGCGGCGGACGGCGCGGTGCCGGTGGACAGGGCGGTGGCGGTGAAGCCCAGCCCGGTCAGGGCGTCCGCGAGCACGCCGGTCGGCGGGCCCGTCGTACCGGACGGGGAGGCGGGGTCGGCGCCGGCCACCAGCAGCCTCGGCCGGCTGCGCCGGGACAGCGGCAGCAGACCGCCCTCGTTGACGAGGAGGGTGGTGGTGCGCTCGGTGATCCGGTCGGCGGTCGCCAGGTGCGAGCGGGTGCCGACGGCGCGGTCGACGCCGGCGCGGGAGACGTACGGGTCCTTGAACAGGCCGAGGCGCGACTTCAGCCGCAGCACCCGCAGGATCGACTCGTCCAGCCGCTCCTCGGTCAGCTCGCCCTCGCGTACGGCGTTCAGGACCGCGTTCCAGGCGATGTCCAGGGAGGGCGGGTTGAGCAGCTGGTCCACGCCCGCCTTCAGCGCCAGCACCGGCACCCGGTCGTCGCCGTACTTCGTCCGCACACCCTCCATGCCGAGGGAGTCCGTCACCACGACACCGTCGTAGCCCAGTTCCTCGCGCAGGATGCCGGTGAGGATCGGGCGGGAGAGGGTGGCGGGGTCCTCGGCGGGGTCGAGGGCCGGGACGACGATGTGGGCGGTCATGATGGAGTCGATACCGGCGTCGACCGCCGCCCGGAACGGCGGCGCGTCCAGCTCGCCCCACTGCTCGCGGGTGTGGTGGATGTAGGGCAGTTCGGCGTGGCTGTCGGTGTGGGTGTCGCCGTGTCCCGGGAAGTGCTTGGCGGTCGAGGCGACACCGGACGACTCGTAGCCTTCGACCTCGGCCGTGACGAGCCGGGCGACGGACCCAGGATCGCTGCCGAAGGAGCGGACGCCGATGACGGGGTTGGCAGGGTTGACGTTGACGTCGGCCACCGGGGAGTAGTTCTGGCGGATGCCCAGCGCGCGCAGTTCGCGGCCCGCGACCCGGCCGAGCGTACGGGCGTCGGAACGGGAACCGCCCGCGCCGACGGCCATCGCTCCGGGGAACAGGGTGGCGGGCTCGCCCACACGGGCCACGATGCCGTGCTCCTGGTCGGTGGAGATCAGTACGGGCAGCCCGCGGGGCAGGCCCAGGGACGCCTTCTGGATGCCGTTCGACAGGTCCGCGATCTGGTGCGGGGCGCGGGTGTTGTGCGCCCACGCGAAGTAGATGATGCCGCCGACCCGGTACTTCGCGAGCAGTTCGGCGGCCGTACGGACGCCGATCTCGTCGAGGTTGGCGTCGATGTCGGCCTGGTCGGGGTCGGTGGCGGAGTGGCCGTAGACCCGCATCACGAACAGCTGGCCGACCTTCTCCTCCAGCGTCATACGGGAGATGAGGGCGCGCAGCCTTCTGTCGTCGTGCGCGGACGGGCCGGTGGCCGCGTGGACGGTCCCGGCGGACGCGAGGGCCGTGGTGACGCCCGCCGTGGCGGCGAGGACGGCCCGTCTGGACGGTCGTGCGGTGCTTCCCGTGCTGCTGTCGGGCACGTGCGCTCCTTTGGAAGGTGATCCGCGGGGAACCGGTGATCGGGGATCCGGGGATCGGGGGATCGGGGGTCCGGGGGTCGCTGAAGGAAACTGCCAGGAGGTCAGCAATATCCGGGAAGTTTCTGCCAGTCAAGAGAATGCGCAGCAACCGGCGAGGGGCCGTCACCGGGACAGGGGGAGGGGGCGATCGGCTCAGCGGGGCGTGTGCGCCGACACCTCGGGCCAGTGCTCCCGCAGCGTACGGACGGTCTCCGCGATCGCCGGACGGCGGGCCGCGCCGGTACGCCACAGCGCGTACAGCCGTCGTACGGGCATGGGGTCGAGCGGCACCTCCACCACTCCCTTCGGCAGCGGGCCGCGCCCCAGCCGGGGGATCAGCGCGATCCCTAGCCCGGCCGCGACCAGGGCGACCAGGGTCGGGTTCTCGTCCGCCTGGTGGACGATCTCCGGCTCGTGCCCGGCCGTGCGCAGGGTGCGCACCAGCCACTCGTGGCAGACCCGCCCCGGCGGCTGGCAGATCCACCGCTCCCCGCCCAGCTCCTCGCGCCGTACGGCCGTACGCCCCGCGAAGGCGTGGCCCTCGGGCACCAGCAGATCGCACAGGTCGTCGCCGATGGCCGCCTGGTCCACGCCCGCCGGGGCGGGCAGGGGCGCGATGTCCCAGTCGTGCGCGATGACGAGATCGACGGCGCCCTTGGCGACGAGGTCCACGGAGAGATGGGGGTCGATCTCGGTGAGCCGGGTGTCGAGCGTGGGGTGCCGGCGGGCCAGGTCGGCGAGTACGGGCGGCATCAGTCCGCGCGCCGCCGATGCGAACGCCGCGACGGTCAGCCGCCCGGCCGGCACCCCGCGCCGCTCCTCCAGCTCGGTCTCCGCCCGCTCCACGATGGCCATCAACTCACGTGCGGCCCCGACCAGTTGGTGTGCCTCGTCGGTCAGTCGTACGCTCCGGCCCTCGCGCTCGAGGAGCACCGTCCGTGTCTCCCGCTCCAGCTTGGCGATCTGCTGGGAGACGGCGGAGGAGGTGTAGCCGAGGGCCACGGCGGCGGCGCCGACGGTGCCGTGGACGGAGACGGCGTGCAGGGCGCGCAGCCGCTGGAGGTCGAGCATGACGGCTCCCGATCGGTCGGCGGCGCTATCGGTTAGTGATGCTTCATCCAACCATGCAGGAATCTTCGCTGGTGCTGAAGTGTGGTGGGCGGTGATCCTCGACGTATGCGCCCTTCCCACCTGCTTCTCGCCGTCCTCGTCACCGCCGTGTGGGGAGTCAACTTCACCGTCATCGAGGTCGGGCTCGACCACTTCCCGCCGCTGCTGTTCTCCGCCCTGCGCTTCCTGGTGGCGGCGCTGCCGGCGGTGTTCTTCGTGGGGCGGCCCAAGGTGGCGTGGAAGTGGATCGTGGGGGTGGGGCTGGCGCTGGGGGTGGCCAAGTTCGGGCTGCTGTTCGTCGGCATGGACGCGGGCATGCCGGGCGGGCTGTCGTCCCTGGTGCTGCAGATCCAGGCGGTGTTCACGGCCCTGTTCGCGTGCGCGCTCCTCGGTGAACGCCCCTCGCGGACACGGCTGGTGGGCATGACGGTCGCCCTGGCCGGGATCGGCGTGGCCGCCGTGGACGAGGGCACGTCGGGCCCGCTGCTCGGCTTCGCCCTGGTCGTCGCGGCGGCGGCCTGCTGGGGTGTCTCCAACATCCTCACCCGCAGGGCGGCACCCCCGGACGCCCTGAACTTCATGATCTGGGTGAGCACGGTGCCGGTGCTGCCGCTGCTCGGCCTCTCCCTGCTGCTGGAGGGCCCGTCGCGGGACCTGGACGCGCTGCGCGGCCTGGACTGGGCGGGCGCGGGCACGGTGCTCTTCGTCGCCTGGGTCGCCACGGTGTTCGGCTTCGGCGCCTGGGGGTGGCTGCTGCGCCGCCACCCCGCGTCGACGGTCGCGCCGTTCTCCCTGCTCGTCCCGGTCTTCGGGATGTCGTCGGCCGCGCTGTTCCTGGGCGAGTCGGTGACCCCGCTGCGGTGGTGCGCGGCGGCACTGCTGGTGGGCGGGGTAGGGCTGGCGTCGGTGACGGTGAAACCCGTTCGACGGGCGGCGGTGCGCAGGGAAGAATCCCCGGTCGGCGGATGAAGGGAAGACCGCGGATGAGCTTCGTACTGGAAGGGCCGGTCCTGGAGGGCGCGTCGGTGCGCCTGGAACCACTGGACCACCGGCACACGGCCGACCTCGCGCTGGCCGCGGAGGAGAACCGGGACACCTACGCCTACACCTGGGTGCCGCGTGCCGACGAGGTCGGCGCGTACATCGACGCCCAGCTCGCCCGCGCGGCTACCGGCCGCCTCGCCCCCTACGCGCAGATCTCCCTCGCCACGGGACGCGCGGTGGGCGCCACGGCGTACTGGGAGCCCCGGTCCTGGCTGAGCGAGGACCGGCTCGACGCGATCGAGGTCGGCTTCACGTGGCTCGCCGGCCCGGCCCAGGGCACGGGCCTCAACGCCGAGTCCAAACTCCTGCTCTTCGGCCACGCCTTCGAGGGGTGGGGAGTGTCCCGCGTCGACCTGAAGACGGACGCCCGCAACACCCGCTCCCGCGCCGCGATCGAACGCACCGGCGCCCACTTCGAGGGCGTCCTGCGCAACTGGTCCCGCAGCTGGGCCCCGGGCGAGGAGGGCCGCCTGCGCGACTCGGCGATCTACTCCATCACGGCCGCGGACTGGCCGGAGTGCCGCCGCCGGCTGGAGCGGAGGGTGACGACCAGGACACCCGTGTAGCCGCGAGCGGCGCTCACCCGTCCCCGCGGCCTCACGCCGACTCGGTCAGCAACCGCGTCATGTGCTCACGCCCCGCGCCGAGGATCTCCGCCAACGGCGTCACCGCGTCGTACCACCGCTTCTCGTACTCCCAGCACAGCCAGCCGTCCCAGCCGTGCCGGGAGAGGACCTCCACACAGTCCGCCAACGGCAGTACCCCCGCCCCGAGCGGCAGCGGCGTCGTGTCGTCGGCGGAGGCGATGTCCTTGACCTGCACGTACCCGAGGTGCGGGGAGAGGGCGGCGTAGCTCTCGGCGGGCTGTTCGCCGCCGAGCCAGGTGTGCATCACGTCCCACAGCGCGCCCACCTGACGGTGGCCGACGAGGCCGAGGATCCGCATCGCGTCGGCACCGGTGCGGTGCGAGTCGTGGGTCTCCAGGAGGATGCGTACGTCCAGGTCGGCGGCGTACTCGGCGGCTGTGCCCAGCCGGCGGGCGGCGGTCGCGTCCGCCTCCTGCGGGCTCTGCTCGGTGCCGCCGCCGGGGAAGACCCGGACGAAGGGGGCGCCGAGGTCGCGGGCGAGGTCGAGGAGGGCGCGGATCTCGGTGAGTACGGGTTCGTCCTCGCCGGGCGCGGCGACCCGGGAGTATCCGGCGAGGCCCAGGATCTGGACGCCGGCCGCGTTGAACCGGGCGGCGGCGTCGGCACGTTCGGCGGGGCCGAGCCCCGGGTGGACGGGTTCCTCGGGGTGGGTGCGCAGCTCGACACCGTGGTAGCCGTGCGCGGTCGCGAGACCCAGCACGTCGGCGAGGGGCAGCCCGGGAACACCGAGGGTGGAGAACGCCAGCTTCATGGCAACGGACCCTACCGGCGCACATGCCGTTCCGGCGCGATGAAGCCGGCGGCCGGGCGCGGCTCGGTGGGGGCTGATCGCGCAGTTCCCCGCGCCCCTGGGGAGCACACGCAGCAACGCACCTTTTCCAGGGGCGCGGGGAACTGCGCGAAACGCCACAGCGCACCCGCACGGGACGACGCGCCTGTCCCCCAGGGGCGCGGGGAACTGCGCGAAAATCCCGACGGGTCAAGGTCCGATCAACCCCGCGGCCCCGCCGTGGACCCCCGCACCATCAGCTCACCCCGAACCCCCGCCACACCCCCCGGCGGCTCCTCCTCCCGCCCCATCGCGATCCGCCCCGCCCGAGCCCCCGCCTCCGCCAACGGCAACCGCACCGTCGTCAGCGCCGGCACCACGTCGATGCTGAACGGCAGATCGTCGAACCCGGCGACGGACACGTCGTCGGGAATCCGCAGCCCCGACTCCCGCAGCGCCGCACACGCGCCCAGCGCGACGGAGTCGTTCGCCGCGACGACCGCCGTCAACGACGGGTCCCGCCGCAGGAGTTCGAGCGTCGCCTCGTACCCGGACCGCCGGTCGTACCGCCCGTGCACGGTCCACCGCGGGTCCTCCGAGATCCCGTGCGCCGCCAGCGCGTCCCGGTGCCCCTCCAGCCGGTGCCGTGTCGTCGTCCGCTCCAGGGGCCCCGCGATGTACCCCAGCCGCCGGTGCCCCAGCCCGATCAGATGCTCGGTGAGTTCCTGCCCGCCGCCCCGGTTGTCGAAGGTCAGCGCGATCGCCCCGGTCTCCGGCGCCTGCGGCCGCCCGCACAGCACCACCCGCGTCCCGGCGTCCACCAGCTTCCGCAGCTTCGCGTCCATGGCCGCCCTGTGCGGCGCGTCCTCGATCGCGCCACCCGTCAGCACCACCGCCGCCGCCCGCTGCCGCTGAAGCAGCGTGAGATACGTCAGTTCCCGCTCGGGCGAGCCCCCCGTGTTGCACACGACCGCGAGTCTCTCTCCGCCCGCGCGCCCGCCGGGACCGCCGATCTCCGCCTGGATCGCGCTCGCCATGATCCCGAAGAACGGGTCGGCGATGTCGTTCACCAGGATCCCCACCAGGTCGGAGGTGGCGGCGGCCAGCGCGCTCGCGGGACCGTTGAGGACGTAGTCCAGCTCGTCCACGGCCTTCAGCACCCGCTCACGGGTGGACGCGGCCACGGGATAGTTCCCGTTGAGCACGCGCGACACCGTCGCGGGGGAGACCTGCGCGCGAGCCGCCACGTCCGCCAGGGTCACCGTCATGTCTCGTCCTCCGCCTCGCGCGTCATGCCGTACGCCGTCGTACACATCCACGCCCACACCCGTGGTTCCGACCAGACCCTATGGCCATCCGCGCGGTTGTTCGCCCCCTCGAACAACTCGCATCGGCCGTGGTCTTGTCCGCACCGACGTTCAGAGGCTAGCTTCTACGTACATAGAAAGCGCTTGCTGTCACGCTCACCAGTCGGGCGTATGCGGCGCGCGAACCGCGTACGAAGGGAATGACGTGACACGCAAGACGGTGCGTATCGCCATGAACGGTGTGACCGGGCGCATGGGCTACCGCCAGCACCTCGTCCGCTCCATCCTGGCCCTGCGCGAGCAGGGCGGCCTCGACCTCGGTGACGGCACCGTGCTGTGGCCGGAGCCGGTCCTGGTCGGCCGCCGGGAGCACGCGCTGAAGTCCCTGGCCGAACGGCACGGGCTCGAGCACATCTCCACCGACCTGGACGCCGTACTCGCCGACGACAGCGTCGACATCTACTTCGACGCGCAGGTGACCTCGGCCCGCGAGGAGGCGCTCAGGAAGGCGATCGCGGCCGGCAAGCACATCTACACCGAGAAGCCGACCGCCACCGGCCTCGACGGCGCCCTGGAACTCGCCCGCCTGGCGAACGCGGCCGGCATCAAGCACGGCGTCGTCCAGGACAAACTGTTCCTCCCCGGCCTGCTCAAGCTGAAGCGCCTCATCGACGGCGGCTTCTTCGGCCGGATCCTGTCCGTGCGCGGCGAGTTCGGCTACTGGGTCTTCGAGGGCGACTGGCAGGACGCGCAGCGCCCGTCGTGGAACTACCGCAGCGAGGACGGCGGCGGCATCGTCGTCGACATGTTCCCGCACTGGGAGTACGTGCTGCACGAGCTGTTCGGCCGCGTGAAGTCCGTGCAGGCCCTCACCGCCACCCACATCCCGCAGCGCTGGGACGAGAACGGCAAGCCGTACGACGCCACCGCCGACGACGCCGCCTACGGCGTCTTCGAACTCGACGGCGGCGCCATCGCTCAGATCAACTCCTCGTGGGCGGTCCGCGTCAACCGCGACGAACTGGTCGAGTTCCAGGTCGACGGCACCGAGGGCTCCGCCGTCGCCGGCCTGCGCAACTGCCGTGTCCAGCACCGCTCCGCCACCCCCAAGCCGGTCTGGAACCCGGACATCCCCGCCACCGAGGTCTTCCGCGACCAGTGGCAGGAGGTCCCGGACAACGGCGAGTTCGACAACGGCTTCAAGGCGCAGTGGGAACTGTTCCTCAAGCACGTCTACGCCGACGCCCCCTACCACTGGGACCTGCTGGCCGGCGCCCGCGGGGTCCAGCTCGCCGAACTGGGCCTGCGGTCCTCGGCGGAGGGCAGCCGCCTCGACGTCCCGGAGATCGCGCTGTGACCCTCCACCTCCCCGACGCGAACGGCACCCTGCGCGCCTACGAACCCCGTACCGAACCCCTCGCCACCACCCCCGGTGCCCCCTTCACCTCCCGTACGGTCTTCTCGGCCGCGCACGTCGTCGCCGACCCGTACGCGGACGTGTCCCCCGACTCACCGGCGGCCGTCGACTGGGACGCCACCCTCGCATTCCGCCGCCACCTGTGGTCGCACGGGCTCGGAGTCGCCGAGGCCATGGACACCGCCCAGCGCGGCATGGGCCTGGACTGGGCGGGCGCGGCCGAACTGATCCGCCGCTCCGCCGCCGAGGCGAGGTCGGCCGGCGGCCGTATCGCCTGCGGTGTGGGAACGGACCAGCTCACCGCCCCCGCGACCCTCGCCGAGGTCCGGCAGGCGTACGAGGAACAGCTCGCGCTCGTCGAGGAGTCGGGCGCGCAGGCCATCCTGATGGCCTCCCGCGCCCTGGCCGCGGCGGCGCGGGGCCCGGAGGACTACCTGGAGGTCTACGGCCACCTCCTCCGCCAGGCCGCCGAGCCGGTCGTACTCCACTGGCTGGGCCCGATGTTCGACCCGGCGCTCGAGGGCTACTGGGGCTCGCCCGACCTCGACGCCGCCACCGACACCTTCCTCGAGGTCATCGCCGCCCACCCCGACAAGGTCGACGGCATCAAGGTCTCCCTCCTCGACGCCCAGCGCGAGATCGACCTGCGCCGCCGCCTGCCGCAGGGCGTGCGCTGCTACACCGGCGACGACTTCCACTACCCCGAGCTGATCGCGGGCGACGACCAGGGCTTCAGCCACGCCCTGCTCGGCATCTTCGACCCGCTGGGCCCGCTCGCCGCGGAGGCGGTCCGCGTCCTCGACACCGGGAACACGGAGGGCTTCCGCGCCCTCCTCGACCCCACCGTCGAACTCTCCCGCCACCTCTTCCAGGCCCCCACCCGCTTCTACAAGACCGGCGTGGTCCTCCTGGCCTGGCTCGCCGGCCACCAGTCCCACTTCACGATGGTCGGCGGCCTCCAGTCGGCGCGCTCCCTGCCGCACTTCGCCCGCGCCTACGAACTCGCCGACGGGCTCGGCCTGTTCCCCGACCCCAAGCTCGCCGAGGACCGTATGAGGACCCTGCTCGACCTGTACGGAGTGACCCGATGACCGCGGACCTCGCCCGTTTCAGCATCAACCAGATGACGGTCAGGCAGCTGTCTCTGCCCGAACTGGTCAGCACCTGCCGTGACCTGGGCGTACCGGGTGTGGGTCTGTGGCGCGAACCGGTCCAGGCGTACGGCGTCGAGGCGGCCGCGAAACTGGTCCGCGACGCGGGCCTGACGGTGACGACCCTGTGCCGCGGCGGCTTCCTCACCGCGACCGCCCCCGATGAACGGGCGGCGGCCCTCGCCGACAACCGCCGGGCCGTCGACGAGGCGGCGACCCTCGGCACCGACACCCTGGTCCTGGTCTCCGGCGGCCTTCCGCCCGGCTCCAAGGACCTGCGCGCCGCCCGCGAACGCATCGCCGACGCCCTCGCCGAACTCGCCCCCTACGCCGAGGAACACGGGGTGAGACTGGCCATCGAGCCCCTGCACCCCATGTTCGCCTCCGACCGCTGCGTGGTCTCGACCCTCGCCCAGGCCCTGGACATCGCGGAACGCTTCCCCGCCCACCAGGTCGGCGTCACCGTCGACACGTACCACATCTGGTGGGACGACCAGGCCCCCGCCCAGATCGCCCGCGCCGGCGCCTCCGGCCGCATCCACACCTTCCAACTCGCCGACTGGATCACCCCGTTGCCCGCGGGCGTCCTCAACGGCCGGGGCCAGATCGGCGACGGCGCGATCGACATGCGGGAGTGGAGGGGCCACGTGGAGGCGGCCGGCTACACGGGCCCCATCGAGGTCGAACTCTTCAACGACACCCTCTGGACCCGGGACGGCCGCGAGGTACTCGCCGAGACGGCGGCACGGTTCGCGGAGCACGCGGGATAAAAGCCGCGTGCGGCGACCCGGGTCTTGTGCGAGGCCCGGGTTCCGACCGTGCGGCGTCCGGGGCCCTGTGCACGGCCCGGGTCGCCGCATCGAGGCGCGGGGCACGGGAGAAGCTCCGGGGAGAGGTCCTCCCGCCGGTGGCCTCGATCGGGCTCGCGGACGTAGGACACGGGCCCCGGCACGCCCTTGGCCGGGGCCCGTGGCCCGTAACAGGGCCCCGGGTGTGCTCTGGGGAGAGGTGTTCCCGTTCCCTGTCGTCATGGGCGGGGCGCACGTCGTGCGGTGCCGGATCGGACGCCGACGTTCGCCGGCACCGCACGCTGCTTCCCCCTGCTCCCCGCCGTGCACGGCCCCCACCGTGCACGGACACCAGCATGCGTACAACAGGCGTGTGAATCCTTGACCGTCCGTGCAGGAATCTTGTCGATTCCGGCAGGCGTCAGCCTGTGTGGTCCGTGTGGCGGTGGTCGGTCGGGGTCATGCCGTACGCGCGGCGGAAGACGCGGCTGAAGGTGGCCGCGTCCGTGAACCCCCACCGGGCGGCGATCGCGTGGACGGAGCGGCCCCGCAGCCGGGGGTCGGCGAGGTCGCGGCGGCAGCGTTCGAGGCGGCGGTGGCGGATCCAGGCCGCCGGGGCCTCGCCCTCCGCGGCGAACAGCTGGTGCAGATGCCGTACGGAGATGCCGTGGGCCGCCGCGACGGTCGCGGGGGAGAGGGACGGGTCGCCCAGGTTGCGGTCGATGAAGTCGCGGATGCGGGTGTGCAGGGCGCGCCGGCGGGACTCCGGCGGCAGCGTGTCCTCGCAGCCGACGCAGCCGCCCAGTACCGAGGCGAGGAGATCCGTGGTCACCGAAGCCAGTGCCGGTACGTCGGCGTCGGTGAACTCACCGGCCCGCCGGGCGACATCGGTCAGCCAGCGGTACAGCGCCCCGCCCATGCCGTGATCCAGCCGGACCGGTACCGCCAGCAGCCGGCGCACCGCGCTCGGCGGCAGCGGCAGCCGGGCGCGGGGCATGCTGACGACCACCGTCGTGGACCGCTGCGATGTGCGGTTGATCCGGACGTCGTACGGGAGGCTGCTGTCGGCCATGATGAGGTGGCCCGCCTCGAACGTCCCCGCCGTGCCGTCCTGCGCCAGTCCGCCGTCACCGGCGAGCTGGCAGTTGATCTGGAGGACCTCGGGGTCGAAACGGCGGATGGTGCGCGGCGTGCGCACGGTGTCCAGGTGCGGCAGGTCCAGCTCGGCGATCTGCAGATCCCCGAGCGGCAGCACCCGCATCGTGGCGCGGAAGTCGTCGCTGCGGTCACTGCGCAGCACATTGGGCACATGCGTCCGGACAGCCACGTCCTGCCACAGATCCCACCGCTCGGCGGGCGGCACCACCTCGGTCCGGAACTCCCGCACCAGCATCGCCACACCCCCATGGACGGCCGCGTCCATCGTAGGGAACGGGCGCCGGAAAAAATGCGGAGAGAACGTGCAACCCTGCCCGCACCTCGCGGGTCGTACGTGGTGTCAGAACCTCTGGGTGGGGACCCGGGGGGGATACGAGGGGTTCTGACGGGGAGGGACCGAGGGGGCCCGGTCGACGGACCGGGCCCCCTCGAAAAGCCGAAAGCCGAAAAGCCGCCCGGCCGCCTAGAAGAACACCCCGCAGCGCAGCAGCACATTCGCGTACGGCCGTGCCTCACCCGTGCGTACGACGAGCCGCGCGCCGGCGCTCAGCTCCTTGAGCCGCTCGTGCGGGACCAGGGCCAGGGCGGGGAAGCGGTCCGTCAGCAGCCCGGCCGCCGCCGGGTTGGCGTCCCGTATCTCCGAGGCGGCCGTCGCGCCCTCGACGACCAGCTCGTCCAGCAGCCCCTCCAGCACCTCCGCGAACGAGGGCACGCCCGCGCGGAAGGCAAGGTCCACCACGCGCGGCCCGTCCGGTATCGGCATTCCGGCGTCGCACACCAACACCCCGTCGCCATGGCCGAGTTCGGCGAGGGCTCCGGTGAGGTGCCGGTTCAGGATTCCGTGCTTCCTCACAGCGCCGCCACCTCCGCCGCCGTGGGGAAGGACACCTGCGCGCCCTCCCTGGTGACCGTCACCGCGCCCACCCGGGCCGCGTACGCCGCGGCCTGTGCCAGCGGCTCGCCCGCGCCGAGCCGCCAGGCCAGCGCGGCGGTGAAGGCGTCACCCGCGCCGGTGGTGTCCACGGCACGCACCTTCACGGACGGCACCCGGGCGACACCGTCGGCGGACCCCACCAGGGCTCCCTCGCCGCCCAGCGTCACCACCACCGACCGCGGCCCGCGCGCGAGCAGCAGCTGCGCCCACTCCTCGGGGCCGTCCCCGGCGGCGGTGTCGCCGAGGATCACCTTCGCCTCGTGCTCGTTGACGATCAGCGGATCGCAGGCCGCCAGCACGTCCGCCGGCAGCGGCAGCGGCGGCGACGGGTTCAGCACGAACCGGCTGCCCGGCGCCAGACTCCGCACCACCTCCACCACCGTCTCCAGCGGGATCTCCAGCTGCGCCGACACCACCCGGGAGGCGTGGAACAGGCCCCCGGCCGCCCGCACGTCCGCCGGAGTCAGCCGGCCGTTGGCACCCGGCGACACGACGATGCTGTTGTCACCCGACGGGTCCACCTGGATCAGCGCGACACCCGTCGGCGCCCCGCCCACCAGCACACCCACCGTGTCCACCCCGGCCGCCCGCTGCGAGTCCAGCAGCAGCCGGCCGTGCCCGTCGTCGCCGACCCGCGCCAGCAGCGCCGTACGGGCACCGAGACGGGCGGCCGCGGCGGCCTGGTTGGCGCCCTTGCCGCCTGGGTGGACGGCCAGGTCGGAACCGAGGACCGTCTCCCCGGCGCCCGGCCGGCGCTCGACACCGATCACGAGGTCGGCGTTGGCCGATCCCACGACCAGCAGGTCGTAGTCGTACATGAAGTGGCTCCCCACTTGGTCCTGCGGGGCGGACGGCCGTCGTGACCGCCCGCCCCGGTCCTGCCCGCCGGTGTCAGCCGCCGAAGCCGGCCACGTTCTCCTTCGTGACCACCTTCACCGGAACCTTCACCATCGCGTCGGTCTTCTTGCCCTCGGCCGCGCGCAGCGCGTTGTCCACCGCGATCCGGCCGAGTTCCCTCGGCTGCTGTGCGACGGACGCGTACAGCGTGCCCGCCTCGACCGCCTTGAGCCCGTCAGGCGTGCCGTCGAAACCGACGACCTGAACCGACTTGCCGGCCTTCGAGCCGAGCGCCTTGAGCGCGCCGAGCGCCATCTCGTCGTTCTCGGCGAACACGCCGTCGACGTCCGGGTGCGCCTGGAGCAGGTTCGTCATCACGTCCAGGCCCTTGGTGCGGTCGAAGTCCGCGGGCTGCTTGGCGACCACCTTGATGCCCGGGTAGTCCTTCAGTCCCTCGGCGAAGCCCGCGCCGCGCTCCCGGCTGGCGGAGGTGCCGGCCTGGCCCTGGAGGATCACGATGCTGCCCTCGCCGCCGAGCTTCTCCGCGAGCGCCTTGGCGCCCAGCGCGCCGCCCTCGACGTTGTCGGAGGCGACCAGCGCGGACGTCTTCGCCTTGTTGACGCCCCGGTCCACGGCGACGACGGGGATGTCGTCGTTGTTCGCAGAGCGCACCGAGGGACCGGCGGCGTCCGAGTCGACCGGGTTGACGATGATCGCGGACCGGCTGCCGCTGACGAAGTTCTGCAGCTGGTTGGCCTGCTGCGAGGCGTCGTTCTGGGCGTCCGTGACCGTCAGGTCCACGCCCAGCTCCTTCGCCCGCTCCTCCGCGCCGGCCCGGATCTGCACGAAGAATGGGTTGTTCAGCGTGGACAGCGACAGACCGATCTTCTGCGTCCTGCCGGCGGAGGAGCCGCCGTGCAGCAGCGACGTGGCCGCGATCACCGCGATGGTGACGACCGCCGCGACCGTATAGGTGAGCGCCTGCTTCCTCCGGTTGCCGCCGGGGTCCGCCGCCGCCGGGGCCGTACTCGTACCCGCCTTGCGGCGGGCCGTGTCCAGCAGCACCGCCAGCGCGATCACCACACCGATGACCACCTGCTGCCAGAACGCGGAGACGGAGAGCAGGTTCAGGCCGTTGCGCAGCACGGCGAGGATCAGCGCGCCGATCAGGGTGCCGGACGCCTTGCCGGTGCCGCCCGCGAGGGAGGCGCCGCCGATGACGACGGCGGCGATCGCGTCGAGCTCGTAGCCCTGCGCGGCCTGCGGCTGCGCGGAGGAGAGCCGGGCGGCGAGCACGATGCCCGCGGTGGCGGCGAACAGGCCCGAGAACGCGTAGATGGCGATCTTCTGCCGCTTGACCCGCAGCCCGGACAGCCGGGCCGCCTCCTCGTTGCCGCCGATGGCGTACATGGAGCGGCCGATGTAGGTGCGGCGCAGCACGAACGCCGTCAGCAGACCCATGACCGTCAGCACGATCACCGGCACGGGCAGCCAGCCGCCCAGGTTGTCACCCAGGTGCGAGACGGAGTCGGGGACCGCGATGGGCGACCCCTGCGAGATCACCAGCGACAGCCCGCGCCCCACGGACAGCATGGCCAGCGTCGCGATGAACGGCGGCATCTTCCCGTACGAGATCAGGAAGCCGTTGACGACGCCGCACCCTATGCCGGTGAGGACCGCCAGCAGCACCGCCAGGGCGACGGGCACCCCCGCCTCGGTGGCGCTCCACGCGAGCACGGTGGCGGACAGGGCGGCGACCGAGCCGACGGACAGGTCGATGCCCGCCGAGACGATGACGAAGGTCATGCCGAAGGCGAGGATCGCGGTGACGGCCGCCTGCACGCCGATGTTCAGCAGGTTGTCGGTGGTGAGGAAGTCGCCGGAGAGCGCCGCCATGGCGATCACGAGGGCGATCAGCGCGGTGAGCGCGCCGTTGTCGAGGAGCAGACGGCGCAGGCCGCCCGGGGCGCTCTGCACGCCCGGCCTGCTCTTGAGCGTGTCAGTTGCCACGGGGGGTCTCCGTTCCGGTGGTGGGGGTGCTGACGGCGAGTGCCATCACGCTGTCCTGGGTGGCCTGGTCGGCGGCCAGTTCGCCGGCGATCCGGCCCTGCGCCATGACCAGGACGCGGTCGCTCATGCCGAGGACCTCGGGCAGATCGCTGGAGATCATCAGGACGGCGGCGCCCTGCGCGGTCAGTTCGTTGATGAGCTGGTAGATCTCGACCTTGGCGCCCACGTCGATACCGCGGGTGGGCTCGTCGAGGATGAGGACCCGGGTGTCGGCCAGCAGCCACTTGCCGATGACGACCTTCTGCTGGTTGCCGCCGGACAGGGTGCGTACATGCTGGCCGAGGCCCGCCATCCGTACCCCGAGCTGCCGGGCGATCCGCTCCGCGGCCGTGTGCTGCCCCTTGAGGTCCACGAGGCCGCCGCGGGCGCTGGTGCGCAGGGTGACCAGTCCGAGGTTCTCCTCGACGGAGGCGTCGAGCACCAGCCCCTGGCCCTTGCGGTCCTCGGGCACCAGGCCGATACCGGCCGCCATGGCGGCGTTCACGTCGCCGCGCCGCAGGGCCGTGCCCGCGACCCGTACCGAGCCCCGGTCGTAGGGGTCCGCGCCGAACACGGCCCGGACGACCTCGGTCCGGCCCGCGCCGACCAGGCCCGCGATGCCGACGACCTCACCGGCCCGCACCTCGAAACCGACGTCGTGGAAGACGCCGTCCCGGGTCAGGCCCTCGACCTTGAGCAGCGCGTCACCGGCCTCGGCACGCTCACGCGGGTACTGCTGCTCGATCGACCGCCCCACCATGAGCCGTACGAGCTCGTCCCGCGGGGTGGAGGCGGGCACCTGGCCGATGCTGCGGCCGTCCCGGATGACCGTCACCCGGTCGCCCAGGGCGGCGATCTCCTCCAGATGGTGGGTGATGAAGACGATCCCCACGCCGTCCTCGCGCAGCCGGCGCACGATCGAGAACAGCTTCTCGACCTCCTCCGAGGTCAGCACGGCGGTCGGCTCGTCCATGATGAGGACGCGCGCGTCCAGGCTCAGCGCCTTCGCGATCTCCACCATCTGCAGCCGGGCGATGCCCAGTTCACGCACCTGCGTGTGCGGCGAGACCTTGACGCCGACCCGCTCGAGCAGGACGGCGGCGTCCGCCTCCATCCGCTTGCGGTCGATCATGCCGAACCGGCGCGGCTGCCGCCCCAGGAAGATGTTCTCGGCCACCGTCAGATCGGGGACGAGGTTGAACTCCTGGTAGATGGTGGCGATCCCGAGCCGCTCGGAGTCCTGCGCACCGTCGATGCGCACCTCCTCGCCGCCGACCGTGATCCGGCCGCTGTCGGGGGTGTAGGCACCGGAGAGCATCTTGATGAGGGTGCTCTTGCCCGCGCCGTTCTCACCGAGGAGCACATGCACCTCGCCCCGGCGCAGGTCGAAGTCGACGCTGTCGAGGGCGACCACGCCCGGGAAGGTCTTGCGCAGGCCCTCGATGCGCAGCAACTCGTCCACGTTGCTCACGACGTACTCCTTCGTACGGGGGAGGGGTGGGGGGACTGGGTGGTGGGGGCCGGCTCACCGCACGAGCGGCGTACGACGAGCCGGGCGGGCAGGGTCACGGACTCGCCGGGTCTGCCCTCGATACGGTCGACCAGCGCGCGTACGGCGGCCCGTCCCAGGGCGCCCGTGGGCTGGGCGATCGCGGTGACCGGGGGATCGGTGTGCACGAACCAGCGCACGTCGTCGAACGCGGCCAGCGCCAGGTCGTCGGGCACCCGCAGGCCCCGCGCGCGGACGGCGTCCAGCGCGCCGAGCGCCATCAGGTTGTCGGCGGCGAACACGACCTCGGGCGGCTCGGCCAGATCGAGGAAGCCCTCGGTGACCCGGCGGCCGCTGTCGGCCTGGAAGTCGCCCTGGCCTATGTAGGCGTCGGGGAGGTCAAGGCCGTGATCGCCGAGCGCCTCCCGGAAGGCGTCCACGCGCTCGCGGCCCGTGGTGGTGGCGGCGGGGCCCGCGATGATCGCGAGCCGGCGGTGCCCGAGCGCGTGGAGATGCGCCACGAGGTCCCGTACGGCGTCCCGCCCGTCCGACCTGACGACGGGCACGTCCACACCGGGGATCCACCGGTCGACGAACACCATGGGCGTACCGGCACGGGCCGCCTCCAGCATGCGCGGGGAGCCGCGGTCGGTGGGGGAGACGAGCAGGCCGTCGATACGGCGGTCCAGCAGCGTCGTGACGTGGTGGTCCTGGAGCTCCGGCCGCTCGTCGGCGTTGCCGATGATCACGCTGTAGCCGAGCGCGCGGGCCTCCTCCTCGACGGAGCGGGCCAGCTCGGTGAAGTACGGGTTCATCACGTCGCTGATCACCAGCCCGAGGGTGCGGGTCTGATCGGTGCGCAACGAACGGGCGACGGCGTTCGGCCGGTAGCTCAGCGCCTCCACGGCGGCCATCACCCGCCGGCGCGCGTCGTCGCTGACCGACGGATGGTCGTTCAGCACCCGCGACACCGTGGCAACGGAGAGCCCCGCCTCGGCAGCGACATCCTTGATGCTCGCCATCACCGCTCCACCTCCTCGTGGAATCGATTACATGAGGGATTGGAATCGATTACACGGGACGGATGCAAGGGGGGTGGGGGTGGCCGATACGTAATCGTGACCGGGGGGGGCGGGGTGGGGCGGGGGTGACTTGTCACCGGGCCGGGGTGCGGGTGGGCCGGGGGCGCCTTGTCATTGCCGCCCACGGGAGATGTGGCCCAATGGCCACTTGCGAAGGCTCCGCCCCCGTCAAGCTGCGGACAGTTCGCACCACACGTACTTGCCGTGACTGCCGTGCCTGGTGAGTGGCTGCCATCCCCATACGTCGGCGCAGGCCCGCACCAGGGCCAGGCCCCGCCCGTCCTCCGAATCGGCCTCCCCTTCGAGCGGCCGTGGGGGCTCCGGGGGCTGGGGGTCCGCGTCCCACGCCCCGATCCGCAACGTCCCCGGCGGCGACCAGCGCACGCGCAGGCCGGCGGGGCCCTTGGTGTGCCGTACGGCGTTGGAAACGAGCTCCGTGGCGAGCAGTTCGGCGACGTCGACGAGGCGGATGAGGCCGTGCATGGTCAGGATGAGGCGCAGGGTGCGGCGGCTGACGGTGACGGCGCGGAGGTCGTGGGGGATGTACAGGGAGTACTCCCACGGTTCGTTTTCGGGCATGCGGAACTCCGTTGTCGGTGAGGGGGGTGGGGTGCGGGTCCGGTGTCGTTGCCGCAGCCGTCATGGCAGGACGGGGCGGTGCGCTTCCGGTGAGCCCGGTGTCGCACGGTGTGCGTCGCGTCACTGACGGTAGGGCTAACATGTCATACGCGGCAAGCCGATCGCCTAATCTGCCCCCGAACGGGTCGCGCCGGCGGACTCGTTGATCCGAAGGAGTCCTGCATGGTCTTGAGGCGCGAGTGCACCGCACGTCAGTTGCGTCTGGCAGTCGAATTGCGCAGGTTGCGAGACGCTGCGGGGCTCTCTGCCATAGAGGCGGCGGCACTACTCGGAGTGAACCGCGTCCAGATCAGCCACATCGAGTCCGGCCTGGCGGGTGTGAGCGAGGAGCGCCTGCGCCGCCTCGCGGCGCACTACTCGTGTACGGACGAGGCGTTCATCGACGCCCTCGTGGCCATGGCAACGGACCGGACTCGTGGCTGGTGGGAGGAGTACCGAGGCTTGCTCCCCACGCCGTTCCTGGACCTCGCCGAGTTGGAGCACCACTCCACATGCCGGTGGGACGTGGAGTTCCTGTTCATCCCCGGCCTGTTGCAGACGGAGGACTACGCCCGTGCCGCCTTCGCTTCTCGGGTGCCCGAACTTCCCTGCGCGGAACTGGATCTGCGAGTCCGTCACCGGATGCGGCGGAAAGTGATTCTCGAGGCGTCGGTCCCGTACAAGGCCGTCATCCATGAAGCGGCACTCCGTATCAGGGTGGGAAGCCGAGCCACTGCGCGGGCCCAGCTCGCTCGCCTCCTGGCACTCTCCGAGACCGATCACGTCAGCGTGCGCGTCATCCCCTTCGATCTGGACGGCTTCGGTGGTACGTGGAGCCCCATGATGCTGGCGGGCGGGCGCGTGCCCAAACTGGACACGGCTGTCCGCGACGCACCTCACGGGACCGGATTCATCGATTCCGAAGTGCAACTCGGTGTCTTTCGAACGGTTTTCCGTACAGTGGAGGGCGTGTCGCTCGACTCCAGCCGGTCGCGTGACGTCATCCAGAGACTGGCCAAGGAACTGTGAGGCTTCCGTGTCCACCCCTGACAACTGGCGCAAGTCGTCCTACTCCGGCGGCGGCGACGGCAACAACTGCGTGGAGATCGCGTCCTCACCCACTCATGCCGCCGTCCGCGACTCCAAGGCCCCCGCCCGAGCCACCCTCACCTTCCCCGCTTCCGCCTTCACCCACTTCCTCAGCGCGCTGAAGCGGCCGCCTTCGATGAAGTCGTGACATCGCGGACTCGCCGCTCGATGTCAGTGGCTGCTGGCAGGATGCTGATCATGAGCCGGATCATTTCCTATAGCACCGCCGACAAGGCCGACGTCCTCGCCTTCCTCGGAGGCACGGGCCGGCTGACGGTCGTTCAGACGCGCCTTCTCGGACTCATGCGGGAGAAAGCGAAAGAGAGTCAGGAGGACCTGGAGCGTCAGGGCATAGACCTCGGTCTGACCGTCCCCGACGCGCTGGAGCACCTCGTCGCCGGTCGCGCGGACTCCACGGCCGAATACGCGGGCAGCGCCTACTACCGGGCGCTCCAGCACATCATCGACCACAACGCCTCCGACCCCGCCGACTTCGGGGTTTACTCCAAGCCCTCCACCTTCTTCGGCCTGCTCGACGAGGAACTGCGCCGCGCGGGCGTGAGCGCCGAACTCCTGCTGCACGACCACCTGTTCTCGGGGCCACCGCGAGAGATCCCCTTCTCCGTCCCCTACGCCGTGGACGGGCCGGACATCGGCATGTTCCCGCTGGCCAAGGCCCAACCGGCCGCCGACGCCTACCGTGCGGTGCTGGACCGGGTGGACGCGGACTTCCGGTACGACCTCCAGGAGATGGCCGAGAAGCTCGAGATGGAACACCGGGAGTGGGAGTACGCCACGAAGAACATCGACTGGTACACCCAGGACACGATCTTCTTCTCCATCACGGGCTGAGCGGTACGCATCGATGGCGGACGCGGGTCAGGTGAGCCGGCGCGGGGCCGTCCGGGTCGGGGTCTTCCTCGGCGGGGGCGCCTCGGTCGTGTCCACCGTTGCCATCGGGCAGGTGTGGGCCGCCTGCGATGTCGGGGTCAACTCGGCGGCGAACTCCTTCACCCTGCTCCTCCTCGCCCCGCTGCTGTGGTTCGCCACGGCGATCCCGCTCGCCGTCCTGTACGGCGTCGTCGCGAGACGGCACCGGCGTCTGGCCCTCGCGGCGGCGCTGCTGCTCGCCGTGTGCTGTGCGTGGTTCCTGGTCACCTGGCTCGGCGTGCTCGACTCCTACCCGGACCCCGTATGCCCGGGGAACGTCCCACCCTGGTGGCCGGGGTTCATACCCGCGTCATGACCCAGGCGGAATGGTGGAGCCGTCCCTGCCGTACCTGCGAAACTCCGACGTCTCCACCGTCCACGGCCCGAACGGCACGAAGTCGCCGAAGATATACGGCTCCTTGTTGCCGTAGCGGCCCTTGCACGGCTCCGAGTGCACCTCGATCGTGCCGGTGCGCGGGTCCACGATCATGTAGTGCGGGATGCCCATGGCCGGATACTCGGCCAGCTTCTCGTCGTAGTCGTTGCTCGGGTTGGACGGCGAGACGATCTCGACAGCGGCCAGCACCTGCGTCGCATCGACGGCCAGGCCCTCTTCGTCGAGCGTCGCCTCGGGGATCACCACGGCATCGGGCCGGCGCATGCGCCCGATGGCAGGGTGCTCGATCTCGGGTCCGTTGGCGCAGATGTAACCGGGGTGGGTGCGGGGCAGTTGCGCGTCCAACTGCTTGCAGATGCGGCGGACAGCCCCCTCGTGGCGCTTGGACGGGCACATCATCGCCAGTATTGGACCGGACGGCCCGATCTCGACGCTCCACGACCCCTCGAGCTGCTCCGAGTAGGCCCCGAGGTCTGCGGCGATGGCGCGCATCTTGGCGTAGTCCATGAATCCAGAGTACTGAGGGGGCGACTTCCCGGCCGCCCTGTCACACCCCACCGGTACCGTCGGATCATGTCCAACCAGTCCGCAGCCGCTGCCCCCGGCGAAGGCCGGCTCGCCACGCTCGAAGGTGTGCTGGAGCGGGTCACGTACGCCAACGAGGAGAACGGGTACACCGTCGCCCGGGTCGACACCGGCAGAGGCGCCGGTGATCTGCTCACCGTCGTCGGTGCGCTGCTCGGTGCGCAGGTCGGGGAGTCGCTGCGGATGGAGGGGCGTTGGGGGTCGCATCCGCAGTACGGGAAGCAGTTCCACGTGGAGAACTACACGACCGTGCTGCCCGCCACCGTCCAGGGCATCCGGCGCTATCTCGGATCCGGTCTGGTCAAGGGCATCGGGCCGGTGTTCGCCGACCGCATCACCCAGCACTTCGGCGTCGACACGCTCACCGTCATCGAGGAGGAGCCCAAGCGCCTCGTCGAGGTCCCGGGGCTCGGGCCCAAGCGGACCAAGAAGATCGCCGACGCCTGGGAGGAGCAGAAGGCGATCAAGGAGGTCATGCTCTTCCTCCAGACCGTCGAGGTGTCGACGTCCATCGCCGTACGCATCTACAAGAAGTACGGCGACGCCTCGATCTCCGTCGTGAGGAACCAGCCGTACCGGCTCGCCGCCGACGTCTGGGGCATCGGCTTCCTCACCGCCGACAGGATCGCCCAGTCCGTCGGGATCCCGCACGACAGCCCGGAGCGGGTGAAGGCCGGGCTGCAGTACGCGCTGTCGCAGGCCACCGACCAGGGGCACTGCTACCTCCCGGAGGAGAAGCTGATCGCCGACGCCGTCAAACTCCTCCAGGTGGACACCGGGCTGGTCATCGAGTGCCTCGCCGAACTCGCCGCCGAGCCGGAGGAGGGGGAGGACCCCGGTGTCGTACGGGAGAAGGTGCCCGCGCCCGACGGGGGCGATCCCGTCACCGCCGTCTACCTCGTCCCCTTCCACCGTGCCGAGCTGGCTCTCTCCGCCCAGTTGCAGCGGCTGCTCCGCAGCGAGGACGACCGGATGCCCGCCTTCCGGGACGTGGCCTGGGACAAGGCGCTCGGCTGGCTCAAGGGGCGTACGGGCACGGAGCTGGCCCCCGAGCAGGAGGCCGCCGTCAGGCTGGCGCTGACCGAGAAGGTCGCGGTGCTCACCGGCGGGCCCGGCTGCGGCAAGTCCTTCACCGTGCGGTCGATCGTCGAGCTGGCGCGGGCCAAGAAGGCCAAGGTGGTCCTCGCCGCACCCACCGGCCGCGCGGCCAAGCGCCTCGCCGAGCTGACCGGAGCCGAGGCCTCCACCGTGCACCGGCTGCTGGAGCTCAAGCCCGGCGGCGACGCCGCCTACGACCGGGACCGCCCGCTCGACGCCGACCTGGTGGTCGTCGACGAGGCCTCCATGCTGGACCTCCTCCTCGCGAACAAGCTGGCCAAGGCGGTGCCGCCCGGCGCCCACCTCCTCTTCGTCGGCGACGTCGACCAACTGCCCAGCGTCGGCGCGGGTGAGGTCCTGCGCGATCTCCTCGCCGACGGCAGCCCCGTCCCCGCCGTCCGCCTCACCCGCGTCTTCCGCCAGGCCCAGCAGTCCGGCGTGGTGACCAACGCGCACCGGATCAACGCCGGGCAGCACCCCGTCACCGACGGCATGAAGGACTTCTTCCTCTTCGTCGAGGACGACACCGAGGAGGCCGGCCGTCTCACCGTCGACGTCGCCGCCCGGCGCATCCCGGCGAAGTTCGGTCTGGACCCCCGTCGTGACGTGCAGGTTCTCGCGCCCATGCACCGGGGCCCGGCCGGTGCGGGCACGCTCAACGGGCTGCTCCAGCAGGCCATCACCCCCGCCCGCCCCGACCTCGCCGAGAAGCGGTTCGGCGGCCGGGTCTTCCGCGTCGGCGACAAAGTCACCCAGATCAGAAACAATTACGAGAAGGGGGAGAACGGGGTCTTCAACGGCACCGTGGGCGTGGTCACCTCGCTCGACCCGGTCGACCAGCGCCTGACGGTACTGACCGACGAGGACGAGGAGGTGCCGTACGAGTTCGACGAACTGGACGAGCTGGCACACGCCTACGCCGTGACCATCCACCGTTCCCAGGGCAGCGAATACCCGGCGGTCGTCATCCCCGTCACCACCGGCGCCTGGATGATGCTGCAGCGCAATCTGCTCTACACGGCGGTCACCCGGGCCAAGCGGCTGGTCGTCCTCGTCGGCTCCCGCAAGGCGATCGGACAGGCGGTGCGCACGGTCTCGGCGGGCCGCCGGTGCACGGCACTCGACTTCCGCCTCGCCGGCTCCCGCCTCACGCCCCTCTCGGCCCCCGCGTCACCCCTGTGAGCGGCCCGACATCAAAAAATGATCGATCAAATGAGTCACGAAGGTCACAGAGCCCTTCCGGAAGCGGAACACAGCGGGCAGGATGGGCAAGTTGGCGGCACTCAGTGCCGCGGATAGGCCCGATGGTCGACCCCGAGTGCACTCTCCTGCGCCGAGTGGGGGAGGGTGGAGACCGTCAGGGCACCTCGAAGATGAGGCACTAGGTCGGTGAGGGAAGACGTGAGCGACAACTCTGTAGTACTGCGGTACGACGGCAGCGAGTACACCTACCCGGTGATCGACAGCACCGTCGGCGACAAGGGCTTCGACATCGGGAAGCTCCGCGCTCAGACCGGTCTGGTGACACTGGACAGCGGCTACGGCAACACCGCGGCCTATAAATCCGGGGTCACGTATCTCGACGGCGAGGCGGGCATCCTCCGGTACCGCGGCTACCCGATCGAGCAGCTGGCGGAGCGCTCCACCTTCCTGGAGGTCGCCTACCTGCTGATCAACGGTGAGCTGCCGACCGTCGACGAGCTCTCCGTGTTCAAGGGCGACATCACGCAGCACACCCTGCTGCACGAGGACGTCAAGAACTTCTACAAGGGCTTCCCCCGCGACGCCCACCCGATGGCCATGCTGTCGTCGGTCGTCTCCGCGCTGTCGACGTTCTACCAGGACAGCCACAACCCGTTCGACGAGGAACAGCGCAACCTCTCCACCATCCGGCTGCTCGCCAAGCTTCCGACGATCGCGGCCTACGCGTACAAGAAGTCGGTCGGCCACCCGTTCGTCTACCCGCGCAACGATCTCGGCTACGTCGAGAACTTCCTGCGCATGACGTTCTCCGTCCCCGCGCAGGACTACGACCTCGACCCGGTCGTCGTGGCCGCCCTGGACAAGCTGCTGATCCTGCACGCGGACCACGAGCAGAACTGTTCGACCTCCACCGTGCGTCTGGTCGGCTCCTCGCAGGCGAACATGTTCGCCTCGATCTCCGCCGGCATCTCCGCCCTGTGGGGTCCGCTGCACGGTGGCGCCAACCAGTCGGTGCTGGAGATGCTCGAGGGCATCAAGGCCGACGGCGGCGACGTCGACTCCTTCATCCGCAAGGTGAAGAACAAGGAGGACGGCGTCCGGCTGATGGGCTTCGGCCACCGGGTCTACAAGAACTTCGACCCGCGCGCCCAGATCATCAAGGCCGCCGCGCACGATGTGCTGTCCGCTCTCGGCAAGTCCGACGAACTGCTGGACATCGCGCTGAAGCTGGAGGAGCACGCGCTCTCCGACGACTACTTCGTCTCGCGCAGCCTCTACCCGAACGTGGACTTCTACACCGGTCTGATCTACCGGGCCATGGGCTTCCCGACCGAGATGTTCACGGTCCTGTTCGCGCTGGGCCGGCTGCCGGGGTGGATCGCCCAGTGGCACGAGATGATCAAGGAGCCGGGGTCGCGGATCGGGCGTCCGCGGCAGATCTACACGGGTGTGGTCGAGCGGGACTTCATTCCGGTCGAGCAGCGCTGACACCTGCCGGTGGGGGTGCGTATGCGCCTCATGGCTCGTCGCCGAAGGGGTGTGGGGCGGCTGCCGGCCGGTCTGTGGCTGGTCGCGCAGTTCCCCGCGCCCCTTTGGGCGTGCTGCCCAGCCGGCCGCCCCAAGGCCGCGCCCCTCTGGGCGTGGCCATCGCACGGGTGCGATGCAAGGAAGAAGGCGCCCTGGCCGCCGGTCCCCCCACGGGCCGACGTACCAGGGCGCCTTCCCATGTCCCGGTGCGGATTCCCCCCACGGGATCCGGCCGGGCGTCTGTGAGAACAGCGCCTGAATCGCTGTGCGAGCGCGGGCGGACCTGAACCCGCCGCACTCGTCGGTGTGCGGTCTGCCGGGACAGCGCACATTCGGGAGGGCCGCTCAAAGCTCCCCGCTGGGTACGTGCCCCGGCAACGCAATCTCTGGGAAAGTCCCCCAAGACATTCCCCAGATGCCAGACGGCGCCCCCCAAGACGCTGCCTGACATCGCCAACTTAGACCTTCGAACCCCTTCGATGGTTACGTTCGGATCACTGTGATCTGCGTCTCTTGCATATGTCCCCTGGAGGCGCAAGAGTCCGCAAATCGCTCACGGGACCCAAGCGTAAGGAAGATGCGCGAGCCGTGTGAAGAGCTTATGTGAGGGTCGTACCGGACGACAGGGGTACACCCCAACTTGAGACCTCAATGAAACGCCCGTAGGCGCAGGCTGTTCGTCACCACGAAGACCGACGAGAACGCCATCGCCGCACCGGCGATCATCGGATTCAGCAGCCCCGCCGCGGCCAGCGGCAGCGCGGCCACGTTGTAGCCGAAGGCCCACACCAGGTTGCCCTTGATCGTGGCGAGGGTCCGGCGGGACAGCCGTATCGCGTCCGCCGCCACCCGCAGGTCGCCGCGGACCAGCGTCAGATCGCCGGCCTCGATCGCCGCGTCCGTGCCGGTGCCCATGGCGAGACCCAGATCGGCGACGGCCAGCGCGG
This sequence comes from Streptomyces sp. NPDC048584, assembly GCF_043199595.1. Classification (NCBI taxonomy): domain Bacteria; kingdom Bacillati; phylum Actinomycetota; class Actinomycetes; order Kitasatosporales; family Streptomycetaceae; genus Streptomyces; species Streptomyces sp. NPDC048584. The sequence continues at coordinate 245,737 of NZ_JBICWF010000008.1, forward strand.
CCGCGTCGTTGACACCGTCGCCGACCATGGCGACGGCGCGACCCTCGGCCTGCAGCCGCCGTACGACGTCGGCCTTGTCCTCGGGCAGCACCTCGGCGATCACCCGGTCGATGCCGACGGTCCGGGCCACCGACGCGGCCACGGTCCCGTTGTCACCGGTCAGCAGCACCGGCTCGAGCCCCAGCGCGCGCAGTTCGCGCACCGCCTCCGCGCTGGTCTCCTTGACCGTGTCCGCGACGGCGAGGACACCCCGTGCCACCCCGTCCCAGCCCGCCACGACGGCCGTACGGCCGTCCCGCTCGGCCTCGTCCTTCGCCCGCGCCAGCTCCGGCGGCAGTGCGTCGAGGAGGAGCCGCCCCACGGCCACCGCACGGCCCTCCACACGCCCGCGTACGCCCCTGCCGGGCACGTTCTCGAAGTGCTCCGCCCTCGGCAGCGCGCCGACGTGCTCCTCGGCGCCCGCTGCGATCGCGCGTGCGACGGGGTGCTCGGAGGCGTGCTCCAGGGCGCCCGCCAGCCGCAGCAGCTCCCGCTCGTCGGTGCCGTCGGCGGTGTGGACCGCCTGGAGGGTCATCCGGCCGGTGGTGACGGTGCCGGTCTTGTCCAGGACGACGGTGTCGACGCGACGGGTGGACTCCAGGACCTCCGGGCCCTTGATGAGGATGCCGAGCTGGGCACCGCGCCCGGTGCCGACCATCAGCGCGGTCGGCGTGGCCAGCCCCAGCGCGCAAGGGCAGGCGATGATCAGTACGGCGACGGCGGCGGTGAACGCGGCGACGGTGTCGCCCGTCGAGCCGAGCCACATCCCGAAGGTGCCGACCGCGATCAGCAGCACCACGGGGACGAAGATCCCGGAGATCCGGTCGGCGAGCCGCTGCACCTGCGCCTTGCCGGTCTGCGCGTCCTCGACCAGCTTCGCCATCCGCGCGAGCTGGGTGTCGGCGCCGACCCGGGCCGCCTCGACGACGAGCCGCCCGCCGGCGTTGACCGTGGCCCCGGTGACCGTGTCCCCGACGGTGACGTCCACGGGGACGGACTCGCCGGTCAGCATCGACGCGTCCACGGCGGACGAGCCCTCGACCACCGTGCCGTCCGTGGCGATCTTCTCCCCGGGCCGTACGACGAACCGGTCGCCCACCGTCAGCCGGTCCGCCGGAATCCGCACCTCCGCCCCGTCCCGCAGCACGGTCACGTCCTTGGCGCCCAGCTCCATCAGCGCCCGCAGGGCCGCTCCCGCGCGACGCTTGGAGCGGGCCTCGAGATAGCGGCCGAGCAGGATGAGCGCGGTGACGCCCGCGACCACCTCCAGATAGATCGCGGAGGCGCCGTCGGTGCGCGAGACGGTCAGTTCGAAGGGGTGCCGCATGCCGGGCATGCCCGCGTCGCCGAGGAACAGCGCCCACAGGGACCAGCCGAACGCGGTGAGCGTGCCCACGGACACCAGCGTGTCCATGGTGGCCGCGCCGTGCCGGAGATTGGTCCAGGCGGCCCGGTGGAACGGCGCGGCGCCCCACACGACGACGGGCGCGGCGAGGGTGAGCGAGAGCCACTGCCAGTTGTCGAACTGCAGCGGCGGGATCATCGCCAGCAGGACGACGGGGAAGGCGAGGAGCGCGGACCACACCAGGCGGTGGCGCAGGGCGGCCAGCTCCGGATCGGCCTCCCCGTCCTCGGCGGGCGCCTCGTCCCGCGCGGGCGCGGGTTCCTCGGCGGTGTAGCCGGTCCGTTCGACGGTGGTGATCAGGTCGGCGACCTCGAGGCCCGGCGGATAGGCGATGCGGGCCTTCTCCGTCGCGTAGTTCACCGTGGCGGTGACACCGTCCATCCGGTTGAGCTTCTTCTCGACGCGGGCCGCGCAGGAGGCGCAGGTCATCCCGCCGATGAGCAGCTCGACCTCCGAGCGGGCCGGCTGCCCGGCGGCCGGTGCCTGGGGGGCGGTGGTGCTGGTCATGTCCGGCACTCCGGGGTTGTGGCGAAGGGGGGTGGTGGCGTGCCGGGGCCGCGCGGTCAGCGGGTGGCCGGTGCGGCCCGGATCACGCCGTACGGAAGCGGGGGCCTGCGGTTCAGGCCCGGCCCGCCAGCTCGAAGCCGGCCTCGTCGACGGCGGCGCGGACGGCCTCCTCGTCGAGCGGGGCGGCGGAGACGACGGTCACCTCGCCCGAGGAGGCGACGGCCTGGACCGAGCTGACACCGGGGAGCTGGGAGAGCTCGCCGGAGACGGAGCCCTCGCAGTGGCCGCAGCTCATCCCGCTCACCTTGTAGACGGTGGTGACGGAGCCCTGGGTATCGGTCTGGGAGGTCATGTCGTTACTCCTCGTCGAGGCGTATGGGGTCGGTGTGGCCGTGGCCACGACTTCAGGTTATACCCCTAGGGGGTATGAATCCAAGTGTGGTGGCCGGGGCGGCGCGGGCCGGCCCACGGCCCTGCGGCAAGGCGCGACAAGCCGCGGTCCGCGGGATAGCGTTCCGCCGGAAGCGATGATCACGGGAAGGGGGGCGGTCATGCGAGCGGTGGTGTTCGAGCGGTACGGCGAACCGGCCGAGGTGCGGGAGGTCGCGGACCCGGAGCCGGCGGAGCACGGCGTCGTGGTCCGCGTCGAGGCCACCGGCCTGTGCCGCAGCGACTGGCACGGCTGGCAGGGCCACGACCCGGACATCGCCCTCCCGCACGTGCCCGGCCATGAACTCGCCGGCGTCGTCGAAGCGGCCGGCGCCCGGGTCACCGGCTGGCGGGCGGGCGACCGGGTCACCGTCCCGTTCGTCTGCGCCTGCGGCACCTGCCCCGCCTGCGCGGCCGGCGACCAGCAGGTGTGCGAGCGCCAGACCCAGCCCGGCTTCACCCACTGGGGCTCCTTCGCCCAGTACGTGGCCCTGGACCACGCCGACGTGAACCTCGTCGCCGTCCCCGACGGGATGTCCTTCGCGACCGCCGCCTCCCTCGGCTGCCGCTTCGCCACCGCCTATCGGGCGGTGGTGCGGCAGGGCCGCGTGGCGGCGGGGGAGTGGGTGGCCGTGCACGGCTGCGGCGGGGTGGGTCTGTCGGCGGTGATGATCGCGGCGGCCGCGGGCGCGCGGGTCGTCGCGGTCGACGTAGCACCGCGGGCGCTGGACCTGGCCCGGCGGTTCGGCGCGGCGGAATGCGTGGACGCGACGGCCGTACGGGATCCCGCGGAGGCGGTCCGCGACCTCACCGGTGGCGGCGCCCACCTCTCCCTGGACGCCCTCGGGGCGCCCGCCACCTGTGCCGCCTCCGTCAACGGGCTGCGCCGCCGGGGCCGCCACGTCCAGGTCGGCCTGCTGCCCTCACCGACGGGCACCACACCCGTCCCGATGGCCCGCGTCATCGCCCTGGAACTCGAACTTCTCGGCAGTCACGGCATGGCCGCGCACACCTACCCGCCGATGCTGGAACTGGTCCGGGCCGGCGTCCTTCGCCCCGACCTCCTGGTGACCTCCACCCTCACCCTGGACGCCGCCCCGGCCGCCCTCGCGGCCATGGGCGCCGCGGGAGCGGGAGCGGGCGTGACGGTCATCGAGCCCTGGGGTTGAGCCCCCGCGCCCCCGGCACCCCGCCCGGTCGCGGGCAGTCGTGCCGCAGGGCGGCACGGGTGGGCGCGACGGCACCCCGTTGGCGCCGGGCTGCGCCGCGTCCCCCCGGCCCGCACCCGCACCGTTGACCGGTGCGCAGCGGGGGTGGGGGCACTTGACGGCGTTCGCCGGGTGCCGCTGCGCCCACCCGTTCCGGTCCCAGCGGCACGACTGCCCGCGGCTGCGGCTCAGCCCTAGTTCCGCCCCCGGTTGCTCGGGCGGGAGGCGACCCAGGCGCGGACGGTGTCGGCGTACCAGTAGGGTTTTCCGCCCTCCACCCGGTCCGGCGGAGGCAGCAGGCCGTGCTTGCGGTACGAGCGGACGGTGTCGGGCTGCACCTTGATGTGGGCGGCGATGTCCTTGTAGGACCACAGCGATCGGTCGGTCATGGTGGCACCTCCCCGCGCGCCACGGCGACGGCCGGGGGCGGCCGTCAGGGGGAGCCGGGAGCGCGCTGGTGATCAGGCATGCGTTGTGCCCGGTGAACGAGGCCCGCCGGCGGGAGGGCAGGGGCTGTGCGCCGGGTGTGACGGAAGGCCCGCGCACGTGTGACGCCCGTGACAGCGCGGGAGTGTTTGTGACAGCAATGCCACACAGGCGCACGCCGGTTCACCGGCGGGGCGCGTTGACATGGAGGGGTCGCACGGTACCGGCGGGTAGGGACGGCGGGTCGGGTAAGAGACCGTCAAGTTCTCGTCCGAATGTCCGGACAAAACATTGACAGGGCTTCACGCCCCGGGCTAGAAACCGGGGGGAACGGTAGCGCCGTGACGCCGACGAGATCGACGCGGCGCTCGACGCCGGTGCCGTCACATGACGACGCCGTACGCCCCACAGCCCACGACCGACACCAACGCACGACCAGCACCACAGGGCAGGACCCGTACCACCCGTACCACCCGTACCACCCGTACCACCCGTACCACCCGCACCACCCGCACCACCCGCACCACCCCACCGATCGCCTCCGGCGCGGGAGGCCGCTTCGCTTTGGCAGGAGCGAAGAGCGAGCGACGACTCCCCGCCCGCCGCGGCCCCGCGCCGGAGGTCCCACCCGAGCCCCATGTGTCTATGCGGAGACCGGAACGGCCGACACTGTGTCGGCCCCGTCCGGCCGCCCGGACCTGGTGGGATGGACCCGTGGCCGGGCCACACGAACCGCATGAGCTGTAGGAACGGCACGTCTCCACCCGTCGCCGCCATCTGTGAAGGAGTTCTCGGTCATGACGAAGATCGTCAACCACTGGATCGGCGGCAAGACCGCCGAAGGCGCCTCGGGTACGTACGGTCCGGTGACGGACCCGGCGACCGGCGAGGTCACCACGAAGGTCGCGTTCGCCTCCGTCGAGGAGGTCGACGCCGCCGTCGCCGCCGCCAAGGAGGCGTACCTGAGCTGGGGCCAGTCCTCGCTGGCCACCCGCACCGCGATCCTGTTCAAGTTCCGCGCGCTGCTCGACGCCCACCGCGACGAGATCGCCGAACTGATCACCGCCGAGCACGGCAAGGTGCACTCCGACGCGCTCGGCGAGGTCGCGCGCGGCCTGGAGATCGTCGACCTGGCCTGCGGGATCAACGTGCAGCTGAAGGGCGAGCTGTCCACGCAGGTAGCCAGCCGCGTCGACGTGTCGTCCATCCGCCAGCCGCTGGGCGTCGTCACCGGCATCACGCCGTTCAACTTCCCGGCCATGGTGCCGCTGTGGATGTTCCCGCTCGCCATCGCCTGCGGCAACACGTTCGTGCTGAAGCCGTCCGAGAAGGACCCGTCGGCCTCGGTCCGCCTCGCCGAACTGTTCTCCGAGGCCGGCCTCCCCGACGGCGTCCTCAACGTCGTCCACGGCGACAAGGTGGCCGTCGACCGCCTCCTCGCCCACCCCGACGTCAAGGCCGTCTCCTTCGTCGGCTCCACCCCGATCGCCCGCTACATCCACACCACCGCCTCCGCGAACGGCAAGCGCGTCCAGGCCCTCGGCGGCGCCAAGAACCACATGCTGGTCCTCCCCGACGCCGACCTCGACGCGGCGGCCGACGCGGCCGTCTCCGCCGCCTACGGCTCGGCGGGCGAGCGCTGCATGGCGATCTCCGCGGTCGTGGCGGTGGGCGCGATCGGTGACACGCTGGTGGAGAGGATCCGCGAGCGCGCCGAGAAGATCAAGATCGGCCCCGGCAACGACCCCGCCTCCGAGATGGGCCCGCTGATCACCGCGACCCACCGCGACAAGGTCGCCTCGTACGTGACCGGCGCGGCCGCCGAGGGCGCCGAAGTCGTCCTGGACGGCACCGGTTACACGGTGGACGGCCACGAGAACGGCCACTGGATCGGCATCTCCCTCCTCGACAGGGTCCCGACGACCGCCGCGGCCTACCAGGACGAGATCTTCGGCCCGGTCCTCTGCGTCCTGCGCGCGGACACCTACGAGGAAGCCCTCGCCCTCATCAACGCCTCGCCCTACGGCAACGGCACCGCGATCTTCACCCGCGACGGCGGCGCCGCCCGCCGCTTCCAGCTCGAGGTCGAGGCCGGCATGGTCGGCGTGAACGTCCCGATCCCGGTCCCCGTCGGCTACCACTCCTTCGGCGGCTGGAAGGACTCCCTCTTCGGCGACCACCACATCTACGGCAACGACGGCACGCACTTCTACACCCGCGGCAAGGTCGTCACCACCCGCTGGCCCGACCCGGCGGACGCCCCCACGGGCGTCGACCTCGGCTTCCCGCGCAACCACTGAGCGGACCCCGGACCTTCTGCGCCCCGCCTCCGCGTTCGCCGAGGCGGGGCACAGGCGTTTGTGCGGAACTGGGTGCGGAGGAGGGTTCGATCAGCGTGCCGCAGTTCGTGAACTGCGTCCGAGGCACGGTGGAACGTGACGCGCGGATCGTCGCCGCTGTTCCGCCGGGCGCGGACCGTGAAGCCTTGCGAGACCGCCCGGTCACCGCGACCGCCTTGGTGACCGCTCCAGCGGTGGAGCTCCCGAACCCGCGTGCTCAGCGCCTGCGTGGACGACGGTGTCGCCTCATTGTCCGGCCACCGCTGCTTACGCTTCCGGCTTTAGGCTGCGGACGTGATTGAGACCATCGTGTTCGACGTCGGCGAGACGATCACCCGGGACGACCGGTACTGGGCGTCTTGGGCCGACTGGCTGGACATCCCCCGCCACACCCTGTCCGCGCTCGTGGGTGCCGTCGTCGCCCGAGGGCAGGACAACGCCGAAGCTCTCCGCCTGGTACGGCCGGGCATCGACGTTGCTGCCGAGTACCAGGCCCGCGACGCCGCCGGCCGCGGGGAAGACCTGGACGAGAGCGACCTGTACGACGACGTCCGCCCGGCACTGACCGCGCTGCGCCGGCTGGGCATCCGCGTGGTCATCGCCGGGAACCAGACACCGCGCGCGGGGCAGTTGTTGCGGAGCCTGGACCTCCCGGCGGACCTGATCGTCACCTCGGGGGAGTGGGGCGTCGCGAAGCCGCAACCGGCCTTCTTCGAACGGGTCATCGAGGTCGCGCAGACGGTCCCGGAGGCGACCCTGTACGTGGGCGACCACCCGGCCAACGACGTGTTTCCCGCGAAGGCGGCAGGGCTGCGTACGGCGCACCTTCGCCGCGGACCATGGGGCTGCCTGTGGGCGGACGATCCGGAGGTAGTGGCGCAAGCGGACTGGCGGGTCGACAGCCTTACCCAGCTCACCGGCATCGTCGGCGCCTGAGCACGAAACGGCCTCACCAGACGGGCGGTTGACGAGGCCGTTCCAGCGCACTGGGACGTGGGACTCATCCCCGCACGGCCCCGACGGGCCAGACGACGTCTACGGGGAATCCGGCTGCGCGGGCTTCCTGGACAGTGTCTGCCGTGCCGCCGCCCTTGCCGCTCGGGGGCGTGCCGTCCCAGACAGCGACCAGACGGTCGGCCCGGTGCAGCAGCGTGCGATTGGCCTCCTCATAGGCGGCTCGGTTCGCCGTCTCGTTATCGAGTACGACGACATCGTCCGCGGCCTGCACGAGCTGATCGAACGCGTCGGCGTGGTCGGGTTTGACCTTGCTCTGCCGGTAGTCCTTCGAGGGGATGACCACGACCAGGCGGCCACCCAGCTCGAGGACGACTTCAGCGAACAGGGTGTCGGATCCCCTGGCGATGCACGAGACGCCCGTGAGGCCGTCGGCGTAGGGCCGGAGTGTCTCTCGTAGCGCATCACGCACCAGGTGCACGCTGCTGTCGGTCAGGTCCATGTGCCCGGTCACGGCGATCGTGGTCACGGTGCTCCTTCAACTCGACAGGACGTCGCGGATCCTTGCCCGCGCCTCGCCGACCGTACGCGATGCCGACCGGCCCACGGTGTACGGGTACAGCTGCCCGAGCTGGGCGCGGACACGACTTGAGCGGGTCCGGGCAGCAGCGTCGACTGCGTGATGTGTGTGTTCGACCGCGCCGGTCAGATCCCCGATCAGGAAGTGGCACTCCGCAAGCCCGATCAGATCCAGGGCGTGGCTACGCCCTGCCTCCGAGCCACGTCCGGCGAGCGCACCGCGGATGTTTCCGGCAGCGGCCTCCGCATGTTTCTGTGGATCTGCGCGAGCCATGTCCAGCAGACGGCCGCCGGTGACACCGGCCAGCTCCGCACTGTCGAAGTACGCGATCCAGTAGGGCTCTTCGTCCCCGTCGGCGTCGGCGAGTGCTTCCTCCGCCTCGCTGGTGGCCCGGCGGAATGCCGCAGCCCGGCCCATGGCCGCGTATGCCCATGCCTCCCGCGTGTGCAGCATGGCCCGCAAACGCGGGCTGGTTGTTCTTCCGGTGCCCTTTTGTGCCAGGTGTGCGAGTTCGAGAGCGTCCTGCGGGCGGTCCAGGTACAGCATCTGCCGCGCCATGCCGGCCAGCACGTTGGCGCCGAATGCGGTGTCGTCGGCAGCGTGAGCAGCGCGCAGCGCCAAGAGGTAGTAGTCCTGTGCCTGTTTCTGGTGTCCAGAGTCCCAGGCCATGGTTGCTGCGGTCCCACCGAGGTAGGCCATCACCTGGAACAGCCCCTGTTTGACGTCCGGTGCCTGGTGGTCCTCCAGGTGGCCGACTACCTCGTTGAGTTGTCCGACGACCGCCTTGCGGCGGAGGCCGCCTCCGAACCGGTGGTCCCACGCGCGGAAGGCACGGGCTGTCGACTCCAGTTCGTGGACCTCACGCCGGCCGATACGGCCGCGGCGGTGGCCCTGATCGACCTGAGGGGCGGGCTGGAGCCATTCTTCCAGGGTGTCGAGCAGGGGTGCTCCGGACAGAGTGGCGCCGGCGAGGGCACGGGTTGCGGTGCGGCGGTTCATCACGAGGTCGCTCCTGGTCAGGTCTGCGGCCAGGTGCACTGTCACTGCGGGACACCAAGCGGCGCCTTCAGAGCGCTGTGCGGTAGGCGGAGTCGGCGGGTCGGGGATGTCGGGCTGTTCTTCCCACGGGCGGTCGGCGAGGCCGACGAGATGTCCGGGGATGCGCAACCCGTCTGCGATGCGGCAGATCACATCGAAGCTCGTGACCTGCTGCTGGCCGCTGATGATCGTGGAGACCTTGCCGGGGGTGAGCTGGCAGGCCGACGCGATGCGGTTCTGGGACAGGCCGCCCCACTTCTTGATCAGTGAGAAGGCCGCGGCAAAGTCGTGCTCTGCCAGGGCTCGCTTCACGTCGTCTCGTTCGAGGACCTCGGGAGCGAGCGGGCCGTGGGTGATGGCGTCCAGGGGGCGACTTCCGTAGTGATGGTAGGCGCTTCGTCACGCATCTACGGAATCAGGAACGAGCGTATTACCACGTCGGTAACCCCAGCCGGTTATACCGCAGTTGTGCGCGGGCGGCGACCCTCGATGCGTGACAGACAAGACCCCGGCAACCGCGCTGCGAGCGGCCCCGGGGCGTGGCCAACGCTGCGAAGGAGCGTCAACACCATGAACGCTACAGCCCCGCCGAAGCCGGGCGTCAAGCCGGGGACCGGAGTCAAGATGACGATTCAGGTCTACATCGTGGACGCGCAGAGGACCGTCGTCGAGGACCGCGGCGAGCTGGTCGCCGTCGGGTTCGGGGAGGACCCGGCCGCGCTCGCCCCTGACGCCTACGGCTTCCCGCCCTGCCGGTGCCCTCGTCACCGTGCCTGCCTGGCGGTGGCCCGGTGAGCGCCGCCCGCCCGGACACGCAGACCACGCCGGTCGACCTCGTCACGATGCGCGAGGTCGTGAACCGGCTGCTGGACCCCGACGCCGTCCCCGAGGCTCCGCCGCCGACCGGTGACGAGATTCAGACGCTGACCACCCTCGTGCGCGGTCACCTTGCGCTGCTGGTCCCCGAGGTGGAGGCGGCGGCCCGGAAGTTGGAGCCGGGCAGCGTCCACCGCTACACCGTGCTCGGGTGTGTGTGGGAGGCCCGCAGCAGGCTGGAGACGCAGCCGTCCCCCCGCTTCGGCGGCGCCCCGGCTACGCCCGGCGTCTGGCCCGTGCGCTGAATGCCCTGTGCGACCACCACGAGACGCTGACCAAGGCGGCGGTGGCCGCGCACGCGCCCGTGTGCCGGGCCTGCCGTGAGCCGATCGAGGACCCCGACGACGCCGTCTACCTCGGGCACGAGGAAGGGAACTCGGGGCCCGGCTGGGACATCCACGCGCACCGTGCGCACACCGACCAGGCCGGCCCGGACCCGGTCGCGGAACGCGCCGTGGCGGGCGTCCTCATTGTGAAGGCCCTGGTGCGGTGAAGGCCGGCGTCGGCCTGCTGACCTACGTGGCCCTCGTCTCGGGCCCGGTCCTCGCCGTGGTGCTGGCGCGAACCCCCAGCTGACGCACCCCCATGGCGACCGCAGGGCCAGGGTCGCACCCCATACGCCCGTCCCGTCGGAAGGCCCGCAAGCCTCCGGCGGGACGGGTCCCACAAGCCCCCGCCCCAGGACCCCCGAACCCTGGACAGGCCGAGCCCTGAGGCGGGCCTGCAATGCCCCACCACTCAATCATCAGAGGAGCGAGCATGTCTGCACCAGTCATGCAGTCCGTGTCGGCGAGGACACTTGTCAACACGGACTTCTTCATCCGCCTGAGCAGGCGCGTCGCCAAGACCACCGCCCTCGAGCAGGCGCGAGCCGAGGCCATCACGGACCAGGCTCTCGCCTACCTCGCCACGTCGGCGGGCAAGCCCAAGGGGGCGCCGACGCTGTACATGAGCGCGGACGTCGACCCGGCCTGGCACGAGTTCATGACTTTCACCGCCGAGTACGACGCGTTCTTCCAGCGGCCGGGCTGGCACAAGGTCCACCACAACCCCTGCGACGGCTGGGGTGGCGCGACCTATCCCGCGCCCGAGGCCGCCATCCCGCCCACCGTCGACGCCATCCGGGCCGCCGGGTACGCGGCGATCCCGGAGTTGTGGACCACCAAGGTGGATTGCGGGGACACCTGCGGCGACGACGGCGGCACGCCCGACCCGCTGCCCTGCGGTGACCACGGCTGACCTCTGACCTCGTGAGGGGTGGCCGACACCGCCCGTACGGAGACGGGTCGGCCACCGGGAAGAAGGGGACGCATCGATGGCGAGGAACCTGAGCAGCACTGGCAGGGTCACGATCTTCTCGACGCTGCATGACTGGGAGACCGGCTCCCGCTGCATCCTGACCTACACGACCATGGACACCGGTCTGACCGCGGTCCTCGGCGTGCTCCCCGTCGAAGGCAACCAATTCGAGCCCGGCGACCTGCTCGCCCTTGGCGGACGCCACGGGTTTGTCGGCGAGTGGAAGGGAAGCCACGAGCAGCGGTGCGCCTGCTGGCTGGCCTGCACCGGCTACGGGTCCCGGACCGTGATGAAGCCCGGCACCATCGACGCGCCGGACGCCGACTGGTCGCTCGATATGGCGCACGCGGTCGACTTGGACAGCACCTACTACGGCCACCGGCGGGTAGTGGCGGGCCGCATGACGCTGGACGATCCGACGCTGACCGAGCGAGCCCACGCGCTCCTGAAACGTCCGCTAGTCGCCGCGTAGCCCTCCGAGACCGGCCCCGTCCGTCCGTTGCCCCCGCGGCTGATGGGCGGGGCCTCTTGCTGCCGGCGTCCCGGCCGAAGTGCTCGCCCAACTGCACCTGACTCAGGTGGGCGGAGTGCCCCCGCGTCGGCGGGGAGGACCGGTACTCCCCGACGGGGAGCCACACGTCCGGCGGAACACCCCCGCGTCCGCGGGGGTGTGGCGGTGTCCCGTTCCGGCTCCTTGGGGGGCGTGTACTGCACCCGCGGTACGCGGCGGTGTTCGTGTACGCCCCCGGGAGGTCCCCGGGTTCGGTCTGCGGTCGACATCCGGACGACAGGTTCGCCCCGTACGGTTGAAGCATGGATCTTCGATTGCCCGGGGCGCGCTGGTTGCGGTCGCGTCGGGTCATTGCCGCCGCGGCCGCCGTCGTCGTGCTCGCCGGTGCCGGTACGTGGACGGCCGTCGCGTCCGACGAGGCGCCCGCGGTGCGCCGCGCCGACCGGGTCATGGCCATGGAGGGCGGGGTGCGGATCGACACCTCGTACTTCACCTCCGGGGGCGACGGGCGGCGGCCCGCCGTGCTGCTCGGGCACGGGTTCGGCGGGAGCAAGGACGATGTGCGGGAGCAGGCCGAGGAACTCGCGCGGGACGGGTACGCCGTACTCACCTGGTCCGCGCGCGGGTTCGGGAAGTCCACCGGGCGGATCGGGCTGAACGATCCGAAGGGCGAGGTCGCCGACGTCTCCCGGCTGATCGACTGGCTGGCCGGCCGGCCCGAGGTCCGGCTCGACGAGGACGGCGATCCCCGGGTCGGAATGGCCGGCGGATCGTACGGCGGTGCCATCGCGCTGCTCGGCGCCGGGTACGACGACCGGGTCGACGCCATCGCCCCCGCCATCACCTACTTCGACCTCGCCGACGCGCTCTTCCCGAACGGTGTCTTCAAGAAGCTGTGGGCCGGTGTCTTCGTCAACTCCGGCGGCGGCTGCGGGAAGTTCGAGGCCGCGCTGTGCGCGATGTACGAACGGGTCGCCGAGTCCGGGGTCCCGGACGCCGAGGCGCGTGAGCTGCTCGAGGCGCGGTCGCCCTCCGCCGTCGCCGGCCGTATCGACGTACCGACACTGCTGCTGCAGGGGCAGACCGACTCCCTCTTCCCGCTCGGGCAGGCCGACGCCGCCGCGAAGGCGATCCGCGCCAACGGCGCCCCCGTCGACGTCGACTGGATCGCGGGCGGACACGACGGCGGCGACCCGGAGGGCGACCGGGTACGGGAGCGCGTACGGAGCTGGTTCGACCGGTACCTCAAGGGCGACGAGGGCGCCGACACCGGCCCCGCCTTCCGCGTCACCCGCACCGGAGGCGTCGACTCCACCGACGGGCGGGCCGTGCTGACCGGCGCGAGCGCCGACACCTACCCGGGGCTGGCCAACGGCGGCCGGGCCGTCCCGCTCACCGGACGCGAGAAGCAGAGCTTCGCCAACCCGGCCGGCGCCGGCCCGCCCGCCATCTCCTCCCTCCCCGGACTCGGCGGCACCGGCGGGCTCGCCCAGCTGTCCTCCCTCGGCGTCGGCGTCTCCCTGGACTTCCCCGGCCAGTACGCCCGCTTCGAGTCCGCCCCGGTCGCCGACGACCTGCGGATCACCGGATCGCCGACCGTCACCGTGCACGTCGAGTCGAGCGGCGAGGACGCCGTCCTCTTCGGCAAGGTGTACGACGTCGGCCCCGACGGACGGCAGCAGGTGCTGCCCTCACAGCTCGTCACGCCCCTCCGTGTCGAGGGCGCCAAGGCCGGCAAGGACGTGACGATCACGCTCCCCGCCGTCGACCACGAGGTGCGCAAGGGCCACCGGCTGCGCCTCGTCCTCGCCTCCACCGACCTCGGCTACGCCTCCCCGGCCGCCCCGGCGACGTACACCGTCTCCCTGAAGAGCGACCTCACGGTGCCCACCGCACCCCGCGTGACCACCGCCGCCGCGCCGCTGCCCGCCTGGGTGGTGTGGCTGCCCGTCGCCGGCGCCCTGATCGCGCTCGCGCTGCTGCTGACCGGCCGCCGCCGCACCACCGCGCCGGCGCCCGACCCCGGCCTCGCCGACGTGCCCCTGCAGATCACCGATCTGGGCAAGCGGTACACCCGCTCCTCGGACCGGTACGCCGTGCGGGACCTCTCCTTCCGGGTCGAGAAGGGGCAGGTGCTCGGGCTGCTCGGGCCGAACGGCGCCGGCAAGACCACCACCCTGCGCATGCTGATGGGGCTCATCAAGCCCGACAGCGGCGAGATCCGCGTGTTCGGCCACGCCATCCGGCCCGGCGCCCCGGTGCTGTCCCGGGTCGGCGCGTTCGTCGAGGGCGCGGGGTTCCTGCCCCATCTGTCCGGCCGGGAGAACCTGGAGCTGTACTGGCGGGCCACAGGGCGGCCGGCCGAGGACGCCCACCTGGAGGAGGCCCTGGCGATCGCGGGCCTCGGGGACGCGCTCGCCCGCGCGGTACGCACCTACTCCCAGGGCATGCGCCAGCGCCTCGCCATCGCCCAGGCCATGCTCGGCCTCCCGGACCTGCTCATCCTCGACGAACCGACCAACGGCCTCGACCCGCCGCAGATCCGCGAGATGCGCGAGGTGATGATCCGCTACGCGGCCGCCGGACGCACGGTGATCGTCTCCAGCCATCTGCTGTCCGAGGTCGAGCAGTCCTGCACGCATCTCGTGGTGATGGACCGCGGGCAGCTCGTCCAGGCCGGTCCGGTGGACGAGATCGTCGGCTCCGGCGACACCCTGCTCGTCGGCACCGTCACCCCCGTCGACGAGCCGGTCGCCGAGAAGATCGCCGCCCTGCCCGGCATCGCCTCCGCCGTCCGCACCGACGAGGGGCTGCTGGTCCGGCTCGACGCCGACGGCACCGCCCCGCGCCTGGTCGCCGAACTCGTCCGGCTGGAGGTTCCCGTGGCGTCGGTCGGCCCGCACCGCCGCCTCGAGGACGCCTTCCTCACCCTGATCGGAGGTTCCGCATGAGCACGCCCACCGTGCCCCTCGAGCCCGTCGAGGTCGCCGACGGCTACCGCGCGGGACGCACCCTGCCGCTCCGGGTGGAGCTGGTCCGCCAGCTCAAGCGCCGCCGCACCCTCGTGATGGGGGCGATCCTCGCCCTGCTGCCGTTCGTGCTGGTGATCGCCTTCGCGATCGGCGGTACACCGGACGGCGGCCCCGACAACAACCGCGTCAACCTCATGGACACGGCCACCGCGTCCGGCGCCAACTTCGCCGCCGTGAACCTGTTCGTGTCCGCGGGCTTCCTGCTGGTCATCCCCGTCGCCCTGTTCTGCGGGGACACGGTCGCCTCGGAGGCCGGCTGGTCCTCCCTGCGCTATCTGCTCGCCGCGCCGGTGCCCCGGATGCGGCTGCTGTGGTCCAAGCTGATGGTCGGACTGGGGCTGAGCCTCGCCGCGATGGTGCTGCTGCCGGTCGTGGCGCTCACCGTCGGCACCGTCGCCTACGGCTGGGGGCCGCTGCACATCCCCACCGGCGGGGCGCTCGACCCCGGTACGGCGGCGCAGCGGCTCGTGGTGGTCGTGGCGTATCTGTTCGTGTCGCAGCTGGTCACCGCCGGGCTGGCGTTCTGGCTGTCCACCCGCACCGACGCCCCGCTGGGCGCGGTCGGCGGGGCGGTCGGCCTGACCATCGTCGGCAACGTCCTGGACGCCGTCACCGCCCTCGGCGACTGGCGGCACTTCCTGCCCGCGCACTGGCAGTTCGCCTGGGCGGACGCCATCCAGCCGGACCCGGAGTGGTCCGGCATGATCCAGGGCGCGTCGGTGTCCGTGACCTACGCGCTGGTGCTGTTCGCGCTGGCCTTCCGCGGTTTCGTCCGCAAGGACGTGGTGTCCTGACGCCGTGAGGGGTGGTGTCCCGACGACCGGCCCGCGCCCCCGTGCGCGGGCCAACCGGGTGAACCTGCGCAACCGATTCCGCCGAGTCGGGTTGATGAAGAAGTAGGCCATGCGGCAGCGGAGGGCCAGAACGCGTGGCGCTCCCATTTCTTCAAGCAGGAAGACAACCACATTGCGACAGACCCTGAGCAGGGGAGTGTTCGTGGCGGCCGCCGCCGCCACCGGCATTCTGTCCCTGTACGGAACCCCCGCCCTCGCCGACTCGTTCGCGGCCGGCGGAGCCGAGGATGCTCCCGGTGTGCTGTCCGGGAACAACGTGCAGGCCCCGGTGCACGTCCCGGTGAACGCGTGCGGCAACAGCGTCAACGTGGTCGGCGCCTTCAACGAGGCGTCCGACAACACGTGCGTCAACGCCGACTCCGGCGGCCGGCACGCCGACGGAGCGCAGGCGGTGGGCGGCACCGAGGGCTCGCCCGGTGTGCTCTCCGGGAACAACGTGCAGGCCCCGGTGCACGTCCCGGTGAACGCGTGCGGCAACACCGTCAACGGCGCCGCGGCGTTCAACGAGGCGTCCGACAACACCTGCGTCAACGGCTCCCACGACGACGCGGACTCGTCGCACGCCCGGAGCGGGTACGGCGACTCCTCGACCGCCGGTACCTCCGAGGCGGGCTACGGCGACTCCGGCGGCGCGCAGGCGGTGGGCGCCGCCAAGGGCTCGCCCGGTGTGCTGTCCGGGAACAACGTGCAGGTGCCCATCCACGTGCCGGTGAACGCGTGCGGCAACAGCGTCGACGTGCTCGCCCTGTTCAACAGCGCGTACGACAACACCTGCGTCAACGACAGCGGTTACGGCGAGGACGAGCCCGAGAAGGAGACGCCGGTCCCGCCCACCCACGTCAAGACGCCTCCGAAGCACGAGGTCGAGCCCCCGGCCGAGGAGGAGGTGCCCGGCAACCCGCCGCACCTGGCCGAGACCGGCGCCGACGGCCTGATCGCCGCCTCGGCGGCCGGCGCCGTCCTCATCGCGGGCGGCGCGATGATCTACCGTCGCGGTCGCGTCGGCACCCGCCGCTAGCCCGTCCCGCACAGGACGACGCGTCCCCCGGACCGCACCAGGTCCGGGGGACGCGTCGTGTCGTATGTGCCCGTCAGCCGCGGGCCGGCGACGGCGCCGTGCTACGGCTGCCACCACCCGGCACGGGAACCGTTCCGCGCATCGGCGTCGCCCTCAGCCGCCGGCGCACCCCCTGCACCAGCGTCGACGCCGTGAACGTCGCACCGTGCACGAAACGCATCGCCGGACCGAAGCCCGACGCGGTCACCAGTCCCGCCAGGAACAGCCCCGGCTGCGAGGACTCGAAGCTGTGCCCGAGTGCCGGGGAACCGTCCGGCAGCACCGCCAGCGTGCCGCGCAGCTCGGCGGAGAGCAGGCCCAGCCGGTCACGGTGCGCCTTGAACCCCGTCGCGGCGATGACGTGCTCGGTCTCCAGCGAGCGCCGGGAACCGTTACGGCCGGACAGGTCCAGGCGCAGCCCGCCCGGCACCGCCGCGGCCGCCGTGACCTCCTGGCCCGGCAGCAGATCCACCGCCCGCTCCACCCGGTCCCGCACCCACCAGGCGCCCGCCGGACCCAGCGCCGTCGCCGCGATCCGCGCCCGGGTCGCCTCCGGCAGCCGCCGGTACAGACCGGGGCGTTCGGAGTAGAACCAGTTCCGCCAGCCGGGCCCGAGACCGCTGTGGGGTGAGCGGACCGACTGCCACCACGGGCGCTCCCAGGCCGGCGGCACATCGTTCCACCGCAGCCGCTCCGCCCGCGCCAGCACCCGTACCCGCGTGCCCTGTTCGGCGAGGAGCGCCGCTGTCTCCAGGGCCGCCTGGCCGCCGCCGATCACCGTGACGTCCTTGCCCTGGAACTGGCCCAGGTCGCTGTGGTGGCTGCTGTGCGTCACCAGCGACGGGTGCAGCCCGCGCAGCGCCGGCGGCACCTCGATGAACGGCATCACCCCGACGGCCAGGGCCACCGCCCGCGCGTGCAGCGCCTGCCCGTCCTC
Organism: Streptomyces sp. NPDC048584; assembly: GCF_043199595.1. Classification (NCBI taxonomy): domain Bacteria; kingdom Bacillati; phylum Actinomycetota; class Actinomycetes; order Kitasatosporales; family Streptomycetaceae; genus Streptomyces; species Streptomyces sp. NPDC048584. The sequence continues at coordinate 263,228 of NZ_JBICWF010000008.1, forward strand.
GGTGACCGCGGTGAAGCCGTCGGCGCCGGACGAGATCCGGGTGATCGTGCGCTCGTCCACCTCCGGTACGGCGTTGCGGGCGAACCACAGGCCGTACGAGGCGAACGCCTCCACCGGGATCGGCTGCGCGTGACGTGCCGTCAGGCCCTGCTCGGCGCAGTACGCGTCCAGTTTCCAGCGCCCGTCCGGGTCGGACAGGTTGGACGCCCACGGCTCCGACTTCAGGAACATGCCGCCGGGCATGTGGTCCCGCCAGGACGCCATGGGCCGGCCGAACACGCGCAGGTTCAGTCCGGCGGCCGCGGCGTGGGACGCGATCGACAGACCGTACGGGCCCGCGCCCACCACCAGAAGGTCGTACATCATCAGCTGCTCGCTTTCTCGTTGACGGTCGGGGAGGTCGGGGAGGTCGGGGAAGTCGGGGCGGATGCCCGGGGAACAGGGCGGGGCGCCGGTACGGAGGAGCCCGCCGGGGTCAGCCGCTGCCGCAGCCGGCCGGACACATGGCGGGCCCACAGCGCCCACATCGCCCAGCCGGGGGCGCGGTCGTCACCGGCGTACCAGGCGAGTTCGCGCCCGCCGGCCCCCGTGCGCAGCGTGCTCAGCGCGGCGAACGGCGCGTAGTTCTCCACCACGAACGACCGCCCGGCCACCGGCTCCCCGTCCGGCAGCGGCCGCCCGGTCAGATCCAGGTGCAGCGCGCGTACGACGTCCAGCCCCGCGCTGTCGGCGAAGAGCCGGAACTGGGCGCCGGGGCGCGGGTTGAAGTCGAGGAGGTGGTGGCCGCCGGTCGTGCCGCGGCGGAAGTCGAGGTCGAAGACGCCCCGGTAGCCGAGCGCGCCGGTGAGCCGCTCGGCGAGGTCCCGCACCTCGGGGTTGGGCGTCCAGTGGCCCACCGCGGTCAGTCCCGCCCCGCGCGGCCACGCCAGCTGCTTGCGGCCCGGTCCGCCGGCGCGCACGGTGCCGGCCCGATCGGCGTAGCCGTGGAAGAACCAGTCCCGGTCCTCACCGGCCGGCAGGAACTCCTGGAGCAGCAGCACGCTGCCCGCCTCCGCCGTGCGTGCGTACAACTCCCGGGCCTGGTACGCGGTGTGCAGCACCTGGGTGCTGCGCAGTCCGCCGCCGGCCGGCAGCAGCCAGGGGCGGCTCCACTTCGCGACCAGCGGAAGTCCGAGCAGGCGGGCGGCCTCGGCCGCCCCGCGCGGGCTGTCCGGGACGAGTGTCCGCGGGTGCGGTACGTCCACGGCGGCGCACACGTGGGCGAGTTGTTCCTTGTCGGCGACGCGTTCGGCGAGCGCGGCCGGCATGTCCGGCAGCAGATAGGAGGGCCGGAGGGCGTCCCGCAGCCGGCCGGCGGCGATCGCGGTCGCGTCGTCCAGCGGGATCAGTACGGCCGGCCGCCCGACCCGGCCGGCCACCCGGAGCAGCACGTCGAGAATCTGTTCCTCGGATGCGCCCGGCGGCGGCGGGGAATGCGTTCCGTGGACATAACGCGAGCGGCGGACGGGACTTCTGGCGGAATCGGCGACGACATGCACTTCCACTCCCGCACGGCCGAGCGACCGTACGGCGCCGAGTGTGCCGTGATGAAAGGGGTTCCGGTCGGTCCGCAGCAGTACGGCGGGGACCCGGGTGTCGAGCAGCGACACGAATTCTCACTTCCTTCTGGTGGCGGCTCACCCGCTCGGGGGAGCCCGGCACTCGAAAGCCGCAATGGCATTGGCATCGTCGTACGACCTGTGTCTGAATTCATATGACTGTTCGTCAAGTGCGAGGAATTCAGGCAGGGGGAATTCAGGCAGTGGACGGACGAGAGCGAGAAAAGGAGCAGCCAATGGCCCCACAGCACAGGCGGGTCCGGGCCCGCGCGATGGCCGTGGGCGCGGCGGCGGTCGTCGTCTCCGCGGCCCTGACGGCCGGTCCGGCGGCGGGGGCGGCACCGACCGACGGCTCCCTTCCGGCGGTGCCGGTCCCGGGCGGCCCGGCGGCCGCCGCCACGATCCCCGCCGTCGAGTTCCCGTCCGTACCCGTGCCGGACCTTCTGGCGGCGCACCGCAGGGTCCCGGCCTTCGGCGCGTTCCTCGCCTCCGACGAGCGCGGAGTGGCCCGGATGGAACAGCTCAGCCGCTGGCTGGGCGGTGCCGAGCTGCGTGTCGGCCACACCTACCTGCCCGGCAACCGGTGGAGCGACATCGAGGGGGACATCGGCTTCCTGCGGGCGTGGGCCGACTGGCGCAACGCCCGGGACGACCGGATGCTCGTCCTCAACGTCCCCATGCAGGAGCGCAACGAGGAGGGCGTCTCGGACCAGGAGGTCCGCGGGCTGCTGCGACGAGGCGCGGCAGGGGAGTTCGACCACCATTTCCGTGCCCTGGCCGAGCGGCTCGTCGAACTGAGGGCGCCGGACACGGTCGTCGTGCTCGGCTGGGAGATGAACGGCGTCACCTATACCCACCGGTGCGGTCCGGACCCGGAGGCGTGGAAGACGTACTGGAACCGGATCGTGAGGACGATGCGTGCCGTGCCGGGGCAGAGATTCCGGTTCGATTTCACGCCGAGCCGGGGCCGGGACGCCATTGCCTGGACGGAGTGCTACCCCGGGGACGACACGGTCGACATCGTCGGCATGGATTCCTACGACCAGCCGTCCGGCCGCTCCTTCGACGAACAGGTGAAGGAGCCGTACGGACTTCAGGCGCACGTCGATTTCGCGAAGGCCCACGGAAAGCCGATCTCCTATCCGGAATGGGGGCTTTTCCGCAACGGCGACAATCCCGAGTACATGCGGCGCATGCTCGCGTGGATGGACCAGCACAAGCCGCTCTACAACACGGTGACCGACTACTGCCCGCACGGTGTGTGGCAGTGCGACGACAATCCGGACTCGTCCCGCGTCTACAAGAGCGTGCTCTCCGGCCGTACACACGACGGGGAGCCGGACACCTCCGTTCCTCCGGTCCCGCGGCCCACGCCCGAGACGCCGCTGCCACCGGAGAACTGCTCGCCGCTGGACCTGGGCCGCTGGGTGGAGTACTGGCTCGGCGGCAAGCTCTGCCTGCGCTTCGACTGGTGGTCGCGCGGCCGTTAGGGGGTGTCGTTCGGATCCTGCCGGGGTCGCCAGCAGGGCGCCGCTGCCCGGAGCCGGCCTGATCCGAACGACACCCCCTGGCGGGGCCCCGGACCGGTTCGCCGCCGTCATCGCTGCACATCGGCGGCGGTGGCCGGGCCGGGTACCGAGGCGGCCGGGACGGGGCCCCCGTCCCGGCGGGTCCGCCTCGGCCGGGCGAGCAGGGCGAGGCCGCCCAGCAGCCCGCCCGCGCTCGCCCCCACCAGCGTGGTCACCGGCGTCGACGCGGAGGCCGGCTTGCCCGGCTTCACCGCGCGCGAGAACTGCACGAGCCGGACCTGGGTGCTGCCCTTGGTGTCCTCGGCGTGCCGGGTCAGCGCGCGCGAGACCGCGTTGGCCATGTCGACGGCCAGTTCCGGCCGCGCGGACGTGGCGGAGACGGCGACCATCGGCGCGTCCGGCGAGGTCGCCGCGCGCACACTGTCCCGCAGCGTCCGTACCGGCACACCGGCCCACACCTGCGCGTCGCCGAGCACCGCGAGCTGGGTGGCGACCCGGCCGTACGCCTGCGCGAAGCCGCGGGCCGCGTCCGGGGTCGCCTTGTCGGTCGGTACGGCGACGACGTAACTGGTGGCCGTGTACGACGGGGGCGTGAGCACGCCGTACGCGCCGCCGAACAGACCGCCCAGCGCCGTGCCGGCCACCAGCGCGGACCAGGCCGGCAGCCTTCCGAGACGGGCCAGGGACGGACGGGGCCGACGGGTCGGGGTGTCGGTCATGACGGGCTTGCTCCCTCGGAGGTACGGCGGTGACGGACGGCTGAGGACGTTGCGGACGGCTCACGGCCCGGTGGACGGCTCACGGTGCGGAGCACCGGTCACGGCCGCCGTGTACACGTCCATGAGGCGGGCCGTACTGCGGGTGATGCTGTAGTGCCGCGCGGCCCGGCCGGCCGTGCGCGGTCCGGGACCGGCCGTACGGGCCTCGGCGATCGCGCGGGCGTACGCCTCCGGTCCGCCGCGCGCCCGGCGGGCGCCGGCGCGGGCCTGAGGGGGGAGGTCCTCGATCGCCGGGCAGGAGGCGTAGAGCACGGGCAGGCCGGACGCCAGCGCCTCCACGGCCGCGAGGCCGAACGCCTCCTCCGGGGACGGGGAGGCGAACAGGTCCATCGCCGCCGTCAGCGAGGGCAGATCCGGGCCGGGGGTGCCGTCGGGGACGACCGGCCGTTCACCGGTGAACAGGACCCGCCCCGCCACCCCGGCCTCATGGGCGGTGCGGCGCAGCATGTGCTCCTCGGGGCCGCCGCCGACCAGCAGCAGCCAGTGGTCCTCGGGCAGCAGGGCGAGTGCCCGGACGAGGACGTCGAACCGCTTGCCCCGGGTGAGCCGGCCGATCCCGCCGACGACGTACGCGCCCTCCGGCAGGCCGAGCCGCCGCCGGGTGAGCTCGCGGCGTTCCGCGTCGAAGCCGAACCGGTCCAGGTCGACGCCGTTGGGCACGACCTCGATACGGGGGGCGGGCACGCCCCAGCGCCTCAGCCGGTCGGCGACCGTCGGGGAGACGGCGACCGTCGCCGACCCCAGCCGCTCGCTCGCCAGATACAGGGCGCGTACGCCAGTGGTGAGCCGGCGGCCCTCCATCTGGGTGTCGCCCAGGGAGTGTTCGGTGGCGACGACCGCGCGGACCCCGGCGACCCGGGCGGCGAGCCGGCCGTAGACACAGGCCCGGTACAGGTGGGTGTGCACGAGGTCGTAGCCGCCCGCGCGGATCACCCGGACCAGGCGGGGGAGGGCTGCCAGGTCGCGGTTGCCGCCCATGCCCAGGTGCACGACGCGTACGCCGTCGGCGCCGAGGCCGTCGGCGACCGGCCCGGGGTTGGTGAGCGTCACCACGTCGCAGTCGACGGGCAGATGACGCAGCAGCAGCCGCAACTGCTGCTCGGCACCGCCGACACCGAGGCCGGTGATGATGTGCAGCGCCCGCATCACACGCCCTCCACCGGACGCCGGCGCAGCCGGTGCAGCCGGAGCTTGAGGTGCAGGCGCCACGCCGTGTCGTTCTGGCCGACATGTGCGCGCGGCAGGGCGTGCGGGCCGGTCAGCGGGCCGGGGTCGATGGCGCAGGCGTAGGCGTAGCCCGCCTTCCGTACGGCCTCGACGGCGCGCGCGTCGACCGTGCCGTACGGGTAGCAGAACCCCTCGGCCGGGGCGCCGGTCAGCTCCTCGATCCGGGCGCGGCTCTCGGCGACCTCGGCGGTGAGCGTGGCGTCGTCCGCGCCGGTCAGGTCGGTGTGGGTGAGTCCGTGCGAGCCGATCTCCACCCCCTCGGCGGCGGCGCTGCGGATACCGGCAGCGGTCAGCAGCGGCTTGCGTGGGCCGAGCGGGTCCCAGGCGTTGTCGCCGCCGAGCCGGCCCGGCAGGACGAACAGGGTGGCGCCGCAGCGGAAGCGGCGCAGCAGCGGCAGGGCGCCGGTGAGGAAGTCGGTGTAGCCGTCGTCGAAGGTGAGGCCGACCAGGTCCCGCCCCTCGCCGCGGGCGCGCGCGGCGAGGAGGTCGGCGACGGACACACCCCGCAGGCCGCGCCGCCGCAGCCAGGCCAGCTGGCGTTCCAGCCGCGCGGGCGTGACGGTGATGCGGTACGGGTCGTCCGAGCAGTCGCCCACCGAGTGGTACATCGCCACCCAGGGCACGGGGGCCGGGCGGGGCGCGGAGGGGCTGCCGGTTTCGGGGGAATCAACGGGTGCGGCCATGTGTGAGCCTTCGTGTGACGGTGCGTACGGAGCGCAGCGCGGATGCGGAGCGCCGGGCGACCGGGACGGACAGGGCGAGCGGGACGAAGACGGCGGCCACGGCCGCGCAGCCGGCCGCGAGCGCCGCCACCGGGGAGGCGAAACGGCCCGCGGCGAACGTTCCGGCGGCGACGGCGACGACCGAGGCGAGCACGGGCCGGCCCAGCTCGGCGAGTACCGTGCGGACGCCGAGGGTGATCCCGGTGGGGTTGCCGCGGCCGGCCGTTCGCAGCCCGGTGAGCAGGAGCACGGCGGTGACGGTGATGCCGACGGCGTTGGCGGCGGCGATCCCCGCCACGCCCCAGCGGCCCACGGTCGCGGCGCCGATCAGCGAGGTCGCGGCGATCCCGGCCGCCATCACGGCCAGGGGGTACCAGCTGGGTCGGCCGGCCGAGAAGTAGCAGCGGACGAGGGCGCCCACGAGGGTCTGGCCGAGCAGACCGAGGGCGTACACGCGCATGACGTCCGCCGTCGCGGCGGTGTCGGCCGCGGTGAACGCGCCGCGCTGGAACAGCAGTCCGATCATCTGCGGGGCGCAGGCGAGCACCGCGCACATGCCGGCGAGGACCACGCAGGACGCCAGTACGAGGTCCCGCTCCACCCGGGCGCGGGCCCGCCGGGTGTCGCCGTCGGCGAGCGCCCGCGCCACCACGGGGAAGGTGACGGTGCACACCATCAGCGACAGCGTCATCGGGATCTGGGCGACCTTCTGCGCGTAGTTGAGGTGCGAGATGGCCCCGGCGGGGAGGGAGGACGCGAGGAACCGCTCGACGAGGACCTGCGACTGGCGGCACAGCGCGAACAGCAGGACGGCGGCGATGAGCGCGAGCCGCATCGGCCGCTCGTCGGCGGCGGGTCCGGCGGTGCAGTCGGGCGCGGGCGCCGGCTCGGGCGACCGCAACTGCCTCCACAGTGAGGGCAGTTGCACCGCCACCATCAGGCAGCCGCCGACCGCGACCCCGACGGCGGCCGAGCGCACCCCCCATTCCCCGCCGAGCAGGAACATCGTCGCGACGATGCCCGTGTTGTACGCGACGTAGATCGCGGCGGGCGCGAAGAAGCGGCGGTGCGCGCGCAGGGCGGCGCTGCAGTACCCGGCGAGCCCGAAGGCCAGCAGGCTGAGCGCGGTGAGCCGGGTGCAGTCGGCGGCGAGCCGGGGATCGGCCAGCCCCGGCGCCAGGGCGCGGACCAGGTAGGGGGCCCCGGCGGCGACCAGCGCGGCCACGGCGGCGAAGGCGAGACACAGCCGGGGCAGGGTGGCCCTGACGAGCTCCCGCACCGGATCACCGGGCACGCCCCGCGCCCGTCGCGCCAGCGCCACACTGAACGCCGGGATCAGCGCGATCGCGAGGCCGTCCTCGATCAGCAGCGTCGCGGCGATCTCCGGCACGGTCCACGCGACCAGAAAGGCGTCCGTATCGCTCCCGGCCCCGAACAACCGCGCCAACGACTGATCCCGCACCAGCCCGAGCACGGACCCGGCGATGGACAGCACGGCGGTCCCGATGGCGGCCCGCGCGAGGAATCGCCGTGACACGGCGCCTTTCTCGTCGGCCGCGGGCGTGTTCGTCCCCGCCCGCGCGCGGACGCGGACCCCGGCCCCGGAGCCCCCGGCGGCGGGAGCGCCGGGCGCGGGGCCGGCGGGTTCGGGTTCCGGGAGCCGGGGCCCACCGGGCACGGGGGCGCCGGTCGCGGGCCGGCCAGTGGAGTGGCCGCCGGCGGTGTGTTCGGGGGCCATGGGGAGGGGCGCCCGCGGCGCGTGGGCGCCGGTCGCGGGGCCGTCGGCGCGTGCGCCGGTTCCGGGCCGGGGCCCGTCCGCGGCGCCCCGGCGCGGGGCGGGACGGGCGGTCGCCGGGCCCTCGGCCGCAGATACGGCTCGCGCGGCGGGGCCCGCCGGCCCGGCGGCGGACGGCTCCGGCGCCGTGGTGGCGGCGGGCCGTGACGGCAGTACGGTCATGGGGTCGCGGCCTCCTCGGCCCGCGCGGTGTCCGTGCGGTCGTTCCCGGACAGGGCCCACCACGCCGTCAGGCCCAGGGCCACGCCGGTCAGTACCGTCGAAGGGCCGCCGATGTCGCCGTACACGAAGTCGGTGAGCTGCCAGAGCAGCAGGCCGACGGCGATGAACGCGCAGTCGGAGCGCGGTCGGCGCCGCAGCGCGCACACCAGCAGCGCCAGCCAGCTCCCGCCGAGCGCCACCAGCCCGATCAGGCCCTGCTCACTAAGCACCAGGAGATACATGCTGTGCGGCGACAGCAGCGCCTGCCGGTGGTACTCCTCGCCCGCGCCCCCGATGTCGCTGCCCGAGGACAGCGCGAGCGTGGCGTGCCCGTCGCGGTACTCGGGGAAACCCTTCAACCCGACCCCGGTGAGCGGGTGTTCGCGCCACATGCCGGCCGCCGCCGCCCACAGGGTGTACCGGTCGACGACGGACTGGTCGGGCGTGTCGGCCACCTCCGTGATGCTGCCGATCCGCTCCTGCAGCATCGCCGTACCGACCCCGAAGCCGCCCACCAGGACGACGCCCGCCGCGACCACGGCCGCCGCCACCTTCAGCGCGCGCCGGGGCCCCGCCAGCGCCAGCTGCGTCCCGCACGCCAGCGCGGTCGCGATCCACGCGCCCCGGCTGAACGACAGCGCCAGCGGCACGATCAGCAGCACCGCGCACCCGGCGGCGGCCGCCCGCTGCCGTACCGGCGCCCGGCCCAGCGCGACGCCCGCCGCGCAGACCACCCCCAGCGACACCGCCGCCGCCATGCCCATCACGTCCCGCGCCCCGAACGTGCCGACCGCGCGGATCGTCTCGCCCTGGTACGAGGCGCCGGTGCCGGTGACGTACTGGTGCACCCCGACGGCCCCCTGCCACAGGGCGAGCCCCACGAACGACCAGGCCAGCACCCGGAAGCCGGCCCGCCCGCGCAGCAGCACCAGCACGGCGGCCGGAACGAGCACGAAGATCTGCAGATAGCGGGACAGCCCGCCGAACGCGGCCTGGGGCGAGGCCGCCCCCATCGCGGCGAGCGCCAGCCCCACGACCGGCAGCCCCAGCACGACGGCCGCGGCACGCGACAGCGGACGCCGGCGTTCCCGCAGCAGCAGGAGCACGCCGTGGCCGACCGCCAGCGCGGACACCACGTCGGCGGGCCCCGGGCCGTCCCCCGTCGGCGGCAGTCCCGCCAGGGCGACGACCGCCACGAGCGGCAGTACCGGCACGAGCGCGGCGGCGGCCCGGCGCGGCGGCGGGACGAGGGCGGACCTCACGAGATGTCAGCTCCCCGTCGGGCGGACCAGCGTGGCCGCCGTGCGCAGCAGGATGCAGAGATCCCGCCACAGCGACCAGTCGTCGATGTAGGCGTTGTCGAAGCGGCAGCGGTCCTCGATCGAGGTGTCGCCGCGCAGCCCGTGGATCTGAGCGAGTCCGGTGATGCCGGTACGCATCCGGTGCCGGGCCGCGTAGCCGGGGTACGTCTCGCTGAACTGGGTCACGAAGTACGGCCGTTCGGGCCGGGGGCCGACGAGGCTCATGTCGCCGCGGAGCACGTTCCACAGCTGGAGCAGTTCGTCCAGCGAGGTGCGCCGCAGCATGCGGCAGAACCAGCGCATCTCGTGCTCGCCCGCCACGCTCCACCGGGTCGCCGACTCGTGCTCGTCGACCGGCCGGTGGGTGCGGAACTTCAGCAGCGTGAACGGCTCCCCGTTCCGGCCGATGCGCTCCTGCCGGAACACCACCCCAGGCCCGTCGGCCAGCCGCAGCGTGACCGCGCACACCAGCAGCAGCGGGGCGACCAGCAACAGCAGCGTCCCCGAGACCAGGACGTCGAGCATCCGCTTGCCGAAGCGGTCGCCGCGCGCCGGGGCGAAGTCCAGCCGCCGGCACGAGAACCCGGCCAGCCGCTCCCGCGTCGGGTACGGCGCCGGTTCGGCGTCGACCTCCCACACCGTGCAGCCCGCCCCGGCCAGCGCCCGCAGCAGCGGCCCCTGTTCGGCCCGTACCGACGGATGGACGGCGAGCACGGCCCGCACCCCGTTCTGGACGACCGCCCGCTCGACCTCCTCGTCCGTACGCAGCACCGGGACGCCCTCGACGCCGTCCGGCCGGTCGGCGACGATCCCCACCGGCCGCACTCCGCAGCGCGGATGGCGCAGCACGGCGGCGGCCACGCGCTGCGCGGTCGCCGCCGGCCCGATGACGAGCGCGGCCCGCGGACGGCGCCGCAGCGCCGCCCGCCGCCGCCCGTGCACGACCGCGCGCAGCAGGCACGCCGCCGCCGTCTGCACGGCGGCTCCGGCCAGCACGGTGCCGGGGGACAGCGCCGAGTCCGGCCGGTACGCGGCCCACAGCGCCGCGCCGGCCAGCCAGACCGTCACGACACGGCCGCACACGGCGGGCAGTTCGTCCAGCGCCGCCGCGGGCCGCGCGTCGCGCGGGCGCAGCAGCAGCGACAGCCCGGCCAGCAGGACGAGGAGCAGAGGCAGACGCCGGTCACCGAGGAGGAGCAGTGCGGCCGGCAGTACGGCGGCGCCGTCCGCGACGAGCAGCGGCAGCCGCGCGGCCGGCCGGGGCGGTACGGACGGCAGCCGCGGACCGGTGCCGCGCGGGGGCAGGACGGAGACGGACGGGAAGAATCCGTGCTCCCGCGGCGATACGCCGGGGGAGGGCACGGTACGTTCGGCGGTCACGAGTGGATGGACTCCCTGTGCTCGGATGGCTCGACGGGCGGTGTCGTCCGGCCGGCCCCGGCGTCTTCGCCCGTCCGGGCCGGACGCGCACCGGGCGCGGCGTGCCGGGTGCCGAGCAGGTCGTGGTAGACGTCGGCGACCGCCCGCGCGGTGTGCCGTACGTCGTGGAGGGTCAGCACATGGCGGCGGCCCCGCTCGCCGAGGGACGTGCGCAGCGGCGGGTCGAGCAGCAGCGCGCCGACGGCGGCCGCCAGGGCCCCCGGGTCCTCCGGCGGCACCACACAGGGGGCGGCGAAGGAACGCGGCAGACTCTCGCGGGCGCCGTCGACGTCCGTGACGACCACGGGCCGCCCGCACGCCATCGCCTCCAGCGGGGCGAGCGCCATGCCCTCCCAGCGGGACGGCAGGACGACCACATCGGCGGCCCGGTACCAGGGGGCGGCGTCGGCGACGGCCCCCGCGAACAGCACCGACGAGGGGGCGGCCGCCCGCAGCCGGTCCCGGTCGGGGCCGTCGCCGACCAGTACCAGCCGGGCCCCGGGCACCTGTTGCCGTACGGCGGCCCAGGCGCGCAGCAGGACGTCCTGCCCCTTCTGCCGGCACAGCCGCCCCACACAGACCGCGAGCGGCGCCTGTGCGGGGAGCCCGGCCAACTGCGCGAGCCCGCTTCGTACGGGACCGGCGGGCGCCGGACGGAAACGGTCGGGGTCGATGCCGTTGGGGACGACGGTCCAGCGGCCGGTGATGCCGGCGTGCACGCCGGTGGCGCGTTCGGCCTCGCTCACACACACCACCCGCGCGGCCCAGCGCGCCGCCCACCGCTCCCAGCGCAGCGCCAGGGCCGCCGTGCCGCCGCCGACCGCCTCGAACGACCAGGCGTGCGGCTGGAACACGGTGGGGATGCGGCCGCGGACCGCGAGCCGTCCGGCGAGCCCGGCCTTCGCGCTGTGCGCGTGCACCACGTCGGGGCGGACCTCGTCGATCAGCCGGGCCAGTTGCCGTACCTCACGCGCGAGCGAGGGGCCCGGCGAACGCCCGGCGTTCCAGGGCCGTACCTGCGCGCCCAGCGACCGGAGCCGGCCGGTGAGCGCGCTGTCGGGGCAGATCGCGGTGACGTCCAGGCCGTCGGCGAGCTGCGCCCGGACCAGGTCCGTCACGACGCGGGCGACCCCGCCGTCCACCGGCTGGGTCAGATGCAGGACCCGGGGCCGGTGGGCGGGGGACGGCATGTCCACCGGCGCGGTCTCGGCGCTCACGAAGGAGCTCGGCGTGTTCACCGCCGGGCGTCGACGGCGGCGAAGAGTACGCCCGCCCAGGCCGCGTCCCGCTGGGAGGTGAGCCGGAGGACCGCCCGGTCACCGGCGCGCGACAGACCTCCCGAGAGGTCGAACACGTCTGAGTCGTAACCGAGGGTGTTGGCGTACGACGGCACCCGCGCGGGGGCGGTGCCGGCGTCGGTGATGGTGGAGTTGAGGACGTCGTCGGAGGGGTTGGCCCGGTCGGCCAGCGCGGCGGGGGCGGACTCGCCGGCGGTCAGCACGAGCGAGTCGCCGTCGGTGCCCCGGTCGCCGTTGTACGCCACCAGTCCCGCCCGGCCCCCGGCGCCCGCCGCGAACGGCAGGTTCCGCAGCGGCATCTCCACGCCCGAGCGGCCGCCCAGCGGGGCGAAACCGTCCCAGAGCGCGAGGTGCCGCAGCGGCTCCGCCGCGTTCTCGTAGGCCACCACCAGCGTCCAGCCGCCCCAGGTCCCGGCGGCCGACCTGCCCATGGCCACATTGACCTGCGCCACCGTGTACAGACCCGGCTCGCTGTCCCGCACCAGCTCCGTCACGTCCGCCGAGGCCTGGAAGGCGTCCGCGCCGTCCGCCACGCGGTGCCCGACCAGCGTGTCGGCGAGCAGTTCCTTGTACTCCCCGCCGGGTTCGGCGATCAGCACGCGCCCGTTGTCCTGCCACGGCTTCTGTTCACCGGCGAGCAGATTGCCGCCCCAGTACAGCCGGGCGTACGTCACCCGGGAGCCGGAGGGCAGAGCGACCTCCGCGCGGGAGGAGTTGTAGGTGTTCGGGTCGCGGTCGACATCGATGTACGTCATGTCGAAGTCGCCGTTCGCCCCGTTCGCGCCGGCCCGTGCGTCACGGCACGAGGCCGCCGTCGTACGGCAGGTGGCGGAGGCGTTGGCCGCCCGCACGATGCCGCCGTGCTGGAGCGCGTGGTAGCGCTGGGCGAAGGGGAGACCGTCCGCCTCGGGGGCGGGCGCGGCCGGCGCCGCGTTCGCGGAGCCACAGGGTGCCCACACCACGGCGAGGGAGAGGACGCCCACCGCCGCACGGCGAAGCAGCTGACCCAGGGATTGGCGCATGACCGTCGGAGCCTTTCGGAAACAGGGCGGCGGTGGCAGGCAGCGGGGACGAGTGCGATGCGTCCGCCCGAGAGAGTGCTTCGGAGACTCGCAACTCTAGTCATCAAACGGACAAACTCCCCGAAATTCGGTGAAAGGTGGCAAGTGTGTTGGAATCGTGAAACCGAGAGGGCCCGGCCCACTGCCCCGCCGGGCTGAACACGCGGTCGGGTGACGAGTGGGAACCCCGGATGGCGCAGCCCCGGTTGCGGGGCCGTACGAGCACTCCCACGGTGGGCTTCAAGATCCGTGGAAGCCCTCGAAAGGAATCCCCATGCGCGCTCTGCCTGCCCGGCGCATCGCACTCGGCGCACTGTGCGCCGCCCTTCTCGCCGGGGTCACCGGCCCCGCCGCCATGGCGGCCGACACTCGTCCCACGCCGACCGAGCCGCTCGCACAGGTCAGGACCGTCGACGCGCGCGAGCACGGACTCACCCCGGTCGTCGACCTGCTGAACGCCGTACTCGAGGCGGACGACGGCCGGCTGCCCGCCGAAGAGGCCCGCAGACTGGGCGACGCGGCGCGCGCCGCCCTGGCGAAGCCGGCCGACGACGACCCGGCGACGACGATCGAGTCGTCCTCGGTCACGACGAACGACACGTCCCTCACCGAGGCCGACCTCACCAGCGAGGAGGCAACCGCCCTGCGTGAGGTCCTCGACGGCCTCCTCGCCCTGCTCCGGCCCGAATCCGCGGCGGCGACCGGGACGGAGACGGAGACGGAGACGGACACGGCCACCGAGACCACCTCGGACACCAGCGCCACCCCCCAGGTGTCCTCCGTCGTCGACGAGTTGGTGGCCCGGGCGCACGATCTCGTCGCCGCGCTGCTCGGCACCGGACCCCAGGCGTCGACCCTGCCCGCCCCGGCCGCCGCCCCCGCCGCCGAACCCGCGCGGACACCACTGCTCCCGGGCGTCACACTGCCGGCGCTCACCTCCGTACTGGTGCCGTCCTCGTAGAACTCTCATATGAGGACTTGGCAATCTTGGTCTTCACGGTTTCCGCTTCGGCCGGGCATCGTTAGGCACGGCGACAGAATTCCCCTCCGGCGACCGCCCCCCGCGTTGCCGAAGAAAGGAACACGATGAAGTCCCTGAAGGCTGCCGCCGTCCTCGCCGGAACCCTGATCGCCGCCGCTGCCGCCGCGCCGGCGTATGCCCAGGAGTCCACAGAACTGGCGTCCACCGGACTCGACACCGGCCTGCGCACCGCGGTCCCCTTCGAGCTGATGCCGCTCCACGAGTCCGAGTCGGCCGGCACCGACGGCACCACGGTGCTCGACACGACGAAGGAAGCGGCCGCCGTGGTGAACGACGCCAAGCCGGTCCACGGCGACCTGGGGCTGCACGCCTGACATCACGCCCTGCGACGACCGGCCCCCAGTTTCCACCGGGGGCCGGTCGTCGTTTGCCGGTACGGAAAAACCGTACGGACAAGGGAGCGTGACCGATGGCCACCGGCATCCGGAGAACCCCGAAAGCACCGCGGAACGGCAGAACACGGCGGGACGTGATGGCACGCGGAGCACTCGCCGCCGCCCTGACACCGCTGCTCACCGCCTTCCGCACGCCCCGGTCGGCCAACGACGACGGCGCGTCCTTCGACCGCGTCCACCGGGGCCGCCGCATCCGGGGCACGCGCGACGCGGACGGCCACTGGCACATCACCCTCGACGGCCGCCCCCTGCACCTGATGCGGCGCGCCGACGGCACCTGGCTGAGCATGGTCGACCACTACTGCTCGTACCCGGCCCCGCTCGACGCCGCCCGCGCCGCCGTGGACGCCCTCGCCCCCGGCGAGCAACTCAGGGGAGGCGGCCATGGCGTACGTGCGTAAGGACGCCGCCACCCTCACGGCGGGCGAGAGACGCCGGTTCGTGAACGCGCTGCTGGAGGTCAAACGACGCGGCGAGTACGACGAGTTCGTGCGCACGCACCTCGCGTACTTCGCCTCCGACGGCGAACGGGGGCTGCGCACCGCGCACATGGCGCCCTCCTTCCTGCCCTGGCACCGCAGGTTCCTGCTCGACCTGGAGGAAGCCCTGCGCCGGGTCGACCCGTCGGTGACCCTGCCGTACTGGGACTGGACCCGTGACCGCACGGCCGGCTCCTCGCCGTGGACGGCGGACCTCCTCGGCGGCGACGGCCGCCGCTCCGATCTCCAGGTGACCACGGGCCCGTTCGCGTACCGGGAGGGCGACTGGACCATCCGGATCGGCGTGACCGAGGGGGAGTTCCTCACCCGCGACCTCGGCCGCCGCGCCGACCCGATCGCCCTGCCGACCAAGAGCGACCTGGAACAGGCGCTGAAGGAACCGGCGTACGACGTGCCGCCCTGGGACTCGACGGTCACCCGGGGCTTCCGCAACCGGCTGGAGGGCTGGGGGACCGGGCGGGGCAGCGCCTCGTGGCGCAACCACAACCGGGTGCACCGCTGGATCGGCGGGGCCATGCTCGGCGCCGCCTCCGTCAATGACCCCGCCTTCTGGCTGCACCACGCCTTCGTCGACCTGCAGTGGTACCGCTGGCAGCGCAGACACCGCGGCGCACGCTATCTGCCCGCGACCGCGCCGGGCCCCGGTGACGAGCAGCACGGCCGGGTCGTGTCCCGCCGGGAGAAGCTCCCGCCGTGGGACGTGACCCCGCGGGAACTGGAGGACGTCGGCGCCGTCTACCGCTACGCGTAACACGCGGGACGGCACGCGGACACGCGAAGAGCCCCGGCGCCCGAGGCGGCCGGGGCTCTTCGCGCGAGGCCCTACTTGTTGACGCAGTAGTTGCCGACGGCGGGGTTGAGGAAACCGATCACGTTCACGGTGTTGCCGCACACGTTGATCGGCGCGTGGACCGGAACCTGGACCACATTGCCCGACGCGACGCCGGGCGAGTGGACCGCGGCACCCTCCGCGCCGGAGTGCGCCGAGGCCATACCGGCGCCGCTGATCACGACGGCACCCGTGCCGAGAGCCAGGGTGGCCGCCTTCGCGATGCGAGACATCACGTTCTCCTTACTAGGTCAGGTAAACACGGCCCCTCACCAGCGGCCGTACTCCCCACTCAACGCGCCGCATCGCCCCGGGTTACGCCAAATGTCCAGGGATCACACTTTGGCCCGTATTCGATCCGGACGCGGACCCCGCCGACGCCTGCCGTTCGGCCATCTGGGACGCCCTCGCGCGCCGCTGACCTGCGTCTTCACAGAAAACCTACGCGATTGGGCGTTTCCGTTGCGAAGGGTTGCAAACTGTCACCTATAGTCATGACTGTCGGTAAACGGGCCATAACGGTCCGTGTCGACACAAACGAGAAACGGAGAGGTAATGCGTAAGTTCCAGAAGGCTGCCGTTGTCGCGGCCATGCTCGGCAGCGTTGGCTTCCTTGGCGCCGGCGTCAGCTACGCCGGTGACAACCCGGGCTTCGAGCTCAACAGCGAGCAGACCACGACCTGTGCCCAGGACAACTCGGTCCAGTCGCTGATCTCGATCGACGACGTCAACGCCGGCGTGGGCGCCCTCCTGGGCCTCGGCAACGCGGAGAACACCGAGGTCAACGCGGTGGCTTGCTCGTCGAACCTCGGCTGAGCAGTCGCGTGAGGTGACCCGGGCGGGTTCCGGGGTCCGAGCCGATGCGCCACGGACCCCGGGCCTGCCCGGCTCCCTGCCACTCCATGACCGTCAAGGGAAAAAGGCTGATGTTCCAGTTGAAGAGGATCGCTGCGGCGGGCCTGGTGGGAAGCCTCGCGGTGATCGGTCTCGGTGCCGCCCAGGCCGCCGGCGCCGACAGCCCCGGCAACTGCACCGAGGACAAGCAGGGCCATGTGCGCTGTGTCCAGGTGAGCGAGTACCGGATCACCGAGAAGAGCGGAAAGGTCCGCGTCGGCAACGAGGCGTCGCAGACCTGCTCCGGCAAGGGCCGGCTCACCTGCACCAACTCGTACGACGCCCGCGGCGGGAAGTCCTGACGTGACGCGCGTCGGCGTTATTCGACGATCTCCCCACCGGGCCGATTGTGTGAGATCGCGACAGCAGCGCGAAGTGTCTTTTTCTGCCATCTGAATGCCGATCGGCGTTTCGCTATCAATTGCCGCAAAAGTCGCCTTAGGTTTGGCGACTGTCACCGACCGGTCCGTCCAGGATCGCGTCACCTCGAGAATGGAGAAGTAATGCGCAAGTACCAGAAGGCCGCTGTCGTGATGGCCATGCTCGGCAGCGTCGGCTTCCTGGGCGCCGGCGTCAGCCACGCCGGCGACGACCCGTCGGTGGAGCTCAACAACAGCCAGAAGACGACCTGCGCCCAGGACAACTCGGTCCAGTCGCTGATCGCCATCGACGACATCAACCTCGCGGTCGGCATCCTCGGCCTCGGCAACGCCGAGAACACGGAGACCAACAGCGTGCAGTGCGCCAGCAACCTCTCGCTGGGCGAGGACTGATCACCTTCCGGTGATGTGGGCAGGTCCCGGGGTCCGGTCGTATCCGACCGGTCCCGGGCCTGCCCGTTTCGTTGGCCGTTGAGGCAACCGTAACGGCGCCGCCGTACAGCCGCGGCGGGGCCGGGCGTCGAGGAATGAGCAGATGTTCAAGTCGAAGAAGATCACAGTGGTGGCGGGCCTTCTGGGGAGCGTCGCCCTGATGGGCCTCGGCGTGGTCCAGGCCGTCGCCGTCGAGAACCCCGCGAAGTGCGCCGACGACGGCAGGGGGCATGTGCGCTGCGAGGATGTGCGCGAGGACCACGTCAGCGGCGACAAGGCCGGGAAGCTCAACCTGGTCGAGGAGGGGGCCGGCGCCCTGCTCGGCGGCGGGAAGTCCTGACGCGTCGCGTCGGTCATGAGGAAGGGCCGGAACCCGCCGACGGGTTCCGGCCCTTCCTCATGACCGACGTCATACCGGGGCGGCGGCGGACGCGGCACGGGGCGTCTCGACGGCGTGGCAGTACGGCAGGCCGTGGACGGGGCGGTCGGTGCAGAAGCGGGCGATCAGGTCCGCGGACTCCTCACGGCGCTCGACCGTCACCAGATGGTCCGCCTCCTTGACCGTGGTGAACAGGGCCCCCGGCATCGCCGCGGCGAGCTCCCGGCCCATCTGGGGCGTGCACAGGGTGTCGTACTCCCCGGTGAACACCAGCGTCGGCACCTCGGGGACCGGCAGCGGCTCGTAACAGCCGTGCGTCACCAGCCTGGTGTTGTGCTCGACGGCCTTCCTGATCTCCTCCGGCGTCTGGGTCAGGAACTGCCGCTGCAGCAACCGCGCCACAGCCGCGTGCCTGCGCACCCGGCCGGCCTCCGGATTCGACATGAACAGCTGGACGAGTCCGTCGGCGGCTCCCTCGATGTCGCCCCGCTCGAGCGCGTGCGCGAGGCGCGGTACGGCATCGGTGTACGCGTCGGGGAGCCGGCTCGCCGCGGCCGCGAAGACGATCCGCCGGACGGACGCCGGATGACGCTGCGCGAACCGCAGACCGACCACCTCCCCGAAGCAGCCGCCGAACAGATTCACCTCCGGCACACCGATCTCCGTCAGCATGTGCTGGATGGCGTCGGCCAGGAAACCGATGTCGTATCGGGCCGGCAGGAAGTCCGAGCCGCCGTAGCCGGGAAGGTCCACGGTGATCAGCGTGCACAGCGGAGCCAGCCACTTCTCGTGGCTCTGCCAGGAGTACCGGTTCTGCGACGAACCCCCGAGCAGCAGCAACGGAGCGGTCCGCGGCGCGCTCTGGTGAACGATCCGGCACGCGTACCCGAATCCCTCGAACGTGAGGCCCCGCTCCTCCACGGAATCCTGGGCGGCGGTGAGGGCAGGGCGCATGAGCGGCTCCGGGAAAGGCGGAACGACGGCGAACCGTTCCATGATTACCAGGAACCTTGCAAATATGGCGTAATCACCCCAAGGTGGGCGATCCGGAAAGTGGCGTGGTCAGTGGTGGAAGCCGACGCGGGCGGAGTCGTGGGGGCGTCCCTCGGTGAGGTGCTTGATCGCTCTGCGCATGTCCTGGGCGAGGAGCTCGATCTCGTCGCGGTCGACGCCGTGCCGCACGAGGGCGCGCTGGATCACGGTCTCCTGGCGGTCCGGGGGGAGCGGATAGGACGGGACCTGCCAGCCGCGCATGCGGAGCTGGTCGGACAGGTCGTACAGGCTCCAGCCGGTCGAGGCCGGGTCGGTCAGGGTCCAGGAGGCGGCGGGCAGTGCTCCGGTGCCGTCGTAGAGCAGGGTGAACGGGCCCATGCCGGCAACCTGTCGGCCGAGGTGCTGTGCGGTGTCGGCGCAGGCCTGGTGGACGCGCCGGTATCCCTCGCGGCCCAGGCGCAGGAACATGAAGTACTGGGCGACGACCTGGCCGCCGGGGCGGGAGAAGTTCAGGGCGAGGGTGGGCATGTCGCCGCCGAGGTAGTCGACGTGGAAGACCAGGTCGTCCGGCAGGGCTGCCCTGTCGCGCCACAGGGCCCAGCCGACGCCGAGCGGGGCCATGCCGTACTTGTGGCCGGAGGCGTTGATCGAGGCGACCCGGGGCAGCCGGAAGTCCCATTCCAGGTCGGGGTGGAGGAAGGGGGCGATGAAACCACCGGAGGCCGCGTCGATGTGCAGCGGGACGTTCAGACCGGTCTCCGCCTGCAGGCGGTCGAGTTCGGCCGCGATCTCCGCCACCGGCTCATAGGTGCAGGTGTAGGTCACCCCGAGGATCGCCACGACGCCGATGGTGTTCTCGTCGACGTACTGGCGCAGTTGGTGTGCCCGCAGGCCGGTGGCGCCCGGTTCCACCGGCACCTGGCGCAACTCCACGTCGAAGTAGCGGGCGAACTTCTCCCAGCACACCTGCACCGGCCCGCACACCAGGTTCGGCCGGTCGGCGGGCCGGGCGGCCGCGCGCCGGCGGTCGCGCCAGCGCCACTTCAGGGCGAGGCCGCAGAGCATGGCGGCCTCGCTGGAGCCGGTGGTGGAGCATCCCACGGCGGGCTCGGCGTCGTCGGAGCCGACGGGGGCATGCCACAGGGAGGCGAGGATGTTGACGCACCGGGCCTCGATCTCCGCGGTCTGCGGATACTCGTCCTTGTCGACGATGTTCTTGTCCAGGCACAGGTCCATGAGGTCGCGGACCTGGTCGTCGGTCCAGGTGGTGCAGAACGTGGCGAGGTTCTGGGCCGCGTTGCCGTCGAGCAGGAGCTCGTTGCGCAGCAGCTGGTGGACCACGTGCGGGGGCGCCGGCAACTCCGGCATGGCCCGCTTGGGCAGGGGCCTCTCACTGATGGGCGATGTGAAGACATCGGCCGCCGGATCCGCGGTCGTCTCCCGGGCGTTGTGCAGAGCCACCGCCGGCCCCTCTCGCGTCGTCTGTCGTCTCCGCCTCGGACGCTACGGGCGGCGGACCGCACCGGACAGCGGGCGTACTCCACTCGGGGAACGACATGACCCGCAGCCGCGCCGCACGGCGGACGCCGGGGAGGCGAGGGCAGGGGAGGGGATCGGTCCTGCACCGGGCCGGGCGGCGGGATCGAACGGCGGCCCCGGACCGGCGCTTCGCCGGATCCGCGAGAGGCCGGGCCTGCGGGGCCGGTCCACGACCGCCGGCGCACCATACGTGCCCCGGCTGCTCGGGCCTGCTCTGGACGGCGGTCCGCCGGCCGCCGGGCAAGGGCTGTTGCCGACAGACGCCGTCGGAACCACGGAACACCCTGGAGGGAGGACCTCCTCCGGGGCGTTCTGCCGGCTGGCGCCCCCGGCAGGACTCGAACCTGCGGCCAAGCGCTCAGAAGGCGCTGCTGGAGCCGCCCGCTCGGGGTATCCGCCTGAGCATGCTTGCTGTAGTGGCCTACCGCTCGTACCACGGTGCGACGACCGTATGGGCCTTCGTGGTCGCCATTCTCATCGTGCTGGTGGCGGGTTGGTACATCCGGCGCCGAAGATGAGTATGGCACCCACAGACCCCATTCTCGGGATCCGGCAGACCGTTACGGACGGTTGATCGGGATCTCGTAGACGATCTCGCAGTGGAGACGGCGGGCACCACGATGCCGCCGTCTCCACGGGCCGCCCCTGGTCGCTGTAGTACGTCCGGCGGATGTGCGTGACGAGCGCGGACTTCTGGATGCCCAGGAGTGACGCTTCCTCGGCGGTCCCCTGCCTCGGCTCCGGCTGCTCCACGGCGTGGCTGACGGTCATGGCCTGTGCCCGCCCACCGACACCGGACGAAGCATCGACCCTCCGGACCAACTCCAACGCGCTCACACGCGTCGCGACCGATCCCACCGGGCGAGTCGTCGAGACCGTGCTCCCGGTGTTCCCGGGGGACCGCGTCGACGCCGTCTTCACCACCCACCACGTGACCGAAGAGAGGCAGACGCAAGCATGACGGCACCGGACGAACCGCGACTCCTCGCGCCTCCTGCCGCGCGGCGTGCTGAAACGGGCCTCGGTGGTCGTTCGTCGATCCGGGTGCGGACGCTCCTGTGCACGGTTGTTCGCCGTTGTCGACGTCAGCTGGTGACGTCAGTCGACGGGCACAGACGGCTCAGCTTCCTACAGCTCTGACCAGGGGTGCGGCTCCGTGTAGGCGTGCTCCCCGCGGAAGAACCAGTCCGCCAGATCCGTCAGCCGCTCGACGCATGCGGCGTAGTACTCCTCCGGCTCCGGCCGAGGGAAGTTGGGGTGAGCAGTCCACGAGGGAACGTCCGTGGCGACGTGGTAGTACCCCTCTGCCAACCAGCGGGGGAGCTCCTCGGCTTCCTGCAAGCGTTCGCAGACAGTGCGCATGGCTTTCTCCAGCCGGGAAAAGGCGTCCCGGTCCCAGACCAGATCACTTCGCAGCCCCAGCAAGAAGCTTCCGGGCTCGGAACGGAACTCGTGCTCCAAGGTCTTCAA
The DNA here is from genome assembly GCF_043199595.1 of Streptomyces sp. NPDC048584. Taxonomy (NCBI): domain Bacteria; kingdom Bacillati; phylum Actinomycetota; class Actinomycetes; order Kitasatosporales; family Streptomycetaceae; genus Streptomyces; species Streptomyces sp. NPDC048584. The sequence continues at coordinate 285,011 of NZ_JBICWF010000008.1, forward strand.
AGCTTGGTCCATGGCGGGCATGCTGCCAGGCCCACCGTCCACGACGTGCGGGGAGGGGGATGGGTTCTCGACGGACAAGCGAAGGCCTGTCTTGTGCTGACAATGGCCGCCAGGCAGTGGTCGATGACCGTGGCCGACGCGTGCTTGTTTGCCGCCTCGGCACCTCCTTGCTGCCCCGATACCCAGGCCTGCGAGAGTGGTCCCGTGCTGCTGGATCCTGAGAACACCCTGTTCGTCCGTGGTGTCACGCCCGTGCTCCTGCTGGCCGACGCGCCTGTCCACGATGCCTTGCCGCTCCTGACCGCGCCGGACGGGGCGGTGCCCTTGTGCGAGGGCTGGAGCATCGTTCCCCGACTCACCCTGTGCGTCGTAGACGGGCCTGGGGACCACGGGCTCGTCGTCCCCGCTCTCGCTGCGCCGGTGGTCGGCGGAGCCGACAACGGCAGGGCATCGAGCGGCATGGGCGACTGGTGTGCGGATGCCGAGCAGGCTGGCGGAGCGGTCGTCCTGTCTCTGGACCACATGCCCGACGCCCTCGACTGGTCTGCCCTGCTGTCCTCGGGCACCGCCCGCGGCGGCTTCGTGCCTGCGCCGGCCTGACCGTCGGTGCGCCGGACTCGCAAAGCGAGCGTTACGCCTGTCGGCTTTGCGAGCCTTGAACTCCGGACCTCTTCTGATCCGAGTGTCTGAGGGTCTCCGCCAGGCGTCGGCTTCGTGGCGCACACGGCAGCATCCAATACGCCCCTGGGCTTCTGCGTATCCTCGGCTTGGCGCAGGGGGCGAACATGTGGGACGGGCCGTTCTACCGGGTGCGACGCGAAGGCTACGAGATCTGCTTCGTGCCCGGCGCAGGTGAGGATCTGGCCGAGGTGGACGACATCGACATGTGGGTGATCCTCGATGATGGCGACCGCTGGTCCGGCACTGTGTACACCCTGGATGTGGTGCGGCGGAACATGGACCGCTGGCGTGATACGGGTGAGTGCTTGGGCGGCAGCTACTTCTGGGTCTGGGATGGCCTGATCGTCCGCGATCCGGGCATCCCCGCCATGGTCCGTGTCATCGACCACCTTGTGAGCACAGGCGAGTACCGTACGGCGCTGCGCCACGTGGGGCCGGAAGAGGACCTGGACTGAGAGGACGCCGTCCGGGGCTGGTACGGGGCACTCCTGCGGCAGAGTCATGCTTACTTCTTCTTGCCCTGGGTCGTGTCCTTGTCTCCCTCGTTCCGCCGGACGCGGGCGCACCGGACACCAGGAGTGCCCTCAGCCCTCGGAGGGGGTGTTCCTGCGGCGGGTGATGATCAGGCCCGCTCCGCCCACGACGACCAGGCCGATCGCGGTGCCGGTGATCCACGGGGTGGCGCTGGAGGCGCCCGTTTCGGCGAGGTTGGTGTCGGTGGGAGTGACCGCGAGGGGGGTCGGGGACGGGCCGGACAGGGTGTGGGTGGTGGTGCCGATCTCGGCGGCCCGGGTCACGCAGTCGAGCTTGCCGGTGAACCGCTGCTCGAAGCCGCCCGGACCCTCGACCGTGAAGTCGTACGGCAGGTCCTCGCTCACCGGGACCGTCACCGTCCGGGACTTGCCGCCCGCGACGGTGTACTCCGCCCCGGCCAGCTCGAAGACGAACGGCTCGTCGTCCTGGTTGGCGACGGTGACGTCCACACCGCCCTTGGCACAGTTCTCGCGGGCGGACAGCGCGGGTATCGCACCCTCGAGCGCCCAGGTCGCGCTCGCCGTCGCCGAGACGGTCGACTCGCTGGAACCGGCCAGGATCTGCGTCTGGCTGCGGCTGTCGGAGACGAAGGCGCGGCCGACCGGGACCGTCGTGGAGGCCTGCGCGGTCAGTCTCACGGTGTCCGCCGCCGCGTCCTCGGGGACCTCGAAGAAGAGCCGACCGCCGTCGGTGGCGGTGGTGACGGGCTCGCCGTCCTTGTCCACGATCCGTACGCCGGTCGTGGTCGCGTCCGCCGGCGGGGAGACCGTGACGCTGCGCGCGTCCGTGTGCACCGTCACCGGACCGAGCAGCTCACCCGGGCGGCCGGAGACCGCCGGCGGGTCGAGGGTCAGCGACGCCTTCGGTTCCGCCTCGCCGCGGGCGTTCTTCTGCAGGTAGTCGGCGAGCTGCTCCGCCTGGGGGTCGACGGCGTCCACGTCGACGGCGTCGGAGTAGCGCCAGATCGCCACCTGGGTGCCGGCCGCCGCGTCCTGCTCGGTGAGCTGCCCGCGTACACCGGCCTTCTTCGCGAGCGCCGCGAGATCGTTGACCTGCGGGTAGGAGTTGCGCAGGATCCAGCGGATGCGGCCGGCGTCCTTGTTGGTGCCCAGCGACGTCCCGGCCCAGGCGGTCTCGTGGTACTTGGCGTCCTTCTGCGTCGGCGTCTGGATGTCGACGCAGTACGTGTGCAGCATGCCGCCGCCCTCGACGGACATCTCGAACAGTCCCGCCGACACCTGCTGGTCCCCGGCGGCGCCGCGTATCACCGCGTCGCCGTAGGTCTTGAGGCCGCCTATGGTCGCGGCCGCCCCGCTGTGCCCCGGCGCCGTCTCGTCGCCGGCGGCGGCGGCCGTCCCGGCACCGGCCAGTACGGCGGTGGTGACGAATCCGGACGCCAGCGTTGCTGCGGCGAGGCGGGCCGACCCGCGTCCGCGCACGGACCGCGCGGAGAACGAAGCAAACACCGAAATCCTTTCCGAGCGGGACCCGTTGACACGGGGGGACGGTCCCACCAGCACATTTCATCGGCCCCAGAGCGCCGGGAGCCATGCCCGGCATCCTAAGGAGGCGGCAGAGCGCGCTTGCCGGTGATCGCGTCGGAGGGCTGATCCGACTCGGAATCGTTATCGCGGAAGCCGCCGCGAGCAGGGCTTATCGACAAATCCACACAGGATGGTTCGGTATGCATCTGCCGATAAGCCTCAGTTCGGTCGGCGTCCGGACCGGGCGGAGCGCGCGGCTGACGTCATGTCACGACAACGGGCTCCGGCGCGGGTTGGACCGCCACGTCGTCCGATGCCGGCGAACCGTCCGGCGCGCTCTCCCAGTTGGGTTCGGCCCGGTCCGTCGCCGGTGTCTGGTCCGGTCGCTGCGCGCGGCGGAAGGCGGTCGTGCCGCGGGCCAGGTCGTGGCCGATCGACACCGCGTCGATGTCCGCCGACATCCAGCCCTGCTGTCCCTCGCGGGTCTCCGTGCGCACCTTCAGCCGGCCCTGGACGATCACCGGTTCGCCCACCGACAGCGAGGCCGCCGCGTTGGTGGCGAGCTGCCGGTTGGCCCACACCGTGAAGAAGTTGGTGTGGCCGTCCGCCCAGGCGCTCTTCTCCCGGTCCCAGTACCGGGACGTGACCGCGATCCGGAACCTGGCCGCGGGGCCCGACGCCGTCTCCCGGTACACGGGCCGTGTCGCCATGTTGCCCACCACGCACACCATCGTCTCGTTCATCCTCGTACTCCCTCCCTCGCCCGGACCCGCCGGCCGCACGGGGCGGCATCGGCGGGCGCCGGGCTGAAACGCGTACGGGCCCTCCCGTACGGCCGCCGTCCGGCGTGACGACCGCGGACCGTTCCGCGATCGCCGTGCAAGCCAGACTGCCCCCGTCGGGCCGGGCCCGCCGAGCGCTGTGGACCACCTCCGGCCTGGGGACAACCCCGCCACCCGAACGAGGCGCTCCGCCCTTACCGTCGGCGCCGGCCGCCCTCACCCCCGACCGGCCACCCCCACCCCCGCGACCCGCCCGTACTGCTCCCGTACCTCCCGGTACCGCAGCAGTTCCGCCGCCACCGGATCCAGGACGCGGGCCCGGCCGCACCCGGCCGCCGCATCCCGCAGACGTCTCTCCGCCTCCAGCCCGTACCGCCGTGCGGGCCCCCGGGCCGCCATGCGGCAGCTCCACTCGATCAGCGGGCCGCCGACGATGCCGATCGCCATCAGCAGCACCGGCACCCCCAGATTCGGCGCCATGAGGCCGGCGATCTGCGCCACCAGCCACAGCCCGCCGACGAACTGAAGAACCGTCATCGAGACCTGCGCCAGCACGGCCACCGGCCACCACCCCGGCCGCGGCGGCCGCCCCGGCGGCAGTCCCGCGCGCACGGCCAGCTCGTCGAGCGCCTCGGGCAGCCCCTGCGAGCCGCGTACGGCCGCCTCCCGGACCGCCTGCGCCCACGGGGCAGGCAGTCCGCCACAGGCGCGGTCGGCCACCGTACGCACCGCCTGCTCCACCCGCTGCCGGGCCGTGGCCTCCTCGTCGGGCTGCCCGCGCGGGGCGACCCGGCCGGTGGACGGCTCGCTCCGCTCCTGGCACCAGCGCCACAGTCGCAGCCAGGGCGTGCCGCACGCGCGGTTGGCGTTGCGCAGCCACGCGCGTTCCGCCGCCTCGCCCGCCGCGGTGGCGCCGACGGCGTCCGCGAGCCGGTCCGAGAACTCCTCACGCGCCTCCTCGCTCAGCCCGGTGCGCCGGCGGGTGGCGTACACGGGCCACAGCCGGGCCGCCGCGATGTCCACGTCCGCCGAGATCCGCCGCGACGGGGCGCCGCGTTCGGACACGAACCGGGCGAGGGACTCCCGCAGTTCGCCGATCCCGTCCCCGGTGAGCGCGGACAGCCCCTGCACGGTCGTACCGGGCTCGCCGTACTCCCCCAGTACGATGCCGTCCTCGTCGAGCAGCCGCCGCAGATCGTCCAGGACCTGGTCGGCGGCCTCCCCGGGCAGCCGGTCGGTCTGGTTGAGGACGACGAACATGACCTCCGCGTGGGCGGCCATCGGCCGCAGATAGCGTTCGTGCAGCATGGCGTCGGCGTACTTCTCCGGGTCGACGACCCAGATCACCGCGTCGACCAGCCCCAGGACACGGTCCACCTGCTCCCGGTGCTGGACGGCCGCCGAGTCGTGGTCGGGCAGATCGACCAGGACCAGCCCGCGCAGCCGCTCGTCGGCGTCCGCGGTCGCCTGCAGGGGGCGCCGTCTGAGGCGGGGCGGGATGCCGAGGCGTTCGATGAGGGGCGCGGCGCCGTCGCTCCAACTGCACGCGATGGGCGCGGCGGTGGTCGGCCGGCGTACGCCGGTCTCCGAGATGGGCACTCCGGCCAGCGCGTTGAACAGCTGTGACTTGCCGCTCCCGGTGGCGCCGGCGATGGCGACGACGGTGTGCTGTCCGGAGAGCCGGCGCCGCGCGGTGGCCTCGTCGAGGATCCGGCCCGCCTGGGCGAGAGTCCGGTTGTCGAGCCGGGTGCGGGAGAGCCCGATCAGCTCGCGCAGCGCGTCGAGCCGCGACCTCAGCGCCGGGTCGTACGCGAGCGGGATCACGGGCTGCGGCGCGGGGACGCGGGCCGCCGTCGCCGCGGACTGCTCCTCGCCGTTCACGCGGCGTGCGATCAGTCCGTCGTCCCACGGGGTCGCCGTATCCGTACGGGATGATCCTTCGGCGTCGCGATCGGGTTGCCCGGTGTGGTCCTGGTCAGTGACGGCGGTCACCGGTCACCTCTCCTTCTGCAGTACGGACAGGGCGGCGATGAGTTCGGCCTGGGGTTCCGCGTGCACGTCGAGCGCGTCGAGCGGGGCGAGCCGGCGTTCGCGTTCGGCGTGCATGACGCCGTCCACGTGCGCGACGAGGAGCCGTCCGCCCCGGTCGCGCAGCCGCAGCGCGCCGTGTGCGCCGATCCGCTCGGCGAGGCCCTCCCCGGCGGTGCGGGCCCGGCGGCCGCCCAGCAGCGCCGTGGCGACCAGCGCGGCGACCATCTCGGGGTCGGGGGCGATGCTGCGGTCCAGCTCCCGCACCTCGTCCTCGGCGAACTCCTCGAGTTCGCGCCGCCAGCGGCGTACGGCCAGCCCGATACGGTGCTCGGCGCTCGCGGGGGCACGCTCGCGGCCGGCGAGTTCCGGGGCGTCCGCGGCGGGCTCGCGCCGCCAGGCGTCCTCGACACGCTCGTCGGCGGCGGCCACGGCGCACAGCAGCAGCGCGCTCAGGCTCTCCACCAAGGTGTCGAGGAGTTCGCCGGGGGTGCAGTCCAGGGGGAAGGCGCGCCACCGTTTGAGCGCGTCCCCGGCGAGTACGGCCCCGGCCTGCAGCCGGCCGCGCACACGCGCGTGCTCGCTGTCGTACGCCCCGTCGACGGCGGAGGTGAGCCGCAGCGCGGCGGCGTACTGCGCGGCGGCGGCACCGGCGAGTCCGGGCATACGGGCGTCGAGGGAGTCGAGGACGCCGTACGCGGTGCGGCCCGTCACCTGCTGCCGGGCGGCGGGATCGAGCGTCTGGTGGACCAGCCAGGTGCGCAGCGACGCCACGGCGGTGGCGGGCAGCAGCCCGCCGCCCCAGGCCGACTCGGGCAGCTCAGGCACGGTGAAGCGCGGTACGTCGCCGAGTCCGGCCTTGGTGAGCAGGGCGCCGTAGTGCCGTGACACCTCGGAGACGACCTGGTGGGGTACGCGGTCGAGGACGGTCACCAGAGTGACGTCGTACTCCTTGGCGGTGCGCAGCATGTGCCAGGGGACGGCGTCGGCGTAGCGGGCGGCGGTGGTGACCATCACCCAGATGTCGGCGGCGGTGATGAGTTCGGCGGCGAGGACCCGGTTGTCGGCGACGAGGGAGTCGACGTCGGGCGCGTCCAGGAGGGCGAGGCCGGGCGGCAGGGTGTCGGCGGTCTCGACCCGCAGCACCCGCGCGGGGTTCTCGCCGGGCAGCAGCAGGTCGTCGGCGGGGTCCCGGTGGTGGGGCACCCACACACGCGTGAGGTCGGGCAGCACCCGCATCCCGCTGAACCAGTGGTGGTCCTCCGGATGGCAGACGAGCACCGGGGTGCGTGTCGTGGGCCGCAGCACGCCCGCCTCGCTGACCCGGCGGCCCACCAGGGAGTTCACCAGCGTCGACTTCCCGGCCCCGGTGGACCCGCCGACGACGGCCAGCAGAGGCGCCGAGGGGTCTCTCAGCCGGGGCACCAGATAGTCGTCGAGCTGCGCGAGCAGTTCGTCGCGGCTGGCACGCGCGCGTGCGGCCCCCGCGAGGGGCAGCGGGAAGCGTGCGGCGGCGACACGGTCGCGCAGGGCGGAGAGTGCGTCGAGCAGCTGGGGCCGTACGTCCAAGGTCACCACATGCGAAGAATGCCCAATTTTAGGGGAATTCTGAAGCATATGCGCATGTCTGCGCGCCGACAGGACACAAGGGATGGAAGGGGCGACCGTGACGTGTGCACAGGCCAGGCATAACGAGTGCACAACACCCGGTGCGCGAGAGGCCAAAAGCGGTGCACGATTCGTACCTGCCTGCGATTATCAGGACCGCTTCACCGAACCTCCACATCGAGCCACGGAGGAGCGGCAACAGGGGCAAGGATGCGGGAGCCCTATCCTTGTCTCCGGCACCGTCAGGGACAGCCCGCACCCGGGCACCACGACGACAGGCCACCACACCGGCCCCCGTAGCTCAGTGGATAGAGCAGGCGCCTTCTAAGCGCTTGGCCGCAGGTTCGAGTCCTGCCGGGGGCGCCACTCTCCGCCCTCCCGACCGGGAGGGCTCTTCGCTGGTCGGAACGCATTCCAGCCGGCACGACGAAGCCCCGGACGCCCTCTTGATGATCAAGGGCGGGCTCCGGGGCCGTCCGGCTGTCACCGGGTTTTCGCGGGTGGCCGTGTCGCATACAAGTCGAAGTCCCCGGCCGGCGATCAGCCGGCGCCCGGGCGCCTCCGGCGGGTCCCCCGCGGCTTCGAGCCGCCGTTTCAGGTCTCGCAACTGCCCGTCGGCGCATCGGGCGTAGGTGGCGAGCAGCACAGCCACGCTGTTCCCGGCCCACTCCGCCACTTGGGCGGGCGGGATGCCGTCGCTGAGCCACTTGGGCAGTCGTGTATGCCAGTTGGACGTGAGCCTGTGGATAGCCACCCCGGAGTTCGAAGAAGCCATCGGACAGAAGCGCGCAGAGCTTGATGCAGAGGTGCCGGCTGACGCCAAAGGCGCTCTCGTGTGGGCTTCAGCAGCTGGTGTCCAGGCCGCGGTCCAGCAGCCTCGGATCGAGGAACTGCTGCGCGCACGGGAGACCTTCGTGGAAGAGCTGTTCGACGCGCTGCTGGATGAACCGGGCTTCCCCGGAGCCGCCCACTTCGCACCGCAGCCATAAGAAACGACGTCCAAAGCGGTGCTCACGCGCCAGCCGGCTCAGGGCAAAGGGGGAGAAGCCGGCGGACTGGTCGAGGTGGTCAGGGGTCGTGAACCGCATGCCGCGATCGGCATCGCCGTCAGCCACGCTGTGGAGCAGCCGGAGCCCCGGCAGGCGACCGCCGAGGAGGCTTCACTTCTTGGCATCCAGAAGGGCTCACTCGTCACGCATATCCGGCGGACGTATTACAGCGACCAGGGCCGCCCCGTGGAGGCCGCGGACATCGTGGTGCCCGCCGCGCTCTGCGAGATCGTCTACGAGATTCCGATCAGTCGCTAGCCGCGTAGTGGGGTAGCGGGCTCAGGGCAGGAGCCGAGACGGGGACCTCAGTCGAGGGTGGTCCAGGGTCCGCTGGTTTCGTCCTTCGAGATCCACAGCTGGGGCTGACTCGCGCGGCAGTACTCCTGCGCGTGGTCGTCCCAGGGGAACCGGCCCTCCTTGTCTGGCCAGAAGAGCTGGGTGATCGGAAGGGGAGGCGCCTGGTAGAAGTCGATCCCGGCACCGAAGAAGCTTCGGTACCAGCTCGGGTGCACCGGTCGGACAGCCACCGAGTGGCCGTTCAGGATGTCGTCACGAAGCTGGTCGGATTCCAGAGGGTGACCGTTGCGGATCTCCCGCCCCGCGACGTTGAGGACGGACATCATCGTCTCGACCCGCAGGCCGAAGATGCAGACCTCTGGGCTGCGCAAGGTGTGCCACAGGCCGATCGAGTAGGCCCAGTCCGCCGGTGCCTCGTCCCCGGCTCCGACACCCATCACGTGCCAGCCGTGGGCGGTCACATTCGCGGCTATGTGACCGTCGCGTTCGTCCGAGGCCGGGGCGTCCGTACGGGGTGCGCACAGGAGGCAGAAGCAGGGAGAGTCACTCACCCGAGGAAGGTTACGACGTCCTGATCATGGCAGGTGCTGGGCCGTCCCCGGGCCGTGCGAGGGTGCCCGAGGCCGACCGGTGGCGACCGACAGTGACAGGCGAGGCTCAGGCGGCATCCGGGAAAGGCCAGGTCAGGGCCCCCGGGTGGAACGGGTTTCCCCCGAGGGGTGGCGGTCGGGCAAGATGGGGTGTATCTGCCCACTGCCAGATTTCAAGCTGCCGGACGGTTTCTCTTGGCTGAGTACATCTACACCATGCGCAAGGCGCGCAAAGCGCACGGCGACAAGGTGATCCTCGACGACGTCACCCTGAGCTTCCTGCCCGGGGCGAAGATCGGTGTCGTCGGGCCGAACGGCGCTGGTAAGTCGACGGTCCTGAAGATCATGGCGGGGCTGGAGCAGCCCTCGAACGGTGACGCGTTCCTCACCCCCGGTTACACCGTGGGCATCCTGCTCCAGGAGCCCCCGCTGAACGAGGACAAGACCGTCCTGGAGAACGTCCAGGAGGGTGTCGCCGAGGTCAAGGGCAAGCTCGACCGGTTCAACGAGATCGCCGAGCAGATGGCGACCGAGTACACCGACGAGCTCATGGACGAGATGGGCAAGCTGCAGGAGCAGCTCGACCACGCCAACGCCTGGGACCTCGACGCCCAGCTGGAGCAGGCCATGGACGCCCTGGGCTGCCCGCCCGGCGACTGGCCGGTCAGCAACCTCTCCGGTGGCGAGAAGCGCCGGGTGGCGCTGTGCAAGCTGCTGCTCGAGGCGCCCGACCTGCTGCTCCTCGACGAGCCCACCAACCACCTCGACGCCGAGTCGGTGAACTGGCTGGAGCAGCACCTCGCCAAGTACGAGGGCACCGTCGTGGCCGTCACCCACGACCGGTACTTCCTGGACAACGTCGCCGGCTGGATCTGCGAGGTCGACCGCGGCCGGCTGCACGGCTACGAGGGCAACTACTCCAAGTACCTGGAGACCAAGGCCACCCGCCTCAAGGTCGAGGGTGCCAAGGACGCCAAGCGGCAGAAGCGCCTCAAGGACGAACTCGAGTGGGTGCGGTCCAACGCCAAGGGGCGCCAGGCCAAGTCCAAGGCGCGTCTGGCCCGGTACGAGGAGATGGCCGCCGAGGCCGACAAGATGCGGAAGCTGGACTTCGAGGAGATCCAGATCCCGCCGGGCCCGCGCCTCGGCAGTGTCGTCGTCGAGGTCAGCAACCTCAGCAAGGGCTTCGGCGAGAAGCTCCTCATCGACGACCTCAGCTTCACACTGCCGCGCAACGGCATCGTCGGCATCATCGGCCCGAACGGCGCCGGCAAGACCACCCTGTTCAAGATGATCCAGGGCATCGAGGAGCCGGACTCCGGCGCCATCAAGGTCGGCGACACCGTCAAGATCTCCTACGTCGACCAGAGCCGCGAGAACATCGACCCCAAGAAGACCCTGTGGGCCGTCGTCAGCGACGAGCTCGACTACATCAACGTCGGCCAGGTCGAGATGCCGTCCCGCGCCTACGTGTCGGCCTTCGGGTTCAAGGGCCCGGACCAGCAGAAGCCGGCCGGCGTGCTCTCCGGCGGTGAGCGCAACCGGCTGAACCTGGCGCTCACCCTCAAGCAGGGCGGCAACCTGCTGCTCCTCGACGAGCCGACCAACGACCTCGACGTCGAGACCCTCTCCAGCCTGGAGAACGCCCTGCTCGAGTTCCCCGGGTGCGCCGTGGTCGTCTCCCACGACCGGTGGTTCCTGGACCGGGTCGCCACACACATCCTCGCCTACGAGGGCGAGTCCAAGTGGTTCTGGTTCGAGGGCAACTTCGAGTCGTACGAGAAGAACAAGGTCGAGCGGCTCGGCGCGGACGCGGCGCGTCCGCACCGCGCCACCTACAAGAAGCTGACCCGGGGCTGATCGATCTTGCGGCACATCTACCGCTGCCCGCTGCGCTGGGCGGACATGGACGCGTACGGCCACGTCAACAACGTGGTGTTCCTCCGCTATCTGGAGGAAGCCCGCATCGACTTCCTGTTCCGCCCGGAGAAGGACTTCCAGCAGGGGTCCGTGGTGGCGCGCCACGAGATCGACTACAAGCGGCAGCTCGTCCACCGGCACCACCCGGTCGACATCGAGCTGTGGGTCACCGAGACAAGGGCCGCGTCGTTCACCCTCACCTACGAGGTCAAGGACGGGGACGTGGTCTACGTCCGCGCCTCGACGGTGATCGTGCCGTTCGACTTCGAGGCGCAGCGGCCCCGGCGGCTCACCGCGGAGGAGCGGGAGTTCCTCCAGGAGTACACGGACTCCGAGGAGGAGGCCGTCGCAGCATGACGGCGCTCCACCTCGCCGACGAGGGGGAGGCCGCGGATCTCGCGGCCTTCCTCTCCCGGCTGCTGCACTACGACCGTTCCGCCGCGGTGCGGCTGCAGGCGGCCGGGACGGCGCTCGCCGTCTTCGGCAGGCCGCCGTCGTTCGAGGTGCTCGCCGTCCGCGCCGTACGGCTGGCGAAGCCGTACGAGAACGGGCTGGACATCACCCTGGACGTGACCGTGTCCGCCGGTGAACTGCTGGAGTCGGTGGACGAGTCCGCCGGCACGGCCGCCGTGCCGGGCGCGGTGACCGGGCCACCGTGGGCCGGTGTGCTGCCGCCGCGCGGCGGCTGGCGGGCCGAGCCCGGACTGCCGGCGCCGCAGGAGCTGCGCGCTCTCGTCGCCGCGTCGGTCGCGGAATTCCGGTCCCGTACGGAGGAGTTGGCACCGGAGTCGCGTAACCGGGCCGAACTCGACCGGATCGGCCGGGAGATCTGGTCCCGCACGGTCGCGGACACCGGGCTTCCGGTGCGGGCGGTGCACGCCGCCCAGTCGCTCGGCTTCCTGCGGGGCACGGAGCAGGGGCTGTTCTCCTCCGGGGCGTGGCTCCGGCTGCGTACGCCCTTCGGGTCGGTCGCCGTACGGCGGGCGGGGCTCGGGGCGTTCGGGCTCAGCGTGCGCTGAGGCCGTCTACCGCCCCTCGCTGTCGTCCGGGCGGACGGCTATGTGGTCGGGCTCCAGTTCCAGGGCGACGCGGTCGCGCATGTTCAGCGCCTTCGTGTACTCGGCGGGCAGTTGGAGGCGGCCGGCGCGGTCCAGCATCGCGTACTCGCGGGCGACCACGGTCTCGTGGCCGGTGGTCGCGTCGACCTCGCTGCGGCGCAGCACCTCGGTGGAGGTGCGGCCGTCGCGGATGGCGACGGTGCGGCGGACCTCGCTCGCCACCGCCTGGTCGTGCGTGACGATCACGATGGTCGTACCCAGCCGCTCGTTCGCGGTGCGGAACGCGGCGAAGATCTGTTCCGCCGTGTGGGAGTCCAGCTCGCCGGTGGGTTCGTCGGCGAGCAGGACGGAAGGATCGCAGGCCAGGGCCACGGCGATGGCGACACGCTGCTGCTGACCGCCGGACATCTCGTGCGGACGGCGGTCGCGGCAGTCGGCGACCTCCAGCAACTCCAGCAGTTCCAGCGCGCGTTCGGCGCGGACGCGGCGCCCGGAACGGGACCGGCCGGCCAGCTGCATCGGCAGGGCGACGTTCTGCGCCGAGGTCAGATAGGGCAGGAGATTGCGGGCCGTCTGCTGCCAGACGAAGCCGACCACCTCACGCCGGTAGGCGAGGCGGTCCTTGGCGGTCATCGTGAGCAGGTCACGGCCGGCCACCCGGGCCGCGCCCGCCGTGGGGGTGTCCAGGCCGGCGAGGATGTTCATCAGGGTCGACTTGCCGCTGCCGGACGCGCCCACCAGCGCCATCAACTCGCCCTCGCGTACCAGGAGATCGAGCCCCTGGAGCGCCTGCACCTCCACGCCGTCCGCGGTGAACACGCGGACCAGCCGGTCGCAGGTGATGAGGGCGTCATGGCCGTACGCCGGACGGTCGCGGTCGGCGCCGGCCCGGTCGGCCAGCTCGGCGAGCGTGGGGTTCGAGGTCATCGGGGGCCTCCTGGGAGGGAGCACGGGCGGGCGTGCGCGGTCGTACGGGCCTCGGCGCGGATCATCGGGCATCGCCCGCCCTCAGTTCCCGTACCGAACCCCTGCGGCCCGTCCACCATGCCTGGGCCGCCGCGATGCCGACCGTCAGGGCCACCACCGTCAGCGCGGGCAGCAGCAGGGACACCGGGTCGGTGCGCAGGGCCGCCCGGCCCGCCGGTGAGGAGGCGGTGGAGACGGCGATGGTCGTCAGGTCGATGCCGGGGGAGAGGAGCTGGACGGCGGACCAGGCCGTGATGGTGCCGCCGACCGCCGCGAGGAGGGCCTGCGGCAGGGACTCCAGGACCAGCAGGCGGCGGCCCTGGGCCCGGGTGAGGCCCATGGTGCGCAACCGGGCCAGCAGCGCGGCCCGTTCGGGTGCGGCGCGCAGCAGCGTCAGCAGCAGGGCGAGTACGGCGTACCCGGCGCCCGCCGCCACCGCCGCCGTGTAGAGCCGCTCGGCGCCGGACTGCAGGGGCGAGTCGACGTACTCGGCGAACCGCTCCGTCCGCAGCTGCACTCGCGCGGCATCGCCCGCCGCCTTCCGCAGCGCGGCCGCGTCCGGACGGCTTCCGGTCAGCAGCAGCGCGGTGGGCGGGGCGGAGGGGTCCGGCAGCCCGGCCCGGTCCACGATCAGGAACTCGTCCCCGACGATCGCCGGGGTCCGCTCCCGTACCGTCCCGATCCGTACGGTGAGGTAGCCGCCGCCGTCGAGCCGCACCCGGAACGGCCGGGTGCCGTAGCGGTCGGCGACCGCGGGGGAGGCCAGGGCGGGGAGGATCCCCGTGCCGCCGGGGGCCCTCAGTTCGTCCGCGGCGACCGCGCCGATGCCCGTGTGCCGGGTGAGGGCCGCGTAGCCGGCCGGGTCGACGGCGGCGACCGGGACGGTCAGCCTGCCGTCGTCGGGATAGGAGTACAGGGCGACGTTCACCGGCGTGACGTCGTCCACGCCGGACACGCGCCCGACCTTGTCGGCCAGGCCGGACGGCATGGCCGACGCCGATTCGAGGCGGGCGTCGGCGCCGACGGTGAGGAGGGCCGCGCGGTCCCGGGCGTCGGCCACCCCGGTGAGGACGGAACCGCCGAAGGCGGCGGTGGTCAGCGCGGTCAGCAGCGCGAGCAGGGGCAGTACGGCGGACCCCGACGTACCGCGGCCCGCGCGGGCCAGCGACAGCGGGCCGACCACGCCCCGCAGCCGGCGCGCCGGACGGGCGAGGCCCCGCAGCGGCAGCGGATACAGACGTACGAGCACCAGCGCGGCGATCATCCCCACCAGCACCGGGGCCAGCGACACGAGTCCGCCCCCGGACGCCCCCTGGCCGTCCTGTGCCGTACCGCGCGTGCGCAGCGCCACGACGGCGCCCACCGCGAGGGTGAGCAGGGTGAGTTCGGCGACCGTGCGGCGACGGGAGGGGCGGGCCGAGGTGATGTCGTCGCGGGCGGCGTGCACGCGTACCGCGCGGTGTGCGGCGACGGCCCGCAACGGCAGCGCCACGGCGGCGATGAGCGCCACGGCACCGGCGGCCGCCGCGGCGTACGGCAGCCGGCCGCCGGTGAGCGCGAGCCGGGCGGCGGCCAGGCCCAGGGCCGCCGCCGGGACGGCGACCACCGTCGTCTCCGCCAGCAGCCGGCCGGTCAGACCGGGCAGGGAGGCGCCGCGGGCGCGCAGCAGGGTGAGCTCGGCGCGGCGCCGGTCGGCGGCGAGCCCGCCCGCCATCAGCAGGACGGCGGCCGCGACGGTGCCCGTGCCGAACGCGGCGACCGCGACCAGCGGCCCGATCGCGGACCGCAGCCCGGTGTACTCGGCGAACACCTCGTCGAGCGCGGTCTCCGTCTCGACCGGGGCCGAGGCGGCCGTACGGGCCCGCTGGAGCAGCGGGCCGGCGTCGAAGGAGGCGACGGCCGACGTCAGCCGCGACAGATCGTGGGCGTGCAGGGCGGACACATCGGGGGGCAGCGTCCAGTACCGCTCGGGCTCCCCGGCCGTGGCCGCGAGCGCCGGGGCCGCGTCCGCGGGCAGCAGCACCGCGGCCACCCAGTACTGGCTGCGCATCGGGTCGTCGGGGACGGTCGTGAGGTACGGGGTGCGCAGTACGGAACTCGTCGACCAGTACGCCTCCTGGGGCGTACGCGGTTCGACGATGCCGGTGACACGGACCGCGAGCGGCCCGCGCTCCGCGGCGGGCACATGCAGGACGGACCCCACCCCGATGCGCAGGTTCCGGGCCGTCTCGGCGGTGACGGCGGCCTCGACCGCCGCCGTCGCGGAGGTCACGTCGGCCGCGGCCTTCGGCAGCCGGCCCTCTCGCAGCCGGGAGTGGCCGGCGAGCCCGCTGGGCGCGGCCAGGTGGAACTGCGGGGGCACCGCGTCCGGCATGGCCAGCCACGGGTCCGGGACCTCCAGCGGCCGGGTGGTGCGCACACCGTACGAGGACTGCTCCCGGTCGACCGGGAGGGAACGGCCCGGCAGCGCGAGGATCTTCGCGTGCGCGTCGGCGATCGGGTCCTCGCGCAGCTGCTCCTCCCGCTCCTCCGGCGTCAGCAGCAGGTCGGCCGCGGAGGCGCTGTACAGCTGGACGGTGGTGCGGGCGGGCCCGGCCACCTCCATCGACCTGCGCAGCCCCGCGTCGCCGTACCGGTCGGCCGCGAGCGGCAGCGCGGCGGCCAGGAACGCGGTCACCGCCACCAGCAGCGCCAGTGCCACCGCCTCGCCGGGCGCCGACCGCAGCCGGGTGCGCACCCAGGGCGCGACCACCCGCGTCCGTACGGTCACCTCACTCACCTCCCCGTTCCCGCAGCGAAGTCACCGGGTCGGCCCTGCGCAGCGCCAGTACGGCCGTGATGAGCAGCGGCGCCACGGCGACGGCGGCCAGCAGGGCCGCCACCCGGGCGGCGGGCAGCTCCACCAGCACCCCGGGGACCGGGCGGGCGGCCTCCGCGGTCAGCATGATCAGCGGGATCACCGCCCGTGCCAGCACCGTGCCGAGCAGGACGCCCACCGCCAGCGCCAGCCCGACCAGCACCCCGTGCTCGACGAGCACCACCCGGGCCAGCCGCCGCCGGGACGCGCCCAGCGCGCGCAGCACCGCGAACTCGGCGGACCGTTCCCGCAGCGACCCCGCCGCGCTCACCGCGAACCCGACCGCCGTCAGCGCCGCCGCCGCGAGGGCCGCCGCACCGAACGCGGCGCCCGGACCGGCGCCGAACGGGTCGTCACGCAGCTGCCCGGCGATCTCGTCCCGCACCACCACCCGCGACGGGTCGACGTCCGGCCGGTCGCGCAGCGCCCCGGCCACCCGCGCCGACGCGCCCTCCTCGGTCGCCAGCCACCACTCGTTCGGGGCCACGCCGGTGCCCTGACGGGCGAGGAGGACCCCGTTGACGGCGCGCAGATCGACGAGCAGCGCGCCCCCGTCGTCCTTCGCGCCGGTCGGCGTGGACGGCAGCTCCCGCACCGCGCGGAGGATCCGCAGCGGCACCGTGGCCTCGCCGATGCGTACGTCCACCCGCTGCCCGGTACGGGCGCCGGTGGAGTCGAGGTAGCGGTCCGTGGCCAGGGCGGCGACCTCGGCGGCCGCACGCTGCGGCACCTGGAGGCCGATCGTGAGGGGCGAGGGCCGCCAGTACATGTCCTCCGGCACATGGCCGGTGTCGTACGAGAGGGTCATCGGGTCGGCCGAGGTGAGGCGGGGGCGGGTCGGGGTGGTGCGCGCGCCGGGGGTGTCCACCGCGTCGTCGGCGCGGGCGGACAGCTTCCAGTCGTCCGGCAGCGGCAGCTCCCGGTCCCGGCCGCCGTCGTCCGTGGCCGTCACCGACTCCAGGGTGAGGCGGTGCCGCTCGGCCTTCCCGACCGGCTGATAGAGGTCCAGGCGGAGGCCGGTCAGCGTCAGGGCGCCCGCCGACAGGTCGGCGGTGAGGGCGTGCGGCCGCCCGTCCGCGCGGAGCCGGCCGAGATCGAGTTCGTACGGGGTGCCGTAGGAGTCGACCACGGTGGCGGCGGCGTCGACGGCGGTCCTCGGGTCCGCGCCCCGCAGACGGGCCGTCAGCGTCAGCTGCGCGCTGTCCCCCGGCACGCGCACACCCGCCGGGGCACCGTCCGGCGCCAGCCCCGACACCGTCGTACGCACGGGGTCGTCGGACAGGTCGGGGCGCATCAGCATCGTGTCCGCCGCGTGCGCGGTGTCCAGCGCCAGCACGGTCGCCGTCCGCCCGCCCGACAGCGGCACGGTCGTCCGCAGGCCGGGAGCCGTCTCGCGTACGCCGGGGACGGCCGCGTACGCCTGTCCGCGGCCGAGGCCGCTCTCCCCGGAGGCCAGGATCCGCACCGGCGCGCCGGCCCGGAAGTCCGCCTGGTCGTCCTGCGAGCGGTCCCACGAGGAGGCCTGGCCGATCGCCAGCATGCCCAGCGCCACGGCGAGCACCAGCAGCAGCACCGGCCCGGCCCCGCGCATCGGGCGGCGGCTGAACTGCCAGCCCGCCAGCGCCCCCGGCAGCCCCCGGCCGCGTGCCGCCCGGCGCTCCGCCAGCCGCGCCGCCGGCGGCAGCAGCCGCAGCGTCAGCACCGTACCGGCGAGCAGTGCCAGCGCCGGGGCGACCACCAGCAGCGGATCGATCCCGAGGTCCTCGCCGACCACACCGGAGGGGCGACGGCTCAGCTGCCAGTACGCCACACCCGCCACCACCAGCAGGCCGACATCCGCGCCCGCCCGCACCACGCCCGGCAGCGGCTTGGCGCGGCCGACCGCGAACGAGGAGGTGAGCGCCGGAACCGTGACGGCCAGCGCGCAGCCCAGTGCCACGCCCGCCGCCACCAGCCACACCGAACCGTGGCCGGCGACCGTGCCGACGGAGGCGTCGAGGCGGAGGCCGATCCGGGCGAGCGCCCCCTGCCCGGCCAGCAGGCGGGTGAGCGGGCCCGCCAGCAGCGGGGCGCAGGCGGCCGCGGGCACGGCCAGCAGCAGCGCCTCCAGGGCGGCGAACCGGGCCACCTGGGCGCGGGAACCGCCGCGGGCCCGCAACAGCCGTGTCTCCGCGGCGCGTTCCGCGCTGAGCAGGCGGGCCACGAGGAGGAGGGCGCAGCCGGCGAGGAGGGCCAGCTGGAGCGCGATGATCAGGAGGGTGGAGCGGGCCACGAGGAGCGAGCGCTCGATACGGTCCAGGGCGGCGGGGAGGTCGCTTCCGGCCGTTGCCGCGCCGTGCAGTGCCTCCGCCTCGGGGAGGGCGGCTGTGCCCTGGCGGGCCGCGTCGCGGAGGGCGTCGACACGGTCGGTGGTCATCGTCGAGAAGTCGGCGGAGGCCAGCCAGCCGGAGCCGCCCGCGGTGACCCGGTCGTCGGCGAAGACGGTGGGGTCGGTGAGGAGGGGGCCGTACGTCGTGAAGTGGACCTTGACGACTCCGCGGCCGTCGAGGTCGTCCAGCTGCCAGTACGGGGCGGCGGTGTCGGTGGGCTCGTAGAGGCCGGTGACGCGGATCCTCGCCGGGGGGCCGTCGAGGCGGTTGTCCAGGGTGAGGACGGTGCCGGGGCGCAGACCGAGGGCTCGGGCGGCTGTCTCGGGGAGGGCGGTCTCGATTTCCTCGCCGCCCGCTCGCGAGGGCATGCGGCCCTCGGTGATGCGTATCTGGGCGCGGTCCAGGGCGGCGAAGTGGGTGAGGTCCGGGTCGTCGGTCCTCTTCCGCTGCTCCGGGGAGCGCAGGGAGTCCGGGAGGGCGTACGGGCCGGAGCGGATCAGGGTGCGGAGGGTGACCGGGAGGCCGTCGAAGGCCTTCCGCGCACCCTCCCGTACGGCTTTGTCGGCCTCGGCGCGGTCCTGTGCGGGGAGGGTCTCCGCCTTGACGGTGAGAGTGGTGTCGGCGGGGGCGCGGGGGGTGGTGAGGGCGTGGCGCAGCGAGGCGTCGCCGATGGTGGTGGAGTACGCGGTGAGGGTGGCCAGGACGGCCGTGGTGAGGAGGACGGTGAGGAGGGCCGCGGCGAGAAGGGGTTTGTGGGATCGGGCGCGGGCGAGGACGAACCTCGCGGTGTGCGCTGCGGATGTCACTCAACCCCCCGTGGTTGTCCCCCGACCTGCGGGTGATGTTGTCAGAGGGGGTGTGGTGGGGGTAAGCGGCTGTGGGGTGGGCTTGACCGGATTGTGATCGGAAACCGGTCAAGGGGTTCCGGTATGCGGGCGGGGCGGGAAAGTCAGTCCGGGGAGTTGATCATCGACGCGGCCGCGTATGTCAGGTACTTCCAGAGCGTCGCCTCATGCTCCTCGGAGAGGCCCAGCTCGTCCACGGCGTCCCGCATGTGCTTCAGCCACGCGTCGTGCGCCGCCCGGTCCACCTTGAACGGAACATGCCGCATCCGCAGCCGTGGATGACCCCGGTTCTCGCTGTACGTCGTCGGACCACCCCAGTACTGCATGAGGAACAGCACCAGCCGCTCCTCCGCCGGCCCCAGATCCTCCTCCGGATACATGGGCTTCAGCAGCGGATCGTCGGCCACCCCCGCATAGAAACGGTGGACGAGCCGGCGGAAGGTCTCCTCCCCGCCGACCTGCTCGTAGAAGGTCTGCTCCTGAAGCGTGCCGCGCCGAATCTCTGTCACGCCGTCCATGGTCTCAGACACGACGGCGTAGGACTCCGGCCCTAGGGCGGGCAGGCCGCAGCGCGCACGCCGCGGCCCGGCCCGCTCAGCCCCGGTGGATCGTGATCGTCGTCCACGCGCCCACGTGGACGCGGTCGCCGTCCTGCAGCGGGACCGGGACGAACGGCTGGATCGGCTCGTCGCCGTTGTTGACCGTGGTGCCGTTGGTGGAGTTCTGGTCGACGACCGCCCAGGTCCCGTCCGGCTGCTGCACCAGCACCGCGTGCTGATGCGAGACGCCCGGGTCCTCCGGCGGGGTCGACAGATCGATGTCGGGGGTGTCGCCGGTGGAGTGGCGGCGGCGCCCGATGGTGATCTGGTTGCCGCTGAGCGTGCGCTGCTGCTCGGGGGAGTACGCGGGCAGGTTCAGGCCCGCGGCCTCGGGGCCGGAGCGCTGCATCATCGCCATGAAGTAGTCGCGGTCGGGACCGATGGTCGCGCTCCAGGTCACCGGGCCCTGCGGCGGACGCGGCTGCTGCGGGAAGCCGCCGGGTCCGGGCGGTGCCTGGGTCGCGCCCGCGCCCTGCTGCGGGTAGCCGTAACCGCCGCCGGACTGACCCGGGTTGCCGCCGGGCGGGGAGATCACCCAGTCGTCGTCAGCGCCGCCGAAGGGGGCGCCGCCGCCCTGCTGCGGGCGGCGGTCGGTCTCCTGCGGGAAGCCGGGAGGCGCCGGTGGGCCGGGCTGGAACGCCTGAGGGGCGCCGGGACCGTTCGGTCCACCGGGACCGCCGTAGCCACCGGGGCCGTTGGGGCCGCCAGGACCGCCGGGGCCGTTGGGACCACCGGGACCGCCGTAGCCACCGGGGCCGCCAGGACCGCCGCCGTAGCCACCCGGACCGTTCGGGCCGCCGGGACCCCCCGGACCGTTCTGGCCACCCGGACCGTTCGGGCCGCCGGGACCGCCGTAGCCGCCGGGTCCGTTCGGGCCGCCGGGACCGCCGGGACCGCCGGGACCGCCGGGCCCGTTGGGGCCACCCGGACCGCCAAAGCCACCGGGACCACCCGGACCACCGGGCCCGCCGGGGCCCCCGTAGCCGCCGGGTCCGGCAGGTCCGCCAGGTCCGGGCGGGGGCGGTACCGGGCGGGACGGGTCGCCGCCGAAGCCGGGCGGGCCGGGCGGAATCGGTTCGGCCGGGCGGTTCACCTGGGACGGGCGTGAGCCCTGGTAGTCGTATCCGTCACCGCCGCCGTACGACGGTCCGCCGGGCGGCTGCTGGAAGGGGCCGCCGGGACCCGGGCCGGGGGCCGGCGGGCGCGGGGCGGCCGGGGTGTACGAGGTCGCCGTGTTCGTCAGGAAGTTCCACCGGCACTCCTCGCAGAACGGCGCCGCGCCCTCACGGGGCGTACGGCACTGCGGGCACAGCTCCGGTTGGCCGCCCCCGAAACCACCGGGGCCGCCGGGACCGCCGCCGGGCGGCGGGAAGCCGTAGCCACCGGGTGCGGGAGGCGGGGGAGGGGGTGGCGGCACGGCACCCGCCATGCGGTGACCGCACACCTCGCACCAGTCGTCGGAACCCGACTGGTGTCCGTTCGGGCAGGTCGGCATGTCGGCGCTTCCCCCTCTCCTTTTCCGGCCGGTTCCGACCGGATTTCTCCCACCCCGAGGGGTCGGGCTCGACTACTTACGGATCACTTCTTTACACGAACAGTCTTTGTGGACCGGGTTTCGAGCGTCATCTCGTCGGCTTCCTCGACCTTCGCTTTCAGTCGCACAGTACCCGCCGCGGCGTCGACCACGTCCACCACCTTCGCAAGCAGTTTCGCAGTATCCGCGTTGCCGGACGCGCTCGCGAGCTGGACCGCCCGGCCCAGTTTGGCCGTCGCTCCGTCGATATCCCCCTCTTTGCGCAGATCCAGTCCTTGTCGGATGACTTCCGCCAGTTCCGCCTGCCCCGTGTAGTGGGCGACCTGGGGGTTGATGGACGTCGAGGCGGCCATGTCGTCCGTCCACACCGCGCGGACCAGACCCTGCGCACCGAGGCTCTGCACGCCCCGGTCGGGCTGCGGAATCACCAGCGACAGCCGGGCCGCCAGCATCTCCTGGCCGATGTCGGCCGCCGGCACCTCGACGCAGACGTGGTAGTCACGGGACTCGTCGCCCCAGGAACCCAGCGGGTAGTCGCCCGCGCGCGGGCCCGCTTCCGTACGGCGGCCGGTGAGTTCCTCGACCGTCGGCGCGACCTGCTTCACGAACCTCACCGTCGTACCGACCGGGGTCCACAGCCGCAGCGAGACGTCCGCGACCTCCTTGCCCATCGCCGTCTCCATCATCCGCGTGAAGTCGGCGGCGAGACCGGCCGGGTCGGCGACGATGTCGGCGGTGCCGAGGAGCGCCGAGGCGACGGCTGTGACTTCTTTCACTTCCCAGTCGGTGCCCACGCCACGGGCGTCACAGGTGAACCGACCCGCGCACGCCTCCAGGGCCGCCTTCAGGTCCTCCGGCGACTCGTGCTCGTTGCGGCCGTCGGTGAGCAGGATGCCGTGCCGGATCGCCACCTCCGCCGACGCCAGCAGCCGGTCGGTCAGTCCCAGCCAGGTCCCGATCGCCGTACCGCCGCCCGCGCTCAGTCTTCGCAGCGCCTGCTTGGCCTGCTCGCGCGTTCCGGCGCCGGCCACCGCCAGTCCTCCGCCGCCCGGGTACACCTCCCTGGCCACGTGCGTGCCGCCGACCACCGCGAAGTGCACGCCGTCGCGCAGGGCGTCGATCGCGGCGGCCGTGGCGTCGCGGGCGTTGCGCATCTTGGTCGGCGGGTAGTCCATCGAGCCCGAGCAGTCGACCATGAGGACCACGGCCGCCGACGGTCCCTCACCGGGCGAGTAGAGGTGGGGTGCCGTCACCGCGCTGCCGATGGTGCCGCCGCCGGTCGCCGTCACCGTGACGATGGCGTGGACCTCGCGGCCGCCCTCCGGCAGATACACGTTCTGGTTCACGTCCACCGAGAACTGCGGCACGTTGGATTTCGAGAAATTGGCCATGCCTGTTTCGCTCCCCCTTGGCTGCCCCGGCGGCGCGGGGCGACGACGGATGACGGCCCGGTCCCCTCCGGTCCGTCGGGCTTCCCCGTACAAGGCTTCCCGTAAGCGGCCTCAGGCCGATCCTGCCCCCTGCGGGACGGCCGGGAACGGCACGAGGGCCACTGTTACGTTGTCGTGGCCCCCGCCGTCGAGCGCGTGACCGACCAGTACGCGCGCGCCGTGCAGCGGTCGTACGGCCGCGTCGGCGGGGAGGATCTCGGCCATCTCGTCGGCCGACTCGGCGTAGTTCCACAGGCCGTCGGTGCAGACCACGACCACACCGGGCCGGTCCGGCTTGAACGAGGCGGTGTGCGGCTCCAGTTCGTACGCGTCGGCGCCGAGCCAGCCGGTGATGGCGTGGGCCCGCTGGTCGGCGTACGCCTCGGCCTCGCCCATCAGACCCGCGGCGACCATCTGCGCGGCCCACGAGTCGTCCTCGGTGAGCCGGGCCGCCGGGGCGGAACGGTCGACCGGCACCCAGTAGACGCGGCTGTCGCCGACCCAGCCGACCACCAGCAGCCCGGCCGTGACCACGGCGCCGACGAAAGTGCACGCGGGGGCGTTCTGGTGCGGGGCGTGCTCACCCGCCGCCTCGGGGTCGTCGGCCAGCGCGTTGACCGCCTCGGCGGCGGCGATGATCGCCTCGTGCATCGCCTGCTGCGGATGCGTGCCGCGCGGCAGGGCCGCGAGGAGGGACTCGCTCGCGACGCGGGAGGCGGCGAGTGACGCCTCGTCGGGGCGGGTCGCGGAGGAGACGCCGTCACAGACGACCGCCACGGAGGCGGGGGCACCGTCGGGCAGCGCGGCGGTGCCCACGGCGAAGGCGTCCTCGTTGCGGTGGTGGCGCAGTCCGCGGTCGCTGACCGCGGCCAGGGGGCCGCATTCCTGTTCCATGTGGTCCCGTTCGCGCGGCTGGGCGTGGCCGCAGTTCTCGCAGTAACCGTCGTCGTCCACCCGGCCCGCACGGCAGGCCACGCACACGGCGGCGGTCTCCTCGGCGCTCTGCGCCGGCTCGGCCGCCACCCGCGGGTCGGGCGCCTGCAGCGGGTACTCGTCGGCGGCCGGCTCCGCCCGCCGGTCGAACCGCACCCCGGACGAAGGGGCGACGGGAGCGCCTCCGGCGGGAGAGGGCTGTACGGCTGCCGGTCCCGCGGCGGGGGCACCGGGAGTGGGAGTTCCCCCGGCCGCGGCGGGCTGTGCGGGTGCACCGGCAGCGGGCGTGCCCCCGGTCGTGGAGGGCCGTACAGATGCGCCGGGCGCCGGGGCACCCCCGGTGGCGGGAGGCCGCACGGACGCCGCGGGCGCGGGAGCGCCGGGTGCGAGCGCGCTCCCGGTCGTGGAGGGCCGTACCGGTGCCGGAGGCGGCACGGCGGCGGAAGGCCGTTCGGGCTCGGCGGGCGTGCCCGACAGGGGCGAGCCGTCCGAGTTCGTGCCCGGTACGTCCGCCGGGCGATGAGCCGGAGCCGGGTCGGCGGGGCCGTCCGGGGCGGGCCACGCCGGTGCGGCGGGCGGGGCCGAAGGCGGCCGGGACGCGGCGCGCTCCGCCGAAGTCTGCGGCGGCACCACGCCGTTCATCGCGATCGTCGGCTCGTCCCGCGGCCGTGCGGGAACCACCGACAGGTCGTATCCGCACGCACCGCAGAAACGATCACCCGACTCGAGGGGTTCCTCACAGCTCGGGCACTTCGCCAGTGCGGCCTGCTGAGGCATCTGCGACATCAACTACACCCACGTCCGGGGGCGGTAACGATTGGCACGTTCCACCAGGTCGATCCTCTCCTCGCCGCTGCGCGCCAGCCGGGCCAGCGTGCGGTACGAACGCTCCAGGCCGAAGCGCAGGCCCCGTTCGTCCAGGCCGCTGCCGAGCAGCGTCCGCCCCCCGGCGGCGGGAGGAGCGGAACCCTGGCCCCCGGAGAGTACCCAGTCGAGGCAGCAGCCGAGGACCTCCGCCGACAACAGCTCCCGGCGCGCCGGATCCAGACCGTACGCCTCCAGGGCCTCGACCTGCCCGGCGGCGGCCGTCAGATCGTCCAGGAACGGTACGTCGGCGGCGGCCGCCGTACGCCCGCGCAGCCGTGCCCGCACGGCCGCCACCCGGGCGGCCGTGTAGTGGATGGACGACTCCGGCACCGACTCCAGCGTCCGTACGGCCCCGCCGCGGTCCCCGGCCGCCAGCCGCACCCGGGCCAGCCCGAACGCGGCGCTCACATAGCTGGGGTCGGTCGACCACACCAGGCGGTAGTACTCGGCGGCGTTGTCCAGCTGGCCCAGCACCTCCGCGCACACGCCGAGCGCCAGCTTCGGCGCGATCTCGCCCGGGAACGCGTCGTAGATCGCGTCGAAGGCGAGCGCGGCGCCCTCGTGGTCGCCGGTGACCAGCGCGGCCACGCCCCGGTACCAGACCACCCGCCAGTCGTCGGGGTCCTGTTCCTCCAGGGTGTGCAGGGCCGACAGGGCGGTGGGCCACTCGCCGGTCTCCAGCCGGGCGCGGATCTCCCGCAGCCGGGTCTCCGCCGACGGGGCGGGCGCCGCCGCCAGCGCGTTGATCAGCTCGGCGGGCGCGGACGTCAGCAGACCGGCGAGGAAACCGGCGTTCGGGTCCGAGGGGTGGACGTGCGGCACGGGCAGGGCGAGCGCGGCGGCGGAGCAGCCGACGGGCCTGACCAGCGCGGCGGGGGCCGGCGGGAGCCGGGGTGTCCCCTTCCGGGGGCGGGCGCCCAGGCGGGACACGTCCCCGTTCAGCGCGGGGAACAACTCCGTGTCCGTCACCCGCGGTTCCGGGCCGAAGAGCGGCGACAGCGCGGGCCGGGCACGCCCGGTCTGCAGCGAGACGACCTCGCGCAGCACCCCGGTCAGCTGCTCCGTCATCTCCTGCGCGGAGGCGAACCTGCGGGCCGGGTCCGGGTCCGTGGCGCGGACCAGAAGACGGTAGAAGGACTCGTACTGACGGAACACCTCGATGGTGTCCGGGTCGGGCAGCGAGTCCACGTACACGTTCGTGTAGCCCTGGAAGTCGAACGTGAGGACGGCGAGCGTACGGGCCACCGTGTACAGGTCCGACGCCACCGACGGGCCGACGTCGGCGACCTCGGGCGCCTGGTAGCCGACCGTGCCGTAGATGGCCGACTCCTCGTCGTCCATCCGGCGCACCGCGCCCATGTCGATCAGCTTCAGCTGGTCCTCGGTCTGGATCGCGTTGTCGACCTTGAAGTCGCAGTAGAGCAGGTTGCGGCTGTGCAGATGGCCGAGCGCCTCCAGGGCCTCGATGCCGTACGCGCAGGCCTGCTCCACCGGCAGCGGATCGCGTCTGCCCTCCGGTGTGCGGCGGCCGTTGGCGATCTCCTTCAGCGACTTGCCGCCCAGGTACTCCATGACGATGTAGCCGTCGAGGGAGCCGGTCCGCTGGTCCAGATGCTCCACGAAGTTGTAGATCCGCACGATGTTGGCGTGCTCGATCTCCGCGAGGAAGCGCCGCTCGGAGATCGCCGCCGCCATCGCGTCCTGGTCGCCCGTGTCCAGCAGGCCCTTCAGCACCACCCAGCGGTCCGAGACCGCCCGGTCCACGGCGAGGTAGATCCAGCCGAGCCCGCCGTGCGCGAGACAGCCCACCACCTCGTACTGGCCGTGCACGATGTCCCCGCCCCGCAGCTTGGGGACGAACGAGTACGGGTGGCCGCACTTGGTGCAGAAGCCCTCCGTACGCCCCGGCCGGCCGCCGCGGGCCCGCCCCACCGGCGCCCCGCAGTCGGAGCGCGAGCAGAACCGCTTCCGCTCGGGCACCTCGGGGTCGGCGAGCACCATCGCGCGCGGGTCGGGGCGCGGGATCGGCGGCACCTCGACCAGTCCGGCACCGAGCCGGCCCCGGCCGGACGAGCCGCCGCCCGCACCGGAACTGCGCACCGACACCGAGCGGCCCGTGGTCCGGCCCGACAGCGAGCGGGACAGCCGTCCGGAGACCGAGCGGCGCGACTTCGACGACTGCGACGACGTACGGGAACTGCGGCCGCTGCCCGTACTGCCCGAACCCCGGGATTCCCCGCCTGCCGTGATGCCGGTCGGGGGCGAGACGACCATGCCCGTCGGCGACACCACCGGGGCGAGCCCGCAGGTGTCGCAGTACAGCTCGCCGCCGCCGACGTCCTCGTACGTGCCGTCGCACTCGGGGCGCTGACAGGCGCGCTGTGCCTGACCGCCCTGGTTCTCGCCGTCCGTCATGCGCCGGGCCCCCTCCGGTCGTCGGGACCGGCGCCCTGGCCCGGTACCCGGGGCGCCGAGCCGAGGAGCTCGGACGCCGCCTGCTGGTAGCGCAGCACCGCCCGGTCGGCGGCGCGCAGATCGCAGGGCGCGCTCCACAGCATGCGGCGCGCCTTCTCGTACCGCTCCACCAGTTCGGGATCCTCCGCCAGGCCGTACCGGGCCACCTTCGCCTTGTACGCGTCCAGCCGGCCGCGCAGTTCGGCACGGACCGCCAGCGGGGCCGTCACCGCGGTCAACGACTCGCGGGCACGCAGCAGTTCGTCCTCCGCCCTGCGCTCCAGCGACTCGAGCAGCGGGGACAGGCGGTGCCACTGGGCGTGCCTGCGGTACTCGGCGGCCGTCGACAGCTGCTCCTGCAGCACGGTCGGCGGGCCGCTGACCACCGGCACCTCCGTCGAGGCGATCTTCGCCAGCACCTCGCCGCGCGCGGTGCGGGCCTCGGCGAGGGTACGGTCGGCACGCGACAGCACGTCCCGCAGTCTGACGATCCGCTTCTCGGCGTCCTGGCGGACCGTCAGTACGGCGTCGATCTCCCGGCGCACGTCCTCCAGCGCACGGGCCTCACGGTCGTACACCGTGGTGTCGGGCCGGCCGCCGCCCGGCGCCGAACTGCCCTCCGCCTTCCTCCAGTACGCCAGCGGATCGGACACCACCCGCTCGCGCAGCCTCGTCAGCGTGCGGGTGATCCGCTCCAGGTCGTCGCCCGCCGGATGCTCGCCGGGGCGCACCCCGACCGAGTGCGCGAGCCGGCCGGTGCGCTGGAGTTCGGCGGCGAGCAGATCGATCCGTGCGGGCAGCGCGGACCAGACGGCGTCGGCGGCCACGATCATGTCGAGCGAGGTCGCGTACAGCTCGTTCATACGGTCGACGAGGGTGACGAGCGAACAGCGCTCGCCGAGCCGGACGGCGTGCGGCGCCTGCGCGTCGGCGGCCAGGGCCACCGGCTCGCCGCGCAGCAGTTCCGTCAGCTCCACCAGGTCCTCGCGGCTGGACCAGCGGCGGCGGGACCTGATGTCCCGGGCCCTGCGCAGCGCGTCCGTGTACGCGTCGAAGTACGTCCACAGCAGCGTGATCGACGCCTCCGTGGCCGTCCAGCGTTCCTCGGTGACACCGGTGAGGTGCGCGCCCTCCAGGAGTCTTCGGCCCGCGTGGTCCTGCAGGGCGAGGAGCGAGGTCTCGATCGCCTCGTGCTCCGCGCCGAGCCGCGCCAGCGCACGGTCCACCTCGTCCCGGTCCATCACCGGCCCGGTGGGATCCGTGTCGGCCATCGATCACCTCTCGCTGGGGGGTGGTTGGGGGTCTGGGGTCTGGGAGCCTCGGGGGTCAGCTTTCGCGCAGGTATTCCGGGGGCGGGGGCTTTGACCGGGAGGCGTCCGCGCCCAGCGTGGCCGACAGCCACTTCGTGTACGCGTCCTGCCAGCCGTCCGTGGTGTCCTCGCGGAAGTCCACCAGGATCCGGTTGACCCGGCGCACCAGGTCGTCCGCGTCCTTCTTCATCGCCACGCCGTAGTACTCGGCCGTGAAGGCCTCGCCCTTGAGCTGCACCGTCGGATCCTGCGCGGCCTGGCTGGCCGCGAGCGCGCCGTCGGTGACCACCGCGTCGACCTCGCCGAGCTGCAGCCGCACCAGGCAGTCCAGCTGGTTGGGCACGGTGGTGCGGATGTCGGTGGACTCCGGCAGCCTGCCGGCCTTCTTGTCGGCCTCCAGCTTCGTGTACGCCGTCGAGCCCGTCGCCGTGCAGATCTCCTGGTCGGCGAGCGTCTCGTCGTACCCCTCGACCGGTGAGGACTTCGGGGCCAGCACCTGCTGGCCCGTCTTGAAGTACGGCGCGGAGAACGCCACGTCCTCCAGCCGGTCGCAGTTGATCGTCATCGTCCGGACGACCATGTCGACCCGGCCCGCCTGAATCGCCGGTATGCGCTGGTCGGTCGGGATCGCCTTGAACTGGACCGCGTCCCGGTCGCCGAGAATGTCCTCGGCGATCCTGTGCACCAAGTCGATGTCGAAGCCCTCGAGCGTGCCGCCCTCACCGCTGTTGGGGTCGCGGTAGCCCCAGCGGTAGCTGTTCTGGTCGACGCCCACGATCAGCTTCCGCTTCTCGCCCTCGCGGTTCTTGATCGCCTCGATGGTGGGGCCGTCGGCGGTGGACGGGGGCAGGGTCTGCTTCTCCGGGTCCGCGCAGTCCTCGTCCGCCTGTGCCCGTGCGGCGTGGGAGACGGACTGGCCCGCCGGCTGTGGTGCGGCCCCGGTCGGGGCGCCGGTGCAGGTCAGAACCAGCGCGAAGACCAGGGCCAGGGCGCAGGCGGTCGCCATCGCGCCCACTCCGCCCCAGCCCTTCAGGCGGGCCCGCAGGTGTCGTGTGATCATCGTCATGGCCCCCTTCGGTCCGTTCACCTGTCCGTTCATCGGTACTCCGACAGCCTGCGGCCTATGCCGAGCACCGCGCCGGCCGCGCCCAGTACGGCGAGGACCGCCGCCCCCATCGGCAGTCCCGCCAGCGCGTCCCGGCCGTCGCCGGCCGCCTGCTTGAACTCCGCCTCCTCGTGCGCCAGCGCCGTCGCGAGGTTCTCGTCGACGCTGTCGAAGCACTCGCCCGTCGCGCCCTTCGCGCCGATCACCATGTCCAGCGCCTGCTGGTAGTTGCCGTTCTCGTCCTGCTCACGGGCGGCCGCGTGACGCTTCTTCCACTCCGTCATATTGCCCACCGCGGCGGTCACCGGCCGCTCGCCGCTGTCGTCGTCCGCGAGGCGTCCGGCCTGGGCCAGGCCCTTGGCGAGGGTGTCCATGTCGCGGCCGAAGTCGTGGTCGTACGCGTCGAAGGTCTCGCCGCCGACCTTCGTCGTCTCCGCGCCCCGCGCCACCAGCGTCAGGTTCTCGTTGCCCCGGGCCTTCAGCGAGGCGATACGGGCGTCGTGCAGGACGTTGAGGGAGCGGACGCCGTGGTCGTAGGAGTCGTCGAGGTTCGAGCGGGCGAGGGTGTGGCCGGCCGTCAGCCACAACAGGACCACGGTCGCCGCTGTGGTGGCGGCCACCAGGCCGTGGTTGAGGACCCTGTTGGTGCGGACGTAGTTGCGGCGCATGGCCCACGCGAGCGCGGCCAGGGCGACGATCCCGAGGGCGATCGCGGGCCAGGGGTAGGGGGTCGCGTCCGCGTAGTCGTCGCGCAGGCGCTGGTTCTCCTTGGTGTAGAGGTCCTCCGCCGCCGGGAGCATCTCCTTCTGCATCTTCTCGTTCGCGTACCGCAGGTAGGCGCCGCCTACGGGGAAACCCTGGCGGTTGTAGGTGCGGGCGCGTTCCACCAGGCCCTTGTACTCGGGGAGCAGGCGGTTGAGCTTGGTGATCGTGGCGGTGGAGGGGGAGTCCGGTTCCGAGTTGGCCGCCGCGTTGACGAGTTTCGCGGCGGCGGTGCGGATGTCCTTCTCGTAGCGGTCCCTGGACGCGGCGGTCTCCTGACCGCCGGCGAGGAAGCCGCTGGACGCGGCGGTGTTGGCGTCGGCGAGGGAACGGTAGATGTCGGCGGCGTCCGAGCTGAGCGGCTGGCTGCTGGTGAGGACGTCGTCGGCGGCCGCCGCCCTGTCGGTCATCTGCCACGCGGTCACCGCGCCGAAGGCGACGACGAGGGCGGCGAGGAGCGCGCCGATGATCCTGAGCCGGCCGGGCTCGGTGGTGGCGGCCCTGCGGAGACGGTCGACACCCTCCGCGAACGCGGTACGGCGCGGTGGTGGAGGTTCCGGCAGGGATACGGGTCCGGGCTGCGGCGGCACCGCGGGCAGCGCCGGCGCATGCGTGACGCCGGGCGGTGCCGTGCTGTTCGGTGCCATGGTGACCTCCCCCGTGGTCATTCCTCCCGGCAAGTATCACCGCCGGGACTGACATATGCACCGGCCTTGGCGCGATCTTGATCCAACTACACCGCACTTGCGGCTTTCTCCACCGTCCCCGCCCCCACCCTGCCCACGAACACGCCCCAGAAATCGGTACGGTTCCCGCAGCCCTCCGCCCGCCGCCTCACTCCCCGAGATGCGACCGCACCCGCTCCCGCGCCCCGGCCCCCGCCCCCAGCCGGTCCAGCCCCAGCAGCGCGGCCCCCAGTACCGGGCGGCCCGTCACCACCCGGGGGACCGCCTTCGGGGCCCGTGCGGCCAGCAACTCCCGTATGCCGACGTCCAGCCGCGTATGCCGTGCCGCCAGCACCCCACCCCCCAGCACCACCGGCGTCTCCTCCTCCAGCAGGCCCAGCCGCCGCAGCGCGACCACGGCCATCGACACGATCTCCTCCGCCTGCCGGTCGACGATCGCCCCCGCCACCGCGTCCCCCTCCGCCGCCACGGCGAAGAGCACCGGCGTCAGTTCGTGCCGCCGGGCCGGGTCCACCCGTTCCAGATGCAGCGCCTCGATCAGCGACGGCATGTCCGGCAGGCCGAAGTGCCCCGGCAGGGCGAGCGACAGCGCCGTCGGCGAACCCCGCCCGTCCGAGGCGCGCGCCGCGTGCCACAGCGCCTCCTCGGCCAGCGCCCAGCCCCCGCCCCAGTCCCCCGATATCCGCCCCACCGCCGGGAAACGGGCCGTACGCCCGTCGGGCAGCATCCCCACGCAGTTGATGCCCGCGCCGCAGACGACGGCCACCCCCCGCGGCTCGCTCACGCCCGCCCGCAGGATCGCGAACGTGTCGTTGTGCACCTCGACGCTCGCCCCCCAGCCCTTCCCTGTCACCGCCGCCGTCAACCGCCGTTCCTCCACGGGAAGATCCGCGTTGGCCAGGCATGCCGAGACATGCGCGACCTCGCGGACGCCGGCGGTGTCCAGCGCCCGCTCCACCGCCTCGGTGAGCGCGGACATCGCCGCGTCCAGGCCGACGGCCGGGGGCCGGAACCCCGCGCCCCGTGCGGAGGCCAGCAGCGTGCCGTCGTGCGCGACCACCGCCACGTCCGTCTTGCTGTTGCCGGCGTCGATGGCGAGGACGCCTGCGGTCAGGCCCACGTGAGGTGCTCCCGGTTGTGTGCGATCAGATCGTCGGTGAGGCGGTCGGCGTACTCGTACTGGCCGATCAGCGGGTGGGCGAGGAGTGCGCGGAAGACGCGGTCGCGGCCGCCGTGCAGTGCCGCCTCCAGGGCCAGGTTCTCGTACGTGGTGACGCTCGCCATCAGGCCCGAGAACAGGGGATCCACGGAGGCGACGGGCAGCGGCGTCGCGCCCTTCGGGCCCACCGTCGCCTGCACCTCGATCACCGCGTCGTCCGGGAGGAAGGGCAGCGTGCCGTTGTTGAGGGTGTTGACCACCTGGTGCCGGGAGCCGGCGCCGCGCAGCAGGGCCGCCGCCAGGTCCACCGCCGCCTCCGAGTAGTAGGCGCCGCCCCGCTGGGACAGCAGGTCCGGCTTCTCGTCGAGGGCCGGGTCGGCGTACAGGGCGAGGAGGCGGCGCTCCATGTCGGCGACCTCGGCCGCCCGGGACGGCTTCGTGCGCATCTCCCGTACGACCTCGTCGTGCGCGTAGAAGTAGCGCAGGTAGTAGGACGGGACCACGCCAAGGCGGTCCAGCAGCGGGCGGGGGAGGCGGAGGTCGGCGGCGATCGTGTCGCCGTGGGCGGAGAGGAGGGCGGGGAGGACGTCCTCGCCGTCCTTGCGTACCGCCGTCTCCCACGTGAGGTGGTTCAGGCCCACGTGGTCCAGGTGGAGGTCCGCCGGGTCGGTGCCCAGCAGTGCCGCGAACTTGCGCTGCAGGCCGATGGCCACGTTGCACAGCCCCAGTGCCTTGTGTCCTGCCTGCAGCAGCGCGCGGGTGACGACGCCCACGGGGTTGGTGAAGTCGATGATCCAGGCGTCCGGGCTGGCCCGGCGGACCCGCTCGGCGATGTCCAGGACCACCGGGACCGTGCGCAGCGCCTTCGCGAGGCCGCCCGCGCCGGTCGTCTCCTGGCCCACGCAGCCGCAGTCCAGGGGCCACGTCTCGTCCTGCTGCCGTGCCGCCTGCCCGCCCACCCGGAGCTGGAGCAGCACCGCGTCCGCGCCGTCCACGGCCGCGTCCAGGTCGGCGGTGGTGGTGATGGTGCCGGGGTGGCCCTGCCGGGCGAGGATACGCCGGGACAGGGCGCCGATCAGCTCGAGGCGGTCCGTCGCCGGGTCGGTGAGGACCAGCTCGGTGACGGGGAGCGTGTCCCTCAACCGGGCGATGCCGTCGATGAGTTCGGGGGTGTAGGTCGAGCCTCCGCCGACCACGGTGAGTTTCATAGTCATCCCTTGACTCCGGTGAGGGTGACGCCCTCGACGAACGCCTTCTGGGCGAGGAAGAACACGAGGATCACGGGCGCCATGACGAGCACGGTCGCCGCCATGGTGAGGTTCCAGTCGGTGTGGTGGGCGCCCTTGAAGGATTCCAGACCGTAGGAGAGCGTCCAGGCGGCCGGATTCTCCGAGGCGTAGATCTGCGGGCCGAAGTAGTCGTTCCAGGCGTAGAAGAACTGGAACAGGGCCACCGCCGCGATGCCCGGCTTCGCCATCGGGAGGACGACCCTGAGCAGTGTGCGGAGTTCGCCGCAGCCGTCGACGCGGGCCGCGTCCAGGTACTCGTCCGGGACGGTCAGCAGGAACTGGCGCAGGAGGAAGATCGAGAACGCGTCGCCGAACGCCATCGGGACGATCAGCGGCCAGAGGCTGCCGGAGAGGTCCAGCTGCTTCGCCCAGAACAGGTACATCGGGATGATGACGACCTGCGGCGGCAGCATCATCATCGAGATCACCAGCATCAGCGCCAGATGCCGCCCCCGGAAGCGGAACTTGGCGAGGGCGTACGCGACGGGGAGCGACGACACGACCGTGAGCGCGGTGCCCAGGCCCGCGTAGAGGAGGGTGTTGCGCCACCAGGTGAGGAAGCCCGGGGTGTCCCACACCTTGCGGTAGTTGGCCCACTCCCAGGTGTCCGGGACCAGATCGCGGGTGAGGGCCTGCTGGTCGCTCATCAGCGAGGTGAGGACCACGAAGACGAACGGCAGCGTGAAGAGGAGCGCCGCCGCCACGCCGAGGGAGTGCACCGCGATCCACTCCAGCAGGGCCCGGCGGCGGGCGGTGCGGTGTGCGGGCCCGTCCGGTACGGGGGGCGTCATCGGGCACCCGCCTGGATCAGTCCGCCCCGGCGGCGCATCAGCAGCGCGGTGAACGCCGTCGACAGGGCGAAGAGGACCAGGGCCACCACACAGGCCGCCCCGTAGTCGAAGCGCTGGAAGCCCAGGTTGTAGACGAGCTGGGGGAGCGTGAGGGTCGACTTGTCGGGGTAGCCCGGCTCGAACTGCTGACCCGAGCCGCCGATGACACCCGAGGCGACCTTTCCCGCGACCAGGGGCTGTGTGTAGTACTGCATCGTCTGGATCACGCCCGTGACCACGGCGAACAGCACGATGGGGGAGATGTTGGGGAGCGTGACGAAGCGGAACCGCTGCCAGGGGGACGCCCCGTCCAGCGCCGCCGCCTCGTACTGCTCCTTCGGTACGTCCAGCAGCGCGGCCATGAAGATGACCATCAGGTCGCCCACGCCCCAGATCGCGAGTGCGGTCAGCGCCGGCTTGGACCAGTCGGCGTCCGTGAACCAGCCCGGCGCCGGCACGCCCAGCCCCTCCAGTACCGCGTTGACCGGGCCCGTACCGGGGTTGAGGAGGAACACGAAGGCGAGCGTCGCGGCGACCGGCGGGGCCAGACAGGGCAGATAGAAGAGGGTGCGGAAGACGCCCGTACCCGTTCTGATCCTCGTGATGAGCAGGCCGACGCCGAGGCCGAAGACCACCCGGCAGGTCACCATGACCAGTACCAGCCAGAGGGTGTTGCGCAGGGCCGGCCAGAACATCGGGTAGTCCTGGAAGACGTACACCCAGTTGTCCATGCCCCGGAACTCCGGGACGCCGAAACCGTCGTACCTCATGAAGGAGAAGTAGACGGTGGACACCAGCGGATAGGCGAAGAAGACACCGAAACCGATGAGCCACGGGGAGAGGAAGGCGAGCGTCCGGAGCGTCGGCGCGCGGTGTTTCGCGCGGAGCGTGTGTGTGGACATCGGCGGCGCTACTTCGCCTGCTCGATGTCGGTGTCGATCTGCTCCGCGGTCTTCGCCAGGCCCGCCTTCAGGTCCTTCACCTTGCCGGACTCGTACTGGAAGCCGAAGTCCTGGAGCGTCGTCTGGTACGTGGAGCCGTTGACGGAGGCCGGCGGGGTGTTCGAATCGGGGTGCCGGGCGATGTCGAGGAAGGTCCTGAAGGCCGGGTCCGTCTTCAGGCCGGGGGACTTCAGGGCCTCGAAGGTCGAGGGCACGTTGCGGATGGCGTTGGCGAAGGAGACCACGGCCTCGGTGTCGGTCGTCATGTACTTCACCAGTTCCCAGGCGGCGTTCTGCTTCTCGCTCCGCGGGGCGATGCCCATGATCGTGCCGGAGAGGAAGCCCTTGCCGTACTCGTCCACCTCGTCGTCGGCGACCGGCAGCGGCGCGGTGCCGATCTCGAAGTCGACGCCGGCGTCCCGCGCCATGCCGAGCCGCCACTCGCCGTCCAGTTGCATCGCCACCTGACCGGTGTGGAAGGGGTGCTCGGCACCCCACTCGTCCCCGAACGTGTTGCGGTACTTCTCCAGTCTGGCGAAGCCGCCGAGGTCGTCGACGAGCTTCTTCTGGTACGTGAACATCTCCGCGAACGCCGGGTCCTTGCCGATGTTCGACTTGCCGTCGGCGTCGAAGTAGGCGTGGTCCCACTGGGACATGTAGTGGTCCACGACCGTCTCGTAGCCGTGGTAGTTCGGCATGAAGCCGAGCCGCTCGTACCCGTCGCCCTTCGGCTTCGTCAGCTTCTTCGCCACCTCGGCGAACTCCGACCAGGTCTTGGGGGGTTGCTCGATCCCGGCGGCCTCGAAGGCGTCCTTGTCGTAGTAGAGCCCGTAGGCGTCGCCGAGGAGGGGGAGGGCGCAGCGGGTGCCCTCGAATTCGGTGTAGTCCAGCATCGGCTTCGGGACGATCGCGTCCAGGTCGAGCTTCGACTTCTCGATGAACGGCTTCAGATCGAGGAAGGCGCCCGAGGAGCAGAACGTGCCGACGTTGGACGTGGTGAACGAGGAGACCACGTCGGGGCCGCTCGAACCGCCCGCGCGCAGCGCCTGGTTGAGCTTGTCGTCGTTGATGTTGCCGACGACCTTCACCTTGATGTTGGGGTGCGCCTTCTCGAAGCGGTCCACGTTCGCCTGGACCGCCTTCACCTCGGCGGGGGCGCTCCAGCCGTGCCAGAAGGTGATGGTCGTCTCGGCGTCCGGGTCGTCCGTCGCGCCGCTCCCGGACTGGCCCGTACAGGCTGTGGCGAACAGGGTGAGGGAGGCGGTGACGGCGAGCGCGAGTGTCGCTTTTCTGGATATTCCGGGCATGACGGTGCTCCCTGGGGCGGGGTGGGAGGGCGGAAGGGGAAGGGCGGTGCTAGCGGGAGGTGTCGAAGACCTCGTCGCGCGTGGTCGCCAGGGCGCTTTCCAGTGCGCCCCGCAGGACCGGGTGTTCGCGGACGTCGCCCACGACCAGACGGGGGCGGGGAGCGGCGAGTTCCTCCAGTTCGGCCTGGATCAGGGCGCGCAGCACCTCGCCGCCGGAGGTGAGGCCGGTGCCGCTCAGGACGACGAGTTCGGGGTCGAGGACGGAGACCAGGGAGGCGAGCCCGGTGGCCAGCCGGGTGGCGTAGGTGTGCAGGAGCCGGTGGTGCGCCTTGTCGTCGTCGGGGTTCGCCGCCGCGCGCTCCAGAAGGGCGGCGGCCGCCTCGGTGTAGGGGCCCTGCGGGACGTCCTCGATGCCCAGCTCGCGGGCGAGCCGCGGCACGGCCTGGGAGCCGGCCAGCTCCTGGAAGCCGCCACTGTTGGCCCTGGTGACCTGACGGACCAGCGGAGTGCCCGGCACCGGGAGGAAGCCGACCTCGCCGGCGCCTCCCGTCCAGCCCCGGTGGAGCCGTCCGCCGAGGACCAGGGCGGCGCCGAGGCCCTCCTGGTTCCACAGAAGGACGAAGTCGGAGTGGTCGCGGGCCGCGCCGAGGCGCTGTTCCGCGAGGGCGACCAGGTTGACGTCGTTCTCGTACTCGAACGGCATCGGCAGCGCGGCGGCCAGTTCGTCGAGCAGCGTGGGGGAGTGCCAGCCGGGCAGATGCGAGGCGTAGCGCAGGCGGCCGGTGTTCGGGTCGAAGGCGCCCGGCGTCCCGATGACCAGGCGGTGGATGTCGGAGCGGGACAGTCCCGCCGCCTTCACCGCACCGTCCAGGGCGTCGGTGACCTGCCGGACGACGGGCGTCCCCGAGCGGCGGCCGGGGGCGGACAGCTCGTACCGGCCGACCGTACGGCCGGTGAGGTCGGCGACGGCCGCGCGTATCCGCCGGGGGTTGACGTCGAGACCGGCGGCGTACGCGGCGGCCGGGTTGACCTCGTACAGCTGGGCGCCCGGGCCCGGCCGTCCCTCGGTGGTGCCGGTGGCGAGAACCAGCCCGCCCGCCTCCAGCCGGGCCAGCAGCTGGGAGGCGGTCGGCTTGGACAGGCCGGTGAGCTTGCCGATCCGGGTGCGGGACAGCGGCCCGTGCTCCAGCAGCAGGTCCAGGGCGGTGCGGTCGTTCATGGCGCGCAGGACGCGCGGGGTGCCCGGCGTACCGGCGGTTCCTGCCATGGGGTGCGACACCTGCCCTTCCTCGACTGCCCAGCTTCTCAGCGGCCGGTGCGGGACGTCCATCCCGGTACCGGCGGCCGATCACTGTTAGGAAAGTTTCCTGTTGGGCGTGGAACGTATGCCCGGCGGAGAAGGGCCGTCAAGAGGGAGTACGAGAAAGGGCGGCACCCGGACGATCCCGGGTGCCGCCCTCGCCGTCGGCGTCTACTTGGTGGTGCTGGGCGGCAGCGGGGACGCCGCCATCGACTGCGGGGAGAGGGTGCTCGAGTAGACCGACGGGGCCGCCATGCCGGCCGTCGGGTCGGCGGCCGCCGCGTCCTCCATCGCCGTGGCGCCGCCGACGATCCGGATGCCCGTCGCGTCGAACGCCCGCTTGATGCGCCAGCGCAGCTCCCGCTCCACCGTCAGGGACTTGCCCGGCATGGTCTTCGCCGAGACCCGGACCACCATCGAGTCCAGCAGCACCGAGTCCAGGCCGAGCACCTCGATCGCGCTCCACAGGAGCTCGTTCCAGGGCTCCTCCTTGGTCATCCTCTCGGCGACCTCGGTGAGCGTGGCCTTCACCCGCTCCAGGTCCTCGTCGGAACGCACCGTGACGTCGACGCCCGCCGTCG
Organism: Streptomyces sp. NPDC048584; assembly: GCF_043199595.1. Classification (NCBI taxonomy): domain Bacteria; kingdom Bacillati; phylum Actinomycetota; class Actinomycetes; order Kitasatosporales; family Streptomycetaceae; genus Streptomyces; species Streptomyces sp. NPDC048584. The sequence continues at coordinate 323,166 of NZ_JBICWF010000008.1, forward strand.
CCCAGCCCTGGGAGAGGTTGCCTATGCGCTTGACCTCGCCGTTGCGGACGTACCAGATCTCGCCGCTGTCGCCGCGCAGCTTGGTCACCCGCAGTCCGACCTCTATCACCTCGCCGGAGGCCACGCCCGCGTCGACGGTGTCGCCGACGCCGTACTGGTCCTCCAGGATCATGAAGACGCCGGAGAGGAAGTCCGTGACCAGGTTGCGGGCGCCGAAACCGATCGCCACACCGGCGACACCGGCGGACGCCAGCAGCGGGGCCAGGTTGATCTGGAAGGTGCCGAGGATCATCAGCGCGGCCGTGCCCAGGATCAGGAACGAGGCCACCGAGCGCAGCACCGAGCCGATCGCCTGCGAGCGCTGCCTGCGCCGCTCGACGTTGACCAGCAGTCCGCCGAGCCCGCTGCCGTCCACCGCCTGGCCGGTGCGGGACATCCGGTCCACCAGCTTGGTGATCGCCCGCCGCACCACGACTCTCAGCACCGTCGCGATCACCAGGATCAGCAGGACCCTGAGCCCGATGGCGAGCCAGGTGGACCAGTTCTGCTCCACCCAGCCGGCGGCGTTGGTGGCGCTCTCGTGGGCGTCCTGGAGCGTCGGCACCCGGGGTGTCCCGGACTCCGAGGGCGTCGGCGACGGGCCGTCGGCCGACAGGACGGCGGACAAGGACACGGCAGGTACCTCCAGGTGCAAGTCTGCGCCCGGTACGGCGGTCAAGGTCTCCGAGGTCACGATCGGGTCACCGGGCAGGCAGAACCACCACACTAACGGGGCATTGTGCGGGGATCGGCCCCATGTGTGAAGAAGAGACGGTCCTCACCCGTGCTTGAACAGGCCATGATCCTGGGGATGCATCGGGGTGTGGTCGAAAACACTCCCAGCCCGTTACCGGGACATGGTGGCGCTTCCACCAGGCATGAGGGGAGACTGACTACGGATCGTCCCGGCGCGAGCCACGCGCCGCCGGCGTACAAGGAGGCCGTCCGTGCCGCATGTCCTGGTCCTCAACGCGTCGTACGAGCCGCTCGGCGTCGTACCGCTCCGCCGCGCGCTCGTGCTCGTCCTCGAGAACAAGGCAGTCTGCCTCGAGGAGACCGGCGCCTATCTGCACAGCGCGACCGTCACAGTCCCCGCACCCAGCGTGGTCCGGCTCAAGCGTTTCGTGCGGGTCCCCTACCGGGGGCCCGTTCCACTCACCCGTCGGGCGCTGTTCGCCCGTGACGGGGGCCGGTGCATGTACTGCGGTGGCGTCGCAACCAGCGTCGACCACGTCATCCCGCGCAGCCGCGGGGGCAAGCACGTCTGGGACAACGTGGTGGCGTCGTGCCGCCGCTGCAACCACGTGAAGGCCGACCGCCATCTGTTCGAACTGGGCTGGCGCCTGCACCACAAGCCAGCCCCGCCCACGGGCCTGGCCTGGCGCATCATCGGCACCGGCCACCGCGACCCACGCTGGCTCCCGTACCTCCAGCCGTACGGCGCGGAGGACGCGATGGCCCGCATCGACGGCATCTCCGCCTGACGCCGGGAACGGCGGCAGGGTGCGGTCCGGCTCCGGGAACCCCCGTTCCCCGGAGCCGGCCGGCGTCAGGTGTACCGCAGCTCCGCCGGGCGGATCGTGCGGCTCAGAAGGGGCAGGGACGTCGCCGCCGCCAGGAGGCAGGTCGCGTAGACCGCGAGCGGGACCAGCAGGGACGTCCACGGCCAGGAGGCCGACGCGGTGAGCGCGGCGTAGACGGTGCCCACCGTCATACCGCCGGCGCCCGCCAGCAGCACGGCCGGGGCCAGCGGGAGGGCGGTCTCCAGGAGCAGCGCCCGGTTCAGTACCGCGCGGGGCACTCCGGCGGCGGCCTGCGCGGCCAGGCCCCGGCGGCGGGCCGTGAGGGACTCGGCGGTGCCCACGGCGAGCGCGGAGAGGGTGATCACCAGGCCCACCGCGATCGCGGCGGCGGTCAGATCCAGCCCCGTCGTGTAGTAGGCGATGCTCTCCCCGAGGTACCGGCTCTCGTGCAGATCCTCCAGGAACGCCTGCCGTACGCCCACGAACCCGGTGCCCACCACCGTCACCAGCAGGACCGCCGCATGCGTACGGGCCGCCGCCCACGGGTCGTCGCGCAGCCGCTCCGCCGCGATCAGCGTCGCCGCCGAACGCGCCCGGCCCGCCAGGACCCGCCCCACGACGCGGCAGGTGGCACCGGACAGCCACACCGAGCCCGCGCCGACCGCGAGCAGCGCCGCGAACACCGTCAGCGGGGTCCGCAGCTCCATCGGGCCGCGCGGCCCGGACGACGTGGTGTTCGCCGCGAGCAGCGCCAGCCCGGCCACCGCCGGCAGCGACACCAGGAACAGCCGCCCCGGCCCGCGCCCCGGACGAGCCGGGGCGACCCGGCGCACCCAGCCGAGCGGCGAGGCCACCACCCGGCGCAGCGCCAGCGCGCCCGCCGCCGCGCCCAGCACCGGGACGGCGACGGCGACCAGCGCCAGCGCCACCCAGGTGAGCGCGGCCGGGTGCTCCCACACCCGGACCGCGACCGTCACCGAGACGACGGTCGCGACCGCCGACCCGAGCAGAGTGGCCAGCCCCGTCTCCAGCGCGGCGATCCGCCGCACCTGGCCGGGGGCCGCCCCGGCCAGCCGCAGCCCGGCCAGCCGCCGGTCACGGCGCAGCGCGCCGATCCGGGCGCACTGGCCCAGGAACCCGAGCACCGGGATCAGAAGCAGCAGCAGGCCGAGGATCACCCCCGAGCGGGTGCCGGGCTCGCTGAGCAGGCCCTCGGCGAGCGGTACGGCGTAGTGGCCCCGCAGGGAGGCCAGGGCGGCGGCGGTCAGCGCCAGCCCGGTGGCGAGCGCCGCGCCGGTCGCGGTGAGCGCGATCCGCCACCACTCGTCCCGGCCGGAGCCACGGGTCAGCTGCCACGCGAGGCGCAGATCGGAGCCGAGGGAGCTCATGCCGTCACCTCCAGCGACGCCACGGCGCCGTCCCGCAGCTGCACTTCCCGGTCCGCGTACGCCGCCACCTGCGCGTCGTGCGTGATCAGCAGCACCGCCGTACCGGCCTCACGGGCCGTGTGCACCAGCGCCGACATCACCTGCTCGCTCGCCAGTGAGTCCAGCGCGCCGGTCGGCTCGTCCGCGAAGACCACCCGGGGCCCGGTGACCAGGGCGCGGGCCAGCGCGGCCCGCTGCGCCTGACCGCCGCTCAGCTCGCCGGGCCGCGACTCCGCCTGCCCGCGCACCCCGAACCGCTCCAGCCACTCCCCGGCCGCCGACCGGGCCTCGGCGCGGCCGGTGCCGGCCAGCATCAGCGGCAGCGCCACGTTGTCCAGCGCGGTCAGCTCCGGGATCAGCTGCCCGAACTGGAACACCACCCCGAACTCGGTACGGCGCAGCTCGCTCAGCCGCTTCTCCGGCAGCTCCTCCAGCCGTTCACCGGCGTACGTCACCGAGCCCGCGTCGGGGCGGACGATGCCGGACAGGCAGTGCACCAGCGTCGACTTGCCGCTGCCGCTGGCGCCCGTCACCGCGAGGATCTCGCCCGCGCGCAGCTCGACGGAGGCTCCGCGCAGCGCGTCGGTCCTGCCGTGCGCCTTGACCAGGGCGCGGCCCGCGAGCAGCGGCCCCGCCGTGTTGTGCCCCATGCTCATGCTGTGTCGACCTCCGCGGTCAGGGTGGTGAGCCGGGCCGCCGTGGTCGTCATCCAACGGAGGTCCGCGTCCAGGTGGTTGAGGGCGAAGTCCGCCGAGAGCACGGTCGCCAGATCCGCGCCCGACGCCGACTTCACGACGGTCAGTTCCCGCATCCGCTCCATATGGGCGGCGCGTTGGGCGCGCAGATACGCGGCCGGGTCGCCGCCGGACAGGATCGACACCACGACCTTGGCGAAGATCTCGTTCGTCACGAACGGTGCGGGCGGGGCGATCTCCGCGGCCCAGCGCGCCAGTTCGCGCGTTCCGTCGTCCGTGGCGCGGTACATGGTCCGCTCCGGGCCGCCGTCCGAGTCGGTGCCCTCGATCTCGGCGAGTCCGTCCCGGACCAGGCGCTGGAGTGTGGTGTAGGCCTGCCCGTAGGCCAGTGGGCGGGCCTGCGGGAAGCGTTCGTCGTGGCGTCGCTTGAGGTCGTAGCCATGGCTCGGCCCCGAGGCGAGCAGGCCCAGCAGGATGTGGCGGGTGCTCATGACGCCATTATGCACTCGATACATGTACTGAGTGAATAGTGATCGCCGAAAAGGAAACGGGGAAGGGCTGGAAAGGCTCAGTCCGCGACCGCGTACGCCTCCACCGACCACAGCGAGTAGCCGAACCGTGTGGCCCGCCTCTCGCCCTGGACGCGGAGGTGGCGGACGCCGGGCTCGTCCATGCGGAGGGTCTCCCGGCCCCCGTGGCTGTCGCGTACCGCCGCCGCCGTCCGCCAGGTGCGGCCGTCCGCCGAGACCTCCACGCGGTACGCCGACGGGTGCGCGTCCTGCCAGTGCAGGGCGACCTTCCCCAGCCGTACCGGGTGCTCCAGGTCGACCTGCCACCAGGCGTCGTCCTCGACCGGGGACGACCAACGCGTCCGTGGGTCGCCGTCGTTCGCCGCCTGGGCCGGGAAGTCGGGCGTCTCGTCGGCCGAGGAACCCGCCCGGCCGGTACGGGCCAGGTCGGGGCCGGCGGTGCGGGGGACGGCGTGGACCGTCAGCGTGCGCGCCGTCCCGGCGAAGGCGAGCCGGATGTCGTAGGACCGGACGGGCGAGCCCGCTCGCACGCTCACCTCGACCGGGACCTCCAGCGAGGTGCCGCGCGGAACGGTCAGCGCGTCCTTCGGCACCCGGACGGTGATGCCCTCCGGGGCGTCCACGGTCAGCGTCCCGCGTACGTCGGCGGGGCGCAGCGAGCCGAGCGTGGCCGTCAGGCGGCGGGTGCCGCCGATGTCGGCGTCCGCGCGTTCGCCGGGCAGCTGCAGGGAGGCGGCGGGCGCGTCCGCGAACCAGGGGACCAGGTGCCGCACTCCGGAGGCGCCGGTGACCCGTACGGCGTCCACCCGGCCGTCCCCGCCCGGCAGTTCGGTGGCGCCGCTCGCGGACAGCGCGCCGAGCCGGCGCCACCCTCCGCCCGGCGTCTGGACCTCCACGGTCCCCTTCGTGCCCGGTTCGGCGAGCACCGTCACGGAGTCCAGCGCGCGGGCGCCCGGGAAACGCAGCGTGCGGTCGCCGCCGGAACGCCCGGACGGCTGCCGGCCGATGCCCGCCCAGCTCTCGTACGCCTTCTGCGCCCGGCTCAGGAACGGGTCCAGCACTCCCTTGCCCACCGTCACCCGTGACGACCCCAGCCGCTCCCGGGCCTCACCCAGCCGCAGATACGCCGTCCAGGCGGCGCCCGCGTCCCCGGCGCGCTGGGCGCGCAGCATGTCCAGGGCATCGGTGCCCGCCTCGCCGTAGCGGGCCAGCTGCTCGGACCAGGGGCCGGTCTCGGCGGCGAGCCCGGTCCCGGAGAGCCGCTTCGGCAGCTCGCGCAGGACGGTGAAGGCGGCACGCAGCCGCCCTTCCTCCCGCGTCCGCCAGAACGCGTCGATCAGCGGCCGCAGATACGCCGACTCCTTTCCGCCCAGCACCGACGACGCGGTGTTCCCCGCGAGGGCGTTCAGGGCCTCCTCGCGCCGGGTGTCACCGGCGGCGAGATCGGCGATCGCGGCCCGCCAGGACTCCCCGGGGCGGTAGTCGCTCGGGTTCCAGGCGAAGTCGGCGGCGGTGAACAGCGGGACACGGGACGCCTCGGGCTGCGCCATCGCGTTGGCGAGCAGCGCCGCCGAGCCCGCGGCGACGGCCGGTTCGCGGCCCTGGTAGGGGCCGAGGAAGATCCGGCCGGGGGCGTAGTCGTTCACCGGATAGTTGTCCATGGTCACCAGCGGATGCCCGAACACCTTCCGCGCCTGCGCCAGTTCGCCCCCGGTAATGGTGCGCGGCACCACCCCGACCCCGGTCCACGCCACCTCCGTACCCGGCTCCAGCTCCTGTGCGAGGGCCCGCCGGTACGCGGTCGAGCCGTCCTCGTAGAACTCGGTGGGCATCAGGGACAGGGCGGCGGCCCCGGGGTGCCGCTCCGCCAGGTGCCGGGCCACCGCGTTCGCCACACGCGCCTGGGCGCGGGCGGCGGCGCCGGGTCCCGAGCCGAACCGGTCGGCGTCCGCCCCGCAGTGCCACTCGCTGTAGCTGACGTCCTGGAACTGCAGCTGGAAGGCACGGAAGCCCAGCGCCCACATCGCGTCCAGCTTCCGGGTCAGCGCCCGCAGATCGTCGTCGGAGCCGAAGCACATCGCCTGCCCCGGCGCCACCGCCCAGCCGAGGGTGACGTGGTTGCTCCGCGCCCGCTCGGCCAGCTCCCGGAACTCCGCCCGCCGGTCGGCCGGGTACGGCTCACGCCAGCGGGCCTGCCGGTACAGGTCCTCACCGGGCGCGTACAGATACCGGTTCTGCTTGGTGCGGCCCATGAAGTCCAGCTGGGACAGCCGCTGTCCGTGCGTCCACGGGGTGCCGTAGAAACCCTCGGTGACGCCGCGTACGGCGGTGGCGGGCCAGTCGCGCACGACGGCCGCGGTGAGGGAGGTGCCGTCCGGGCGGAGCAGTTGGCGCAGGGTCTGCACGGCGTGGAACTGGCCGTCGCCGTCCGCGCCGGTGAGGGAGACGGCTCCCTTGCCGACGGTCAGCGCGTAGCCGCCGGGCGGGAGGGCGTGCCGGGGGTCGGCCGGCGCGCGCTCCGTGCCCACGCGCACCACCAGCGCCCCCTCGGGCGCCGACGCGCCGGGGGTGGTGAACCGGCGCGCGCCCGCTTCCCGCAGCAGCGCGCGGAGCGCGTCGAGGGCGTACGGGTCGGCCGTCGCGTCCGCCGCCAGGGCGACCTCCTCGGTCACCTCGACCGGGGCGCCGTTCGCCCGCACGGACTGGGGGCGCGGCCACAAGGAAAGCTCCGCCTCCCGCGTCCTCTCGTCGGCCGGGGACGCGGTCACCCCCGGCGCGGCGACGGCGACGGGCACGACCCCCAGGCTCCCGGCGAGGACCGCGAGGGCGAGGGCGGCCCTCCTGGCGTTCGCCGTCCTCCCACGCCGCAGCAGCACGCGCCCTCCCGATCACTCGACGAACCACCCGGCCCGGCCGTGTCCATTCCGTTACCGGGAAACCCCGAGCCCACCATTTCCGTGGTGAACGTGTCAACGGAAGTGGACGTTGTGGCGCGTTTGTCCCACTGTGGAAGGACGGGGCGGGGCGAGAATGTGATCAGGAGCACGTTGAAAGACTTTGTGCGTCTGGCATCGCGCGCCCTGGGTAGGGCTGCGAGATAACCCGCACGACCCGCACGCCCCGCGTGATCCGCGCGCCGTGCCCGACGAGGAGGCCATCTGTGGCTGCACCGGCTTACGTCCCGTCCCCGGCCCTGTCCAAACCCGTGGCGGAGCATCCCTCCGCCGACCTCCCGGACTTCCCGGACCTCTCCGGTTTCGAGGAGCCGCAGTACTGCGTCTTCAGCGCGGAGGGCCCCTGCGCCGAGGTCCCGCTGACCAGCGAACCTCCGCTGCCCGACGCCGAACCCCTCACCAGCGAACCGCCGCTCGCCGACGCCGCCCCGCTGACCAGCGAGTCCGACGCCTTCACGGACACCTCCGACTCCTCCGGACTCGACTCCTTCCCGGCCCAGTACCGCCCGGAGCCCTAGGGTGACCGCGCCGCGGCCGGCCGAGCCCCCTTCCGAGGACCTGTCCCGGCTCGCCGCCCTGTACGGCGTCGCCACCTCCTACGCACCCTCCCCGGACCGTACGGTCACGGCCTCGGCCACCGCCGTCACCCTCGCGCTGGCCGCCCTCGGCGTGGACACCGCCACCCCGGACGCCGTACGCACCGCGCTCACCGCCCGCGAACGGGAACTCGGCGCGCGCCTGCTGCCCCCCACCCTGGTCGGCTGGGGCACCCGCGCCCCCGACGCCCTGACCGCCCTGCCCGACGGCACCCGGCTGCGCGTACGCACCGAGCAGGGCGAGATCCGCGCCTCGGCCGGTCACCTCCCGCCCGGCGTGCACGAGGTGACCGCCACCGCCCCCGACGGCCGCACCGCCCGCGCCCACCTCATCGTCGCCCCGACCGCGCTGCCCGCCCCGCCCGGACGCTCGTACGGCCTCCTCGTCCAGCTCTACTCCCTGCTCTCCCGGCGCTCCTGGGGCATGGGCGACCTCACCGACCTGGGCGAACTCGCCGGCTGGGCCGGACGCGCCCTCGGCGCCGGATTCGTCCAGGTCAACCCGCTGCACGCGGCCGTTCCCGGACCGCCGACCGACCCGTCCCCCTACCGGCCCTCCTCGCGGCGCTTCCCCGACCCCGTGCATCTGCGGGTCGAGGCCGTCCCCGAGTTCGCGTACCTCGCCGCAGGTGCGGACGACCTGCTTCAGCGGGCCGGACGGCTGCGCGAGGCCGTGCTGGAGAAGGGTGCGCTGATCGACCGGGACGCCGTCTGGCAGGTCAAACGGGAGGCCCTGGAACGGGTGTACGGAGTCCCCCTCGGGCCCGGCCGCCGCGCCGCCTACGACGCCTTCCGTGAGGAACAGGGGCAGGCCCTGGAGGACCACGCCACCTGGTGCGCGCTGGCCGAGACGCACGGCGCCGACTGGCACCGCTGGCCCGACGGGCTGCGCGACCCGCGCTCGGACCGGACCGCGCGTGCGCGGCGCGAGCTGGCGGACCGCGTCGGCTTCCACTCCTGGCTCGTCTGGCTCACCGACGCCCAGCTCACCGCCGCGCAGCGGGCCGCGCACGAGGCGGGGATGCCGGTCGGGATCGTCCACGACCTCGCGGTCGGCGTGCACCCCGGCGGTGCCGACGCCTGGGCGCAGCGGGAGCACTTCGCGGCCGGCATGTCCGTCGGCGCGCCCCCGGACGCGTTCAACGCGCGCGGACAGGACTGGGGGCTGCCGCCCTGGCGGCCCGACCGGCTCGCCGCCTCCGGGTACGCGCCGTTCCGGGCGCTGCTGCGCGGGCTGTTCCGGTACGCGGGCGCGCTGCGCATCGACCACGTGATGGGGCTGTTCCGGCTCTGGTGGGTGCCCGAGGGGCATCCGCCCACGGAGGGCACGTACGTCCGCTACGACGCCGAGGCGATGCTCGCCGTGCTGGTCCTGGAGGCGTCACGGGCCGGGTCGATGGTGATCGGGGAGGACCTGGGCACCGTCGAGCCGGGTGTGCGGGAGGCGCTGCGCGAGCGGGGGGTCTACGGCACGTCGGTGCTGTGGTTCGAACGGGACTGGGAGGGGGACCGGCGTCCGCTGCCGCCGGAGGGATGGCGCGCGGACTGTCTGGCCACGGCCACCACCCACGATCTGCCGCCCACGGCCGCCCGGCTCAGCGGGGAACACGTGGATCTGCGGGACAGCCTCGGGCTGCTGACGCGTCCGCCGGAGGAGGAACGGGCGGAGGCGGCGGCCGACACGGCGGAGTGGCGGGAGCTGTTCCTGCGGCTGGGGCTGATGGAGCCGGGGGCCTTCGAGGAGGCCGAGATCCAGGCCGTCCACCGCTACCTGCTGCGCACGCCGGCCCGCATGATCGGGGTCTGGCTCCCGGACGGCGTAGGCGACCGCCGCCCCCAGAACCTGCCCGGCACATGGGACCAGTATCCGAACTGGCGCCTCCCGATCGCGGATGCGGGGGGCCGCCCTACGACGCTGGAACAACTGACGAGGTCACCCCGGCTCCGAGCCCTGCTCGAGGTACTGCGCCGGCAACGCTAGTCGTGGGCTGCCGCATGCCGCCGTTCCCGCCGTCGCGTCCATCGGGCACCCCGCGCGCGCGAACCCCGACCCCGTTGGATAGTTTGTGACCGTGGACAAGAAGAACGCCCTGCGCGCCGGCGCCCTGGCAGCCGGTACGACGCTGATGATGCTGCTCATGTCGTCCCCCGCGCTCGCGCTCACCCGCGACGACGGCGACGACCCCGGCACGGGCCTGAGCGTCGTCGAGACGCTGGGTCTCTACGTCCTGGCCCCGATCGCCTTGTTCCTGGTCATCGCCGGCCTGGTGATGATCGGCGACAAGACGCACAAGAAGAAGGACCCGACCACCTCCAACATCGCGACCGAGGCCGAAGCCAAGGCCTGATCCCGCGCTTTCACCAGGGCGCCGCCCCTTCCGTACGCACGCGCATCCGCCGTACGGGACGTGGGGCGGCGCCCTCGGTGCGTTCACGGCGGACACGGCGCCGCCGTCGGACAGCGCCGCACGGTGGGTGCCGCCGTGGCCACGGTCGAGAAGCGGCTCGCGGTGGAGCGCCGGGCGTCCGGCGCCGCCGGGCGGGACCGGACCGAGGCCGCGCTCGCCCATCGTGCCGGCCGAGGAGCGGGCGGCTACGTCTCCGTCGCCACCACCAGCTCCCGCAGGAGGCCGGCCAGTTGGGCCGACCGGTCACCGTCCAGGGCGGACAGTGCCTCGGTCTGGGCGGCGAGCCCCGCGCCGGCCGCCGCGTCGATCAGCCTCAGGCCCGCCTCGGTGAGCGTGACCTGGAGGCCCCGGCGGTCGTGCGGGTCCGGGGAGCGGCGGAGCAGTCCCCCGCGCTCCAGTTTGTCGAGGCGGCCGGTCATTCCGCCGGTGGTCAGCATCAGCGTGGCCGAGAGCGCGCGCGGGGAGAGGGTGTAGGGCTGCCCCGCGCGGCGCAGCGCGGCGAGGACGTCGAACTCCCCGCGCGAGATCCCGTACCTGGCGTACACCACCTCCATCCGGTCGCCCATCGCGCGCGCGAGCCGGAACACCCGCCCGAAGACCTCCATGCCCGTGGTGTCGAGATCGGGCCTGACCTGGGCCCATTGCTCGACGACCGTGTCGACGGCGTCCCGGGGGCGCTGCTCGGGGGTGCTCATGCGCAGGAGTATCCGGCCGGCACGGATCGCCCGCAACAAAGTAGCTCGCCGGTGAGCGACCGGTGACGGCCCGTCGGCCGGGCGTCTCGTTCGCGCCACCTGGGGCCAAAGTGGCGCGTTCAACCATTGCCGCTTCGTGGGGTCACGCGCAGCCTGGGAGCGCGGGAGCGCTCCCACACCGTCGACGCGAATCGATCGCGCTCCTCCCGAACAGAGCACCAGCACCAGAACACCCCCGCCGTGCAAGCGTCCACGTTTCTGGAGCCGACATGCCACGACGCCGCTGGACCGGGCCCCTCCTACTGGCCCTCCTGCTGACCGCCCTCGCCCCGCTGCCCGCGGCGGCGGACACCGCGCCGTCCCGTACCGAGGCGGCCGAGGCCGTTCCCCTCCCCTCGATCAGCGCGACCACCACCCAGGTCGCCTCCGGGCTGAGACGGCCCACCGCCATCGCCGCCCCCGACGACGGCACGGACCGGCTGTTCATCACCCAGAAGTCCGGCAGCGTCCGCGTCTACGACCCCGACACCGGCCTGGCGCAGACCCCGCTGCTCGACATCACCTCCGCCGTCGACGAGTCCGGCAACGAGCGCGGTCTCCTCGGTATCGCCGTCCCGCCGGACTTCGCCGACAGCCAGGCCCTGTACCTGGCGTACACGGCGCTGCCCGACGCCGCGGTCACCGTCGCCCGCTACCGGCTCGACGAGTCCCGCCTCGAGCCCCTGCTCTCCCAGCCGCACGCCGAATTCAGCAACCACAACGGCGGCCAGCTCGCCTTCGGCCCCGACGGCAACCTGTACTGGAGCATCGGCGACGGCGGCAGCGCCGGCGACCCCTTCCGCTCCGGACAGCGGCTGGACACCCTGCTCGGCAAGATCATGCGGATCGATGTGAGCCGTACCTGCGGCACGCTGCCGTACTGCGTTCCCGCCGACAACCCGTTCGTCGGCACACCCGGCGCCCGCGAGGAGATCTGGCTCTACGGGCTGCGCAACCCGTGGCGGTTCTCCTTCGACCGGGCCGACGGCTCGATGTGGATCGGCGACGTCGGCCAGGGCCGCTGGGAGGAGATCGACCATCTCGCCCCCGGCCGGGGCGGGCTGAACCTCGGCTGGTCCTGCTACGAGGGCCTGGAGAGGTTCCAGGGCGGCGACTGCGTGCCCGGTGAGGAGTACACCGAGCCCGTCTTCACCTACTCCCCCTACACCGGCGGCTGTTCGGTCATCGGCGGCCATGTCTACCGCGGCCGGGACCACGCCGGCCTGGTCGGCGGCACCTACATCGCCACCGACTACTGCTCGTCCACCGTCTGGGCGCTGCGCCCCGACGGCAGCGGCGGCTACGAGCAGGCCGAGATCGGTGAGATGCCCACCCAGGTGACATCGATCGGCACGACCGCCGACGGCGAGTTCTACGTCGTCAACGATCTGCCCGGCGGTCTGCACAAGGTGTCCTTCGCCCAGGAGGAACCCACCTGCCGGGTGGACCGCGCCGTGACGGCCTGGGGCACCGGCATGACGGTCGACCTCACCGTCACCAACACCGGCGACACCCCGGTGAACGGCTGGACCCTGGAGTTCTCCCTCGCCCTCGGCCAGAGCGTCGTCTCCGACTGGAACACCACCCTGACCCAGGGCAGCAACACGATCACGGCGGTCAACGCCCCGCACAACGCCACGATCGCGCCCGGCGCGAGCGTCACCCTCGGCTACCTCACCGGCAACACCGGCGACGCCACACCACCGGCACGGTTCATGCTCAACGGCGACGCCTGCGCGGTGGGCCGCTGAACAGCCGTCAGGGGCGCCGGAAGAAGACTCCGGCGCCCCTGATGTACGTACGGGCTAGGACGCCGCCGCGTCCGCCGCCTGGGCGCGCAGGGCGCGTTCCACTCCCGCGCGGGACTCCGAGACCAGGCGGCGCAGGGCCGCGTTGGGCTCGGCGGACGCCAGCCAGGCGTCCGTCCGGTCGAGGGTCTCGCCGGAGACCTGGACCGACGGGTAGAGGCCGACCGCGATCTGCTGGGCCATCTCGTGCGAGCGCGAGGCCCACACGTCCGCCAGGACCTCGAAGTACCGGTCCGTGTACGGCGCCAGCAGTTCCCGCTGGTCCGTCTGGACGAAGCCGGCGATGACCGCCTCCTGGACGGCGTTCGGCAGCTTGTCGGACTCCACGACCGAGGCCCACGCCTCCGCCTTGGCCTCCTCCGTCGGCCGGGCCGCACGGGCGGTCGCGGCGTGCCGCTCGCCGGCCGCCGTCCGGTCCCGCTCGTACTCGCCCGCGATCTCCGTCTCGTCGAACCGGCCCACCGCCGCCAGCCGCTGCACGAACGACCAGCGCAGCTCCGTGTCCACGGCCAGGCCCTCGACGGTCTGCGTGCCGGACAGCAGCGCCTCCAGCAGGTCCAGCTGCTCCGGCGTACGGGCCGTCGCCGCGAACGCGCGCGCCCACGCCAGCTGGTGGTCGCTCGCCGCCTCGGCGGACCGCAGATGGGCCAGCGTGGCGTCGGTCCAGCGGGCCAGCAGGGCCTCACGGGAAGCAGGGTCGGCGTAGAGGTCGACGGCCAGCTTCACCTGGCGGTGCAGCGACTGCACGACACCGATGTCGGACTCCTTGCCGATGCCCGACAGCACCAGGGACAGGTAGTCGCGGGCGGCGAGTTCCCCGTCCCGGGTCATGTCCCAGGCGGAGGCCCAGCACAGGGCGCGCGGCAGGGACTCCGCGAAGTCGCCCAGGTGCTCGGTGACGAACGCGAGGGAGGCCTCGTCCAGGCGGACCTTGGCGTAGGACAGGTCGTCGTCGTTGAGGAGGACGACGGCCGGGCGCCGCTTGCCGGTCAGCTGCGGTACGGCGGTCAGCTCACCGTCGACGTCCAGTTCGACGCGGTCACCGCGTACCAGCTTGCCGCTCGCCTCGTCGAGGTCGTACAGACCGATCGCGATGCGGTGCGGGCGCAGGGTGGGCTCGCCCTTGGCGCCGGCCGGGAGCGCCGGTGCCTCCTGGCGGACGGCGAACGAGGTGATGACACCGTCGGCGTCCGTCTCGAACTCCGGGCGCAGGACGTTGATGCCGGCCGTCTCCAGCCACTGCCTCGACCACGACTTCAGATCGCGTCCCGAGGTCTCCTCCAGCGCGCCCAGCAGGTCGGACAGGCGGGTGTTGCCGAACGCGTGGCGCTTGAAGTACGCCTGCACGCCCCGGAAGAACGCGTCCTCACCGACGTACGCGACGAGCTGCTTCAGCACGGACGCGCCCTTGGCGTACGTGATGCCGTCGAAGTTGACGAGCACGTCGTCCAGGTCCCGGATGTCCGCCATGATCGGGTGCGTGGACGGCAGCTGGTCCTGGCGGTAGGCCCAGGTCTTCATCTGGTTCGCGAACGTCGTCCACGAGTGCGGCCACTTCGAGCCGGGGGCGGCGGCCTGGCAGGCGGCCTCCGCGTAGGTGGCGAACGACTCGTTCAGCCACAGGTCGTTCCACCACTCCATGGTGACCAGGTCGCCGAACCACATGTGGGCGAGCTCGTGCAGGATCGTGGAGGCCCGCACCTCGTACGCGGCGTCCGTCACCTTCGAACGGAACACGTACTGGTCGCGGATGGTGACCGCGCCCGCGTTCTCCATCGCGCCCGCGTTGAACTCCGGCACGAACAGCTGGTCGTACTTGGCGAACGGGTACGCGTAGTCGAACTTCTCCTGGAACCAGTCGAAGCCCTGCCGGGTGACCTCGAAGATCGCGTCGGAGTCCAGGTACTCGGCCAGCGAGGGGCGGCAGTAGATGCCGAGCGGGACGGACTGGCCGTCCTTCTCGTACACACTGTGCACGGAGTGGTACGGGCCGACGATCAGTGCCGTGATGTACGACGAGATACGCGGGGTCGGCTCGAACTCCCAGACGTTGTCCTTCGGTTCGGGCGTCGGCGAGTTGGAGACGACCGTCCAGCCCTCCGGGGCCCTCACGGTGAACCGGAACGTCGCCTTGAGGTCGGGCTGCTCGAAGCTCGCGAAGACACGGCGGGCGTCCGGCACCTCGAACTGGGTGTACAGGTAGGCCTGGTCGTCGACCGGGTCGACGAACCGGTGCAGACCCTCACCGGTGTTGGTGTACGCGCAGTCGGCGCTCACCCGCAGCACGTTACGGCCCTTCAGCAGGCCGGGCAGGGCGATGCGGGAGTCGGCGAAGACCTCGGCCGCGTCGAGGGAGTCCCCGTTGAGGGTCACCTCGTGCACCTCGGGTGCCACCAGATCGATGAACGACTCCGCGCCGTCACCGTCCTCGGCGACGTCGAAGCGCACCGTGGTCACGGACCGGTAGGTGCCGCCCTCCTGCGCGCCGGAGAGGTCGAGATCGATCTCGTACGAGTCAACGGTCAGCAGCTTCGCCCGCTGCCGCGCCTCTTCGCGAGTCAGGTTTGTGCCAGGCACGCGGTCATCTCCTCGATATGTGTGGGTTGCGCCATCCTTCCACGCGACCTCGCGCCGAGGCGATGACCGAGCCGGATCATGGGGATACCCCTGTGTCGGGCCCGTCCGGGGTGGGCCTGACGGGTGGGGTCCCCCTTGGGTGGCCAAGGACGCGGATCCTGTCGTTCGTCTGCGGCGACATCTGGGCGTGGTCCCCCGGCAGCGCATGGCCGAGATTCGACGTGGCACTGCGGCGGCACCTGGCGCTCCGAACGCCCCGAGGGGCCGCCCACCGGGTGGACGGCCCCTCGGTCACACGCGTGGCGTCACGCGCTCAGCTCCGCCGCCACCAGCTCCGCGATCTGTACGGCGTTCAGCGCCGCGCCCTTGCGGAGGTTGTCGCTGGAGACGAACAGCGCGAGGCCGTTGGCGACCGTCTCGTCGGGGCGGATACGGCCGACGTACGACGGGTCCTGGCCGGCCGCCTGGAGCGGGGTGGGGATGTCGGTGAGGACGACACCGGGGGCGTCCGCCAGCAGCTCGGTCGCGCGCTCGGCGCTGATCGGGCGGGCGAAGCGGGCGTTGATCTGCAGGGAGTGCCCGGAGAACACCGGGACGCGCACACAGGTGCCGGAGACCTTGAGTTCGGGGATCTCCAGGATCTTGCGGGACTCGTTGCGCAGCTTCTGCTCCTCGTCGGTCTCGTTCAGACCGTCGTCGACGAGGTTGCCGGCCAGCGGCAGCACGTTGAAGGCGATGGGGCGCTGGTAGACACCCAGCTCGGGGAAGTCGACCGCCGCGCCGTCGTGGGTCAGCTTGTCCGCCTCGTCGATCACCTTCGACGCCTGGCCGTGCAGCTCCGCGACGCCGGCGAGGCCGGAGCCCGACACCGCCTGGTACGTGGCGACGACCAGCGCCTCCAGGCCCGCCTCCGCGTGCAGCGGACGCAGGACCGGCATCGCGGCCATCGTCGTGCAGTTCGGGTTGGCGATGATGCCCTTGGGGCGGTCCGCGATCGCGTGCGGGTTCACCTCGGAGACGACGAGGGGGACCTCGGGGTCCTTCCGCCAGGCGGAGGAGTTGTCGATCACGACCGGGCCCTGCGCGGCGACCTTCTCGGCCAGCGCCTTCGAGGTCGCGCCGCCCGCGGAGAACAGCACGATGTCCAGGCCGGAGTAGTCGGCGGCCGCCGCGTCCTCCACCGTCACGCCGTCCAGCTCGGTGCCCGCCGAACGCGCCGACGCGAACAGGCGCAGCTCGGTGACCGGGAAGTCGCGCTCCTTGAGGATCCTGCGCATGACCGTGCCCACCTGACCGGTGGCTCCGACGATTCCGACCCTCACGGCGACTCCCTACGTGTCCTGATTCGTTCCTGAATGCCTGGCCGAGGCTCTTCCATCATGCGGCCGACCACGGCCCGCCTGTCCAATTCTTTGCGGAGCCTGCCCGCACAGTGGGACGGACCGGCGGCGACCACCGGTTGCGGACCTTCGGCCGCAACCCCCCTGAACTGCAGAAATTCGACTTTCGGGGGCCGTGGACCGCAAGGTCCCCTGCCCCGTCCGGTACCGGCCACACGAAGGTGTGACGTACGCCTCTGAACGTTCCGGGCGGGACCGGCGTCGTAGGGGAAACAGTGTGAGGGGGGTGGCCGGTGCTGCGCGGAAGGACCCGGCGCGGCCGGGGGCCGTCGTACACCGCGGTGGACGACGATCCGCTGGACGCGGCGCAGGAACGCCGGGTGCGGGCGGTGCTCGCGCTCGGCGGGGTGCCGCAGGCGGACCTGCCGGACGGGGTGCAGCAGGTCCGGCTGCGGCTGCTGGAACGCGCGGCGAGCGGGCGGGAGGCACCGCGGGACGTCTCGGCGTGGGTGGCCGTGGTCGCCTCCAACCTCGCCATGGACTGGCACCGGGCCAAACGCCGCCAGGAGCGGATCGGGGAGCGCCTCGCGTCGCTCCGCCCGGCTCAGGCCCCTTCCGGCGAGGAGACCAGCGTGCTCTCCCTCGCCGTCGCCCGCGGCCTGGACGAACTGCCCGACGCACAGCGCCAGGTGGTCGTGCTGCGCTTCTACGCCGACCTGCCGGTACGGTCCATCGCCGAGCAGCTCGGCGTCCCGGAGGGCACGGTCAAGAGCCGGCTGCACACGGCGGTACGCGCCCTGCGCACCCGCCTGCACGAGGACGAGGTGGTCTGACATGCCGTCCCACGACGAACACCACGCCCCCGACCACGAGGCCGACACCCCGACGCCCACCGGCCACGGGGCGGGCGCGCCCGGAACCCGTGACGGCGGGGTGGACGTGCTGATGGCCGCTCTGCTCGACGAGCCGTTGCCCGCGCCGGGCCGGCAGGATCCCGCGGTCGTGGCGGCGCATCGGGCGGCCGTCGCCGATGTCGCCGTGCTGCGGGAGCGGCTCGGGCTGATCGGGGACGCCCTCGCCGTGCCCGCGGAGCCGGGCGTGCCGGCGGGGCGGGAAGAGGCCGGGGGCGAGGGCCGGGAGCGGATGGCCCCCGGTGCCGTGGTGAGGGGCGGGCGGCGGGCCGGGCCGGGGCCCGGCTCCCGCGGGCCACGCCGAAGGCGGCCCGCGCGGGTGGCGTTCGGGGTGCTCGTCGCCGCCGTCGCCGCCACCGTCGTCGCCGGCATGGGGTGGCTCGTGGCGCAGCCGGGGGGTGTGTCCGGGGCGGCGGACAGTGGCACCGCCGCTCAGGCGGACTCCAAGGAGGCCGCCGGTGTCGCCTTCGGCAGCCCCCGCTATCTCGCCTGCGCCCGGATCGTCGCCGAGGGCACCGTGCTCGCGGTGGAGCGGATGGCCGGTGCCGAGCGGGTCACGCTGTCGGCGGGCCGCTACTACAAGGGCGAGGGCGAGGTCGTGTTTCTGCGGGACCCCGCCGAGGGGGTCCCGCTGCACGAGGGCGATCTCGTGATGGTCGGGATGCCCGCCGGGGGCCAGTACCCCGACGCGGTGATCGTCGGGGAGGCGGACATCGCCCGCGAGCGGCCCCGGATCATCGCCGCGCTCCCCGAGGCCCGCACCCTCACCTGCGGTTGAGGACAAGGAGGACGAAGGGAGGACGGAGGGGCGGGCGCCCGTACGGACGCCCGCCCCTCCCCGGATCACCGGCCCTTTACGGAACGACCTTCTCGATCGCCACGTTGCCGAGGCCCGCGACCGTGCCGCGCGCGTTCACCAGCTGCACGCGCCCGAAGAACGCGCGCCCCTCGGGAGCGGCCGCCGCGACGGTGACGTCACCGGAGACGGTGGCGGTGTCGCCCGTGCCGAGCTTCACCGGCGTCGAGTCGTCGACGGTGACGGAGCCGAGCGAGGCGGAGAAGAACACGTCCAGGTAGTCGTAGTCCGTGGAACCGGCCGGAACGGAGTAGCCCGCGACCTCCACGGTGTACGTACCGGCCGCCGGGGAGGCGATGGAGACGGACTCCTCCGAGTCGCCGTCGGCGGACTGGGCGACCTGGGCGCCGGCGGCGTCGTAGACCGTCAGGTCCAGGTCCGCGGAGGCGTCCGTGACGTTGCCGATGGCCACGTCGAGGGAGGTGGCGCCCGCGGGCACCTCGACCGTCGTGGTGTGGGTGTCACCGGTCACGATGGCCGGACGGGCCGTCTTGGACGAGCCGAGCGGGCCGCCGACGAGCTTGCCGTCCAGCGCGGCGAACTCGTTCGTCACCGTCCAGGAGACGGCGGCCGGCGTGCCGATCCTCGCCTCCGGCACGGTCACGGTCTCCGGGTCGAAGGCCGCGCCGAGGACGGCGACGTCCAGCTTGTAGGGGTTGTCGAGCAGCGGCGAGGTGCGCCGGGCCTCGACCTCGATCTCCCACACGCCCGGCTGCGGGTCGGCGTACGAGCGTACGTCGGGGCGGCAGCCGTTGCCGTCGTTGTAGTTGTTGTAGCAGTCCGGCGTCGAGGTGCTGTCGGCCGGGACGCCGTACGGGTGGATGGCGATGAACCGGGTCTGGCTCTTGTCCTTCAGCCCGCTCATCGCGATCTCCAGCGTCCTCGCGCCCTCGGGCACGGTGACGAAGTAGGAGGTCGTGTCGTTGCGCTGGGCGGTGCCCCGCGCCGAGAACGTGTGCCGCAGCGGCGCGGAGACGACCACGGTGCTGAGGATCTGCTGGTCGACGCCCTCGGTACGCGGGTCGTCGACCTCCAGGATCGCGCTCTTCAGTCCGGCCGAGCGCGGCGCGGCCTGCACCTTGACGGTGACCGGCTCGTTCAGCGGCAGCCGGACGTCGTCGTCGCCGAGGATACGGAAGGTGTGGTCGGGGTTGTTCTCGAGGCCGAGCTCGTGCCGGACCGGGCGGTCGGGACCGGACGTACGGGTGATGGTGACGTCGTACGTCTTCTTCTGCCCGGCCTTCAGGCCGCCCTCACGGTCGTAGAGGCCCGTGCCGAAGCCGGGCGTCGCCAGGAACTGGTCGATCGCGGTGTCGACCGGCGCCTTCACCGTGTACTCGTGCGCGGTGGCGCCGTCGCGGATGGCGTCCCAGGCGTCCTCGATGTCGATGAGGCCGGCGCCCTCCTCGTACGCCTGCACGCCCTTGATGTGCTCGGCGGTGGAGGTGAGGGCGGTGCGCAGGTCCGCGGGCGTCAGCTCGATGTGCTTCCGCTTGGCGGCCGACAGCAGCAGCGCGGTGGCGCCGGTGGCCTGCGGGGAAGCCATCGAGGTGCCCTGCAGCATGCCGTAGCCCGCCGGGAGGCCGTAGCCCGCCTCGGCGACCGGGGCGCCCGGCATCCAGGTCTGGATGGTGTTGATGGCCGCACCGGGCGCGACCAGCGTCGGCGTGAAGCCGCCGTCCTCACGCGGACCGCGCGAGGAGAACGGCATCATCGCGTACTTCGTCTTCACCACGGAGCCGTAGTTCGCGGCCCAGGTCTCCTTGGAGACGGACGCGCCGACGGAGATGACCTTGTCGGCCAGACCGGGGTCGCCGATGGTGTTGGCGCCGGGGCCGGAGTTGCCCGCGGAGATCACCAGCTGGACGCCGTAGGTGTCGATCAGACGGGTGTACAGCTCGGCGCGGGCGTTGTTGCCGTCGTTCAGCGCCGGGAGACCGCCGATGGACATGTTGACGATGTCGACACCGCGCTCGGTGACGAGGTCGATCATGCCCTCGGTGAGGGCCACGTTGGTGCAGCCGCCCGACCAGGTGCAGGCGCGCGAGGAGACGATCTTGGCGCCGGGGGCGGCGCCGTCCATCTTCCCGCCGAACAGGCCGTTGGCGGCGGTGATGCCGGCGACGTGGGTGCCGTGCTCGGACTCGATGACACCGATGTTGACGAAGTCGGCGGTCTTGCCGACCCAGTCGCCGCCGTACGGGTCCATCGGGACGTCCTCGCGGATCTCCACGACGAACGGCTGCCGCTCGGCGATGTCGGTCTTCGGGTCGTCGGTGCCGAAGTACCCGATCTGGAAGCCGTCCTTGTACGGCTTCATCGGGGTGTCGTCGCCGAAGTCCTGGTTGTCGTTCAGGTCGACGCGGACCGTCCCGGAGGCGGCGTCGTAGAGGACGCCCCAGGAGTCGGTGGTGTCGCCGTCGCGGTTGGCGTCGCCCTTGGCGTCACCGCCGGTGGTGTACGACTCCAGGAAGGTGCTGATCCGGTACGAACCCGCCGGTGCCCGCCAGGTCCTGCCGTCGTAGGTGAACGCCGGGCCGGAGACGGAGGAGACCATCGGGCGCCAGGTCTGGTCGCTGTCCACGATCGGATCGGTCGCCGTCACCCAGTCGACGATCTTGCGCTCGCCGGTGGTGGTCCGCTGCAGTGCCGGGTGGCCGAGGTCCACACCGGAGTCGAGGATGCCGATGGTGACCCCGCGGCCGTCCGCCTTCGGGTTGTCCTCGACGAAGTCGACGGCACCGGTCTCGAAGGACGGGTTGTACGGGTTCTCCGCGGGCGTCCGCCTGTCCGGAGCCGGGTACGCGGCGGTGCCCTTGGAACCCCTGCCCTTGCGGGCGGTGTCCGCGCTCGGTGTGGGGTCGTCCAGCGGGATCTCCTCGCGCAGGTCGACGCCGTGCACGGAGGAGAGCTTGGCGGCGGCGGCGATCGCCGCGTCCGCCTTGCCGGTGGGGACGGTGGCCCGGACATAGCCGAGCCGGTCGTGGGTCCGGCCGACCGAACCGCCCTTGACCGCGTCCAGCTGCGCGGCGACCTGCTCGGTCTTCCCGGGGGCGGTGGCGATCATCAGCGTGACGTTCTTGTCGCCGGCGGCCTTGGCCTCGGCGAGCAGGTCCGCGTCGTCGGCGCCGAGCTTGTCGTGCGCGGACTTGACGTCCGCGTCGGCGGGCGCGGCGGGCGGGTTGTCGGCGGCCATGGCGAGGGGTATCGGCCCGGCCGCGGAGAGCGCGGCGACGAGGCCGGCGGCCACGGCGATACGGGCCACGCGTCTGGCGCCGGGTATCGGTTCGCGCTGAGGGGAGTGGGTCATCGGCATCCCTTGTAAGTAAAGGAACGATCGTTGAGCGACCGGAGCCGGACGACCCTGGTCGCGACGGCCCGGAACGTGATCCCGGACGATCGTCGAGCCTTATGCAAGAGGTGCGTGTTTGGCGAGAGTTGGCCGCGCCGAAATGGATGTATGGGGAAAACCCCCGATGCCCTTATGGGGAGATGAGCACCTGAAGGTGACAAGTCGCCCTTGGGTACCCCGCGGTACCGGCCACCGGGTTAACGTCCCCGGATGCGAAGGAATCTGCGGGTGGCGGCCTACGCCGTGGTGGTGCGCGACGGACAGTTCCTGCTCGCCCGCTCACCGGGACCCGGCGGCATACCCGAGTGGGTGCTGCCGGGCGGGGGCATGGAGCACGGCGAGGATCCCCACGACACCGTGCGCCGGGAGGTCGAGGAGGAGACCGGCTACCGCATCGAGGTCACCGGACTCCTCGGCGTGCACTCCACCCGCCGCACCTTCCCGGCCCGCTTCGGCCGCTCCGTCGACCACCACGGCGTACGGCTGGTCTACGAGGGCCGTGTCACCGGCGGCGAACTCAGGAACGAGATCGGCGGCTCCACCGAACTCGCCGCCTGGCAGCCCCTGGACACCGTCCCGGACCTGGTCCGCGTCCGCCTGGTCGACATCGCGCTGCGCCTGTGGCGGGAACGTCCGGCGGCAGGACGGGTGGAGACGGCATAGGGTGCGGCCCGCGCGCCGCACCGGTCCTGGATCCACGTACGGCGCCTACCGGGGCAGCACCCTCACATACGCCGACGGCTCGCGGTCGGCCGAGGCCGTCAGCGCCGTACGGACGACCGCCGCCTGCTGCTCCATCGCGTCCCTGAGCCCGCGCGGGGTGACGTGGACGACCGTGATGCCCAGGCGTTCCAGGTGCTCGCGCTTGCGGACGTACTCCGACCACCGGGCCTCGTCGTCCGGCCGTCCCCCCGGGCGCGGGGCGCGGGTGTCCAGCTCCACGGCGACCGAGTGCTCCGGCCAGTACGCGTCCACGCCGCCGAGACGGGGTCCGCCCGGCAGCCCGAGGTCGACGTTCCAGCACGGGTCCGGCAGCCCGTGGTCGCGCACCATCCGGTACAGCCGGGACTCCGCCAGTGCCCGCCCCGCCGCCAGCAGCGAGTCCACCGCGTCCACCACGTGCGGCCGGTTGAGGAGCTTCGCGGAGGTCAGCTCCCGTACCACCGCCGCCGGATCGCAGAAACCGCCGCGCACCGCCTCCGTGAGCAGCCGGCGCACCGTGCCCGCGTCCCGCAGCCCGGCCACCGCGTCGGCGAGCGCCCGCGGCACCGGTGCCACCGGCACCCCCGTGACGTGCTCGGGAACGGGCAGCTCGGGCGCGCGGACGATACGGGCGGGGCCCGTCGACCGCAGCCGGCGCAGCCGCGGGACCAGTACGTCGAAGGTCTCCAGGGACGGCAGCGGGGGAGCGGACGGGAAGCCGTGCAGGGTCAGCGCGGCCAGCCCGGTGATCATCGCCTCCGGGTACAGGGGCGCGGCCGGGCCCTCCGCGCCGGGCTGGGCGGGGACACCCCCGGTCCGCTCCCGTGCCGCGTACAGCAGCACGGCGTGCAGCCGCTCCTCGCTGGTGGGCGGACCGGAGTGGAGCAGGACCACGCCGGGCAGCAGCTGCCGCCAGGGCCCCCCGGGGCGGCACCGCGCGCCGGTCTCCGCGGCCGGGACACCATGGGCGCGCAGCTGGGCGTGGGTCAGCACCCGGCGCCCGGTGACACCGGCGAGGTGGTGCAGGGGGAGGGGGGAGAGCGGGGTTTCGTGGTTCATGACCGGCAATTTCCCGCCTCGGAAGCGGGCCCGAACCCGTGTTACGCATCCGTCGACAAACAAGGACAAGCCCGCGCTGAAGGACGCCTGTTCGGATACCGATAACCCCTGGTCCGTTCGGACACGGACCAGGGGTTACGGCCGCTGATGACCGGATTCCGTAACGATGACGGAACGCCCGACCATTGGCCAAAGCTGGGGGGTGTGTTGTTCGGATCTTGCCGGCGTCGACAACAGGATGCCGTTGTCCGGAGCCGGCCTGATCCGAACGACATCCCCTAGGTGTATTGATCACGAGTGTCAACAACGCTCGTGATCAATACACCTAGCCCTCGGCGGCCGCCGCGTCGCAGGCCTGTCCGCGCAGGGCGCGGGCCAGGTCGTCACGGGACTCCAGGACCAGCCGGCGCAGGGCGGGGGCCGCGTTCTCGTGGGAGGCGAGCCAGGCGTCCGTGGCGTCCAGCGTCGCCTGCGAGTCCTGGAGGGAGGGGAACAGGCCCCGCACCACGTCCATGCCGATCTGGATCGACCGCTCGGTCCACACCCTCTCGATCGCCGCGAAGTACCTCTCCGTGTACGGCGCGAGCAGCTCCCGCTGGGACGGCTGCGCGAAGCCCGAGATGGTGGCCTCCACCAACGCGTTGGACAGCGCGTCCGACTCCACGACCTGCGCCCAGCACCGCGCCTTGACCGCCGCCGCCGGGCGGGCGGCCAGACAGCGCACGTGGTGCCGCTTGCCGGACGCGGTGTCGTCCCGGGCCAGCTCCTCGTCGAGCCGCTTCTCGTCCGCCGCCCCGTGCGCGGCCAGCGGTTCCAGGAACACCCAGCGCAGCTCCTGGTCCACCTCCAGGCCCGGCAGGGTCACCGTGCCGTCGAGCAGCGAGGTCAGCAGCTCGAAGTCGGCCGGCAGGGCGGCCACGTGGGCGAAGAACCTCGCCCACGCCAGCTGGTGCTCGCTGCCCGCCTCGGCGGAGTACATCTGGACGGAGGCGACCTGGCAGAGCTCCCGCCCGGCCTCCGCCCGCCGCTCGGCCGCGGTGTAGTGCACCGCCGCCGACTCCGCCCACGCGTGCAGCATCTGCAGCACGCCGATGTCGGTCTCCCGGCCCGCGAACTTCACCACCAGGCCGATGAACTCCCGGGCCGGCAGCAGCGCGTCCCGCGTCATGTTCCACAGCGCCGACCAGCACAGGGCGCGGGCCAGCGGGTCGGTCATGGAGCCGAGGCCGCGCCGCAGCGCCGCCAGCGAGGTCTCGTCGAACCGCGTCTTGCAGTACGTCAGGTCGTCGTCGTTGACCAGCACCAGGTCCGGCGCCTCGGCGCCCGCCAGCTCCGCCACGACCGTACGCGCGCCCTCGACGTCCGTCTCGGCCTGCGCGTACCGCTCCAGCGACGGCAACCCTCCGGCGTCCTCGGTGCGCCGGTACAGCCCCACCGCCACCCGGTGCGGGCGCAGTTCGGGGTGCGACTCCGGGGCCTCCTGGAGGACCGCCAGCTCGTCGATCCGGCCGTCCTCGCCCAACAGCACCTGCGGGGTGAGGGAGTTGACGCCGGCCGTCTGCAGCCAGGCCCGCGACCAGGCCGCCATGTCACGGCCGCTGGTCTCCTCGAGGACCGACAGCAGATCGCCGAGCCGGGTATTGCCGTACGCGTGCCGCTTGAAGTAGCGCCGGGCGCCCTCCAGGAACGCGTCCTGGCCGACGTACGCCACCAGCTGCTTGAGCACCGAGGCGCCCTTGGCGTACGTGATGCCGTCGAAGTTGAGCTTGGCGTCCTGGAGGTCGCGGATGTCCGCGGTGATCGGGTGCGTGGAGGGGAGCTGGTCCGCACGGTAGGCCCACGCCTTGCGGCGGTTGGCGAAGGTGATCCAGCCGTCGGTGAAGCGGGTGGCGCCGACCAGCGAGAACGCGCCCATGAAGTCCGCGAAGGACTCCTTCAGCCACAGGTCGTCCCACCACTCCATGGTGACCAGGTCGCCGAACCACATGTGCGCCATCTCGTGCAGGATGACGTTGGCCCGGCCCTCGTACGACGCCCGTGTCACCTTGCCCCGGAAGATGAACTCCTCCCGGAAGGTGACCATCCCCGGGTTCTCCATCGCGCCGAGGTTGTACTCGGGCACGAACGCCTGGTCGTACTTGCCGAACGGGTACGGGTAGTCGAAGTGGTCGTGGAAGAAGTCCAGGCCCTGCTTGGTCACCAGGAACACGTCGTCGGCGTCGAAGTGCGGGGCGAGACCCTTGCGGCACATCGCGCCGAGCGGGATCTCCAGCCGGGTGCCGTCCTCGAAGGTCCGCTCGTAGGAGTCCGTCACATAGTGGTACGGGCCCGCCACCACGCAGGTGATGTACGTCGAGATCGGCTTGGTCTCCGCGAACCGCCACACCCCGTCGGCGAGTTCACCGGCCCCGTTGCTCCACACCGTCCAGCCCTCGGGCGCGCGCACCTCGAAGCGGTAGGGCGCCTTGAGGTCGGGCTGCTCGAAGCCCGCGAAGACCCGGCGGGAGTCGGCCGGCTCGTACTGGGTGTACAGGTACACCTCGCCGTCCTCCGGGTCGACGAAGCGGTGCATGCCCTCGCCGGTGCGGGAGTAGGCGCACCGCGCGTCCACGACCAGCTCGTTGTCGGCGGCCAGGTCCTCCAGCAGGATCCGGGACCCGTCGAAGACCTGACCGGGGTCCAGGTCCCGGCCGTTGAGCGAGAGGGCCGTCACCTCCGGCGCGATCAGGTCCGCGAAGCTGCTCGCGCCCGGCTCGGCACAGCGGAACCGGACGGTGGTGACCGACCGGAAGGTGCGCGGCTCCCCGCCGGTGTGCTCGCCGACGGCGGACCGCAGGTCCAGGGACACCTCGTACCCGTCGACGGACAGCAGGGCTGCCCGCTCCCGGGCCTCGTCGCGGGTCAGATTCTCACCGGGCACGGGCGGCACTCCTCAGGCGTCGTCGACAGGAATGAACAGGACCGATCCTGCCATGCGCCCCTGACGCGGGGCGGGCGGGAATGACGAGGACCGGCCTCGTTGTTCCCGGGACAAACCTTTCCCCTCCTGAGGAGCGACATGTCGGACAAGTCTCCCGCCACGCCCGTCGACTTCTGGTTCGACCCGCTGTGCCCCTGGGCCTGGATGACCTCCCGCTGGGTGCTGGAAGTGGAGAAGGTGCGGGACATCGAGGTCCGCTGGCATCTGATGAGCCTCGCGGTCCTCAACGAGGACAAGCTCGACGAGCTCCCCGCCGAGTACCGCGAGATGCTCGAGGTCAAGGCCTGGGGTCCGGTCCGGGTGGTCATCGCGGCGCAGCAGGAGCACGGCCCGGAGGTGCTCGGCGACCTCTACACCGCGCTCGGCACCCGCATCCACAACCAGGCCGAGGGCCCGGGCAGGGAGACGGTCGCCGCCGCGCTGAAGGACGTCGGTCTGCCCGAGTCGCTCCTGGAGCACTGGGACTCCACGCCGTACGAGCCCGAGCTGCGCGCCTCCCACAAGGAGGGCATCGACAAGGTCGGCCAGGAGGTCGGCACCCCGGTCATCGCGGTCCCCGGCCCCGGCGGCGAGGAGATCGCCTTCTTCGGCCCGGTCGTCACCCCGGCGCCCCAGGGCGAGGAGGCCGCCCGGCTGTGGGACGGCACCCTCGCGGTGGCGTCCGTCCCCGGCTTCTACGAGATCAAGCGCACCCGTACGAAGGGCCCGGACTTCGGCAACCTGTGACCGTCACTCGGGCGGCAGCAGTCTGACGGGCGTGGGGAACGGATCCCGGACGAAGGGCAGACGCAGGGTCCGGCACTCCCTGCCGGTCTCCGGGTCCACCACGTTCACGCAGAGCCAGAGGTCGTAGGCGACTTTGCGGTCGAGCTGCTTCCTGGCCCTCGTCCGTTCCTCGCCGGTCAGCAGGCGGTGCTCGTGCTCGCCCTTGCAGGTCCCGCAGGGCAGCGTGCGTCTCCTGGATGTCGTCATTGCCCCACGGTGACCCGGATCGCCGCATACCGGAAGCCCCCGCGAGTCCTGTCCTCGCGGGGGCTTCCGGTTTTCCGCCTGCCGGGTGAACGGTGAGAAGACGACCACGCGGCAGAACGCTTATTGCAAGTGAGTTGCAATTGCACGCTAGCAGCGGAAAGGGCTGTCCGGGAGCCCCCGGCACGCGAAACGGCCCCCGCGTGTCCACGCGAGGGCCGTCCCACAGGACCGCGTCAGCCGTGGACGTGCGCCCGCCGCTGCCGGACGTACCCCACGGCCGCCAGGGCCAGCGTCATCGCGCCCGTCGACAGCAGCTGTACGCGGGTGTCCGGCTCCCGGGCCATCAGGACGAAGACCGCCGCCATCCCGGCCAGCGCCACCCAGGTCAGATACGGGTACGCCCACATCCGCACCACCAGCTTCTCCGGTGCCTCGATCTCCAGCCGGCGGCGCAGCCGCAGCTGGGAGACGGCGATGAGGATCCAGACGACGAGGATCGCCGCGCCGACGGTGTTCAGCAGCCAGGCGAAGACGTCATCGGGCCGCCAGTAGCTCAGCAGCACGCACAGGAAACCGAAGCACGAGGAGGCGAGGACGGCGACCCGCGGCACCCCGCCCGACACCCGGCCGAGCGCCTTCGGCCCCTGACCGCGCCGCACCAGGGAGTAGCCGATACGGGAGGCGCCGTAGATGTTGGCGTTCATCGCGGACAGCAGCGCGACCAGGATCACCACATCCATCAGCCGGCCCGCGCCCGGGATGCCGAGCCGGTCCAGGGCGGCGACGTACGGCCCCTGCTCGACCACGGCCGGGGAGTCCCACGGCACCAGGGTGACGACGACCGCCATCGACCCGACGTAGAACAGCGCGATCCGCCACATCGCCGTACGGACCGCGCGGGCCACGCCCCGGACCGGGTCCCGCGACTCGGCCGCCGCGATGGTCACCGTCTCCAGACCGCCGTACGCGAAGACGGAGGCGAGCAGACCGATCACCAGGCCCTCGCCGCCGCGCGGCAGGAAGTCGGTCAGATGGGAGGTGCCCGGGGAGTCCGTGCCCGGCAGCACACCGGCGATCGCCAGCACGCCCAGCACCAGGAACAGGGCGATCGCGCCGACCTTCAGGGCGGCGAACCAGAACTCGAACTCACCGAAGTTCTTCACCGCCGTCAGGTTCATCCCGCAGAACACCACCACGAACAGCGCCACCCACGCCCACTCCGGTGTGCCCGGCAGCCAGCCGCTCACGATCTGCGCCGCGCCGATGCCCTCCAGGCCGACCACCGTGCACAGCAGCACCCAGAACGACCAGCCGGCGGTGAACCCGGCCCAGGGCCCGATCGCCCGCTCGGCGTGCGCGGAGAAGGAACCCGACGACGGATACGCGGCCGACATCTCGCCCAGCATCCGCATGACGAGCATCACCAGCAGGCCGGAAAGGGCGTAGGCGACGACGATGGCGGGTCCGGCGGCGGCGATGCCCGCCCCCGACCCGACGAACAGCCCGGCGCCGATCACCCCTCCGAGGGCGATCATCGAGAGATGGCGCTGTTTCAGGCCGTGCGAGAGGGAGACGCCGTCCGCCTCGGGAGGCGTCTCGACAGAGGTGCGGGGCATGGGCGCGGCACGTCCAATGCGGGAGGAGACAAAACGCCGCCCAGTCTGGGCGGCCTTCCCGCGTTCACGGGGAGGCCGCCCAGCATATGGACACGTGTCACGCGGAGTGTGACAGTCCGCTTACCCGGCGACCGTGGTGTAGTGCGAGGCGTCCCCCTCGACCGAGTAGGACTCCTTGCCCTCGATGCCGACCGGGATGTCACCGGCGACGGTCACCCGGTGCAGCCGGCGCGGCAGACCGTCGTAGTTGTCGACGGCGTAGTGCTGGGTGATGCGGTTGTCGAACAGCACCAGCTGGTTGGTCGACCAGCGCCAGCGCACCAGGTTCTCCGGCCGGGTGACGTACGCCTGGAGCAGGTCGAGGACCTTGCGGGACTCGCCCTTCGACAGGCCCACGATCCGCTGCGCGAACCCGCCGATGAACAGTCCGCGCTCACCGGTCAGCGGGTGCACGCGCACCACGGGGTGGACGGTGCGGTACTTGATCGAGGTGAACCGGGCCCGCCGGGACGCCTCGTCCTCGTCGACGGCCTCCTCCGGTACGGCGTAGTCGTAGTCGTTGGTGTGCTCGGCCCACAGGGTGTCGGCGAGCCGCCGCAGCGGCTCGGGCAGGTTGCGGTAGGCGGCGGCCGAGTCGGCGATCAGCGTCTCGCCGCCGTAGGGCGGGACCGTGATGCTGCGCAGGGTGCTGGCCTGCGGCGGGTTGAGGACGAAGGTGACGTCCGTGTGCCAGTTGTTGGCGGCGCGGCCGCCCTCGCTGTCGACCGGCAGCACGTTGGGGGCGCCGTCCACCGCGGGAACCGTCGGATGGGCGCCGGTGATGTCGCCGAAGTGCCGGGCGAACGCCTGCTGGCCCTCGTCGTCGAGGTTCACGTCGTCGAAGAGGAGTGTCTTGTGGGTGTTCAGCGCGTCCCGGAGCGCGGCGACGGTCCCGGCGTCCAGCGGCCGGGAGATGTCGACGCCGGAGACCTGCGCGCCGATGTGCGCGGTCACCTTGGTGATCTCGATGTCGGTCATGGTGCGGTTCCCTTCGGATCGGGTCAGACGAGGGCGGGTACGCCGGTGAGGTGCTGGTTGGCGGGGCGGGGGAGGCCGTAGCGCTCGCGCAGGGTCTGCCGGGGGCCGTACTCCGTGCGGAGCAGGCCGCGGGCGCGCAGGATCGGGACGACGTGGTCGACGAAGGTGTCAAGGCCGGACGGCAGCACGGGCGGCATGATGTTGAAACCGTCGGCGGCGCCGAGGGAGAACCACCGCTCGATGGTGTCGGCTACCTGCTCGGGCGTGCCGGCGAAGGTCAGGTGACCGCGTCCGCCGCCGAGCCTGCCGATCAGCTGCCGCACGGTGAGCCGCTCGCGCCGAGCCAGCTCGACGATGAGCGTGTAGCGGCTCTTGGCGCCCTCGATGGCGTCCTCGGGCGGCAGCCCGTCGGGCAGTTCCGCGTCCAGGCCGAGCGAGCCGGGGGCCAGCCGCAGCAGTTCCTCGAGGCGGCGCACGCCGTGCTCGTGCACGATGTGGTCCTCCAGCTGCCGCTCCCGCGCCAGCGCCTCCGCCTCGGTGGAGCCGATGACGGGCACGATGCCGGGCAGCACCTTGAGATGCCCGGGGTCGCGTCCCGCCGCCGCCGTACGGGCCTTGAGGTCGGCGTAGAAGGCCTGCGCGTCGGCGAGGGTCTGCTGCGCGGTGAACACGGCCTCCGCGTACCGGGCCGCGAACCGCTTGCCGTCCTCGGAGGAGCCCGCCTGCACGAGGAGCGGGTAACCCTGCGGGCCGCGCGGCACGTTGAGGGCACCCTCGACACTGAAGTACGTGCCCTTGTGCCGCGGCGGATGGATCTTGGCATCGTCGCCCCACACCCCGGCCGCCTTGTCGGCGACGATGGTGTCGTCCTCCCAGCTGTCCCACAGCTTGAGGGCGACATCGAGGAACTCGGCGGCACGCGCGTACCGTTCGGCGTGCGCGGGCTCGGCGTCGAGTCCGAAGTTCCGGGCGGCCTCGGCACCGGCGGTGGTGACGACGTTCCAGCCGGCCCGTCCCCCGCTGATGATGTCCAGCGAGGCGAACTTCCTGGCCAGGTTGTAGGGCGAGTTGTACGACGTCGACGCGGTCGCGATCAGCCCGATGTGCTCGGTGGCCGTGGCCAGCGCGGTGAGCAGCGTGAGCGGTTCGAGAGCCCCGGCGGGCCGCTGGGCGACGGTGTTCCACAACTGCGGCCCGTCGGCGAGAAACAGAGAGTCGAAGGTCCCGCGCTCGGCCGTACGGGCCAGCCGTACGTAATGCTCGAGGGACACATGAGCGTACGGATCACTCTCGGGCAACCGCCAGGAGGCCTCGTGATGACCGGTGTTCATGAGGAAGGCGTTGAGGTGCAGCTTTCGGGACATGGGAATTCCTTGGCTTGGTGAGCGGGAGCGACTGCGATCAGCCCGTCCGGCGATCGAGGACGAGGCCCTTCAGGGCCGAAGCGGGGGTTCGGGGTCGGCAGCCCCCGATTCGGTCACCCCAAGCGCCGCGAGCAACCGCGCGCGGTACTCGCCATGCGCGTGCGAACCCTCACGATCGACCGTCAGGTCGACCTCGATCCGCCCCCGCGAAAGCACCAGCACCCGGTCCGCCAGGACCACGGCCTCGTCCACATCGTGGGTGACCAGAAGCACCGACGGCCGATGCCGCTCCCACAACTCCCGCAACAACGCGTGCATCTTGATGCGCGTCAGCGCGTCGAGCGCCCCGAACGGCTCGTCAGCCAGCAGCAGTTCCGGCTCCCGCACCAGCGACCGGGCCAGAGCGGCCCGTTGCGCCTCACCCCCCGACAGCTCACTGGGCCACGCCCGCTCCCGCCCACCGAGACCGACCTCGGACAGGGCCTGTCTGCCGCGTTCCTCCGCGTCCGCGCCGTCGAGTCCCAGCAGGACGTTGGGCAGCACCCGGCGCCAGGGCAGCAGCCGGGAGTCCTGGAAGACCACCGACACCTTCTCCGGCGCGGTGAGTGTCCCGCTGCCCGCGACGCCGTGGTCGATGCCGGCGACGGCGCGCAGCAGGGTGCTCTTGCCGGAGCCGCTGTGTCCGAGCAGGGCCGTGAACTGCCCGGCCGGCAGGTCGAGATCGATGTCGTCGAGGACCGTACGCCCCTCGAAGGAGCGGGTCAGCCCGCGCAGCCGTACGGCGGGCCGGGTCAGCTGCTCAGTGTGCGGCGCCATGACAGCACCCTCCGTTCGATCAGGCGGACGAGGGTGTCCGAGACGAGGCCGAAGATGCCGTAGACGACGAGGCCGACGAGGATGACGTCGGTCTGGCCGTAGTTCTGCGCCTGGAACATCATGTAACCGAGTCCACTGGTGGCGTTGATCTGTTCGAGGACGACCAGGCCCAGCCAGGAGCCGGTCACCCCGAGCCGCAGCCCGACGAAGAAGCCGGGCAGCGCGCCCGGCACGACGACCTGGCGGACGAAGGCGAGCCGGGACAGCCCCTGCACCTCGGCCAGTTCCACGAACCGGTGGTCGATGCCGGAGAGCGCGGAGTGGGTGTTGAGGTAGATCGGGATGTAGACGACGATGGCGATGATCGCGATCTTGAACGTCTCGCCGATGCCCAGCCACAGGATGAACAGCGGGATCAGCCCGAGCGTGGGCACCGCCCGGTTCAGCTGCACGCTGCCGTCGATCAGCGCCTCCCCGGTCCGGCTGAGCCCGGAGGCGAGCGCGAGGACGACACCCGCGGTCAGCCCGATGGCGAAGCCGGAGCCGGCCCGCCGCAGCGAGGTGAGGATGTCGTCCGGCAGGGTGCCGTCGGTCCACAGCCTTACCCCGGTCTCCAGCACGGTCCAGGGCGCGGGGATCGCCCCGGGGTCCAGCCGGCCGGCGGCGGAGGCGGCGGCCCACAGGACGAGGACGAGCGCGGGGCCGAGCAGCCGGGTGGCGGGCAGCCGTCTGCCGGGGGACAGCCGCCGTCGCCGGCGTACCTGGTGTTCCTCCTCCTCGACGGCGGCGGGCGGTGCGGGCGCGGTGGTCGTGGTCATGGCGGTCACCTCCGGTACTCCTCGGGTACGGCCGCGGCGGCGAGGGGCTCGAAGCGCCGGTCGAAGAGCCCGCCGACGTCGGACTTCTTCACATAGCCGCCCTCCGCCAGCAGATCGGCGGTCTCCTGCTCCCAGGCGATCGCCTCGTCCCAGCTCGGCGGGAACAGCGGCTTGTTGGCCAGCTCGGTGACCGACTCGGCCTGCTCGAGGGTCAGGTTCTGGGTCTTGACGTAGTACTCCCGGTTCCATTCGTCCGGGTGCTCGTACTGCCACACCGCGCCCTTCGCCCAGTACGGGATGTACGCGGCGATCGCGGCGGCCTTCGCCCGGTCGGCCAGCACGGTGGCCGGCGCCCACAGCAGGTTGAGCAGGTCCACCACGTCGGTGGGGATGGTCCGGGCGCCCTTGTCCCCGTACTGCTTCAGATAGGACGGCGCCTGGGTGTTGCCGAGCGGGGCGATGTCCACCTGCCCGGACTGCAGGGCGGTGAGGAACTGGTTGCTGGTCAGCGGGATCAGCTCGGCGTCGTCGTACGTCAGCCCCGCCTCCTTCAGGGCGCGCAGCAGCACGACGCCCTGCGCCTGACCCTGGGAGAACGCCAGCCGCTTGCCCCGGAAGTCCTCGACGGTGCGGATGCCGCTGCCGGGTTTCGTGGCGAAGAGGTAGTTGGGCTTGCGGGTGATGTTGATCGCGACGATCTTCGCGTCGAATCCCTGGTAGGACGCCTGGATCGGCGGTATCCCGGCGTTGTTGGCGAGTTCCAGGGACCGGGAGCGGAAGGCGTTGATGACATCCGGACCGGCCCCGATGTTCAGCCAGTCGTCCACCGTGAACGGCAGCTCGCCGAGCCCGGCGAGCTTCAGCTGGAGCTGCTGGACATTCTGGAACGAGGAGATTTTCAGACGCGTACCGGCGGGGACCTTCTTGGCGAGCGGGTCCTTCAGGGACGCCGTGTCGGCCGCGGCGCCCGCCTCGGCGCAGCCGCTCAGCCCCGCCGCGGCGGCGGTGACGCCGAGCAGGGAGGACAGGAAGAGCCGTCGGTCGATGCCGGACGCTGGGGGTGCGGGCATGGAGAAACTCCCGGAGTTCATGAAAATGACACAGTGCGGAAAAGGGGCGATGAATTCCGGGCAGGAAGGGGCCACGGAAGAAAATTCACGCGAAGGGGGACGGACGCTGCGGATGCTCGCGCGTCAACGTGTCAGCAACAGAGGGTGCGACAGCTCATGACCAGGAGTTTCCTGTCCTCGGAGGAGGTCTGTCAATATTCGGAGTTTCTGAATTAATTCAGCTCAGGTGAAACGGCCAGCGGATCCCGGTAGAGGACGTCGAGAGCCACCGAACCGCCGGCCACGGCCAGGACGGAATCCGGGAAACTCGTCGGTACGACCGTGGCCGCCCGCTCCTCGTCCAGTTCGGCGCGCAGCGCGGCGAGGCAGTCCGGCCGGTGGATCACACCGATCTCGGTGACGACGACATGCTCCGGATTCAGCACATCGGTCAGCAGTCGCACCGCCCGCCCCGTCATACGGGACCGCTCCCGCAGCAGCCGTACGGCGGACGGATGACCGGCCGCCGCCGCGTCCACCACCCGTGCCGGGTCCGCGAGACCGGCCCTGCGGCACAGGGTGCGTTCGCTCAACTCGGCCTGGAGGCAGCCGACTCGCCCGCAGGGGCAGGGCTCGGTGCCGCCCGCGAGCGGCAGATGGGCGATCGAACCCGCCTGGGAACGCGGACCGTGGTGCACCTCGTCGTGGGTGGCGAACGCCGCGTCGACCATGTTGCCCGCGAACAGGTGCAGCGCGCTGCGGCTGCCGCGCGCCGCCCGCCCGAACAGCCGCTCGGCGTCGGCCAACGCCCGGGCATGCCCGTCCACATGGACCGGCAGCCCGGTGTGCCCGGCGAGGATCTCCCGCACCGGAACCTCGCGCCAGCCCAGCAGCGGATGGTCGACGACGGTGCCGGCCTGCCGGTCCACCCAGCCGCCGGCCGCGAAGCCGACACCCAGCGGCCGGGCGTCCGGCACCTGTCGCAGGAGCGCCGACAGCCCTTCGGCGGCCCGCGCCAGCGTCCGTGCGGGCGGCTCGGGCCCCTCGTGCCGCAGCCGCCGCTCGGCCAGCACCCGGCCGCGCGGATCGAGCAACGCCACCGTGGTGCGGGGCACCGCCACATGCACCCCGCCCACCACCAGCCGCGAAGGGTCCACGTCCACCGGCAGATGCGGCCGGCCGACCCCGCCCGAGCGGCGGGGCGCGGCGGCCTCCCGGATCAGTCCGCGCCGGGTCAGCCGGTCGCAGTGGCCGGTCACCGAGGCGGGGGACAGGCCGGTGAGCCGGGCGATGGTGCTGCGCGCCACCGGGCCGTGCTCCAGCACCGACCGCAGCACCACACTGGCACTGGTCCGCAGCCGGTCCGGGTCGGCGACCCGCGACAGGGGAGAAGGGGATGGGGGTGCCACGGTACGAAGCATGGGGAACTTCCTCGGGAACGGGTCCGACACTGCGCCGTCGTACGGGAGTCGAGGCGCGCCGGAGATCCGCTCCGCCCGCCTCGCTAGCCGAGGCGACAGGCGGTGGCGCCCACGCGTCGCAGATCGACGTGGCGACGCGAGGTGAGGTTCCGGGACTGGGCGACCATGGCTCGAAGCTAGCAAACCGGTTCCGCGCTGCCCAGACGGCGACCGACGGGCGAGACGGCACCCGCGAACCCGTACAGCCCGTTTGGTGGTTCTCTACAGCCGCGCTTCCCCGCCGCACTGTCGTCGAAACCACGTCACCTCAGTGACCGGTGTCACCTCACGCCCCTTCACCACCGGTTCTTTGTCCGGAGCCCACCAAGTCCGCGTCGGCGCCTTTGTCGACCGCTGACGGTGATCGGCGTACGGGCGCCGGTATAGCGTCGCGGTGTCCCCAACTGCCCTCACCCCGCGGAGACCCCATGAGCACCGCCACCGTCACGTCCGCCCGATCCGGACAGGTCCTCGCCGACCTCATCCCGGCCTCCCGCGTCCGGGACGCCGCGCTCGTGCTCGGCGGTGCCGCGTTCACCGGCCTCGCCGCCCAGATCGCGGTGCCCGTCCCCGGCTCCCCGGTGCCGGTGACCGGCCAGACCTTCGCCGCGCTCCTCGTCGGTACCGCCCTCGGCGCCCGCCGCGGCTTCGCCTCCCTCGCGGTGTACGCGCTGGTCGGCGCGGCCGGTGTGCCGTGGTTCGCGGAGGGCCGGTCCGGGACGGCGATGCCGTCCTTCGGCTACATCCTCGGCATGCTGCTGGCCTCCGTCGTCGTGGGCGCCCTGGCCCGCCGCGGTGCCGACCGCTCCGCCTGGCGCACGGCCGGCACCATGGTGCTCGGCTCGGCGATCATCTACGCCGTCGGCGTGCCCTACCTCGCCCTGGCCACCGGCATGTCCGCCTCCGCCGCGATCGCGGCCGGCCTCACCCCGTTCCTCGTCGGCGACGCCCTGAAGGCCGCCCTGGCCATGGGCGTACTGCCCACCGCCTGGAAGTTCGCCGACAAGCGGTAGGACCGGGCCCGTACGGCAAGAGGCTCGCGGGACGCCGCACAGCGTCCCGCGAGCCTCTTGCCGTATATACGAGTGCCTCAGCCGGCCGGGATCTCGTCCCGGTCCCGCTTCGCGCGGCCGGCCAGCCGCTGCTTGACGAGAGCGATGGCGAGCACGACGGCGGCGACCATCAGCGACAGCAGCATCGTCGTCCGCCCGTCGTGCTCCGTGTCGGTCAGCATGTAGCCGAGCACGAACACGATCAGCGCGGCGCTGGCCCACGTCAGATACGGGTACAGCCACATCCGCACGACCAGCTTCTCCGGCGCCTCCGCCTGGATGATCTTCCGCATGCGCAGCTGCGAGAAGCAGATCACCAGCCATACGAACAGGGCGACGGCGCCGGAGGAGTTGACGAGGAAGAGGAAGACGGAGTCCGGGAACTTGTAGTTGAAGAACACGGCGACGAAGCCGAACACCACCGACGAGATGATCGCGGTCCGCGGCACGCCCCGCTCGGTGGTCCGGGCGAACGCCTTCGGAGCGTCCCCGCGCTGACCGAGCGAGAAGGCCATCCGGGAGGCCGTGTAGAGCCCGGAGTTGAGACAGGACAGCACGGACGTCAGCACGATGAAGTTCATGATCTGGCCGGCGTGCGCGATACCGAGGGAGTCCAGGGCGGCGACGTACGAGCCGTCCTCGGCGATCGACTTGCTGTCCCACGGCAGCAGACAGACCACAACGAAGATCGAACCGAGGTAGAAGACGCCGATCCGCCAGATGATGCTGTTGGTCGCCTTGGTGACCGCGCGCTGCGGGTTCTCCGACTCACCGGCGGCCAGCGTGGCGATCTCACTGCCCATGAAGGAGAAGACGACGAGCAGGATGCCGGTGAGGATCGCGCCGGCGCCGTGCGGCAGGAAGCCGCCGTGGTCGGTGAGGTTGGCCAGGCCCGCCTGGTCGGTGTCGGCGCCGGGCAGCATGCCGAAGACGGCGAGCCCGCCGATGATGATGAACGCGCCGATGGCGACGACCTTGATACCGGCGAACCAGAACTCGAACTCGCCGTAGGAGCCCACGGACACCAGGTTGGTGGCGGTCAGCACCACCATCACGATGAGCGCCCAGCCCCACTGGGGAACGGCCGGAATCCACCCTTCGAGGATCGCGGCCCCCGCGGTCGCCTCGACGGCGAGGACGACGACCCAGAAGAACCAGTAGAGCCAGCCGATGGTGAACCCGGCCCACGGACCGAGCGCGCGGTCGGCGTGCGCGGAGAACGAGCCGGACGTCGGGTTGGCCGCGGACATCTCACCGAGCATCCGCATCACCAGCACCACGAGCGTGCCGACGAGGGCGTACGACAGCAGGATGCCGGGGCCCGCGGTCGCGATGCCGGAGCTGGAGCCGACGAAGAGGCCGGCGCCGATGACACCACCGATGGCGATCATCGACAGATGGCGGTTCTTGAGTCCCGCCTGGAGCCCGGAACCGTGGGGACCGTTCGCGGAACCTCCCGGTTCCCCGGGGCCGCTTTCGGGTGTTTTCAGAGTCGGCTGCGACGTCATGGAGCGGTATTTCCTTTGCGCCAAGGGGGAGCTGCGCACCGTAGGGGTCTACGGGTCGGACCAGTGAAACGGAGGCGAACAGATTGGGGAACCTTCGAATCCATATCGTTACTTGAGCTTTCCCTGAGCTTTTAAGATTCTCCTCACCTTCACGGCGTACACACCCCGCGCGCTTTCCCGGTGACCCGCGTGTCACACTCGGACCATGCGCGTGTATCTCGGCTCGGACCATGCGGGCTACGAACTCAAGAACCACCTCGTCGAGTGGCTCGAGGCGGCGGGGCACGAGCCCGTCGACTGCGGCCCGCACTTCTACGACGCCCAGGACGACTACCCGCCCTTCTGCCTGCGCGCCGCCGAGCGGACCGCCGCGGACGAGGGCGCCCTCGGCATCGTGATCGGCGGCTCCGGCAACGGAGAGCAGATCGCCGCCAACAAGGTCAAGGGCGTACGGGCGGCCCTGGCGTGGAGCGAGGAGACGGCCGCGCTCGGCCGCACGCACAACGACGCCAACGTGATCGCGCTGGGCGCCCGTATGCACTCCCGGGAAGAGGCGACCAGGTTCGCCGAGATCTTCCTCGGCACCCCCTTCTCCGGTGACGAGCGCCACATCCGCCGGATCGACATGCTCACCGGCTACGAGACCACGGGCGACCTCCCGCCCATCCCCGCGCACCACCCGCAGCGCTGACGGACGAGGAGAGCGGACGAGGGGGGACCGACCCGTGCCCGAGGGTCACACGATCCACCGGCTGGCCCAGGACTACGCCGCGGCCTTCCCGGCCGGTACCCCCCTCCGCGTCACCAGCCCCCAGGGCAAGTTCGCCGACGCCGCCGCCCTCCTCGACCGCACACCGCTCTACGCCACCGACGCCCACGGCAAGCACCTCTTCCTCGGCTTCGGCGCCCCCGAACCTGCCGAGTGGGTCCATATCCACCTCGGCCTCTTCGGCAAGGTCACCTTCGGCCCGGCCCCCGCGCCACCGCCCACGGACACCGTCCGGCTCCGCCTCGCCGGCGACCTGTCGTACGTCGATCTGCGCGGCCCCACCACCTGCGCCCTGATCACGGACGGCGAGAAACGGGCGGTCCACGACCGCCTCGGCCCCGACCCGCTCCGCCCGCACGCCGACCGGTCCCTCGCCTACCGCAGGATCAGCCGCAGCCGTACGACGATCGCCGCGCTCCTCATGGACCAGAAGGTCATCGCGGGCGTCGGCAACGTCTACCGCGCCGAGGTCCTCTTCCGGCACGGCATCGACCCCTACCGCGCGGGCCGCGACATCACGCCGGCCGAATGGGACGCCCTCTGGGCCGACCTGGTCGCCCTGATGCGCGAGGGCGTACGCCACAACCGCATCGACACCGTCCGCCCCGAACACACCCCGGAGGCGATGGGCCGCCCGCCGCGCGTCGACGACCACGGCGGCGAGGTGTACGTCTACCGCAGGGCGAACCTGCCCTGCCACATCTGCGGCGGCGAGATCCGCACCGCCGGCCTGGCCGCCCGCAATCTGTTCTGGTGCCCCGGCTGCCAGCGCCGCTGAACCGTCAGAACCCGTGCGGCAGCCACGGCGCCACGTCGCTCCCGAACGCCAGGGACGCCTCCGCCAGCGCACCCCGCCGCAGCTCGCCCACCCGGCCGGCCGCCGCGAGCGCCGTGAGGCTCACCCCGCCCAGATAGGCCGCGCCCAACTCCCGCACCGACACGGCGAGATCGGCCGGGTCCTCGGTACGCTCGCAGGACGCGCCCTTGGCGTCACCGCTCAGCCGCCAACGACCCGTGTTCCAGGGGCAGAAGGCGTCCTCCACCTCGAACACCACGTCCACCGGCGCCCGGTAGGTCCGCGCCTGGAGCGCCGCCCCGACGTCGACCAGCCGTACATACAGCGAGTCCCGTACCTCCGGCCGGCAGCGGCGGATGTCCGACACCAGGTACTGCCACGCCTCGTCGACCGGCCGGCCGCGCACCACCAGCTTCGACGTCAGGTCGATGCCGAACAGGAACCGCCACAGCGCGGCGTCCGCCGCCGGATCCAGCGCCGCCAGCGCGCTGACGACCACCGAGCCGTCGGGCCCGCCCGGCCCCCAGTCCGGCCTCACCCGGAACCGCGCGTACCCGACCGTCTCGCCGTCCCGCTCCGCGACCACGCACTGCAACGGCGACGCCCCGTCCCGGCGGCTCTCCGGGTCGAGCAGCCCCAGCCGCTCCCAGCCGGGCCGCCGCGCCAGCATCCCCGGCCGCCCCGGCACCAGCCGGGCGTACACCGACTCGCACGCGTCGAGCACCTCGGCGGGCGCCGCGTACCGCAGCCGTACGCCGTCCGTACCGGGCGGCACCGACAGACCCGTACGACCCGTGTCGATCTCGGCGTTCACATGGAACGTCGCCGCCCCGTACCCGAACCGGCCGTAGATCGCCGGCTCGGACGCCGTGAGCACCGCGAGCGGCTCGCCCCAGGACCGTACGTCGTCCAGCTGCCGCCGCATCATCGACCTGAGCACCCCGCGCCTGCGGTGCGTGGCGGCCACACCGACCATGGTGACGCCCGCGGCCCGCACCGACGCGCCCCCGGGCACGGTCAGCCCGAACGTGAAAGCGCCCGCCGTACCGACCCAACCGCCGTCCCATACCCCGAGGGAGCGGTCGACCTCGGTCAGCTCCCGGAACAGCTCCCGCTCCTCATCCGGCTCCGGGACCCCGCCGAAGGCACGGACGAGGCTCCCGTACCAGTCGTCCCACTCGTCCCGCCGCAGCACCCGCGGACCGTTCACCCTGTCAACGCCGTTGTCGCCCATGGACCAATCCGTACCAGGACCGCACGGGACGGGCGAGGCAATTTCTCCCGGACGGCCCCAAGACGACGTTTCGTGAAGTTCACTGTGAAGTCCGTCCCGAACAAGGGGACAACCAGGACCTCCCGTGCCAAGCGGCCGGTCCGATGGATAGGGTCCCGAACTAATGGCAGCAGGACGAGAGCGGCGCGCGGCAGCCGACACGTTCACGGCCCGGTTGAAGAAGCAGTGGCACCGGGCCCGCGTCGGCATGCGCCGGAGCGCGGTCGACTACTTCCGCGGCGACGGCTCCGACTGGATCGCGCTCGCCGGACTGCTCCTCACCGTCCCGCTGATCGCGGCCGGGACACTCGCCAACTCCGTGTGGTGCGCGCCCTCCGCCCTCGTCATACCGATCGTCGCCGGCGGCCTGCTGCTCCGCCCGGCGAGCCTGCTCGGCCTGTACGCGGCCGCGGCGACCGCGCTGATCGTGGAGTCGGTGCAGCTCGGCCCCTACACCGAGGGCGCCGCCCGGGTCACCCCGGGCGTGGTCCTCGTGGTCGCCGCCTGCGGCTCCTTCGGGCTGGTCGTCGCCCAGTTCCGCAGCCGCGTCGGCGTGCCCTGGCGGCGCGGCGGCACCATGCTGTTCGACCTGCGCGAACGCATCCGCGTCCAGAGCAAGCTGCCGAAACTCCCCAGCGGCTGGCACCGCGAGATGGCGCTGCGCCCGGCCGGCGGACAGTCCTTCTCGGGCGACTTCGTGGTCGCCGCCCGCACCAACGGCGGGCGCACCCTGGAGGTCGTCCTCACCGACGTCTCCGGCAAGGGCATGGACGCCGCCTCACGCGCCCTGCTGCTCTCCGGCGCCTTCGGCGGCCTCCTCGGCAGCCTCCCGCCGCACGCCTTCCTCCCCGCCGCCAACGGCTATCTGCTGCGCCAGGACTGGGACGAGGGCTTCGCCACCTCCATCCACCTGGTGCTCGACCTGGACTCCGGCGACTACGAGCTCTACTCCGCCGGACATCCGCCGGGCCTCCAGCTCAGCGCGGGCAGCGGCCGCTGGGAGGAGAAGGCCGCCGACGGCCCGCTGCTCGGCGTGTACGACGGTGCCCAGTTCGACTCCGTGAAGGGCTCGCTGCGCCCGGGCGACGTGCTCATGCTGTTCACGGACGGTTTGGTGGAGACCTCCGACCGGGACATCGTGGAGGGCATCGACCGGCTCACCGGCGAGGCCGACCGCTATGTCGCCGGCGGCTTCCACGGCGCCGCCTGGCATCTCATCGAGGCCGTCGCCAAGGACGTCAACGACGACCGGGCGCTGCTGCTGATCTGCCGTGAGGGGCCGACCGCCGCGGCGTCCCGCTGACCCGTGCACACTGGGCGGGTGACCGAGACGACACCGCTCACCCTGGCCCGCGTCGAGGCCATCGCCCGCGCGGCGCACGCCGGCCAGACGGACAAGGCGGGCCGGCCCTACGCCGAACACCTCCGCGCCGTCGCCGAGGGGGTACGGGCTCGCGGCGGCGACGAGGAACAGATCGCGGCGGCCTGGCTGCACGACGCCGTCGAGGACGACAGGCTGTCGGCACGCCGGCTGGAGGAGGCGGCGCTCACCCGGCGCACCAAGGACATCGTCCTCGCCGTCACCAAACGCTCCGGGGAACCGCCCGAGGCCTACGCCGCCCGCATCCTCGCCACCCCCGGCGCGCTGCTGGTGAAGGAGGCGGACCTGGCACACAACGCCGACCCGGCCCGTCTGGCCGCACTGGACGGGCCCACGGGGAGACGGCTGACCGAGAAGTACGCGCGGATGCGCGCACTCCTCGGTCTCGCTCCGGGAGAAGAACGGGTCGGGTGACCGGTTACACGGAGACTTTCTCGCTCGGCGTACGCACCTCGGCGTCCGGCCGCCGCTCGCGGTCGCGGGCCGTCTCGCCCGCGTCCTGCCGGAAGGCCCATGCCATCCTCGGCTCCACCACGCACCGCAGGGCCCGCTGTACGGGTTTGGTGCACAGCACCGTGACGGCGGCGGCCGCGAGGACGGTCAGCCCGATCGCGCCGAGCGGTTCCCCGAACACCGGGTCGTGGAACCAGCCCGCGTAGCCGCCCGCCTTCACCAGGAAGGCGTGCAGCAGATAGCCGTAGATCGTGCCCGCGCCGAGCGAGGTGAACCACATGTGCCGGCGCGGCACCCAGGCGAAGAAACAGGCGGTCAGCAGCAGCGAGCAGCCGATCGTGGCGAACACCATGACCGGGCCCGTCCACCACGGCGCGCCCAGCTCCTCCGCGGCCCTGTTGTGGTACAGCCAGCCGAGTTTCATGCGCGGCATCGACCACCAGGCGACGGCCGTCGCCGCGGCCAGCACCGGCAGGGACATCAGCCGCACCGAACGCCGCTGCACCCGCTGGAAGTGCTCGGGCCGCAGCGTCAGGCCCAGCACGAAGAACGGCAGGAACTGCAGCACCCGCTGGAGCTCCAGGTCGTCACCGATCTGCGGTGACACCGAGCCGAGGGCGGCGAGGACCAGCGAGACCGCCACCGGATGACGGACCGTCTTCCACATCGGGGTGGTCAGCCGCCAGATGACCAGCGCGCACAGGAACCACAGATGATAGGTGGGGTCCAGCAGCGTGATGCCGTAGTCCGGGTCGTCGTTCCCATAGCGCTGGAACAGGGAGTACGCGGTCTCGAAGACGACATAGGGGACGATCACTCCGGTGATCAGCCGCTTCACATGGTTGGGGCGCAGATCGAAACTGCGGGAGAAATAGCCGGAGATCAGGATGAACGCCGGCATGTGGAACGTGTACACGACGCGGTACGCGGTCTCCACCGCCCCGTCGTCCAGGATCTGTCCCCAGGCGTGACCGACGGCCACCAGCACGATCGCCAGGTACTTGGCGTTGTCGAAGAACGCGTCGCGCTGTTTGCCGGGCGGCGCCGTCCGGTCGCTCTCCTTGCTCTCGGCGCGTGGGCTCGGCACTCCGTCCGCCGGCGACTGCGCCGGGGGAAGCGGCCTCCTTCGGTTGCCGTACGGTCGCTGCGAGTTCGTCACAGACCCTCCCGACAGGAACTCGGGGAGATGATCGGTGGGCTCGCTGCGCTTGCGGGGGACGAGGCAGCGTGGAACATCTGAGGCACCCTAGCGTTGTCCGTGGGATTTCGTAAAACACCGACGTCGTTACCGGATATCCCGCTCGGGTACCCCGGATCGGGGAATGTGTGCGGGCGTGCTTCGTGATGGACAACACACGGTGCGGGGGGTGGGGTTGAGCGTCGCGTGCGCGTTTTTTTCGTGACAGTACCGGACAAAGTCGTGCATAGGGCGGACGGGCCACCCAGGCGAAATGCCCTGCTTCCGGTCATTCTTCCTGGCCCGCTCCCGGGTCTGTCGGGACGCCCGCGGTGCCAATTCGAATTACCTGCGAACGCGTTGTGTGGAGACGGAAACGATCCGGTCCAATTCCTTGCGCGGGTGTTGTTTCGAATTGCCGTGCGATATAGCGCTGTTGGCCCGTGGGGGCGGTCGCGCGCGGGAGGAACCGGCCGCCCCGGCGCGGACGATGTGTCAG
This sequence comes from Streptomyces sp. NPDC048584, assembly GCF_043199595.1. NCBI lineage: Bacteria > Bacillati > Actinomycetota > Actinomycetes > Kitasatosporales > Streptomycetaceae > Streptomyces > Streptomyces sp. NPDC048584. The sequence goes on from NZ_JBICWF010000008.1 coordinate 367,677, forward strand.
CGGCCGCATAGGGGAGCCCGGTTGGTGGCACGATGGTTCTGGCGGGGTGCGCGGGGTCGCGTCGCCCGGGCCGGGGAAGCGGAACCGACCGAGGGTGTGATCAGTTGTGGCCATTTCACTGTCTGTGGTGCTGCTGTTGGCGATCATCCTGGTGGTGCTGCTCAGAGGCGGCTCCATCAAGGCCGGGCCGGCGGTCGTCGCCGTCCTCTTCGGCTTCTTCCTCGCCTCCACCGGCATGGCCGACGACATCCAGCGGTTCCTGGACTCGATAGCCGAAATGATCAACTCGATCAGCTTCTGACCCCGCCCGGCCCCGCCCCGGACGGCACCGGCCCACGGAAACGCCCGGGGCCGGGCCGGAGGAATCAACCTCCGGCCCGGCCCCGGGCGGTACAGAGCGGGCGACGGGAATCGAACCCGCGTAGCTAGTTTGGAAGACTAGGGCTCTACCATTGAGCTACGCCCGCATGCGTCGCGCCGCGCGTCGGTGACCGCGGCACTGACAGGCATCGTAGCGGGTCGTACCCCTTCGCCGCACACCCCGTTTCCGGCCCGCCCCGGCGCCGCACCCCGCCCGTGAAACGCGGCGGCCGTCGCGGCCGGGGACATGTACCCTACGTGTCGCACCAGACGGGGTGTGGCGCAGCTTGGTAGCGCGTCCGCTTTGGGAGCGGAAGGCCGTGGGTTCAAATCCCGCCACCCCGACCAGCCACCTGCCGTAGTGCCGGTGATCGCCTTTTGGGTGCCGTAGCCGCTGCCGTTACTATGCAGACTGCGCGCCCTGTGTGTCTCTGACAGTCCTCCGGGCGGCGAAATCGGCCGGACCTCTCTGGTCCCGGCAGTACCGAGAAGTCAGCCACAAGGAGACCGAACCGTGAAGAGCGCCGTGGAGACCCTGAACCCGACCCGGGTTCGGCTCACTGTCGAGGTGCCCTTCGAGGAGCTCAAGGACAGCCTCGACGCGGCGTACAAGAAGATCAACCAGCAGGTCACGGTGAAGGGCTTCCGCAAGGGCAAGGTCCCGGCCCGGGTCATCGACCAGCGGTTCGGCCGCGGTGCGGTGCTGGAGGAGGCCGTCAACGACGCCCTCCCGAAGTTCTACACCGACGCGGTCAACGAGGCCGAGCTGAACCCGCTCGGCCAGCCCGAGGTCGACATCACGGAGCTGAAGGACGGCGAGACGCTGAACTTCACCGCCGAGGTCGACATCCGCCCCGCCATCGAGATCCCGGACTACTCCGGCATCGAGGTCGAGGTCGACGCCGTCGAGGTCACCGACGAGGACGTCGAGAAGTCGGTCGAGCAGCTCCGCGAGCGCTTCGCCTCCACCTCCCCGGTGGAGCGGGCCGCCGCCGACGGTGATGTCGTCACCATCGACCTGGAGGCCAAGGTCGACGGCGAGGTCCTGGAGGACGGCGTCGCGAGCGGCGTCTCCTACACCATCGGCTCCGGTGAGCTGCTGGACGGCATCGACGACGCCGTGACGGGTCTGGAGGCCGGTGGCGAGGCCACCTTCGCCTCCGAGCTCAAGGGCGGCTCGGCGGCCGGCAAGGAGGCCGAGGTCACCGTCAAGGTCTCCCAGGTCGCCGCCCGTGAGCTGCCCGAGCTGGACGACGAGTTCGCCCAGCTCGCCTCCGAGTTCGACACCCTCGAGGAGCTGAAGGCGGACAGCCGTAAGCGCCTGGAGAACATGAAGCAGTACGACCAGGCCACGCAGGCCCAGGAGCGCGTCCTGGAGAAGCTGCTCGAGCTGGTCGAGGTCCCGGTCCCCGAGAAGCTGCTCGAGGACGAGATCAACACCCGTAAGCACAACCTCGAGCACCACCAGCTCGGCCAGATGGGCCTCGACCTCGCGAAGTACCTGGAGATCCAGGGCAAGACCGAGGAGGAGTTCGAGACCGAGACCCGCGAGTCCGCGGTCAAGGGCATCAAGACCCAGTTCGTGCTCGACGAGCTCGTCAAGCAGGAGAAGCTCAACGTCAACCAGGAGGAGCTCACCGAGCACCTCATGCGGCGCGCGGCCTCCTCCGGCATGTCCCCCGACCAGTTCGCCCAGGCCGTCGTCGAGCAGGGCCAGGTCCCGCTCCTCGTCGGCGAGGTCGCCCGCGGCAAGGCGCTGGCCGCCGTGGTCGAGAAGTCCACGGTCAAGGACACCAACGGCGAGATCGTCGACCTCGAGGACGAGGACGAGGACGAGATGGCGGCCGAGGCGGAGACCGCCGAGACCGCCCCCGAGGAGAAGCCCGAGGCCTGACCCTCACCGCTCCACCCACGACGGGCCCCCGGACCACCGGTCCAGGGGCCCGTCCGCCGTACCGCGGCTGTCGGCCGGTGGGGGCTGTTCGCGCAGTTCCCCGCGCCCCCGGGTGGGCTGCGCCACCGGCCGGCGGGGATGTGCCCCGTGTCGTGCCGCCGCTGCGCCGTGCGGCGGCTGCCGGCCCCCACCGGCCCGCGCCCGCGCACGAAACCAATGTCCCCGCCGTGTGGGCGCGACAGCGGCGCCGCTCGGGTACGCCCCCGGACGCTGACGCGGCCGGCCCCAGGGGCGCGGGGAACTGCGCGACCAGCCCCCGCCGCCCCGCGCCCGCGCACGCAACCGGGACCCCGCCGCGCTACGCCCCCGGCGAACACCCCGGTTACCGGGATTCCCCGGCGGAGCCCCCGCGTTAGGGTCCATGAATACCAGGGGACGCGAGTCACCGATAACGCTCCAGTCCCACAGGGAAACGTGAGACGGCCCGGCGCCGTCGTAAGACGAGCAGGTGGATACGTGACGAATCTGATGCCCTCAGCCGCCGGCGAGCCCTCCATCGGTGGTGGCCTCGGCGACCAGGTCTACAACCGGCTGCTCGGCGAGCGGATCATCTTCCTCGGCCAGCCGGTCGACGACGACATTGCCAACAAGATCACCGCACAGCTGCTGCTCCTTGCCGCCGACCCGGACAAGGACATCTACCTGTACATCAACAGCCCCGGCGGCTCGATCACGGCCGGCATGGCGATCTACGACACCATGCAGTTCATCAAGAACGACGTGGTGACGATCGCGATGGGCCTGGCGGCCTCCATGGGCCAGTTCCTGCTGAGCGCCGGCACCCCCGGCAAGCGCTTCGCGCTGCCGAACGCCGAGATCCTGATCCACCAGCCGTCCGCCGGCCTCGCCGGCTCGGCCTCGGACATCAAGATCCACGCCGAGCGGCTGCTGCACACCAAGAAGCGCATGGCGGAGCTGACTTCCCAGCACACCGGCCAGTCGGTCGAGCAGATCACCCGCGACTCCGACCGCGACCGCTGGTTCGACGCCTTCGAGGCCAAGGAGTACGGCCTCATCGACGACGTGATCCCCACGGCCGCCGGCATGCCGGGCGGAGGCGGCACCGGGGCCTGAGCGGCCGTACGGGAGCCCCCGTGGCCCCGCACCGGCCCCCGGACCCCTCCTCAGGGCCCGGAGCACGCCCCAGCAGCCCCAGCCGACCGCCTCAGCCCCTTTCAGGAGACATCGTGAACGACTTCCCCGGCAGCGGCCTGTACGACCGCACGCCCGCCGCCTCCGAGGGCCGTTACACCGGCCCCTCGGCCGAGTCCCGCTACGTCATCCCGCGCTTCGTCGAGCGCACCTCCCAGGGCATCCGCGAGTACGACCCGTACGCGAAGCTCTTCGAGGAGCGGGTGATCTTCCTCGGCGTCCAGATCGACGACGCCTCGGCCAACGACGTCATGGCGCAGCTGCTGTGCCTGGAGTCGATGGACCCCGACCGTGACATCTCGATCTACATCAACAGCCCCGGCGGCTCCTTCACCGCGCTCACGGCGATCTACGACACGATGCAGTACGTGAAGCCGGACATCCAGACGGTCTGCATGGGCCAGGCCGCCTCCGCCGCCGCCGTCCTGCTGGCCGCCGGTACGCCCGGCAAGCGCATGGCCCTGCCGAACGCGCGCGTGCTGATCCACCAGCCGTACAGCGAGACCGGCCGCGGTCAGGTCTCCGACCTGGAGATCGCCGCCAACGAGATCCTGCGGATGCGCAGCCAGCTGGAGGAGATGCTGGCCAAGCACTCCACCCGCCCGCTCGACAAGATCCGCGAGGACATCGAGCGCGACAAGATCCTCACGGCCGAGGACGCGCTGGAGTACGGCCTGGTCGACCAGATCATCACCACCCGGAAGATGGACAACTCCAGCCTGCGCTGACGCGACGCGGGGGTGTAACGTCTGCCGCCCCTTGGCACGGTTTGGCACGGTCCACGTCAAAGTGAACCGTGCCAAGGGGGGCCCGAACGGGGGGCCAGGCAAGGTACCGTCGGACATAAGGCAGCACCAGGAGTCGCTGGACGTTGACGTCCAGGTGGCTCCCAGGCGAAGGGGAAGCACACCGTGGCACGCATCGGTGACGGCGGCGATCTGCTCAAGTGCTCGTTCTGCGGCAAGAGCCAGAAGCAGGTCAAGAAGCTCATCGCAGGGCCCGGTGTCTACATCTGCGACGAGTGCATCGATCTCTGCAACGAGATCATCGAGGAAGAGCTCGCCGAGACCAGCGAGGTCCGCTGGGAGGAGCTGCCCAAGCCCCGCGAGATCTACGAGTTCCTCGAGGGGTACGTGGTGGGGCAGGAGTCGGCCAAGAAAGCCCTCTCCGTCGCCGTGTACAACCACTACAAGCGCGTCCAGGCCGGCGAGAACGGCGGCGCCCAGGGCCGTGAGGACGCCATCGAACTGGCGAAGTCGAACATCCTGCTGCTGGGCCCCACGGGCTCCGGCAAGACCCTCCTCGCCCAGACCCTCGCCCGCATGCTGAACGTGCCGTTCGCGATCGCCGACGCCACGGCGCTCACGGAGGCGGGCTACGTCGGCGAGGACGTCGAGAACATCCTGCTGAAGCTGATCCAGGCGGCCGACTACGACGTCAAGAAGGCCGAGACGGGGATCATCTACATCGACGAGATCGACAAAGTCGCCCGCAAGAGTGAAAACCCGTCGATCACCCGTGACGTCAGCGGCGAGGGCGTGCAGCAGGCCCTGCTGAAGATCCTCGAGGGCACCACGGCCTCCGTGCCGCCGCAGGGCGGCCGCAAGCACCCGCACCAGGAGTTCATCCAGATCGACACGACGAACGTGCTGTTCATCGTGGGCGGCGCGTTCGCCGGACTGGAGAAGATCATCGAGGGCCGGGCAGGCGCCAAGGGCATCGGCTTCGGCGCGACGATCCGCTCCAAGCGGGAGATGGAGAACAAGGACCAGTTCGAGCAGGTCATGCCCGAGGACCTGGTCAAGTTCGGCATGATCCCCGAGTTCATCGGCCGGCTCCCCGTCATCACCAGCGTCCACAACCTGGACCGCGAGGCCCTCCTCCAGATCCTGGTCGAGCCGCGTAACGCGCTGGTGAAGCAGTACCAGCGGCTGTTCGAACTCGACGGTGTGGAGCTGGACTTCGAGCGTGAGGCACTGGAGGCCATCGCCGACCAGGCCATCCTCCGCCAGACCGGCGCGCGCGGTCTGCGCGCCATCATGGAGGAGGTCCTCCAGGGTGTGATGTACGAGGTCCCGTCCCGCAAGGACGTCGCCCGCGTCGTCATCACGGCCGACGTGGTCCTCTCCAACGTCAACCCGACCCTGATCCCGCGCGACGCCCGCGGCCGCGGCTCGGGCGAGCAGAAGACGGCGTAACCCCGGACACGGGGGGGGGGGGGGGGGGGGCCGGCGCGGGGGCCCCCGGCGGGGGGGGGGGGGGGGGGGACGACGTCGGGGGAGGGGGGGGGGGGGGCGGGGGTGGGGGGGGCCGCGGGGGGGAG
>NZ_JBICWF010000009.1:0-363827 GCF_043199595.1 Streptomyces sp. NPDC048584
GCGGGGGGTGTTCGCGCGGCCCGGCGCTTGCGGGGTGCCGTCGCGCCCACCCGTGCCGCCCTGCGGCACGATTGCCCGCGGATCGCGGATCGCGGGTCGGCGGATCGCGGGTCGCGGATCGCGGGTCGGCGGATCGCGGGTCGCGGGTCGGCGGATCGCGGGTCGCGGGTCGGCGGGTCGCGGGTCGGCGGAGCGCGGGCCGGCGGGTCGCAGGGCGGCGGGTCGCGGCTACTGCGTTACTGCGAAGTGGCGCAGGATCGCTGATGTCAGGTCCGGGTCGCCCTCTGTTTTCAGGCGGTCCGAGACCGCTTCCGGCGTCACCCGGCCGCAGGCCAGGCGGACGAAGGTTTCCCAGTCGAGGGTGAGGGTGGCGGCGGGGCCGAGGGCGGGGGCCGTTTCCAGGGTGCCCCGGCCCTGGATGTCGACGCGGATCGTGCGCAGGAACTCCACCGGGCCGTGCACGTCGATGACCACGGCCGAGCTGCGCGGCGCCTGCGCGAGCTCCGCGACCACGCGTGGCAGTTCGGCCAGCAGCACGTCACGGGCGATGTGCGCGCCGGGGGAGTCGAGGTTGCCGGGCCGGCCGAGGGCGGTGCGCAGATCCTGCTCGTGCGCCCATACGGCGAACGCGTGCCGGCGCATCGACTCCTCCAGCGTCAGCTCCGTGCCGAGCGGACCGCGCACCGTGGTGCCCGGCTCACGCGTCTCGTTCCGCAGCTGACGGTTGCGGCGGATGATCGAGAGCTCCAGCTCGGAGGTCATCTCCGGCGCCGTGTGGTGGCGGCGCACATCGACCTGCATCTCCATGTACCGCTGGTGGTCGTTGGTGACGTGGAACAGGTCGCGCGGCAGCGTGTGGATGGGGCGCGGGTCGCCGTACATCTCGGAGTCCAGCCCGATGACATGCGAGACCACGTCCCGGACCGACCACCCCGGGCACGGCGTCCGCCGGTTCCAGTCGGCCTCCGGGAGCGGCTGCACCAGCTCGGATATCGCCTCGATGGAGTGGGTCCAGGCGTCGGCGTAGGGCTGGAGGGCGGGATGCAGGCTCACGGAAACGGGACCCCTCGGCGGTCGGTACACGGGCAGGTTGCGGCGGCGTGCCAGTGGGCGGTGGCTGCACTGCGTGGGTGTCTCGAGTCGCTAAGTTACGCTGCTGTGAGGCACCCCGGCAGTGCTTTCGTGTGACGATCGTAGGCCCGTGTGCGCGGGTCGAATGCCAGGACGGTGGTAGTGTGCGCGCTTCCTTGCTCCAAGTCGCCGTGAACGAGGGCGAATCGGTCGAATCGCGGCGGCTGCGCGTCGCCGGGATGGTACGGGATCAGGCCGGGGCCGATCTCGTCGTCCTGCCCGAGCTGTGGACCACGGGCGCGTTCGCGTACGAGGCGTTCGGCAGCGAGGCGGAACCGCTCGAAGGTCCCACCTACGAGGCGATGGCCAAGGCCGCGAGCGACGCGGGCGTGTGGCTGCACGCGGGGTCGATCCCCGAACGTGACCCCGACGGTCCCCTCTACAACACCTCCCTCGTCTTCTCCCCCGCCGGTGAACTCGCCGCCGCCTACCGCAAGATCCACCGCTTCGGCTTCGACAAGGGCGAGGCCGTGCTGATGGGCGCGGGCGACGCACTGGTGACGGTCCGTCTGCCGGACACCGTCGTCGGTGTGGCGACCTGCTACGACCTCCGCTTCCCCGAACTCTTCCGCGGTCTCGTCGACGCGGGCGCCGAGACCTTCGTCGTCCCGGCGGGCTGGCCGGAGCGCCGCCGCTCCCACTGGACGCTGCTGGCCAGGGCCCGCGCGGTGGAGAACCAGTCGTTCGTCCTCGCGTGTGGAACGGCCGGGACGCACGCCGGAGTTCCGCAGGCGGGTCACTCGATCGTGGTCGATCCGTGGGGCGAGGTCCTCGCGGAGGCGGGCCCCGACGAGGAGACCCTCACCGTCGACTTCGATCCGGCCACGGTCACGGGCACCCGCGAACGCTTCCCGGCACTGAAGGACCGCGTCCTGGGCCTGGCCCGCCCCGAGCGTCACTCCTAGTCGTCCTCCCGTTCCCTCTCCGCCAGGTGGATCACGCACACCGCCACCGCGATCAGCAGCGCCGGGTCCGCGTCCTCGCGGACGACGTCGATGCCGTACGTCTCCCGGACGTGCAGCCGGCGGCGGGAGACCACGGCGAGCAGCTCACCGTCGTACTCGACCGCGAACTCCCGGTCGGCGATCCGGCCGCTGACGTCCAGTTCGGTGCCGCCGTCCGCCAGCGCGACGCGGTAGTGGTTGCGCAGCAGCGACAGCCGTTTGCGGCGGACGGTCGCCAGCGGCTCACCGTCCCGCTCGATCACCATCGTGTCCCGCAGGGCGAACATCTTCTGCCGGATGTCGATGAGCACGCGCCCCTCGGTGTCCTTCAGCTCGAAGGTGTCCCGCAGCCGCATCGCCTTGCCGTCGACGAGGAAGACCTTGTTCCCGTGGTCGTCCTCGATCCAGTAGTCGTCCCCGATCCCGAGGATCCGGTCCCGCACAAGGAATCTCATGGTTCCACCGCTTCCCCGCCCCGCGTTCCGAAACGCCGCCGGTAGGCCGACGGGCTGAGTCCCGTCTCGCGCCGCAGCCGCGCCCGCAGGTTCGCCGCCGTCCCCAGGCCGCTGCGCGCGGCCACGATGTCCAGCCGGACCTCGCCCCGCTCGATGAGCCGGCACGCCAGCGCGACCCGCTCCCCCGTCAGCCACGCGAGCGGCGTGGCGCCGAGCTGGGCGCGGAACCGCCGGTGCAGGGTCGCCGGACTCACCGCCGCCCGTGCCGCCAGGTCCGCCACCGTCATCGGCTCGCCCAGCCGTTCCTGCGCCCAGGCCAGGAGCGGGCCCAGCGATGCGTCCGGTACGGGCGGCACCGGCCGTTCCACGAACTGGCGCTGCCCGCCGTCCCGGTGCGCGGCGAACACCAGCCGCCGTGAGACCGCGTTGGCGGTCTCGGCGCCGTGGTCCCTGCGCCAGAGGTGCAGCCCCAGGTCCAGGGCGGCCGAACTGCCCGCGGCGGTGAGGACGTCCCCGTCGTCCACGAAGAGCACGTCCGGTTCCAGCAGCACGCGCGGGTGCAGTGCGCGGAAGGCGTCCGCCCACATCCAGTGTGTCGTGGCGCGGCGCCCGTCCAGCAGCCCCGCCTCGGCGAGGGCGAACGTGCCGGTGCAGAAGCTGACGACACGGGCGCCACGCGCGTGCGCGCGCCGGATCGCGGCGAGGACGGCCTCCCCGCGCGGTACGACGTTGTCGGGCCGTCCGGGTACGACGAGGGTGCCGGCGTCGTCCACGGCGTCCAGCCCGGCCGCACCGGTCATGGTGAAGAACCCGTGGTTCATGGGCACGTCCGGCGTGGGCGTGCACAGCGTCACCCGGTAGGGGGCGTACGGCATCCCCAGTTCGGGCCGTGGCAACCCGAACAGCTCGGTGGCCACGCCGACCTCGAACGGGTTGGTGCCCTCGTCGACGATCACGGCGACATGGTGGGTACGCGGAGGCTGAGAGGATCCTTGCGGCATGCGCGATTTCTAGCACTGTCCCGGTGCCGGCGCGTCGGCGAGGCTGGCGGCATGTCACGAGAACCCCTCTCCCTCGACCGGGCCCTCGCCTCCTTCACGGAGCGGTGGAGCCCCCGCATCGTCACCGCCGTCAACGACTACGACGTACGCGTCGCCAAGGTGGAGGGCGAGCACGTCTGGCATGTGCACGACCACACCGACGAGTTCTTCCTCGTCCTCGACGGTGAGCTGCACATCGCCCTGCGCGAGCCGTCGGGCGAGCGCACGGTCGTCCTGCCGAAGGGCTCCGTGTTCACGGTCCCCCGCGGCACCGAGCACAAGCCGTACGCCCCCGCCCCCACCGCGATCCTCCTCTTCGAACCCACCGGCACCCTCACCGTCGGCGACCGCCACGACGAGGTACCGGACCACGTCGACACGACGACGGGCCACGCGCTCGGCTGAGCGGCGAGGCGGGTGTCAGCCGGAAGCCTGGTGTTCCACGCGGTGCCGGATGTACAGGCCCGCGCGGCACCCGCCCGCTGCTTCCCGCAGCGGCTCAGACCCCGTACCCGTCGCTGTAGCCGTCGCGGGTGCGGGGGCGGGTGGTGTCGTCCACGACCGGGGTGGCCGGGGGTACGACGACCCGCCTGCGGCGGGCGATGCTGCTGAACGTCGCGACGCCGATCAGGCCGACGATCATGAAGATGACGCCGACCAGGTCAAGGTTGACACCCTGCATGTCCCAGTCGGTGGCGAACGTGAGAATTGCTCCTACGGCGATGAGGATGATGCAGCCGCCGAGGCCCATGAGTGTCGCCTCCCTGTCCGGTGGTTCCGGTGGCAACCGGGTACCCGGGCGGACGACACCCATGCGTCGTGGGTCAGTTGACTAGCCCTCAAGAAAGGCGACCAGCGCGTTCGCCAGCAGGTACGGGTCCTTCGCGCCGCAGAGTTCGCGGGCGCTGTGCATCGACAGGATGGCCACGCCGATGTCGACGGTGCGAATGCCGTGCCGGGCGGCCGTGATCGGGCCGATCGTGGTGCCGCACGGCATCGCGTTGTTGGAGACGAACGACTGGAACGGGACGTCCGCCTTCTCGCAGGCCGCCGCGAACACCGACCGGCCGGAGCCGTCGGTGGCGTAGCGGTTGTTGACGTTGACCTTGAGGATGGGGCCGCCGTCGATCCGCGGATGGTGCGTCGGGTCGTGCCGTTCCGCGTAGTTGGGGTGGACGGCGTGACCGGTGTCGGAGGAGAGGCAGACGGTGCCGGCGAAGGCGCGCGCCCGGTCCTCGTACGATCCGCCGCGCGCGAACACCGAGCGCTCCAGGACGCCGCCGAGCAGCGGGCCGTCCGCGCCGGTGTCGGACTGGGAGCCGTTCTCCTCGTGGTCGAAGGCGGCGAGGACCGGGATGTAGGGGAGGGCGGAGCCCTTGGCGGCGACGGCGGCGAGCGCGGCCGTACCGGCGTGCACGGAGAGCAGGTTGTCCATGCGCGGGCCGGCCACCAGCTCGCGGTCGCGGCCCAGACAGGCCGGTGCCTCGACGGAGTGGACCATCAGGTCCCAGCCGGTGACCTCACCGGAGGCGAGCCCGGCGGTCTCCTCCAGGAAGGAGATCAGGTCGCCGTCGCGGACGTCGTCGCCCAGGCCCCACACCGGCTGCATGTGCCGCTGCTTGTCGAGCTTGAGGCCGTCGGCGTTGACCGAGCGGTCCAGGTGGATGGCGAGCTGCGGGACCCGCAGCAGCGGGCGGTCGACGTTGACCAGCCGGGTGGAGCCGTCACGCAGCGACAGCCGCCCGGCCAGGCCGAGATCCCGGTCGAGCCAGGAGTTGAGCAGCGGCCCGCCGTAGATCTCCACGGCGACCTGCCGCCAGCCGTGCGCCCCGCTGTCCGGGCGGGGCTTCACCCGCAGGTTGGGGGAGTCGGTGTGGGCGCCGACGATCCGGAAGGGCGTGTGCGCGTCCGCGCCCTCGGGGACGTACCAGGCGATGATCGCACCGCCGCGCAGCACGTACCTGCCGCCCGTGGCCCCGTCCCAGGCGTCCGTCTCCGCGACCTGACGGAAGCCCGCCTTCTCCAGCCGCTCGGCTGCGTTCGCCACGGCGTGGTACGGCGTCGGACTCGCCGCGAGGAAGGACATCAGATCGTCGGTGTGGCCGCGGTCGAAGCGGGAGGGTGCGCTCATGGGGTTCACCTTAACGAGGACGAGGGCCCGCTTCCCGGTGCGGGAGCGGGCCCTCGTACGGGGTCCGGCTGAATCTCGTGGGGTCTGTCCCAGGAGGTCCGGGGAGGTCCGGGAGGGTCCCGGAAGAGTCCTAGAAGGCCGCCTCGTCCAGTTCCATCAGGTCCAGTTCGACGCCCTCGGCGACCTTGCGGGCCAGGGTGACGCCGGGCAGGACGTTGGCCGCGAAGAACTTCGCCGCCGCGATCTTGCCGGTGTAGAAGGCGACGTCCTTCGCGGAGGCCGTCGGGAGCTTCTCGGCGGCGATCGCGGCGCCGCGCAGCAGCAGGTAGCCGACGATCACGTCACCGGACGCCATCAGCAGGCGGGTGGTGTTCAGGCCCACCTTGTAGATGTTCTTGACGTCCTGTTCGGTGGCCGCGAGGTCGGTGAGCATCAGGCCGACGATGGCCTCCAGCTCGACGGCCGCCTTGGCCAGGTGCTCGCGGGCCGCGCCCAGCTCCTCGCCGCCCTCGCCGAGCGCCAGGAACTTCTTGATGTCCTCGGCCAGCGAGTTCAGTGCCGCGCCCTGGTTGCGGACGATCTTCCGGAAGAAGAAGTCCTGGCCCTGGATCGCGGTGGTGCCCTCGTACAGGGTGTCGATCTTGGAGTCCCGGATGTATTGCTCGATCGGGTACTCCTGGAGGAAGCCGGAGCCGCCGAAGGTCTGCAGCGACTGGGCGAGCTGCTCGTAGCCCTTCTCGGAGCCATAGCCCTTGACGATCGGCAGCAGCAGGTCGTTGAGCGCGTGCTCGGTCCGCGTGTCCTCGCCCGCCGCCTCTTTCACCGCGATCGCGTCCTGCACCGACGCCGTGTACAGCACCAGCGCGCGCATGCCCTCCGCGTACGCCTTCTGCGTCATCAGCGAGCGGCGTACGTCGGGGTGGTGGGTGATGGTGACCTTGGGTGCGGCCTTGTCCATGAAGTTGGCCAGGTCCGGACCCTGGACGCGCTCCTTGGCGTACTCCAGCGCGTTGAGGTAGCCCGTCGAGAGCGTGGAGATCGCCTTCGTGCCGACCATCATGCGGGCGAACTCGATGATGCGGAACATCTGGCGGATGCCGTCGTGCTTGTCGCCGATCAGCCAGCCCTTGGCGGGGTGGCGGTCGCCGAACGTCATCTCGCAGGTGTTGGAGGCCTTCAGGCCCATCTTGTGCTCGACGTTCGTGGCGTAGGCGCCGTTGCGCTCGCCCAGTTCGCCGGTCTCGAAGTCGAACTCGTACTTGGGGACGAGGAAGAGCGACAGGCCCTTGGTGCCGGGGCCGGCGCCCTCGGGACGCGCGAGCACGTAGTGGAGGATGTTCTCCGACATGTCGTGCTCACCGGACGTGATGAACCGCTTCACGCCCTCGATGTGCCAGGAGCCGTCCTCCTGCCGCACGGCCCTGGTGCGGCCGGCGCCCACGTCCGAGCCGGCGTCCGGCTCGGTGAGGACCATGGTGGAGCCCCACTGCCGCTCGACGGCGATCCGCGCGATCCTCTTCTGCGTCTCGTTGCCCTCGTCGTGCAGGATCCCGGCGAACGCCGGACCGGAGGAGTACATCCACACGGCCGGGTTGGCGCCCAGGATCAGCTCGGCGTACGCCCAGATCAGCGACGGGGGAGCCGTCGTGCCGCCGATGCCCTCGGGCAGGCCCAGGCGCCAGTACTCGGAGTCCATGAAGGCCTGGTAGCTCTTCTTGAACGACGCCGGCACCGGCGCGGTGTTCGTCTCCGGGTCGAACACCGGCGGGTTGCGGTCGGCGTCCGTGAACGACTCGGCCAGCTCGTTCTCCGCGAGCCGGGTCAGCTCGTCGAGGATGCTCTTCGCGGTGTCGACGTCCATCTCCTCGAACGGACCCGAGCCGTACAGCTTGTCGCGGCCGAGTACCTCGAAGAGGTTGAACTCGATGTCGCGGAGATTCGACTTGTAGTGCCCCATGGCGACGGCTCCCGTTGGAGAGGTATCGGCGAGGCACTGACTCCTCGCAGCTGATTCACGTACCGGCAAGTAGCTACGATGATGCTACCCGTCGGTAATAAGAAGCAACCCCGTTCCGGACATCTGTGACCCAGCCCTCCCGCCGGGTCAGTAGTCTGTGCGGCATGTACGGCTACGACCAGAACGCAGGCGCACAGCAGGGTTACGTTCCGCCGCAGCAGCAGATGCCGGGCGGGTACGGGCAGCAGGCGCCGGCCTATCCCGAGCCGTCCGCGCCCTCGCTCGCCGACGCGGTGCGCGCCTTCACCACCGGGCAGCTGGCGGCCGAGGACTTCCAGCAGGTCTTCGCCACCTCCAAGGTGTACTGCCCGCGCGGCGACAACCCCGGATTCCTCGCCCTGCACAACACCCAGCAGCCGGTGATCCCGATGTTCACCTCGCTGAAGGAGCTGCGGAGGTACGCGGGCAAGGAGTCCAAGTACTTCGTGATCACCGGCGCCGAGGTGATCGATCTGCTGCCCACGGGGTACGGCTTCGTCCTCGACATGGAGGGCGAGCACCGGATGGTGTTCGACGCCAAGGCCGTGGAGCAGATGGTCGAGTTCGCGATGCGCCGTATGTATGGCTGAAGCCATTGCCGCGCGGGCGGCCGACGGCGCCGCCCCGACATGGAGCCCGGAGGGAATGCCCTCCGGGCTTTCCGCGTTCGGGGTGGCAAGAAGTTCAACGCTCAACTAAACTGAGCGTACCTGAGGAGGTACCGACATGCCTGCAGTGACCGTCGAGAACCCGTTGACGCTGCCCCGCGTGACCGCACCCGCCGACGCCGTGGCCCGCCCCGTACTCACCGTCACGACCGCGCCGAGCGGTTTCGAGGGCGAGGGCTTCCCGGTGCGCCGGGCGTTCGCGGGGATCAACTACCGCCATCTCGACCCGTTCATCATGATGGACCAGATGGGTGAGGTGGAGTACGCGCCCGGAGAGCCGAAGGGCACCCCCTGGCACCCGCACCGCGGCTTCGAGACCGTCACCTACATCATCGACGGGATCTTCGACCACCAGGACTCCAACGGCGGTGGCGGCACCATCACCAACGGCGACACCCAGTGGATGACGGCCGGCAGCGGCCTGCTGCACATCGAGGCGCCGCCGGAGCAGCTCGTGATGTCCGGCGGGCTCTTCCACGGGCTCCAGCTGTGGGTGAACCTCCCCGCCAGGGACAAGATGATGGCCCCGCGCTACCAGGACATCCGCAGCGGCAGCGTCCAGCTGCTCACGTCCCCCGACGGCGGCGCGCTGCTGCGCGTCATCGCCGGTGAGCTGGACGGCCACGAGGGCCCCGGCATCACGCACACGCCGATCACCATGGTGCACGCGACGCTGGCGCCGGGCGCGGAGATCACCCTGCCCTGGCGGGAGGAGTTCAACGGTCTGGCGTACGTCATGGCGGGCCGGGGCTCGGTCGGGGCCGAGCGGCGCCCGGTGCACCTCGGGCAGACGGCCGTCTTCGGCGCGGGTTCCTCGCTGACCGTCCGCGCGGACGAGAAGCAGGACTCCCCCACCCCGGACCTGGAGATCGTCCTCCTCGGCGGGCAGCCGATCCGGGAGCCGATGGCGCACTACGGCCCGTTCGTGATGAACACCCGCGACGAGCTGCAGCAGGCGTTCGAGGACTTCCAGAAGGGCCGGCTCGGCACGATCCCGGCCGTGCACGGTATGACCGGGAGCGGCCCCGCGGTCGGCAACGACGGCGCCTGAACACTGCCCGCTTCCGGAAGTGATCCCGGCCGCGTACGGACCCGATGATGTCCGTACGCGGCCGGATCGTGTAGGAGAGGGGCGGTACCGATGGGTGAGCGCCGAGTGGTGCGGAAGATGCTGCGGCGGATGGAGAGCGGGGAGCCCGTCCGGGTGTCACGCGCCTTCCCGACCACGACGAGGCTCGCCCGGCTCGCCGCCGTGGCCCAGCGGTTCGGGTACGCGTACGCGGATGTACGACGGGGCGGCGGTCCCCGGGGCGACGGCTATCTGATCGTGATCGTGCCGGACCCCTCCCCCGAGGCCCGCGCGCGGGCGGAGCGGAACCGGCAGCGGTATCCGAGGGCCGCCGCCGGCGGCGAGCTGCCGCGCGTCGCGCCCGAGGCGGTCGAGCTCCTCAAGGCCCGCATCACGTTCGACATCGCCGCGATGTACAGCGACAGGCAGCTGATCCTGCTCTGCGCCGTCGCCGCCGTCCCGTTGGCCCTGCCGCTCGGCCTGCTTCTCGGCTCGGGCGTCTGGGAGGCCGTGCTCACCGGTGTCTTCTGGGCCGCGCTGATGGCCTTCGTCCCGCTCGGGCTCGCGGCCAACCGGCGCTACCGGACCAGGTACGCCGCGATCCTGCGGTCGGCCGGTTTCACACCGGTGACCGACCCGTCGGGCCGGACGCGGTATGTGCCGTCGGCCGGCCGGCTCGCCCACTGAGCCGCCGGGCCGTTCAGCGGGCCCCGGCCTCCTCCGTCTCGTAGAGCTCGAACCAGATGCTCTTGCCCCTGCCGCGCGGGGCGACGCCCCACGCGTGGGCGAGCAGTTCGATCAGGACCAGGCCGCGTCCCGAGGACGCCAGCTCGCCGGGTCTGCGCATGTGCGGCAGATCGTCGCCGGAGTCGGTCACCTCGATACGCATCCGGCGGCCGTCGACGCCGTCGGTGACCTCGGCGAGCAGCAGGGCGTCCGTGTCGGTGTGCACGAGGACGTTGGTGAGCATCTCCGACAGCAGCAGCACCGCCGAGTCCACCTGGTCCGACGAGGACCAGTCGTGCAGCAGTTCCCGCAGCTGCTGCCGGGCCACCGAGACCCGCTCGGGCTCGGCCTGCGCCACCGTCAGCGCCGTACGGCGCACCGGCGGCTCCGCGGTGTCCGGTTCCACGCCGCAGCCGCAGCCTTCGCCCTCCCGGGACAGCAGGATCATGGCGATGTCGTCCTCGCGGCGGTCGGCGAGCGGGCCGGTGGTGTGGTGCGAGGAGGGGCCGTGCACCGCCTGTACCAGGGCGTCGGCCAGTTCCTCCTGGTCGCCCTTGTGTTCCTCGAGGATGCCGCGCAGCCGCTGCCAGCCGGTGTCCAGATCGTGGCCGCCGGTCTCGATCAGCCCGTCCGTGCAGATCAGCAGGGTCTCGCCGGACTCCAGGACCAGCCGGGTGATCGGGTAGTCGGTGTCCGGGTCGATGCCCAGCGGCAGCCCGCCCGCCGTCGGCCGGGTCAGCACGGTCGCGTCGGCCATCCGGATCACCGGGTCCGGATGCCCCGCGCGGGCGACCTCCAGCACCCCGGTCGACGGATCGACCTCGACGTACAGACAGGTCGCGAAGCGCAGCTCGCTGAGGTCCCCGTCGCTGATCCCGTGCAGGAAACGGGACGCGCGGGAGAGCACGGCGTCGGGCCGGTGCCCCTCCGAGGCGTACGCCCGCAGGGCTGTCCGCAGCTGGCCCATCAGCCCCGCCGCCCGTACGTCATGACCCTGGACGTCACCGATGACCAGCGCGAACCGTCCGCCCCGGGACTTCGTCCGGGAGGTGCCGCCCGGCAGCGGGATCACGTCGTACCAGTCGCCGCCGATCTGGAGCCCACCGCCGGTGGGGACGTAGCGGGCGGCGATGCTCATGCCAGGGATGCTCGGGCCGAGCTTCGGCATCATCGTGCGCTGCAGGCCCGCGCTGAGCTCCCGCTCGGTCTCGGCGGTGCCCGCGCGGGACAGCGCCTGGCCCAGCATCCGGGCGACGGTGGTCAGCACCGACCGCTCGTCGGGGGTGAAGGCGACCGGGTAGGCGAAGGCCGCCAGCCAGGCGCCCATGGTGCGGCCCGACGCGGTCAGCGGCAGGAACGCCCAGGACTGCCGTCCGAAGCGCTGGGCGAGCGGCCAGGTGAGCGGGTAGCGGGCTTTGTACTGTTCCGGCGAGGAGAGGTAGACCGCGCGGCCCGTGCGCACCACCTCGGCGGCGGGGTAGTCCGTGTCGACCGGCATATAGGTGAACGGGTGGTCGGATCCGGGCTCGTGTCCGTGGTGACCGATGATCGTGAGCCGGTCGCCCTCGACGCCGAACACGGCCAGTCCGTCCGGGGAGAAGCCCGGCATCGACAGATTGGCCGCGACCCGCAGCACCTCCTGCGTCGACCGGGCCTCCGCCAGCGCACGGCCCGCGTCCAGCAGGAAGGCCTCGCGGGAGCGCCGCCAGTCGCCGGTGACCGCGCTGCGTCCGGCGGGCGTACCGGGCGCGGGCTCGGTCACCTCCTGGAGGCTGCCGGTGAGGACGTACGCCTTGCGGTCCCGGTCGAAGGAGGGCTTGGAACGGCTGCGCACGACGCGGACGACCCGCTTGCGGTCGTCCATGATCCGGATCCGCACCTCGGCGAGGGTGCCCTCGGCGACGGCGAGCTGGACCACTCCCCTGATCTCGTTCCAGTCGACGGGGTGCAGACGCGCGCGGACCTGGGCCTCGGTGAGGGTGACCTGCTCGGCGGGCAGGCCGAGCAGCCGTGCGGCGACGGCGTCGACCGTGACCTCCCCGGCCGCGGTGTCCCAGTGCCACAGACCGGTGTCGAGGGCGGCGAGGACGTCCCCCAGGGCGGGCAGGGGCTCACCAGTGCGCATTGCTCCACTTTATGAAGATGCTGACGAAAACTGCCACCGCGTCCCACGGGTAATGACGGAGAAGCGATCTTGGGCCGGCCGGTAGGCTTGGGGCGAGTTTCACGTGAAACAACGCCCCCGATCCGCGAAGGCTGGATGAACGACGATGCATCGGTACAGGTCCCACACCTGCGGCGAGCTCCGCGCCTCTGACGTCGGCACCGACGTCCGGCTGAGTGGCTGGCTGCACAATCGGCGCGACCTGGGCGGCATCCTCTTCATCGATCTGCGCGATCACTACGGCATCACGCAGCTGGTGGCCCGTCCGGGCACCGAGGCGTACGAG
Organism: Streptomyces sp. NPDC048584; assembly: GCF_043199595.1. Classification (NCBI taxonomy): domain Bacteria; kingdom Bacillati; phylum Actinomycetota; class Actinomycetes; order Kitasatosporales; family Streptomycetaceae; genus Streptomyces; species Streptomyces sp. NPDC048584. The sequence continues at coordinate 12,611 of NZ_JBICWF010000009.1, forward strand.
GCGCTGGACAAGCTCTCCAAGGAGACGGTGGTCCGCGTCGACGGCAAGGTTGTCTCCCGCGGTGCGGAGAACATCAACCCCGAGCTGCCGACGGGTGAGGTCGAGGTCGAGGTCGGCGTCGTCGAGGTGCTGGGCGCCGCCGCCCCGCTGCCCTTCACGATCAATGCGGAGGACGGGGTCAACGAGGAGCGGCGTCTGGAGTACCGCTTCCTGGACCTGCGCCGCGAGCGCATGCACCGCAACATCCTGCTGCGTACGTCGGTCATCTCGGCGATCCGCCACAAGATGACGGCGCTGGGCTTCAACGAGATGGCGACGCCGATCCTGAGCGCCACCTCCCCCGAGGGCGCCCGTGACTTCGTGGTCCCGTCCCGGCTGAACCCGGGCCGGTTCTACGCGCTGCCGCAGGCCCCGCAGCAGTTCAAGCAGCTGCTGATGATCTCCGGCTTCGACCGCTACTTCCAGATCGCGCCCTGCTTCCGTGACGAGGACGCCCGCGCGGACCGCTCGCCGGGCGAGTTCTACCAGCTCGACGTGGAGATGAGCTTCGTCGAGCAGGAGGACGTCTTCCAGCCGATCGAGAGGCTGATGACCGAGCTGTTCGAGGAGTTCGGCAACGGGCGTCATGTGACGTCCCCGTTCCCGCGCATCCCGTTCCGCGAGGCGATGCTCAAGTACGGCTCCGACAAGCCGGACCTGCGCGCCCGGCTGGAGCTCGTCGACATCACCGACGTCTTCGAGGGCTCGGAGTTCAAGGCCTTCGCCGGCAAGCACGTCCGCGCGCTGGCGGTGCCGGACGTATCGGCGCAGCCCCGTAAGTTCTTCGACCAGCTCGGCGACTACGCCGTCTCGCAGGGCGCGAAGGGCCTGGCCTGGGTCCGCGTCGGCGAGGACGGCAAGCTGACCGGCCCGATCGCGAAGTTCCTCACCGAGGAGAACGTCGCGGAGCTGACCAAGCGCCTCGCGCTGGCCCCCGGCCACGCGGTGTTCTTCGGCGCGGGCGAGTTCGACGAGGTCTCCAAGATCATGGGCGCGGTGCGGGTCGAGGCCGCCAAGCGCGCCGGACAGTTCGAGGAGAACGTCTTCCGCTTCTGCTGGATCGTCGACTTCCCGATGTACGAGAAGGACGAGGAGACCGGCGCGATCGACTTCTCGCACAACCCGTTCTCGATGCCGCAGGGCGGCCTGGAGGCCCTGGAGACCCAGGACCCGCTGGACATTCTGGGCTGGCAGTACGACATCGTCTGCAACGGTGTCGAGCTGTCCTCCGGCGCGATCCGGAACCATGAGCCGGAGATCATGCTCAAGGCGTTCGAGATCGCGGGCTACGACCGCGAGACGGTCGAGGAGAAGTTCGCCGGCATGCTCCGCGCGTTCCGCTTCGGCGCCCCGCCGCACGGCGGCATCGCCCCCGGCGTGGACCGCATCGTCATGCTCCTCGCCGATGAGCCCAACATCCGCGAGACCATCGCCTTCCCGCTCAACGGCAACGCCCAGGACCTGATGATGGGCGCCCCGACGGAGCTGGACGAGACCCGCCTGAAGGAACTCCACCTGACGGTCCGCAAGCCCCAGCCGAAGTAACCCCGGCAGCAGCGAAGGGGCCCGGAACCGCCGAGACGGTGGTTCCGGGCCCCTTTCCGCGTGCACGCGGGCCGTCAGGCCGCCGGATCCTCCTCGGCGAAGAGGTCTTCGGCACGCTCGACCGTGCCGGAGCGGTCGAGCCAGTCGTTGAGGCGGTCGAGGTCGGTGCAGGTGGCGATGCGCTCACGGACGTCGTCGGAGAGCGCGAGGCCCCGCACTTCCAGCACGCGCAGGATCCCCCGGGCTTCGCCCCGGGCTTCACCTCGGGCTTCACCCGTGGCCTCGCCTTCGGCCTTGCCCTCCAGGTACTTCTCCTCGAAGAGCGTTCCGTGCCCCGGGAAGTAGGTGACGGCGTTCTCCATCAGTTTCCTCCAGTTCTTCCTGGTCGGAGTGGACTCCAGACCTACCTCTACCACCTCGAACCAGTACTTTGTGGTGTCCCGGTCGAAGGACGCGAGCCCGCGGGCGACCGTTTCCAGTATGGCCGCTGCCCTCCGGCTCTGGCTGTGAACGATGGCCGAGAGTGCTGCCAGGGCCGGCTGCTGGACCACCACCGTCTCGTCGGTGACCTCGGGGACGGTCTGCGGGCCCAGCACGAACGGTCGGGTGACCTGGGTCGACCAGGGGCCCACGGCGCACTCGAAGGGGCCCATCGCCCAGGCCGCTGTCGAGCGGTCGCGGCAGACCGCGACCAGCAGCACAGGCAGGTCGTACTTCGCGCGCAGGTAGGCGACGTAGTACGCCCAGCTGTTCGCCTTGTCCGGGTCCTTCTTCGTCTGTGCCTCGACGGCCAGGATGAAGTGCTCACCCATATCGGGCTCGAACATGAGGACCGTGTCCGCGCGGCGCTCCATCGGGCGGATCTCGGTGACATCCGGGGAGAGCTCGTGGAAGTCCGTCTTCACAGGGGGCGGGAGACCCAGTGCTTCGAAGACGGGCGTGAGGGCCTCCGGGTGCTTCCGGAAGAGCTGGTGGGAGGCCTCGTGTGTCGCTGTGACCATGAGCGCAAGCCTGGTGCGCTCATGGCCTATGCGTCCGGCATATGAAGGGCGTTCACCCGATCGGGTCAGCGCGCCACGAACTGGGTGAGGATGGCCTGGACCTCGTAGATGTCGACGCCCTTGGTGAAGGTCTTCTGGACGGGGGTCGGGGAGCCCGAGAGCCAGATCTTCAGTTCGGCGTCGAGGTCGAAGGTGCCGGCGGTCTCCACCGCGAAGTGGGTGATGCTGCGGTACGGGATCGAGTGGTACTCGGTCTTCTTGCCGGTGATGCCCTGCTTGTCGACCAGGATCAGGCGGCGGTCGGTGAAGAGGATGGTGTCGCGGATCAGCAGGTAGGCGGCGTGCACCTGTTCGCCGTGCCCGAGCAGACGTGCGTACTCCTGCTGCGCCTGGGCCGGGTCGATGCTGTGCGCGTTGCCGAACAGTGCCATGGGTGTCCCCCGTGTGATCTGGTTATTTGTTCGATCTTCGCGCAGGCGGAGGGCCCGGGAGAAGCCTCCGCCTCTCCCGGGCCCCTGCTGTAGCGAGCGCGTTACGCGGCCGGGTTCTCCGCGATACGCGAAGCCGCCGCCGTCAGCCGCGACTACGCGTCGTCGAAGATGCCTTCGGCGGTCGGCGCCGTGACGGCTCGGCGGTGCCAGTGGCGCAGGATCTCGGGGTCGCCGCAGTCGGTGATGCGCTCCCGGACCGCTTCGGGGACGTCGACGCCGCGCACGTCAAGGATCTCCAGGATGTCCTCGGCGGCGCGTCGGGCCGCGCCCTCGGCCCGGCCCTCGGCCCGGCCTTCGTCGCGGATTTCCTCGGAGAGGTCGGACTTGTAAAAGGAGAGGTCCACGGCCACCAGTTTCCTCCACAGTTGTGCGGCCGGGTGCTTGCCCAGGCCTTGTGCGATGAGTTCGATGATCGGGTCGGCGACATCCGGCGGGGTTTCCCGCAGAACGGTCGTCATTGACTTGAGTATGGCCCCGGCGTCCGGATGCGTGGCGTGCGTGATTGCGGACAGCGTGGCGAGGGCGAGGTCCTTGCGTGCTTCGGCCGGGTTGGTGATCACCGGCATGTTGTGCGGCCCCGCGACCAGCGGCCGCAGGGTCAGCAGGGGCCACTGGCGGGGGCCGAAGCTGACTTCGCGTGCGGCCCATTCCGCGGTGGCGCGATCCTGGCAGACGATCAGCAGCATCGGCTGGAGCCGGTACTTGTTGAGCAGGTACGAAGCGTAGTACGCCCAGCTGGCGGGCTTGAGAGCGTCCTTCCTGCTTTGGGCCTCGACCGCGAGGAGCAGCGGCTCGCCGTCCTCTGTGTCCAGCCGCAGGAGCGTGTCCACGCGGCGTTCGACGGGGCTGGTCTCGGTGAGGTCGTTGGGCAGGACGGTCACCGAGGTGGGCGTAGGGAAGTCGACGCCGAGCACCTCGGACACTCTGGAGAAGAGGTCCGGGTACTGCTGGAAGATGCGGTGCATCGCCTCGTGGGGCGAGTTGACCATATGGGTTCCTGTGAGCGGAGGGATGAGGGACGGGTGATTCGTCAGGTGGTCGTGCGGGCGGGTTGCCGTAGTGCGAGGCAGCCCTGGCAGTGGTGGGGGTCGGGGCCTCGGTAGGCGTGGTCGCAGGTGTCGCAGTTGCGCAGGGGGTGCCGGACGGGCGGGGGCTGTTCGGGGGCGCGGTAGGGCGGGAGGGGCGGGAGTTTGGCCGTCAGGCGGTGGGCCAGGAAGGCGGCGGGACGGACCAGGGGCTCCGGGGGCAGACCGGCGGCCAGGGCCTTGCGTACGGCGGCGGGGGTGAGGTCCCGTTCCAGCCAGGCGGCGACGCCGGGGGCGAGGTGTTCGGCGTCGGTGGCGGACAGCAGCAGGCGGGGGTCCTCGCGGCGCAGGCCGGCCAGGACGTCGGTGGCCGCCCGGAGGAGGTCCGGCGAGGTGTACGCGGGCTTCGGTACGGCGGGGAGGGCGCGGCGGCGCGGGGGTTCCTGCTGCGGGACGGTGGTCGCGCGGCGGGTCGGGGGACGGGCCGGAGGGCTGGGCGCCTCGTCCGGTCCGGACGGGGCGTCGCGTCGGCCGGGCTGGTTGCAGGAGACGGTGCGGGTGACGAGGCGGCCGGTCGGAGTGCGTTCGCGGATACGGCGCAGGTAGCCGTGCGTCTCCAGCTCGCGCAGGGCGTTGGCGATCCGGGTCGGGCCCTCCGGGAAGCGGGCGGCCAGTGACTTGATGCCGATGGGGGCGCCGGTGGGGAGGGACTGGATGTGGCAGGCCAGTCCGATCGCCAGCAGGGAGAGGTCCGGGTGCTGGGCGAGGTGGTTGCCGATCACCGTGAAGCGGGCGGTGTGGCGGGCGTTGTCGTGGGTGACGCCGCCGGGGTGCCGCTTCGTCCCGGTGCGGCGGGAGGGGTGGTTTTTGTCGTCGTTACGGGACTGGGCGTGCGGGGGCACGCTAGTGTTTTGGGTGTTCATCGGGAAGGTTCTGCTTCCTTGGTGGGTAGGCCCTCGCAGTGGGACGTCACTCCCGGCGGGGGCCGTTTACGTGTCTGGGGTCGTTGTGTCGTGCTGCGCAGAGCGTAGGGCTGACAACCCGTCACATACCTAATCCAACCGGTGATGTTCACCCACGCGAGTGATCCTGCGTCTCGGGCGGGAGGGGTGGGGCTTGGTGGGGGTCCTTTCCCTCTCGTGGTCCTTGGGGAAGACAGCCGGGAGCACCGGAACACACAGGGTCGGGTTTCGGTACCGGTGACGTTTTAGCCGGTCAGGAGGGTGGCAGATCGATTTCCGCCCATACGGTCTTGCGGGGGACCGGTCCCAGCCGCACGCCCCAGCGGTCGGCTAGGGCCTCGACGAGGAGCAGGCCGCGTCCGGACTCGGCGTCGGGGTCCGGTACGCGGCAGAGCGGAAGGTCGTCACCGTGGGCGTCCGTGACCTCGATACGGAGGGTTCCGTCACGGTCCAGGAGTGCGAGGCGGAAAAGGTGAGCAGCCGGGCGAGCCGGGCATCGCGGGTCGTGGGTGACAGGAGCACGCTGAAGTGGTCCGCGGGTGAGAGGAGTTGGGTGGACTTTTCGCTGTTCACGGGACCGAGGGTGGCCTGACGTGCTTACCGTAATAGTGACAGCGCAGATACGCAGGGTGACTGTCGGAGCTTGTCGGCCGCTGCCCGAACCGTCGGAAACCGGCCTGCGGGCACGGGCGTTGCACAGCACGGCGGTACGACAGAGGGGTGCGGTATGTCGGTGGACGGCGAGGCGGTACGGCTCCGGGCCGGGACGGAGGAGGACGAGCCGGGGTGGGAGGTGGACCCGGAGGACGAGTGGGGCATGGCCGTACTCGCCACGGTGGGTCGCCAGTTGAGGCTGCGGCGGGAGGCCGTGGGGATGCGGGTCACCGACTTCGCGGCGGCGGTCAAGTACGGGGACGACCTGGTCTACAAGATCGAGGGCGGGAAGCGGATTCCCCGACAGGAGTATCTGAGCAAGGCCGACAAGGTGTTGGGCGCGGGCGGGCTCATCGCGGCGGCTTGGGAGGACGTGAGAAAGGTCCGGTACCCGAAGAGTGTTCGGGCGCTGGGGAAGTTGGAGGCGCAGGCGGTCGAGGCTGCGCTGTACAGCAACCACAACATCCACGGTCTGTTGCAGACCGAGGAGCATATGCGGGCGCTCTTCGAAGCGTGGCTTCCTGCCTACTCGGATGAGGAAACGGAGCGCATGGTGGCCGCGCGGATGGCCCGCCGTTCGATCTTCGAGCGGTCACCGGCGCCGACGCTGAGTTTTGTCCAGGAAGAGGTGACGCTGCGGCGCCCGGTCGGGGGCAGAATGGTTTGGCGGCGGCAACTCGAACGCCTGTTGGAGCTTGGGCAGTTGCGGAACGTCTCGATTCAGGTGATGCCGACTGACTGCGAGGATCACTTTGGCACGGGCGGACTGATCGAGGTGCTCAAGTTTCCGGATGGTACGGCGGTGGGGCGCACCGAGGGTGCGTTCAGCGGTCGCCCGGTGTCCGAGCCGAAGCAGCTCAGGATCCTTGAACTGCGCTATGGCATGATCCGGGCGCAGGCTCTCACGCCCAGAGAGTCGCGGGCCCTCATCGAGCAGATGCTTGGAGAGACATGATCAGCACCTCCACTGTCCACGACGCTTCTGCGCTGGTCTGGTTCAAGAGCAGTTACAGCAGCAGCGGCGACGGCAACGACTGCATCGAGATCGCCGCGGCCCCTGACGTCGTGCACGTCCGCGATTCCAAGGACATAGGTGGCCCTCAGCTCGCGCTCACGCGCCACGCGTGGGCCGATTTCGTGGCGCACGCGTCGGGGAACTGACCCCTTCACCTGCGCAGAGGCCCGGAAACATGGCGTTTCCGGGCCTCTGGACGTACGTGCGGGTCCTACGCGGTCGGCTTCTCCTCGAGGCGGGGGAAGAGGACCGCGCCCTTGGTGACCGTCGAGCCGGCGGGCAGCAGGCCCCAGGTGCCCGCTTCCGTGACGTCCTGGTCCGCGAGGGCGCCGAGGCCTGCCTCCGCGCCGAGGGAGTCCCAGAGCTTCTGGGAGGTCTCCGGCATGATCGGGTTGAGGAGGACCGCCACCGCGCGGAGGGACTCCGCGGCCGTGTAGAGGATGGTGGCCAGGCGGGCCTTGCCCTCCGGGCTGTCGTCCTTGGCGACCTTCCAGGGTTCCTGCTCCGTGATGTAGCCGTTGACCTGCTTCACGAAGTCGAAGACGGCCAGGATGCCGCCCTGGAAGTCCACCTCCTCGCCGATCTTCCGGTCCGCCTCCGTGACCGCCTTGGTCAGGCCGTCGCGGATCGCCTGCTCCGCCTCGCCGCCGGCCGCCGACGCCGGCAGCTCACCGCCGAAGTACTTGCCGACCATCGCGGCCACCCGGGAGGCGAGGTTGCCGTAGTCGTTCGCCAGCTCGCTGGTGTAGCGGGCGGAGAAGTCCTCCCAGGAGAAGCTGCCGTCCTGGCCGAAGGCGATCGCCCGCAGGAAGTACCAGCGGTACGCGTCCACGCCGAAGTGCGAGGTCAGGTCCTGCGGCTTGATGCCGGTCAGGTTGGACTTCGACATCTTCTCGCCGCCGACCATCAGCCAGCCGTTCGCGGCGACCTTCCCGGGGAGCGGGAGGCCCTGCGCCATCAGCATGGCCGGCCAGATGATCGCGTGGAAGCGGAGGATGTCCTTGCCGACCAGGTGCACGTCGGCGGGGAACGTCGACTCGAACTTCTCCGGGTTCTCGTTGTAGCCGACCGCCGTGGCGTAGTTCAGCAGGGCGTCGACCCATACGTAGATCACGTGCTTGTCGTCCCACGGGACCGGCACGCCCCAGTCGAACGTCGAGCGGGAGATGGAGAGGTCCTGGAGGCCCTGGCGGACGAAGTTCACGACCTCGTTGCGCGCGGACTCGGGCTGGATGAAGCCCGGGTTGGCCTCGTAGTGGGCGAGCAGCTTCTCGCTGTACTCGCTCAGCTTGAAGAAGTAGTTCTCCTCGCTGAGGATCTCCACCGGCTTCTTGTGGATCGGGCACAGCTTCTGGCCCGCGTACTCGCCCTCGCCGTCGAGCAGCTCGCCGGGGAGCTTGTACTCCTCGCAGCCCACGCAGTACGGGCCCTCGTAGCCGCCCTTGTAGATCTCGCCCTTGTCGTACAGGTCCTGCACGAACTCCTGGACGCGGTCGGTGTGCCGCTTCTGCGTGGTGCGGATGAAGTCGTCGTTCGCGATGTCGAGGTGCTCCCACAGGGGCTTCCATGCCTCCGTGACGAGCTTGTCGGCCCAGGCCTGCGGGGTGACCCCGTTCGCCTCGGCCGTGCGCATGATCTTCTGACCGTGCTCGTCCGTGCCGGTGAGGTACCACACCTTCTCACCGCGCTGGCGGTGCCAGCGGGTGAGCACGTCGCCTGCGACGGTCGTATAGGCGTGGCCCAGGTGAGGAGCGTCGTTGACGTAGTAGATGGGGGTCGAGACGTAGTACGCCTTCGCCCCCTGCTTCTCGGATCCAGTGGCCGCCATGGTCGAAATCCTACTGGCCCGGGAAAGGTCGGCTCACACGCGTTTCGGGGGGCGGACGGGGATTCCGTCCGCCCCCCGACCGGGTCACCGTGGTGACTACGGGCGCCAGGACGCCAGTACGCCCTCGTAGAGCTCGCTGTCCGTGAGCTCGCGGGGGGTGGGGCCGGCGTGGAAGAAGGCGGTGTTCTCCGTCTTCAGCTTGCGGAGGTAGTCGAAGGCCTTGTTGTCGTGCTCACCGAAGGCGACGAAGGAGAAGAACACGGTGGGGTGGTTCTTCGCGGCGTCGGTGAGGGACTGGGTGGCGGGGGTCTTGGCGTCCGGGGCGCCGTCCGTCTGGAAGATCACCAGGGCGGGGGTGCCGGCTTCTTCTTCCGCGTGGCGGGTGAGTACGGCTTCCACGGCGGCGTGGTAACTCGTACGGCCCATGCGGCCGAGGCCCGCGTGCAGCTCGTCGATCTTGTTCTCGTGGTCGGTGAGGGTCAGCTCGCCGGTGCCGTCGAGTTCGGTGGAGAAGAAGGTGACGTGGACCGTCGCCGTCGGGTCGAGGTGGGCGGCGAGGGCGAGGGTCTGCTCTCCGAGGGCCTGGGCGGAGCCGTCCTTGTAGTACGGGCGCATGCTCGCGGAGCGGTCGAGGACGAGGTAGATCTTGGCGCGGGCGCCGGTGAGGTCGTGGTTGGTGAGGGTGGTGGCGGCTGCGTTGTAGGCGGTGGCGAGGGTGGGGGGGATCGGGGGGTGGGGTTCGCCTGCGGGCTCGGCTTCGCCTTCAGCGGGGGATTCGTTCCCACCCGCACCGCCCGTGCGGCTTTCGTCGTCGGGTGCGGGTGGCCCCTGTGGGGTGTCCTCGCCGTCGGCGGGCTCGGGCTCCGCCTCGGGCTCCGCGTCGGGCTCCGCCTTGGTTGCCGGCTCGGGGTCGGCGGCGGCTGCGTCGGGCTCGGGGTCGGCCTCGGCTTCGCCTTCGGCGGGGGATTCGTTCCCACCCGCACCGCCCGTGCGGCTTTCGTCGTCGGGTGCGGGTGGCCCCTGCGGGGCGTCCTCGCCGTCGGCGGCTGCGGCAGGCTCCTCAACGGGGGCGGGCTCGGGGGTTGCCTCCGCCTCGGCCTTGGCCTCGATGACCGGCTCAGGCTCCGTCTCGGGCTTCGGCTTCGGTTCCGGGGCGGGTTCGGCCTTGGCCGTGGGCTCCGGGGCGGCTTCCGGCTCGGGCTTCGGTTCGGCCTTGGCCGCAGGTGCCGGAGTGGGCTCGGGCTGCGGGGCCGGGTCCGGGGTGGTGACCTTGTCGAAGGCTTCTGAGACCAGGTCGTGTTCCGTTCGCGGTTCCGGGACCGACGGGGTGGATGCCGGGGTCGGTTCCGGGGAGGGGGACGGGATCGTCGGCTTGGTCGCCTCGGGCTCCGAGGGCGTCGCCACCGGAGCGGCGGCTTCCACCGCACCCTCCGATTCGGCGGACCTCGCCTTGCGTGACCGGCCGAACGCGTTCCGCAGGAGAGTGAGAATGCCCATGTGCGCAACCCTTCGCATGAGTTGATGCCCGTCAATCCCTGGCCAGGACGGACACGTAAGGTTATCGACCCGCAAGGGCGATCTTGGGCAGGGTCGGGGTTGGCCGAATCGTATATGTCAAGGGCGCGATCCGGCCCGGGGCACCTTCCGTAACGCCGCGGCAGGTTCACTCGCCGTTCACCCCGGCGCCCGGCTACCGCACATATGTACTCCTACGGTCACGCTGACACCACGGGTACCCAAGGAGTGAAAACGTGCGAAAGCTGCTGCCGTTGATCGGAACGCCGTCCGGTTCCCACCCCGGCGGACGGTCCGCCATGACCTGCCGTTTCCGGTGTGGTGACGCCTGCTTCCACGAGGTGCCCAACACCACGTCCAACGAGTACGTCGGTGACGTCATCGCCGGTGCCCTCAGCCGCCGTTCCATGATGCGCGCCGCCGCCGTCGTGACCGTGGCGGCCGCCGGCGCCGGGGCGGCCGGCGTCGTCGCCGCGCCCGAGGCGCAGGCCGCGCCCGCCGTGAAAGGCCACGCGAACGGCCACGGGCACGGGCACGGCAAACCCAAGGGTGCCCGCGGTCTGCGGTTCGCCCCCGTCGCCCCGAACACCGACGACGCCGTGACCGTGCCCGAGGGCTACCGGCAGAACGTCGTCATCCGCTGGGGCGAGCCCATCCTGCGCGGCGCGCCCGCCTTCGACGGCGACAGGCAGAGCGCCACGGCACAGGCCGGACAGTTCGGCTACAACTGCGACTTCCTCTCCCTGCTCCCCCTCAAGGGCGAGCACGGCCGCCAACTCCTCGTCGCCAATCACGAGTACACCGACGAGATCCTCATGTTCCGGGACTACGACCCCGAGAACCCCACCCGTGAGCAGGTGGAGATCGCCTGGGCCGCGCACGGCCTCGCCGTCGTCGCCGTGGAGGAGGAGCGCCGCACCGGCGAGCTGACCGCCGTCGGCCGGCACCAGCTCAACCGGCGGCTCACCGCCACCTCCGAGTTCCGCCTCACCGGCCCCGTCGCCGGGTCCGACCTGGTGAAGACCTCCGCCGACCCGCGCGGCAGCAAGGTCCTCGGCACCCTCAACAACTGCTCCGGCGGCACCACCCCGTGGGGCACCACGCTGCACGGCGAGGAGAACTTCAACCAGTACTTCGCCAACGGCAGCAGCGCCACCGACAAGCGGTACGGCATCGGCACCGGCGCCACCGAGCGCAAGTGGGAGCGGTTCGACAAGCGGTTCGACCTCGCCCAGGAGCCCAACGAGGTGCACCGCTTCGGCTACGTCGTCGAACTCGACCCGTACGACCCCGACTCCACCCCGCGCAAGCACACCGCGCTCGGCCGCTTCAAGCACGAGGCCGCGACCGTACGCATGACGCACGACGGGCGCCCGGTCGTCTACACCGGCGACGACGAGCGGTTCGACTACTTCTACAAGTTCGTCGGCAGCAAGAGGATGCGGCACGGCAACAGCCGCTCCGCCCGCGAGCACAACCTCACCCTGCTCGACGAGGGCACCCTGTACGTCGCCAAGCTCACCGGCGACTCCCCCGCCATCGAGATCGACGGCACCGGCAAGCTGCCGAAGGACGGCGAGTTCGACGGCAGCGGCCAGTGGATCCCGCTGGCCACCGCCACCGCCCACGGCGCCGTCTCGCACGTCGACGGCATGACCGCCGACGAGGTCTTCGTCTTCACCCGCCTCGCCGGCGACAAGGTGGGCGCCACGAAGATGGACCGCCCCGAGGACATCGAGCCCAACCCGGTCACCGGCAAGGTGTACGTCGCCCTCACCAACAACAGCAACCGCGGTGTCGGCTCCAACGCCAAGGCGGACGAGGCCAACCCGCGCAACGCCAACAAGCACGGCCACATCCTCGAACTGACCGAGCGCCGGAACCGGCCGGAGAGCACCCGCTTCGCCTGGTCGCTGTTCCTGGTCGCGGGCGACCCCGAGGACCCGGCGACGTACTTCGCCGGCTTCCCGAAGGACTCCGTCAGCCCCATCTCCTGCCCGGACAACGTCGCCTTCGACGACCACGGCAACCTGTGGATCTCCACCGACGGCAGCGCCCTCGGCTCCCACGACGGCCTCTTCGGCGTCGCCACGCGCGGTGACCGGCGCGGCGAGCTGAAGCAGTTCCTCACCGTGCCCAACGGCGCGGAGACCTGCGGCCCGGTCATCCAGGACCGGCGCGTGCTGGTCGCCGTACAGCACCCGGGCGAGGTGGACGGGGCGACCGTGGACCAGCCGGCCAGCGCCTGGCCCGACGGGCCCGGCACGTACGTCCGCCCGGCGGTCGTCGCGGTGTGGCGCGCGGACGGGCAGGACATCGGCGTCTGAGGCGGCAGAGGAGGTGGCTGGGTCAGGGGCCCGGGACCAGGTCCTGATCCAGCCACTCCCGGTACGCCGGTGCCTGCCGCGCCACCTCCCGGTAGGCGTCGGCCAGGTCGGGATAGACGCCCTCCAGCTCCGTCTCCGTACGCGCCGCCAGCAGCAGCCGTACGCCGAGCGGGTCGCCGTACAGCCGGCGGACCGCCGTCTCGGGGCGGGAGGGCGACGTCGGCTGGCACACCGTGACGACCTCGCCGATCGCGACCAGCGACGCGGCCGTGTGGTAGTCGCCGTGCAGCACGCGCGGGTTGATTCCGGCCGTGCGCAGGACCCGTCGTACGGCGTCCCACTCGCCGTCGACCGCCGGGTCGATCATCCAGCGGTCCTCGGCCAGGTCCGACAGCCGGACGACCGGATGCGCGGCGGCCGGATGGTCGGCCGGGAGCGACACGAACTGCGGTTCGCGCTCGACGAGAACCCGGGTGCGCAGGCTTTCGGGGACGCGCAGCGGTGAGCCCTCGACCTCGTGCACGAACGCCACGTCGAGCTGGCCGTCGGCGACCATGCGCAGCAGCGCGTTGGCGGAGACGTCCATGTGCAGGGTGGGTTCCTGCCAGTGCCGGCGCAGCCGCCGCAGCCAGCCGGCCAGGGCGCGACTGGCGGTCGAGCCGATGCGCAGCTGACGGTCTCCCACTGCGGCGGCGCGGGCCTCGGTGACCAGCGAGCGCAGCTCCGTGACGAGGGGGCGGGCGCGGCTGAGCACCAGCCGGCCCAGCGGGGTGGGACGGCAGCCGGTACGGGCGCGTACGAACAGGGCGCCGCCCAGCTCCTGTTCGATGCGCCGCAACTGCGTGCTCAACGAGGGCTGGGCCACGCCGAGCTGACGTGCGGCACGGTGCAGACTGCCGGTGTCGGCGATCGCGCACAGCGCCCTGAGGTGCCTGACCTCGAGCTCCATGCCCTGGGAGCGTAAGCCGGAAGTTCAGCTTTCACCAGACACACAAACCCCGTCCGTTCGGCCCGAGTCGGGCGCTCACGGGCTGCCGTCGGGCCGGTGGCCGGTGTCGGGCGATAGGGCCGTCCTATCACCGGTTGCCATCATCACAGCGGGCGCACAGACGCACACACTCCTCGGTGACATGTGACTCACCCCCCACCTCGAGGAGTCATCGATGCGTAAGCGCATGCCCATGTCCGTGCTCACGGCCGCCGGTCTGAGCCTCACGGCTCTCGGGTTCGGTGTCGCCCCGGCGACCGCGGCGACCGCCCCGCTCGACGCCGGATCGGCGGCCTCGTCCGTCCCGTCCGCCTCGTACGCCGCCTACGACGGGCCGTCGGAGGAAGCCGCCGCCAACCGGGCCTTCTTCGAGGCCGTGCTGAAGTCGGCGGCCGAGAAGCGGGCCGCGAACCCCACGAGCGCGGCCGCCGTCACCGTCGTCTACAACGCCTCCCGGGCGCCGTCGTTCGCCTCGCAGATATCCCGCAGCGCGCAGATCTGGAACAGCTCGGTCTCCAACGTGAGACTCCAGGCCGGCACGTCGGGTGCGGACTTCACGTACTACGAGGGGAACGACTCCCGCGGTTCGTACGCGTCCACGGACGGGCACGGGCGGGGGTACATCTTCCTCGACTACCGGCAGAACCAGCAGTACGACTCGACACGGGTGACCGCGCACGAGACGGGACATGTGCTGGGGCTGCCGGATCACTACTCCGGGCCGTGCAGTGAGCTGATGTCGGGGGGTGGGCCGGGGACGTCGTGCACCAACGCATACCCGAACTCCGCGGAGCGGTCCCGGGTGAACCAGCTGTGGGCGAACGGGTTCGCCGCGGCGCTGGACAAGGCGGAGAAGGCGTTGCAGAAGTCCGCACGTTAACCGGGGCTCGGGCTCGGTGGCCGTTTGTCGCCGGTGACCCTGTGCTGTGGTGTGGCGGGGGTGGGTCGCGCGGCCCGGCGTTTGCGGGTGCCTCCCCCAGAGGGGGCACCCCCAGCGCCCACCCGTGCCGCCATAGCGGCACGATTGCCCGCAGTTGCGCGGGAGGTTGCCCGCTGTGGCGTTAGCGGGCGGGGTGCAGGGTCAGGTCCGCCAGGACGGCCCGGTGGTCGGTGTTGCCGAGGGTCAGGAAACGGGTTTCCGTTGCTTTGAAGGCCTTCGACACCAGGATGTGGTCTATCTGGGTGCCGAAGGCCGGGGTGGTGCGGGTGGGCCAGGTCGGGGTCCGGTCGGCGCCGGTCAGGCGGGACGCGTCGCGTAGGCCCGTGTCCAGGATGCGGCGGAAGGCCGCGTGGTCCTGGGAGGCGTTGAAGTCCCCGGCGAACACCGTCGGGGTGTCCCGGTCCGCGGCGGCGGCGTCGCGCAGCCGGCCGAGTTCCCGCTGCCACAGGCCCACCTGGTCCGGCAGCGGCGGCATCGGGTGCGCGAGCTGGAGCCGTACGGGATGCCCGTCGACGTCGGCCACGGCGCCGGGCATGCCCATCGTGCCCGGGACCCCGTCGGTGGCCCGCAGCGGGAAGCGGCTGAGGATGACCGACCCCTCGCTGCCGCCGCCCTCCACCGCCCGGCGGTGCGGGTAGGCGTCGGTCAGCTCCCGCTTCAGCGCCGCGTCACACGTGTACTCGCACTCCTGGACGAACACGAGGTCCGGCTTCTCATGGCGTACCGCGTCGATCAGCGCGTCGGTGGCCCGGCCGAACTCCACGTTGGACGTCAGGACACGCAGCTCGGCGACGGGCGGCCCCGTGGGGTCGCCCGTCTTCCCGTACGGCTCGATGAACCAGGCCAGCAGGCCGAGCAGCGCCACGCCCCACACGGCGCCGGTCCACCAGCGGGCCAGCACGGTGAAGAGCAGTCCGGCGGCGGTGGGTACGAGCAGCCAGGGCAGGAAGGCGAGGAGCTGCGGCACCGGAGTGATGCCGTCGGTGTCGGCGGTACGGCAGCCGACGACGACGCTCACCCCCGCGAACAGCAGCGCCGCCGACCAGGTACGAAACCGCCGTCGTCCCGTCCGCCCGGTCTCGTAGCCGGTGGTCGGCGGGTCGGCTGTCGCAGTGTCCAAGGTTTCCGGCCTTCCGCTCGCGGGTGCGATGACCGAATCCTCCCTCACGGACGGGTGAGGGTGGCGGGTGGCTGCCGGGAAGGGGCGGCGGACGCGGTCGTGGCGGGCGGGGGTTCGCGGCGGCCGGTGAGCCAGGAGGCCAGGGCGACGGTCAGGCCCAGGGCGAGGAGGAGCCAGGACGCCGTGCGGAGGGTGGCGGTCAGGGCGTCGTAGATTGCGGCGGCGGCCGGGCGGTGGACGCGGTCGGGGAGGTCGGCCAGGGTGAGCCGGCGGCCGACCGCGACCGCCACGGCGAGCAGGGCTCCGCCGAGGGCCGTGCCCAGGCCGGTCGCGGTGAGGGCACGGCGGCGGCGGGCGGCCACGGCGGTCCCGGTGACGGCGAGGACGACGGCCGCGAGCGGCAGCCAGAACGCGGCGGCGTCCAGCATGTGGAACCCCCTGCGGAGTCCGGCCACCTCGGCCTCCGGCACCACCGCGACCTCGGTGTGCTCCACGGGGATGCGGTGGGCGTAGGGCATGTGGTCGGCGGTGAGCTGCGCCCTCACCTGGGCGGTGACGGGGGCGAGATCGATGGTGACCGGGCCGGGGGTGTCGGTGTGGAGGGCGTGCAGGAGTGCGTCGTGGACGGCCTCGTTCGTGGCGGTCCAGGCTGTGCGGAAGGCGGGGGTGTGGGTGAAGGAGCGGACCGCGTCCTTGATGAAGGGGGTGAGGGGGGTGTCGGTGGCGGCGGCCGGCTGGGGGGACAGGGTCTGTACGACCTCGTCCTGTACGGCGTCGGCGACCGCTTCGCGGATGGCGGGGTTGGTGGCGAGGGGGGCCATCGTGTCCACGTAGCGGGGGGTGTCGGTGAGGGTGTGGGTCGCCCAGGTGGTGAGGGTGGCGCAGGGGGTGAGGAGGCAGGCGAGGGCCAGGAGGGTTGCGGAGAGGGCGTCGCGGGGGCCGGTGTTGTGGGGGGACACGTTTCCAGGCAAGACCGTGGGTAGTGGGTGCGCGAGCGCTGGGCGGGCGTACGGGTGCACGGGTGGTGCGAATGGGGTGCTGCGGGTGGGGGTGGGCCGGGGGGTGTTCGCGCGGCCCGGCGCTTGCGGGGTGCCGTCGCGCCCACCCGTGCCGCCCTGCGGCACGCCTGCCCGCGGATCGGCGGGGGTGGGGCGTCAGGTTCGTTCGTGGGTGTAGTAGCGGTAGAACATGATCAGGGTTACTCCCGCCGCCACCGCCAGGGCCAGGGCTGTGGAGCGGAGGACGCTGCCGCCGGCCTGGCTGAAGAGGAAGCCGACCGCCGCGCCCGCGAAGGCTCCCCAGGTCACCGCGTGGGCTTCGCGGGGGAGCCTCGGGGCCAGCGCGAGCAGGGCCATGAGGACCACGGCGAAGACCAGCGCGGTCAGGAAGCCGAACAGGAGGTTCCAGCCGGTGATGGGCCCGGCGTCGCGCCGGTTGCCCGCCGCCCAGTAGCCGTACACGAGCCCGAGCAGGACGGGGACCGCGATCTTCGCCGCCGTATGGGCCCGTGCGCTGAAGACGTCGGTCGTGCCGGACCGTTCGATCGCCGCCCGGGACCGGGGTGCCGCGTGCGCCATGGGAGCACTTCCTCTCTCCTCGCCCCCGCCTACTAAGAGCACACCTCCCCCGCCCGGTCGGCAAGTGGGGACCGGATGCGGGCCGCACGGCCGCGTGTTTCGCTGGGGCCGTGAGTCAGGGCAGCGGAGGACACGGCCTGCACGACCGGTATCCCCTGGCCGGCCGGGGGAACGTCGTGCAACGCCACGAGATGCTGCGCCTGCGAGGGCGCAGCATCACCTGGCTGCCGCCGTTGGTGCTGCTCACGGCGATCGCGATCGCCGACTACAACACCACCGGCGAGTTCCGGATCATCTCCTGGATCGTGCTGGTGCCGGGCATCGCCGCCGCGATCTGCGGGATCTGGGGCACGGCCGTGTTCGCCGTGCTCGCCATGTCCGTGTACACCGTCGTGGACAGCGCCTGGCCGCACCAGTTCCAGGCGGGCCTGCCGGACTTCATCCTGGTCGCCACCGGTGGCATCCTCGCCACGCTGGCCTGCGTGGTGCGGGTGCGCGCCGAGCGCCGCGCGCTGCACATGCGGGACGTGACCGACACCGTACGGCGCACGGTGCTGCGCCCCCTGCCGCGGCGCTGGGGCGGTCTGGAGCACGCCGGGGTGTATCTCACCGCGGACGCCCAGGCCCGCGTCGGCGGCGACTTCTACGACATCCAGCCGGGCCCCTACGGCACCCGGGTTTTCGTCGGTGACGTGCAGGGCAAGGGGCTGGGGGCGGTGGAGACGGCGGCGGTGCTGCTCGGGACGTTCCGCGAGGCCGGGTATCACGAGGCCGAGCTGATGAAGGTCGCCGACCGGCTGGAGGAGCGGATGCTGCGGCACCGCGAGTACACGACGGCGCTGGGCCGGGGCGACGGCGACCGGTTCGCCACCGCCGTACTGCTCGGGTTCCCGGTGGACCGTACCGACGTCGTGGACGCGGTCGTGTTCGGGCACGAGGCCCCGCTGGCCGTCGGCCCCCGCGGTGTGCGGTCGCTGCCCGCCGGCGGGGGGCTGCCGATCGGCTGCCGGGACCTGGCCCCGGACCCGCCGCCGCTGTGCCGGGTACCGGTCGCCGCCGACGAGACGCTGCTGGTGGTCACCGACGGGGTGACCGAGGCCCGGGACGGTCACGGTGACTTCTACCGGCTCGCCGACGCCCTGAACCGGGCGGTGGCGGCGGACCCGCGGGTCGTGGCACCGGGCAGGCTGGTCGTCGCCGTGCGGGACGGGACGCTGCGGCACAGCCGGGGGCATCTGGTCGACGACACCACCGCCTTCGCCGTACGGCGCACTCGCGGGCCGTGGGGCGAAGGCCCCGAAGAGGGACGTTCACGCCACTGACACCCCTCCGCGCGGGCGCAGCGGTTACCGTGCATCCGTAGGTGATCGACAGGGGGAGGCGACCATGCCCGGAACCGTGCTGCTGGTGGCGGCCGCGCCGCTGGGCCGCGGGCGGCTGGTGGACGCGGCCTCCGTGCTCCCGGTCCTCGCGGCGGTGCCGCCCGCCGTGCTGTCCGGAACGGACACCGCGAACGTGGTCGAACTCGCCGACCCGCTGGAGCCGCAGGCCGTGCTGACCCGGCTGCGGGCCGCCGCCGCGGCGCCGGGACCGCTGACCGTGTACGTCACCGGGCAGCTCCAGCTCGACCGCAGACAGCGCCTGCCGCATCTGGCGCTGGCCCGGACGACGGCGTCGACGGTGCGGTACACGGCGCTGCCCTGGCAGTGGTTCCGGGAGGAGCTGCGGCTGCGGCCGGCGGGCGCCACGACGCTCTTCCTCGATCTGCACGCCGACGCGGAGACCTGGCAGTGGCTGTGCGCGCCGCGCCCGCCGGGCCCCTCCCCGCTGGACTGCGGCCGGGACAACACCGTCTACGGCCGGGTCGCACCGCCGCCGTCCCGGCGCGGGGTCGCGGCACCGGCGTACATGAAGGCGGTCGCGACGATCCTGCGCAGCGGCCGCCGTCCCCCGGACGAGGAACTGCACCAGCAGGCGCTGACCCGGATCGCGCCGGAGAGCGCGGGCACCGATCTGTGGCTGGCGCAGCGCGGGCCGCTGCCGGGTGATCCGCACGCGGCCGTCACCGCCGCCGTACGGTCCGGGCGGCACGGCGACGCCGACACGCTCGCCGCCCGGCTGGAGCAGGCGGCCGGGCTGGCGCACGGGCCCGCCTCCGAGGAGGCGCTGCACTGGACGGAGGTCCGGGCGGACCTGGCGATGCTGGCCGGGGACGCGGCCCGCAGCTGCCGTTCCTGGCTGGCGGTGGCCACCACTCGGCTGACCGCGGGGCAGCCGGCGGACGCGCCCGCCGTCGAATCGGCCGTGGACCGCGCGCACCACCAGTGGGGCCGGATCGGCGACCCCGTACGGGCCCGTGAACTGGGCGCCGTGCTCGCCGAGTTGCGCGGCCGGGTGCCGGGGCGGCGCGAGGGCGCCCTCGATCATGTGCGCGAACAACTGCGCCAGTTGCAGACGCAGGGTTAGATGTCCCCCGAGGTGGTCTAACGGAGTGCCGCTTCCACCGGTGCCGTGGTCTGCCGGTCCGGCGCGGGGGCGTCGGCCTCGGCGGGGGCCGCGTTGGCGGCAAGGATTAGCGCCGCGACCGCGGCGACGGCCGCGGCCAGGCCGCGGGCGTAACGCTCGGTGGTGCGTGTGGGTTCCAGCACGGCGACCTCGCAACAGCGATGGGTTAAGCACGTTTAATCCGCGGTTTAACCTAGGGGCTGTCGGTCACGAACGGCAAGGGGCACAGGGGGAGTTGGCGTGGGGGAGCGGGACGAGCCGGGGACCATCGGGCGGCGGGTGCAGCAGTTGCGGGTGGAGCGCGGGCTGACCCAGAGACAGCTGGCCGAGCCGGTGTACACGCCCGCGTACATATCCACCCTGGAGGCGGGCCGGGTGCGCCCCTCCGACGACGCCCTACGGCATCTCGCGGACCGTCTCGGAGTCGCGTTCGACGAACTGGCCACCGGAGGTTCCGCCCGGCTGGTGACCGAGCTGCATCTGCGGCTGACCGAGGCGCAGCGCACCCTCGCCGTCGGTGAGACGGAGGCCGCGGTCGGGCAGTACGCCGGGCTGCTCGCCGAGGCGGAGGCGCAGGGGCTGGCCGAGGAGCAGGCGGCCGCGCTGCTCGGGCTCGGGGAGTGCGCGCTGGAGACCGGCGAACTCGTCGAGGGCCGCGAGTACTTCGAGCGGGCCGAGGCCCGGCTCGCGGAGGCGCCGCTGCCCGCGCGGGTGCCGGCGCTGCGCGGACGGGCGGTCGCGCACTACCTCGCGGGTGAACTGCGTTACGCGGTCTACCTCCTCGAGTCCACCATCGACGAGCTGAACCGGGGCGGTCTGCACGACCCGGACGCGCTGCTGCTGCTGTACGCCAGCGCGATCGGCCCGTACATGGACATGGGCGCGCACGCGCGTGCCGCGCAGGCGGCGGAGTTCGCGCTGGCGCTCGCCCCGCAGTCCGGCGACCCCGCGCTGGTGGCGCGGATGCACCGGTCGGTGGCCCGCACCCTGCTCGCCGAGGGACGCCTCGCCGAGGCGGACGCCTCGCTGGCCAAGGCGGCGGAGCTGTACCGGGGGCTGCAGCTCCGTACCGAGCTGGCCAACTGCCACTGGATGCGCGGCTATGTGTACGCGCAGAACGGTGAACTGGAGCGCGCCGAGACGGAGATGCGCGAGGCGCTGCGGATGCTGGCGGCCAAGCGGGCGTCCCTCTACAGCAGTCAGGTGACCGTCGAACTCGCCGACGTACTGCACCGGCGCGGCAGTTCCGAGGAGGCGGCGGCCCTGCTGGAGGACGTCCTCGGCGGGCTCTCGCCCGAGCGGGGCGCGGTGCACGCGGCGGCCGCGCACCGGCTGCTCGGCATCATCGCCGAGGACGCCCGCGAGGCCGAGCGTGCCGAGGAGCACTACGTACGCGCGATGAGCCTGCTGGAACGCGCGGGCGCCGCCGGTGACCTGGCCGACCTGTGCCGCCTCCTCGGCGACCTGCTGCGCCGCACCGGCCGCGTGGAGGCCGCCCTGGACGCCTACCGCACCGGGCTGGGCCACCGCACGGCCCCGGGTACGACCACCCTGGGCCCGGCGCCGGCACAGCCACCGGTCTGACCGGTACGACGCGACGGGGGACTTTCCGTCAGGGCCGGGGGTCCCGGCGTACAGCGTCGGACCGACCGTGACCGCGACGGGCGTGACGGGCGTGACGGCGGCCGTGACCGCGACGGCGGCGGCGGGCGCGTACCCGGCGCGCAGGACGATCGCCGCGCCGGCCGGCCTCGTGCCGTGCGGCCCGGTGTCCCGGGTTTCGATGCGCGCCGGTGTGGGAAACCGGGGCACTCATCGGCCGGCGACAGGCGAGGGAGGCGGTGGCCGTGCGGCCCAGGGACGACCCTGGGGGCGAGCCGGGCCGGGGGGCCGGCGGCCGGGCGGACGCGCGGGTGATCGGCGCGGTCCTCGCCGGGCTGCGGGGCGCGGAGCCGGCCGCCGTACCGGCACGGCTGTGCGCGGTGGCCGTCGAACTGCTGCCGGTCGGCGGCGCGAGCGTGTCGCTGCGCGGCGACGGCATGCCCGTCCAGCTCGGCGCCTCCGGTCCGGGCGCCGCGCGACTCGCCCAGCTCCAGGCCACCCTGGGCGACGGGCCCTGCCGTCATGTCCTGGAGACCGGGGAACCGGTCCTCGCGCGTGACCTCGCCGCCGCCGACTGCGCCGGCCGCTGGCCCGTCTTCGCCCAGCAGGCGCTCGGCGCGGGCGTGCGCGCGGTGTACGCGCTTCCCCTCGGCAGTGGTGCCGTCTGCGTCGGCACCCTCGACCTGTACCGCGGTATCCCCGGCGGGCTCACCGACGGCCAGCTGCGGGTCGCCCGGCTCGTCGCCGGGGTCATGACGGTGGCGCTGATGGACCTGCCGTACGACCTCCGGGACGGTGACGAACCCTGGCTCGGCGGACTCGCCGCCGACCACGACCGCGTCCACCAGGCCGTCGGCATGATCATGGCCCAGCTGAACGTCGGCGCCGACGAGGCCCTGGCCCGCCTCCGCGCCGACGCCTTCGCCCACGACCGCACGGCCCTGGAGGTGGCCCTGGACGTGATCATCCACGGCCGCCGCTTCGACGCCCCCTGATGTGCGGGGCCGCCCGCTCCATCGGACCGTTCCGGACATCCGCCGCGTCCTGGGCGCGCCTGCCCGTGGCTCAGCCCCGCGCCCCGCTCGGGCGCCCGCCGTTCACGCCTGTGTCCGCCCCACCGGCTGCCCTCCGCGCGGGCCCCCGGGTTCCGTCACCGCCACCGCTCAGACCTGTACCCGTCCCTGGCGTCCGATCTCACGCAGACGGTCCGCGCCGAGTTGGGTCATCGCCTGGGTGACCTCCGGGAGGACCGCGCCGAGGCCGCCGTTGGTGAGGGTGATCGTCTCCTCGCCGACGCGGATCGCCGCGAGGTTGACGGTGAGGCGGGTCGGTACGCCGTCGGACGCCTTGCCGGTCATCGTCAGCCGCAGTCCCGCGCGTGCGTCGCCCGCCTCCGGGAGCGTCAGCTCCGTGACCTCGACGACCTGGGCGCCGCCCCGGGTGGGCGTCGCCTCGAACCGTCCGCACTTCTCCGGCAGCGTCATCAGCCAGGCCAGCGCCCGGTCCGCGTCGGCGGGCGGGTGCGCGGCGACCTGGTAGCGCAGCTGGGAGTCGTTGTAGGCGTCGTCGAGGGCGGCCGTGGCGGTCGGTCCGGCCGGTGGGCCGAACAGTTCCTCCGTGTACAGGGTGTCGAGCAGCCGGCGGCAGTCGGTGTCGTCCGTCTTCGACTTGAGCATGCCGTCCCGCCAGGTGGCCGCGCCCCGGCTCGCCATCCACGGCTCACCCAGGTCCGTCTCCGTGACCAGCGCGGCCCGCAGCTGTTCCTCGTTCAGCGCGGACGGGCCGGGCGAGGGCTGCTGTGCGGCGGGCGAGGCGGCCGACGGGGCCGTGGGGGTGGGGGCGGCCGGGGGTTCGGGCACCGCCGCGGGCAGCGCGCGCGGCACGTCCCGGTCGCCCGCCACGCACCCCGCCGTGGTCAGCAGGGCCGTCACCGACAGCGCGGAGGCGAGGAGGGTGCGGGCGGCGGCCGGGGCATGCGTCATCGGGGTGCCTCCAGGGGGAACCGGGCCGTCCACGAGCGGGACGTGCTTCCACGGCACCACCCCGCCGCCCGCCCCACCAGCGTGGCGAGCCGTCCGGGTGAGCCGCCCGCGCCGAAAACGCCTCGCGCCCTCCCCCGGCCGCTGCTACCGTCCCCGGCATGCAGCGTGCCCACTCGTTCCGTACGACGACGCCGGACCAGGTCCCGGCGCGCTGACATCCGACCAGTGACGAAGCCCCGGGGCGAGTGCCCCGGGGCTTCGTCGCGCGTGGTGCTCGCCTCACGACACGAGGAGCCCACCGTGCACGACCACCGACGCCTCGGCCGTGAACTCGGCCTGTTCGACACCGACCCCCTGATGGGCGCGGGCCTGCCGTACTGGCTGCCCGACGGCGCCGTCGTACGGCACGCCCTGGAGGAGTACGTCCGCGACGCCGAGCGCGCGGCCGGCTACCGGCACGTCCACTCGCCCGTGCTCGGCAAGCGCGAGCTGTACGAGATCTCCGGGCACTGGGACCACTACAGCGAGGACATGTTCCCGCCCATGGACCTGGGGGGTGAACAGGTCCTGCTGCGGCCCAGCCTCTGCCCCCACCACGCCCTCATCTACCGCTCGCGCTCCCACTCCTACCGCGAACTGCCGTACCGCATGGCCGAGCTGGGCGGCATGTACCGCTCCGAGCCGTCCGGGGTGCTGGGCGGACTCACCCGGGTACGGGCCATCCAGCTGAACGACGCGCACATCTTCTGCACCCTGGAGCAGGCCGTCGAGGAGGCCCGCGCCGCCCTCGGTCTGATCTCCCGCGCCTACGCCGACCTCGGCATCCGCGCCGCCCGCCATCGGCTGTCCCTGCCGGGCGCCGGCGGCAAGTACGTCGCCGACCCGGCCCTGTGGGAACGCGCGACCGCCCTGCTGCGCGAGGTGCTCGACTCCTCCGGGCTGGACTACGAGGAGGCCGAGGGCGAGGCCGCCTTCTACGGGCCCAAGATCGACGTACAGATCGCGGACCCGGCCGGCCGCGAGTCCACCCTGTCCACCGTGCAGATCGACTTCCACCAGCCCGAACGCTTCGACCTGCGCTACATCGGACCCGACGGCGCCCGGCACCGCCCGGTCATGGTGCACCGCAGCGTCATCGGCAGCGTGGAACGGGCGGTCGCCCACCTCCTGGAGGAGCACGGTGGCGCCTTCCCCGTCTGGCTGGCGCCGGTGCAACTGGCGGTGCTGCCGGTGGGCGAGGCGCAGGAGGAGCGCGCGTACGACGTCGTACGCGGGGCCGGTGAGCTGGGGCTGCGGGCCGAGGTGACCGCAGCGGGCGAGGGCAGCCTGGGTGCGCGGATCCGCCGGGCGCGGCTGGTGCCGTACCAGGCGGTCGTCGGGGCCCGGGAGGCGGAGGCCGGACTGCTCGCCGTACGGCTCAGGGACGGGACCCGCCCCGGCGCGCTGCCGGCGGAGGAGCTGCTGCGCCGCATCGCGGACCGTGCGGCCCGACGGGGCACCGCGCTGTGGGAGCCGGCGTAGGACACGGCCACACATCCGAGCGCGGGACGAACAGGGCGAAAGTGTCGTCCGGCACATCTGCGCGGAATGTCTGCACACCACCGGCGTGTTCGTTTTTAGGGTGGTGTGCACAGATTCTCCGCCGGTACCCGCACGCACCCAGAGGAGACCGCGTGACCGACCGCTCCATCACGCCCGACGCCCGGCCGCCGCACCCCGCCCCCGACGCCACGCCCGACCTCTCCCCCCGGAACCCCGACTGGTGGCGGCAGGCCGTCGTCTACCAGGTCTACCCGCGCAGTTTCGCCGACGCGGACGGCGACGGGCTCGGTGATCTGCGCGGCGTCACCCGGCGTCTCACCCACCTCGCCGCCCTCGGCGTCGACGCCCTGTGGCTGAGCCCCTTCTACCCGTCCGAGCTCGCCGACGGCGGCTACGACGTCGCCGACCCGCGCGGTGTCGACCCGCGCCTCGGCACGCTCGACGACTTCGACGCGCTCGTGGCGGAGGCCCACCGGCTCGGCCTCAAGGTGATCGTCGACATCGTCCCCAACCACAGCTCCCACCAGCATGTCTGGTTCCAGGAGGCGCTGCGGGCCGGGCCCGGCTCCCCGGCCCGCGACCGCTATGTCTTCCGCGACGGCAAGGGGGAGCGGGGCGAGCTGCCGCCCACCGACTGGCAGTCCGTGTTCGGCGGCAGCGCGTGGCGGCGGGTGCCGGACGGGCAGTGGTACCTGCACCTGTTCGCCGCCGAGCAGCCCGACCTGAACTGGGGCCACCCGGACGTGCGCGCCGACGTCCGCACCACCCTGCGGTTCTGGTCCGACCGGGGCGTGGACGGCTTCCGCGTCGACGTCGCGCACGCCCTCGCCAAGGACCTCGACGAGCCGCTGCGCGACCTCGGGTCCCCCGAGCTGAGCGGCGAGGCCGGGCTCACCCACTTCGCGCCCGGCACCCACCCCTTCTACGACCGGGACGAGGTGCACGAGATCTACCGCGACTGGCGCAAGATCCTCGACGCCTACTCGCCGCCCCGGACGGCCGTCGCCGAAGCCTGGGTACCCGGTGCCCGCCGCGCCCTGTACGCCCGCCCGGACGAACTGGGCCAGGCCTTCAACTTCGAGTACCTCCAGGCGGGGTGGGACGCGCGGGAGCTGCGCCAGGTCATCACGGAGTCGCTGGAGACCGCGCACACCGCGGGTGCCCCGGCGACCTGGGTGCTCTCCAACCACGACGTCGTACGGCACGCCTCCCGGCTGATGCTGCCGCCGGGCACGGACGACAACGCGTGGCTGCTCTCCGGCGGCCACGCTCCCGCCGTCGACCGGGACGCCGGACTGCGCCGGGCCCGCGCCGCCACCCTGCTGATGCTGGCGCTGCCCGGCTCGGCGTACCTGTACCAGGGTGAGGAACTGGGCCTGCCCGAGGTCGCCGACCTGCCCACGGAGGTCCTCCAGGACCCGATCTGGGAGCAGACGGGGCATGTCCGCAAGGGCCGCGACGGCTGCCGGGTGCCGCTGCCGTGGACCACGGTCGGCCCGTCGTACGGCTTCGGGGCGGCCGGCGCGTGGCTGCCGCAGCCGCCGTCGTTCGCCGCGTACGCCGTCGAGGCGCAGGACGGGGTGGAGGGCTCGACGCTGGAGCTGTACCGCACGGCCCTGCGCACCCGCCGCAAACTGATCGACGGCGAGACGCTGACCTGGGCGGAGGACACCCCGGAGGGGGTCCTGCGGTTCGACCGCGGCGACGGCTGGAGCTGCGTGAGCAACCTGTCCACCGAACCGGTACCCCTCCCGGCGGGCGAAGTCCTCCTGACCAGCGCCCCACTGGAGGACGGCCGTCTGGGCCCGGACACGACGGCCTGGATCGGCCACTGAGTCCCCGAGCCGCCCCGGCACCGCCGCCGGGGCGGCTCGGGGAGGGGGCGGCGGCGCTGCCCCGGTGGAGCACCCGTACGGCCGTCCAGTACGGGCGGCCCGCGCGGACACCCCGGCAGAATCGGCGGAGGGGGTGTCCATGACCGCCGTACAGGGAGCCCGCCGACGATGAACAGGTCCAGCAGGACAGTGGCGGCCGCCGCGCTGACGGCGGCCGGAATTCTGGCCGGCGCGTGGCTGCCCGCCGCGGCGGACGACCGGGTGCTGTGGGCGGAGGTGACGATCCCGCCGGGCCGGGACGGCGTCGTCGAGGCCGCCGGTTTCACCGGACCCGCCCTCGGAGAGGGCTCCACGCTGACCCTGGCCGCCCCCTCAGGGGCGCGGGTGACGGGTGTCCCCCTCGGCATCCCGGGCTACCGGGGCGCGGTGGTCGCCGACGGGCGCGGCGCCGTCTACACCGCGGTCTCGGCGGAACACCCCTGGCGGACGGGCGGCTTCCCCTTCGTGCTGGCGGTATCCGCCGACGCCGTACCCGGAACCCGGCTCAGCGGCTGCGCCCTGCGCCTCGCGGACGCGGACGGCGTGACCCGCGCGGCGGGCGGCTGCCAGGTGACCGTGGGACTGGGCGAGCCGGTCCTGACCCGCCCGGAGTCCGGTGTGCCGCTGGACGCGCGGCCGGCGGTCGCCGGTACGGCCCACCCGGGAGCGCGGGTCACCGTCTCCGACAAGGACGGCCACGAGGTGTGCGCCGACACCGCCGGGTCCGACGGCCACTGGACCTGCACTCCCGGGGCTGCGCTCTCGGACGGCCCCAACCGGCTCCAGGCCACCGCCGCCCTGAACGGCGTGAGCGCGTCCAGCGAGCAGATCCAGATCACCGTGGGGGAGACCGCCCCGGCCCGGTGACGTCACACGTGCCCTGGACCGCCGCTGCCGAAGGCGCCGCTGGATCCGGGCAGCCAGCGCCTGCGCTTCTGGTCCTTGCCCGTTCTCGTCGCGGAGTGATGGAGCTCGTAGGGCATGAGCCGGGAGCCCGACTTCGACATGTCCGGCATCTCGTCCGGCTCCCGTATCTCCCGCATCTCGCGCACCGCGCCGCCGGCCGGGAGGTGCGGCTGCTCCTCGGCCTTCGGGCGGGGCTCCTCCTGGTCCATGTAGCGCATCCCGACACGCACGGCCCAGATCAGCGCGCCGGCCACGATCAGCCCGCCGATGAAGGCGCCGAAGACGGCCCACTTGTGCGTGTCCGCGGCCAGAACCACATACCACTTGTGCGTGTCCGCGGCCAGAACCACATACGTTGCCGTGTTCATGCTTCCGAGTATGGATGACGAAATAGGATAAAGCGCCCGGAATGCCCGACTCTGTCACGCGGGTGGTCCTCCCGGCGGGCGGCCGGCCCCGTGACATGGCAGATTGCGCCCGGAGGGAAGGCCGGGACGGGCCGTCGCGTCCCCACGTGTGCAGCTCGGGGCCCGCCCCCGGCCTTCCCGTCCCTCCCCGTGATCAGCGCAGCCGGACCGGGAGGGCGGTGAGCCCGCGCAGGAGGGTGCTCGTACGCCAGGTGAGGGCGGCGGGATCGGCGGCGAGCGCCAGGCCGGGGTGGCGGTCCAGGAGGAGGCGGAGGGCGACGGCGGCCTCCGTACGGGCCAGTGGGGCGCCCAGGCAGTGGTGGATGCCGTGGCCGAAGGCCAGATGCCCCTTGGGGCGGCGGGTGACGTCGAAGCGGTCCGGATCGGGGAAGGCGAGCGGGTCGCGGGAGGCCGCGGCCAGGGAGACGAGGACCGCGTCACCGGCGGCCACCCGGGTCCCGGCCAGCTCCAGCGGCTCGGCCGCGAAGCGGAACGCGCCCGAGTGCACGGGGGAGTTGAAGCGCAGGGACTCCTCGATCGCGGCGCCGGTCAGTGCCGGGTCGGCGCGCAGCAGGGCGAGCTGGTCCGGGTGGGTCAGCAGGCTGTGCACGGTCGCGGAGATCAGGTCGCCCGTCGTCTCGTGGCCCGCCACCAGCAGGAGGAAGGCCATGCCGAGGACTTCCTGGGCGTCGGTCCGGGCGTCCGTGGCCAGGGCCGCGAGCAGGGTGCCGTCGGGGGTGCGGGCCTTCTCGGCGATCAGGCCGGTGAGGTAGCCGGCCAGCGCGGCGGAGGAGGCGGCGGCGGTCGCCTCGTCGGTGGGCACGACCAGCTCGTTCGACCAGGTGTGGAAGTCCGCGCGGTCCGTCACGGGGACGCCGAGGAGGTCGCAGATCACCGTCACCGGCAACGGCAGCGCGTACGCGCTCACCAGGTCGGCGGTGTCCGGCAGGGGCGGTCTCGCCAGCAGGCCGCGTGCCACCGCCTCGATGCCCGGCCGCAGTGCGGCGATCCGGCCCGGTGTGAAACGGCCCGCCACCAGGTTCCGCAGCCGGGTGTGGTGCGGCGGGTCGCTCTGCAGCATGTTCCGGCCGACCGCGTGGCCGCCGTCGGTCTCCCAGGTCGCGGAGTGCCGGATGTCGTTGCGCAGCCGGGGGTCGGTGAGCGCGGCGCGCACCCCCTCGCGCGTCACCACCAGCCAGGCGTCGCCGCTGCCCGGGACGTGTACGCGGTGCACCGGGCCCTTCCGCCGCAGGTCCGCGAGGGCGGAGTAGGGGTCGTGCGCCGGGTCGTGCCCGCGGGGGGCCGGTTCCTCGAGGGTCGGGGCTCGCACGTCGGCGTCCTCTCTGCCGCGACAGTAAACGGGGACTACTCCCCGTTTCGTCTCCCGACGATAGCATTCGGTCGGGGAGTGATCCCCGTTTCGCTCGGACGGAAGACGAGGAAGACGATGCCCGTCGGTGATCAGGAGCCCGCGCCCCGGCAGCGGCGGGACGCCCGGCGCAACCGGGACCTGCTGGTGGAGGCGGCGCACGCGGTCTTCGGCGAGCAGGGGCTCGACGCGCCGCTGGACGTCATCGCCCGCCGGGCCGGCGTGGGCAACGCCACGCTCTACCGGCACTTCCCCACCCGCGCCGCCCTCGTCGACGCGGTCTTCCACGACCAGCTGACGGACACCATGGCGGCCGGTGAACGGGCCAGGTCCGCCCCGCACGCCTGGACGGGGCTGCGCGACTACCTCGGGGCCGTCTTCACCACCCTGGCCGCCGACCGCGGCACCAACGACCTGATGACCACCCGTCTGCCGGACGTCGAGGTCCTTCGCTCCGTGCACGCCCACAACCGCCGGACGGTGGAGCTGCTGCTGGACCGGGCCCGCGCGGAGGGCACCGTACGGGCCGACGTCACCACCGAGGACCTGCTGTTCGCCCTCGCCGCCCTCGGCCGCGCCGTCCCTCCGCTCACCGCGGCCACCACCACGGACGCCTGGCGGCGCCCCCTCGCCCTGTTCCTCGACGGCCTCCGTGCCGCCCCCGCCGCGGACCCCCTCCCCGGCACCGCGCTCACGGAGGCCGAACTCGACGACGCCCTCGCCGAAATGGGCCCCCACCGCACCACCCGTACGGCCGAAGACGCCAGGACCCGCGAGAAGCCGTGACGGCCGTCGGAGGGGCGTGCCGCGCGCTCAGCGGTGCGCCGTCGCGGGCTCCCCAGGACATCTGCCACGGCCGCGACAGGTTTTCCGCCCGGCCGACTAGAGTTCCCTCGTGGGGAACCCGTCCCCCGTGGCGGACCGTGCCCACCGTGGTCCGCGGAAAGGTGCGTATGCCCTCCGAAAGTCAGCCGTACGCCGACGGCCGGCAGCCGGACCAGGACCGGTCCCCCGTCGCGGACCGGCTCGACGACGACCATTTCCCGGCCTACACCATGGGCAGGGCCGCGGAACTGGTCGGAGCCACACCCGCTTTCCTCCGCGCCCTGGGCGAGACGCGGCTGATCACCCCGACGCGCTCGGACGGCGGCCACCGCCGCTACTCGCGCCACCAGCTGCGGCTGGCCGTCCGGGCCCGCGAGCTGGTCGACCAGGGCACCCCCGTCGACGCCGCGTGCCGCATCATCAGCCTCGAGGACCAGCTGGAGCAGGCCGAACGCGTCAACGAGGAGCTGCGCCGCAGGGGTGCGGGGGCGGGTCATGGACCCCGGTGAAAAGCTGTCGCCGCCGGACCAGAAATTCCCCAACCGCTGCGGAAAATCTCTTTCCCTAAACACGCCGTCCGGGTTTAATTCCAGTGATTTTCCTCGCTTGCCGCTGCCTATTTCCGTGCTAGGCTGACGCCAGTTGCAGTTGTGGTTGCCAGTTTGCTACCGGGTCTCCGGGCAGGTGATCATCGCGACGATGAAGGGATTCGTAAAGTGCGAGTCCCAGCACTGTCTCAGGAGAATTGATATGGCCACCGGTACGGTGAAGTGGTTCAACTCGGAAAAGGGCTTCGGCTTCATCGAGCAGGACGGCGGCGGCGCTGACGTCTTCGCCCACTACTCGAACATCGCCACCTCGGGCTTCCGCGAGCTCCAGGAAGGCCAGAAGGTGAGCTTCGACGTCACCCAGGGCCAGAAGGGCCCGCAGGCGGAGAACATCGTTCCCGCCTGACCTGCACGCAGGGTTTGAGAGCAGGGCCCCGCACTTCGGTGCGGGGCCCTGCTCCGTTTATTCCCGGCGACCCGCCGAATTCCCCGCCGCCCCCGCATTTCACCCGGGCTCAACGTGAGCGCAATGCTTTCGCTTCCGCAGCGCGTCCACCGCGATCCCGCGGGCGAGGGCCTCCCGGGCCTCGGCCGGCAGCAGCCGGACCGCCTCGGTGATCGTCACCTGGCGGCTGGTCCGCTCGAACAGCCGGAGGCCCAGCTCCCGTTCCAGCCGCTGGACGCGCTGCGACAGCGGCGGCCGATCCCTCCCCAGACGGGCCGCGGCACGCCCGAAGTGTGACTCTTCTGCAACAGCCACGAAGCACTCCAGGGGCCGCACCAGGCCCACGACCAGTCATCATATCGAGTATTGATAGATCCAAGATCGATAGCGGACTTGGACGTACGCCCCCTTCCGCTGCTGTGGTCGACCGCATGAGTTCCTACGTCGACTTCTCTCACACCGGCCCCGGCCGTCGCCGCCCGCGCAGAACGGCGAAGGCGTTCACCGCCGTCGCGGTGGTGGCCGCTGTCGCCGCCGGCGGGGCGTACGCGACCGGTCTCGGTCCCTTCGGGGGCGAGGACGGCCCCGATCCCGAGGCGGTGGCCGAGGCCCGCGCCTTCCTCGCCGACTGGTCCGCCGGACGCCTGCCCGAGGCCGCGGCCCGTACGACGGGACCCGACCGTGCCGAGGAGGTGCTGCAGGGTTTCACCGCCGGCCTCGACATCGAGGAGCCGGAGCTCACCGCCGGGACACCGAAGGACACCGGCGACGGCACGGTCACCGTGCCCTTCACCGCGCGGATGCCCGTCACCGGCCTGGGCGTCTGGACGTACGACTCGAAGCTGCCGCTGCGGCAGGCGGACGACGGCGCCTGGAAGGTGGAGTGGAGACTGTCGCTGGTCCACCCCCGGCTCAGCGACACGGAGAAGTTCCGGCTCGAACGCGAGGAGACCGCGCCGGTCGAAGCCACCGACCGCGACGGCGAAACCCTCTCGGGCACCACCCACCCGTCCCTCGCCCCGGTCCTGGCACAGCTCGCCGGGGGTACGGACGGCGGCGGCGCGCGCGGCACGGTGCAACTCGTCGACCGCGCCACGGGGAAGGTGGAGCGTACGGAGGCGTCCTTCGGCGGCGACGACACCCGGAAGGACGAAGGCCCCGTCCGCACCACCCTCGACGCAGGCTGGCAGGCCGCCGCGGAACGCGCCCTCGGCGAGGCCGACGGCAAGAACGCCTCGCTCGTCGCCCTGCGCATCGACGACGGCGAGATCCTCGCCGTGGCCAACTCGCCCGCCACCGGCTTCAACCGCGCAGTCTCCGGCACCTACGCACCCGGCTCCACCTGGAAGATCGTCACCAGCGCGGCCCTGCTGCTGAAGGGCGCGGTCGCCCCGGACGACGTCGTGGACTGCCCCCAGTACCTCACCGTCGGCAAACGGTTCCAGAACGTGGAGACCTCCGAACACCCGGGCGCCACCTTCCGCAAGGACTTCACCGAGTCCTGCAACACCGCGTTCATCAGCCTGCGCGGCAAGCTCGGCGACGGTGAGCTCGGGGAGGTGGCGAAGAAGCACTTCGGCGTCGGCCAGACCTGGCACGTGGGCGTTCCCTCGTACGACGGTTCCGTGCCGGTGCCGCGCGACGCGACGGAGAAGGCCGCGTCGATGATCGGACAGGGCCGCGTCCAGGCCAACCCGCTGATCATGGCGTCGGTGACGGCGACGGCCGTGTCCGGCACGTTCCACCAGCCCTCGCTCGTCGACGGCACCGAGGACGAGACCACCACGATCCCGCTGCCGCCGGAGGTGGTGTCCCAGCTGCGCACTCTCATGCGGGCGACCGTCACCGAGGGCACGGCCCGCGTACTGGCCGGGCTGCCCGGCGACATCGGCGCCAAGACCGGCACCGCCGAGGTCTCCGACGAGCAGGACAACAACGGCTGGCTGGTCGCCCACCGGGGCAATGTCGCCGTGGCCTGCGTGGTCGAGGAGGGTGTCACCGGGGGCGGCTCGGCGGGACCGGTGATCGCCTCCCTGCTGTCCGCCGTACCCGAGTCCTGACCTGCCCTCCCTCGCGACCGAAGGGCCCTCCCCGTGACACCAGCCCCCTCCCGCCGCGTGCTCCTGCTCGCGGCGGCCCTCGCCCCGGTGGCCGGATGCGCCACCGGCACCCCCACACGCGCCCCGGAAGCCGCCGCGCCCGGCCGCCCGGTCCCCGCCCCGGCCGACCCCCAGGGCCTCACCGACCTCGAGCGCGAGTACGGCGCACGGCTCGGGGTGTACGCCGTCGCGACCGGAACCGGCGCCACCGTGATCCACCGCGCCGACGAACGCCTCGCGCTCTGCTCCACCTTCAAGACACTCGCCGCGGCGGCCGTACTGGACCGGGGGCCGCTCACCCGCCTGGACCGGCGCGTCCGCTACACCCGGGCCGACCTCGTCCCCTACTCACCGGTCACCGAGAAACACGTCGACACCGGCATGACGCTGCGGGAACTCTGCGCCGTGGCCGTCCGCCACAGCGACAACACCGCCGCCAACCTGCTCCTGCGCGACCTCGGCGGCCCGTCCGCGCTCACCGCCCATCTGCGCGGACTCGGCGACCGGGTGAGCCGCCTCGACCACACCGAACCCGAGCTGAACGGCAATCCGCCCGGAGACCCGCGCGACACCACGACCCCCCGGGCCGTCGCCGCCGACTACCGCGCCCTGGTCCTCGGCGACGCCCTGCCGGCCGCGAAACGCGCCCTGCTGACGGACTGGCTGGTCGGCAGCACCACCGGCGGCAAGCGCATCCGGGCCGCGGTGCCCCGCGACTGGAAGGTGGGCGACAAGACCGGCACCGGCGACTGGGGCCGCGCCAACGACATCGCCGTACTCTGGCCGCCGCGCGGCGCCCCGCTGGTGATCGCCGTACTGACCGAACGCCCCGACCGTGAGGCGGCCGCCGACGACGCCCTGGTCGCCGAGGCGACCCGGCGCACGCTGGCGGCCCTCGTCTGACGGGCGCGGTCAGCCCAGACAGATCACCAGAAGACAGAGCTGGGGGTCGGGCGCGGTGGTCGACGGAGCGGACGGCGTGGTCTGCCCCTGATCCGCGCCGCTGCCGTTGCCGCTGCTGCCGCCGCCGTTGTCGTTGTCGTCGTCGGCCGCCGGGGGCGGTGTCGCGGGCGGGGTGGCCGTACCGGAGCCGCCACTCTCCTGGGACGCGGACCCGCCGTCCCCACCCGCTTCCGCGCGGGCGCCGGTGTCCGGGGACGCCGACCGCCGCCCGGACGGCGAGGACGGCTGGGAGGTCACCGCCGTGTCCGACACGGCCGCGCCCTCCGTGCGGGTGTCCGACGGTGTGCCGGGCGCAGGAGCCGCCTCGGCGGCTCGCCGGTCACCGGCCGAGGGCTCCCGCTCCGTACGCTCCGGGGAGGCGCTCGGCACGTCGTCCAGGTCGTCGTACTCGTCCGCGAGATCCTTGCCGCCGCCCATGCCCCGCAGATCCGGTGCGCTGGCGGCCTGGGCGCGGTCCCCGCCGCCCCGGTCCATGGAGGCGAGGGTGAGCCCGCCGCCCACCAGGGCCACCGCGGTGGCGACCAGGGCACGCCGCTGCGTCTTCTTCCAGCGGGCCACCTGCCGCCGCCGCGCCGCCCGGCCCGTACCCGTGGGCGCGGCCACCGCGGCCGGCTCCGCCACGTCGTCGGGGCGCGGGGCGGGAGGACGGACGTCGGTCTCGGACGCCGTGGCGGCCGTCGCCGTACCGGGGACGGTGTGACCGCCGATGACGCTGGGCGCGATGTCGGGGGCATAGGCGCCGCAGCCCGGGCAGACCAGGGCGCCGTTCAGATGCCGCCGACACGTGGAGCAGTAGTCCATCCGCCGTCTTCCTGAGTTGACGTACCGACGCCCGCCGAGGGGTCGGCCGGTCCGGAGCAGGGAACAGCCCACGCTAACGACGCCCGCGACCCACTGTGTGCAGTCCGTGTGCCGCTCCTGCGCACATTCTCTGCGCACCCCGCGAGAAGGCCGTGAGCACGCATGTCGCACCACCGCACAACGGACACAGTCACGGGGACGCCACGCTGCACTCGCCCGGAAGGCCCTCCACGTGAACCCCCGTACCACCCCCCGCACCGCGTCCGCCGTCGTGCGCCGCTCCGCCGTGCTCCTCACCGCCGCCCTGTCCGCCCTGACGCTCACCGCGTGCGGGGTCGTCGGCTCCGTCGGCGGTGACGACGAGTCCGCGTCACCGAGCAGGAGCTACGACATCACCGTGGGCCTGCTGCTGCCGGACACGGCCACGGCACGCTTCGAGAAGTTCGACTACCCCCTCATCAGGGACCGCGTCTCCTCCCTCACCGACAAGAAGGGCAAGGTCGTCTACGCCAACGCCGAGGGCAGCAAGGAGAAGCAGAGCGAGCAGTTCGGCAGACTGATCGCCGACGGCGTCGACGTGATCGTGGTGGACGCGGTGGACTCCGCGGCCGTCGCACCGGACGTGGAGAAGGCGAAGAAGGCCGGCATACCCGTCATCGCCTACGACCGCCTCGCCCAGGGCCCGATCGACGCGTACGTCTCCCACGACAACGAACTCGTCGGCCAGGTACAGGGCCGCGCCCTCGTGAACGCGCTCGGCGAGGACGCCGAGAAGAGCAAGGTCGTCATGATGAACGGCGCGCCCACCGACCCGAACACGGCACTGTTCCGGGAGGGCGCGCTCGCCGAACTGGACGGCCACGTCGACATCGCCAAGTCGTACGACACCCGCAAGTGGCTGCCCGAGGTCGCCGCGGAGAACATGCGCAAGGCGATGAAGGAGATCGGCACCGCCGACATCGCCGCCGTCTACTCGGCGAACGACGGCATGGCCGGCGCGGTCATCGACGTGCTGCAGGACGCGGGTGTCACCGACCTGCCGCCGGTGACCGGGCAGGACGCCGATCTGGCGGGGGTGCAGCGGGTCGTCGCGGGCACGCAGTACATGACGGTGTACAAGTCGTTCCTGCTGGAGGCGACGGGGGCCGCGGACATCGCGGTGGCCAAGGTGCAGGACCGGTCGATCCAGTTCGACGCGCTCGCCCGTGACGTGGTCGACAGCCCGACCCGGAAGGACATCCCGGCGATGCTGGTCCCGGTGGTCGCGCTGACCCGGGAGAACATCGAGGCCACGGTGGTCCAGGACGGCGTCTACTCCGTCGGGGACATCTGCACCGCCGCCTACAAGGCGGCCTGCGCGGAGATCGGCCTGACCTCCTAGCCCCGACGAAGTGGCCGGCCCCGGACGGACCCGGGACCGGCCACGACACGCACCTCGGTCACCTACAGCGTCACGACCCGCCCGCCGAGCGTGACGACCAGCCGCCCGTCGGAGGCGAAGGACCAGCCCAGCGCACCCGAGTAGGTGGCGCACCGGGAGCCGTTGGAGCCGGACCAGAACTGGTTCGAGCTGTCGGAGTTGCCGATGATCCGGTCGTTCGTCCCGCTGCCGCTGCGGCACGACGTGTTGTTGCGGAACACCGAACTGCCGTCGTCGAAGTTGAAGTTGCGCTCGGCGCTGTCGACGCTGAGGTTGTTCGACACGGTCATCGAGCCCGGGTTGCTGTTGTAGGTGAACCCGTGCTTGCCGTTGTCGTAGGCGATGCTGCGCCGGACGACGTGGTTGACGGCGATGTCCTCGCCGCCGAGCTTGTAGCCGTTGCGGTCACCGTTGCCGGCCTGGCCGCCGTTGGAGAGGGTGCCGTTCTCGTAGGCGAGGGAGTCCTCGATGGTGACCGCGCCGATCGCGCCGGTGTCGTCCTTGGTGTAGAGGTCCCAGCCGTCGTCGATGTTGTTGTGCGACACGGCGTAGCGGAAGACGTTGCCGGGACCCGAGGTGAGCTTGGCGGCGAAGCCGTCGGCGTCCTCACCGTCGGAGTCGGCGTTGTCGTGCGACTCGGCGCCGAGGATCAGGTTGTCGGACGGCCACTGGCTGCTCGGCGTGTCGGAGGACATCCGCGAGAGCTGCAGCCCGGTGTCGCGGTTGTACCGGGTCACCGTGCGCTCGAAGACGTTGTTGCTGCCGCCGACGAAGATGCCGTTGTCCCCGGCGCGTTCGACGACGATCCCCTTGACATGCCAGTACGACCCGTTCACGGCGAGCCCGCGGTTCGACGAACTCTCGCTCTGCGCCGAGAAGTTCAGTACCGGCGTCTCGCCCGGGTAGGCGGCCAGCTCGGTACGGTCGCCCGAGGTGCCGTTGTTGCCCGCGGGGATGGTGACCGTCTGGGAGTGGTTGTACGTGCCGCCGCGCAGGTAGATCGTGCCGCCGGGGGTGATCCGGTCGATGGCGGAGGCGAGCGTGGTCGGATCGGACTGTGTACCGGACGCGCCGGCGCTGCCGCCCGGTGCCACGTAAAGGGTGCCGGTGGGCGGCGGGGTGGTGGTGTCGCCGCTCGTCTCCACCTCGATGTAGTCGATGTTGGGCAGCCCGGCGGACGAGGTCGGGCTCAGCCGTACGGTGTTGCTGCCCGACCGCACCGGTACGGAGAACGTCTTCGTCGTCCAGCCCGTCCAGTCGCCGGTGGCCTCGAAGGAGGCGGACGCGACCGTGCTGCCGTTCACCACGATGCTCGCGGCGCGGGCGCTGCCGCTGCCGTTGGCGAAACGCACCCGGAGCGTGGCCGTCTCGGCGGCGGAGGCGCTCACGGTGAACTGGGCGTAGCCGCCCGTCCCGTTGGTGCCGTTGCAGAAGCCGCTGCCGGAGTAGCCGGACCACTCGGTCTCGATGGCGCCGGTACACACCGCGGAGCTCCCCTCGGCCTCGTACCGTACGGACGCGGCCTGCGCGGGGTTGCCGGACAACGCGACGAGCGTGCCGGCGAGCAGGCCGGCGCAGGCGAGGGCGGGTCTCATGTGCATCGTTCGTCTCCAGGTTCGGTCGGCTGGTGGGACGAGCTGTGCGTTCGGATCCGTGAACGGAGAAAGCGCTTTCTGGGACGGTAGGGGCCTGCTGTGGACGCGTCAAGTGGCGCGACGCCGCATCAGATTCACACTCATGAACACATCAGTGCCGTCCGAAGCTCGGAGAGATCGCCGGACCGCGCCGCCCCGGCGAACGCCTCCCGGAACCGCCGACCCTCCCCGGGGCTCACCGACGTACGCCGTCCGCCGGCGAGGTGCTTGCGGGCCCGGCTCACGATCTGACGGGTGTTGACCTGACTGATCCGGAGGTCCTCGGCGATCTGGCTGTACGGGCAGTCGAACGCCACGCGCAGCACGTAGGCGGCCCGCTCGGTGGGGCCGAGCCGTTCGACGAGCAGACACAGGGCGGCGTCCAGCGCCTCCGCGCGTTCGGCGCGGACGGCGGGGTCCGCGCCGGTGTCGACGGGTTCGGCGGCCGACGGGCCGAACCCGGTCTCGTGGCGCACCCGCGCGGAGCGGGTGACGTTGAGGGCGAGCCGGACCGTGATCCGGGTCAGAAAGGCGGGGGGATCCTGTACGCGTGTACGGTCGGTGTTCTGCCAGCGCAGCCACGCGTCCTGGACGACGTCCTCGGCCTCGGCCGTGTTTCCCACAATGCGCTGCGCGAGCCGCAAAAGGCGCGGGCGGATTGCGGTGAAGGCCGCTGCGGCGGCGGTCAGGGTATCGGTGGAAGACATCTGTGCGGAATGCATGGTGTCTCTCCTCGGGTGCCGCTCTTTTTGTTTCTTTACCGGACCCCATTAATGCGGTGTCCGCGGTGCGCGGGCATCGGTCATCCGACTGTTCACGGTGACTGCCGACGCGGCCGCCGGGGGCGTCCGGCGGCCCGCGCGTGTGACGCGTACGACGGCAGAAGGGGTCGCCGTGCAGTCGCTTGACTGATGCCCGGGGCCTCGTCCGGGAGCAGACTCGGTGACGTGGGGGCTGGGGATCAATGCACGTCAGGGGGAGGGGGAACGGGAGAGATGTATCGATGAGCGGTCGGTCCTCCGAGACCCGACGGGACCCGGTGACCTGCCGGACACCCGTCCGCCTCGTCAGGGAACGGGCACACCTGTCGGTCGTCACGGATCTTCGGTACGACCGTGCGGACCCTTATGCGGTGACGATTCTCTTCAATGCGGACGCGGGTCCGGGAATGGCGGTCGAATGGCGCTTCGGCCGTGAGCTTCTGCTGGCCGGGCGGGAGGGGTTGAGCGGGCTCGGGGATGTGCGGATATGGCCGTCGCGGGTGCGGGGATACGACCTGGTGTTCATTTCCCTCCGGGCGGGAGCGGAAATGGATGTGGTGGCTGTTCCGGGGGTGGTGATCGACGTATTCGTCCAGCGAACGCTGGAGGCTGTTCCGGTGGGGGAGGAGGAACGCCTCCTGGACGTCGAGAGGGACATGGGGTCGTTGCTGGACGATGTCTGAGCGGGGTTTCGTTCGGGGGTGTCGTACGGGTACCCCGCGTTGGATGTTCCTGGGTGTTCGCGCGGCCCGGCGCTTGCGGGGTGCCGTCGCTCCCACCCGTGCGGAGGGGGTCGGGCGGGCGCCCGGTGTCGGGCTGGGCGGGGGGTGTTCGCGCGGCCCGGCGCTTGCGGGGTGCCGTCGCGCCCACCCGTGCCGCCCTGCGGCACGATTGCCCGCGGATGGCGGATGGCGGATGGCGGATGGCGGATGGCGGAGAGACCGGGGTGGGTTTGCCGCCCCAGCGGCGCTGCTGCCCGCGGGTGTGGAGTGTGGCGGGGGCTGGTCGCGGCGGACGTAGTGCGGTGGGCGGGGTGCAGGCGCGTACGGCGGGAAGGGGACGGGGCGGGGGTGGCCGCCCGCAGTGGCTGGCGCGTCAACGTCCCGCACCCCTGTCCAGCAAGCCCAGTCGCGCCAGTCCGAGGACGGACACCCCCGACGCGGCCCCGACCCACCCACCACGCATGGGCGCTACCCCAGCCCCCACCGGACCGAAAGCGGCGCCGCAGGCACCCCACCCACCGGACCTGAAGGCCGCGCGCAGGCACCGCCCCCACCGGACCGAAAGCCGCGCCGCAGGCACCCCCCGAGTCATTCCGCAGTCGTTCGACTGATGTTTCCGTGGGGCCGGTAGCATGTGCCCGGTGAGCCGGATATCTGTTGTGGTGCCACCCCGCGCGCGATGATCGGCCGGGACGAGGAGCTCCGTACCCTTCGTGACCTGCTGGCGGACGCCGCCGCCGGGCACGGCAGCGCGGTGCTGGTGCACGGCAGCGCCGGGGTCGGCAAGTCCGCCCTCCTGCGCACCCTCGCCACCGACGCGACCGACAGCGGCTTCCGCATGCTGCGCACCTCAGGCGTCGAGACCGAGCAGTGGCTCCCCTTCGCCGCCCTGCAACTCCTGCTGCAACCGGCGGCCAGGGGCATCAAGAACCTCCCCACCCCCCACCGCCTCGCCCTCAACGCCGCCTTCGGCGCCACGGAGACCGAGACCGAGCCCCAGGTGTTCCGCGTCGGTCTCGCCGTACTGGAACTGCTCGCCGACGCCGCCGCCCGTCAGCCCCTGCTGATCCTCGCCGACGACGTGCAGTGGATCGACTCCTCCAGCCGGGACGTACTCAGGTTCGTCGCCCGCCGCACCCGGGACCACGCGATCCTGGTCGTCGGAGCCGCGAGGGTCCCGTCCGCCGCCTCGTACAGCCCGGGCCTGAACCCGGACATGCACCTGCGGCCCCTCGACCACACGGCCGCCGCGGCGCTGCTCGACGCCTGCGCCCCCGACCTCCCGCCGCCGGTGCGCGGACTCATCCTGGACCGGGCCGCGGGCAACCCCCTGGCCCTGGTGGAGCTGCCGAAGGCAGTCCATGGCGCCCCCGCGCACCTGGACGACCTCCCCCTCACCCAACGCCTGGAGGCCGCGTTCGCCGCACGGACCGACTCGGTCAGCGTCCAGTGCCGTACGTTCCTGCTGGCCCTGGCCACCGAACCGACCGCACCGCTGAGCAAGCTGCTCGACGTGGCCGGCCGGCTCTGCGACGCCACGGTGTCGGCCGCGGCGCTGCAGGAGGCGGTCGACGCGGACCTCGTCGTCCTGGCCGGCCGCAGTGTCGAGTTCCGGCACCCGCTGATGCGCTCGGCGATCTACACACGTGCCACGGTCACCGACCGCCTGGCCACCCACCGCGCCCTCGCGGCGGTGCTGGAGGACAGCCCCGAACGCCAGCTCGTGCACCTGGCCGCGTCCACACTGGGACCGGACGAGGAACTGGCCGCACGACTGGAACGCTTCGCCGACGGAGCCCAGGCCCAGGGCAGGCCCGCGGCCGCGGTCCCGGCCCTGCGCCAGGCCGCCGAACTGGTCCACGACGCCCGCCGCCGTACCGGCATCCTGGTGAGGGCGGCCGAGCTGGCCAGCGAGGTCAATGACCGCATCAACACGCAACTGCTGCTGGACCGGGCCGACATGGGCGAACTCGGCCCCCCGGAGCGGGCCCGGCTGATGCTGGTGTCGGACCGGTCCGCGTTCGAGCCGGACGAGCCGCACCGGCGGATCCTGGAGATGGTCACCACGGCGGCCGGCGCGTTCGACGCGGGCAGCGCGGACGTGGCCGAGGACCTGCTGTGGCGGGCCGCCGCACGCTGCTTCTTCCAGGACGGCGACGCCGAGGTACGGGCCCGTGCCACGGCCGAACTGGACCGGTGGCACCCCGGCCCGGACGCCCCGCACGTCCTGACGGTACGGGCGTACACCGAGCCGTACCGCTACGGCACGGACGTGCTCGCGAGGCTCGACGGCGTCGAGCCCGACCGGCAGGACGGCCGGACGATGCACTTCCTCGGCAGCGGCGCGATGGTCGTCGGGGAGTGCGCCCGCGCCACCCGCCATCTGACGGTGGCGGCCGCGGCGTGGCGCGCGCAGGGCAGGCTCGGACTGCTCGCCCGCTCGCTGGCGGGCTCCTGGCCGCGGGTGTATCTGGGTCAGCTGGACCGGGCCCGCGAGGAGGCCGGCGAGGGGATGGAGCTGGCGGAGGAGACCGGGGAGTCGATCGTCTGGCTGGGTGTGAAGGCGACGTCCGGCCTGGTGGCGGCGTTGCGCGGGGAGACGGAGGAGGCGGAGCGGACGGTCCGTGTCCTGCGCACCCACCACCTGTTCCCCGGTATGCCCTTCGCCACGGTGATGGCGACGCAGGTCGACGGCCTGCTGGCGCTCTTCGACGGCCGCCCCGCCGAGGCCTACGAGATGTTCGCACGGGCGTTCGATCCGGGGGATCCGCACCACCACTCGGTGAGCTGCTGGCTGCTCGCCCCGGATCTGGCGGACGCGGCGGTGGCCGCCGGCACCGTCGAGCGGGCGCGCGAGCTGCTGTCGGACCTTCCGGAGCTGGCCGAGCGGCTGCCCTCGGAGATGATGGTGGTCGCGCGGGCGTACACCGACGCGGTGCTGGCCCCGGACGACACGGCCGAGAAGGCGTATGCCGAGGCCCTGGACGCCCTCCCGGCCTCCTGGACCCCGGCCCGTGCCCGGCTCCACCTGCACCACGGCCGCTGGCTGCGCCGTCAGCGCCGTAACGTCGACGCCCGCACCCCGCTGCGACTGGCCCGTGAGGAGTTCGACCGGATCGGCGCGCGGCCATGGGCGGAGATGGCGCGCGAGCAGCTGCGCGCCGCCGGTGAGGCGGGCGGAAGGCGGCACACGAACACCAGCGAGCAGCTTTCGGCGCAGGAGATGCAGATCGCCGTACTGGCCTCGCAGGGCCTGAGCAATCGCGAGATCGGCCAGCGCCTGTTCATCTCGCACCGCACGGTCGGCGCCCACCTGTACCGCATCTACCCGCGCCTCGGCATCACCAGCCGGGGCAAGCTCGCCGCGGCCCTGGCGGCACTGCGCGAGGACCAGCCGGCCGTCTGAGGAAGCGGCGGAGAAGGCGTGGCCGCCCGTGAGAACCGGCGGCCACGGAATTCCGGACGCAACCCCCACCCGCCGACGCCCCCGGGTATGTGACGCACCACACATCGCCCGGCGATGAGAACGCTCCCCGCC
This sequence comes from Streptomyces sp. NPDC048584, assembly GCF_043199595.1. Taxonomy (NCBI): domain Bacteria; kingdom Bacillati; phylum Actinomycetota; class Actinomycetes; order Kitasatosporales; family Streptomycetaceae; genus Streptomyces; species Streptomyces sp. NPDC048584. The sequence continues at coordinate 55,581 of NZ_JBICWF010000009.1, forward strand.
GCCGGTCATATCCGCGACGACCATCCGACGAGCAACGGAACGGGAGCACACCCATGAGCGACGCGGTGAAGGGCCCGGCGAGCTACTTCCCCTCCATCGAGAAGAAGTACGGCCGCCCGGTCGCCGAGTGGAAGGAGCTGATCCGCTCCTCCCCGCTGACCAAGCACATGGAGCTCGTCTCCTGGCTGAAGACCGAGCACGGACTGGGCCACGGCCACGCCAACGCCCTGGTCGCCCACACCCTGGCCGAGAGCTGACCGGCCCCGCGCCGACGCCGTACGGCCCCGCGCCGGCGCCGTACGGCCCCGCGCCGGCGCCGTACGGCCCCGCGCCGGCGCCGAGTGCGGCACCGGACCCGGAGCCCTCACGAAGACGCCCGCCCATGCCCGGGAGCTACGATCCGGTACATGGCGTTGAGCGCACAGGACGTGGACCGTTTCGAGGCCTCCAGGCCGCGGCTGGAGGCCATCGGCTACCGCCTGCTCGGCTCCGCGAGCGAGGCCGAGGACGCGGTGCAGGAGACGTTCCTGCGCTGGCAGGCCGCCGACACCGGCCGTATCGAGGTGCCCGAGGCGTGGCTGACCAAGGTGCTCACCAACCTGTGCCTCAACCAGCTCGGCTCGGCCCGCGTCCGGCGCGAGACCTATGTGGGTGAATGGCTTCCCGAGCCGCTGCTCGCGGGCGACCGGATGCTCGGCCCCGCCGACACCGCCGAACAGCGCGAGTCGGTGTCGTACGCGGTCCTCGTCCTGCTGGAGCGGCTGACCCCGAACGAGCGGGCGGTGTACGTGCTGCGGGAGGCGTTCGGCTGTCCGCACCGGGAGATCGCCGCGATCCTCGACATCGGCGAGGCCGCCAGCCAGCAGATCTTCCACCGCGCGAGGAAGCACGTCGCGGACGGCAAGGCGCGTACCGAGATCGACCAGGCCGCCGCCCGGCGAGTCGTCGACGAGTTCCTCGCGGCCGCCACCAGCGGCCGGACGGAGCCGCTTGTCCGGCTGCTCACCCAGGACGCGGTCGCGGTCGGCGACGGCGGCGGGAAGGTCCCGGCCCGCGCCAAGGCGTTCGAGGGCGCGCTCGCGGTCGCCACGTTCATGCGGGGCCTGTTCAAGCCGGGCAAGGCCAAGCAGGACCTCGTGGGCGGTTCGCCCGGTGTCTACGCCACGACCGCCAACGGCGACCCCGCCCTGGTGGCGGTCCTCGACGGCCGGGTCATCGGGGTCATGTGCTTCGCGATCACGCCCGACGGCATCACCGCGATCCGCAGCCAGGTGAACCCCGACAAGCTGGAACGCGCGACCCGGCTGTGGGCGGCCGACGACCACGGAGAACCCCTGCTCATCGCCTTCTGACCCCCATGTGACACACGTCACATCCTGCTCCTGTCAGGAAACGGCGGGCCGCCCGGTTCAAGGGGCGACCCGCCGAAGAGCAGCCGTAGAGCCGACGACAGGAGCAGGAAAATGCAGCACCGCATCATCGTCCTCGGAGCCGGATACTCCGGAGCCATCGCCGCCGGGCGGCTGGCCAGGCGGCTGCGCCGCGAGGACGTCGCCATCACCCTGGTCAACGCCGAACCCGACTTCGTGGAACGCGTCCGCATGCACCAGCTGGCGGTGGGCGAGGAGCTGACGCCCCGCCCCTTCAGCGAGATGTTCGAGGGCACCGGCGTGGAGCTGAAGCTCGCGAGGGTGACGGGCGTGGACGCCGACCGCAAGACCGTGACCGTCGACGCCGAGGGGCCGGAGGTCCTGCCGTACGACACCCTCGTGTACGCCCTCGGCAGCGGCTGGAACACCCAGGGTGTCCCCGGTACCGCCGCACACGCCCACGACATCGCCGCCCGTCCCGGCGCCCTCCGGCTGCGCGAACGCCTCGCCGGTCTGGCCGCCGGGGAGCCCGTGGTCGTGGTCGGGGCCGGGCTCACCGGCCTGGAGGCCGCGACCGAGATCGCCGAGGCCCGCCCGGACCTCGACGTCTCCCTCGCCGCCCGCGGCGAACTCGGCGACTGGCTCTCCCCCAAGGGCCGCCGGCACGTACGGAAGGTCACCGGAAGGCTCGGCATCACCGTGCACGAGCACACCGCCGTCACCTCCGTCGAGGCCGACCGGGTCACCACCGCCGACGGCCGCACCCTCCCGGCCGCCGTCACCCTGTGGACCGCCGGCTTCGCCGTCCACCCGCTCGCCCGGGGCACCGCCCTGGAGACCACCGGCACGGGCCAGATCGTGGTCGACGACACGATGCGCTCGGTCTCGCATCCGGACGTGTACGCCATCGGCGACGCGGCCCTGGTCATGGGCCCCGGCGACAAGCCCCTGCGGATGTCCTGCGCGTCCGGTGTCCCCACCGCCTGGCAGGCCGCCGACTCCGTCGCCGCCCGTCTCACCGGCGGCAAGCTCCCCCACGCGCCGCTGCGCTACTTCAACCAGTGTGTCTCGCTGGGCCGCAAGGAGGGCCTGATCCAGTACGTCACCGCCGACGACCGCGCCGTCAACGCGGCCCTGACCGGACGTCTCGCCGCCTTCTACAAGGAACTGGTCTGCAAGGGCGCCGCGTGGAGCGTGGCCAACCCGACCCTCGGTATCCCGACCCGCTCCCGGGGCGTCGTGGCCGCCACCCCGGAGACCTCGGCCACTCCGCTCAGGCCCGCGGCCTGACCCCGCCGGCGGACCGGTGGCCACGGCCGCCGGTCCGCGGCCTGCGCGGTGACGCGCTCGACGGCCCGGTTCTGCCCCGTGTCCACGGCGAGCGCCCGGTCGCGCGGAACTCAACGTACCGGGAAGCCGAACGAGTAGCCCTGCTCCTTCAGCCAGGGAAGGACCTCGCGCAGGGCGTCGACGGTCTGCGCGCGCTCGCCTCCCGCGTCGTGGAAGAGGATCGTCGGCCCGTTGGAGATCTCCCGCTTGACCGTCGCGACGATGGCGTCCGCGCCCGGCTGCTCGAAGTCCTTGGTGTCCACGTTCCAGCCCAGCGGCCGCATGCCCCGGGAGGCCGCGATCTTACGGCTGTGGGGGGTGAAGGCGCCGCCCGGTGCCCGGTAGTACATCGGCCGTACGCCCCCGGACGCCTCGGTGATCATGCGTTCGGCGTCGAGGATCTCCTTGGTCTGGTACGCCTCGGGCTTCTTGTCCATGGAGGTGTCGTGCGACACCGAGTGGTCGCACAGCCGGTGCCCGGCCGCGACGACGTCCTTCACGAGGTCCGGGTGGGCCCGGGCCTGCAGGCCCGTCATGCAGAACGTGGCCTTGACGTCGTACTCCCGCAGCAGATCCAGCACTTGGGGGGTCCACGCGGGGTCGGGACCGTCGTCGATGGTGATGTTGACGCCGCGCGGCCCCTTGTCGGAGGCGTGCACGATGCTCACGTCGACCGGCTTGACGTCCCCGCCGGGGGTGGCCGGGGCGGACGCCTTCGGCGTCGAGCCGTTCACGGCGTCGGCCTGCGCGGTCCACACCGAGGCGCCGACGGCGAGCACGGTCACTCCGAGCGCCGCCCCGACCATCTTGCCGTACCAGCCCCGCCCGCCGCCGTGCCGCGCCATGTCCGCCCCGCCTTCGCTCAGTTGCCCGCCCGGTCCCCGGTGACCTTGCGACCACCTGCCATGACGAGGTTCAACGGCGAGAGGATCCGCCCGTTACGGAGCGCGCACAATTCCGGGGATTTCCACGGACATTGCGGCGGCCTTCCCTAGGCGGCCTTGTCGCGCCCGCGTCGCCGCCGCAGCGGTGCCGTGAGCCACATGAACAGGGCGACGAGGGCCAGCACCACCGCCCCTCCCACGACAGTGGGAACGGCCGCCATGAGAAAGAGCGTGACCAGCAGCTCCCCCCACGTCGGCTCCTCGGCCATGGTGCTTCCGCCTCGTGCCATGAAGGACATTCTCGGCTACACCTGCTCCGGGCCCTGCCCCGGGCAGGGGCAGGGCCCGCGCCGCGTCAGGGCGTGTACAGCGACTGCAGCCGGGTCACCCGTCCTTCCGCGTCGAAGCTCAGGTCGTAGCCGACGAGCGCCGGGGACGACGACTGGGCCGTGAGGCGGGTGACGAACTCCGCCTGGGAGTACGACGCGGGGTGCTTGCCGTCACCGAGCGGGACCGAGAGCAGGATCGTGGCGTCCTCGGTCATCGGTACCTCGGTGTAGGCGCCCTTGCCCGGGATGATCACCCATGCCTCGAACTGGGGGTGGGCCTTCTTCTGGGCGGGCCGTACCGACAGATACGTGCGTCCGTCGCCGGTCCGGGCGCTCTTGATCTGCACGAACTGCTTGGTGCCGGCCCAGGGGGCGGTGGTGGCCGGCGCGGTGACCGGGTCCGCCCCGGCGGCCGTCGCGGAGGGTGCCGCAGAGGTGGCCGGGGCGGTGATCGGGTCCGCCCCGGCGGCCGTCGCGGAAGGCGCCGCCGAGGTCGCGGGTGCGGTGGTGGCCGCCGCCTGGCCGTCGCCCCCACTGTCGCAGCCGGTCAGGACGACGAGGCCGAAGACGAGAGCGGTGAGCCGGTGTGTGACGCGCATGGTCAAGGTCCCCCATGGATCAGGTGTGTTCGGGATACGAGGTCTCTACGCGCCGACCCACGCCCGGGGTTACACCCCGTTCCGGTTTTCTTTTCCGCGCCGGCTCACTCGCCGAGCCAGTACGCCTCCCGCAGCGACTGCACCCGGCCCTCGCCGTCGTAGTCGATCGCGAACACCCACCGCGGCCCGCCCGCCAACCGGTCGACCAGTTCGCCGAGTTGCAGGTCCGCGGGGCTGCCGCCCGCCAGCCGCCGCGCCTCGACCAGCGTCCCGCGCGGCAGGATCAGCGTGTGCACCACACCGGTCCCTCGCTGCTCGACGGTGACCCGTACCGTGCCCCCCTCCGCCACCGCCCCGTACACAACGCCGAGTTCGCTGCCGTACTCCTCCCCCGGGGCAGGCGCCGGCGGTACGAAGGCCGAGGCGGTCGGTGCCGGAAGGACGGCCGGCGGATCGGCCGCCCGGGGAGCCCGTGTCAGCGCGAGACCGCCCACGGCCAGCACCGCGACCAGCAGCGCGCCGCCGCCCGCCACCGCGGCCCGCTTGCGGCGCAGCCGCTGCTCACCGCGCGCCCGGACCCGTTCCGCGGTCAGCGGTGTGGTGTGCCGTACACCCGATGCGGCGAGGTCGGCCAGATGCTCCTTCAGCCCGGTCTCGTCAGTCATGACGTACCTCCGACAGGCGGGTCGTGGTCCGGGGATCGAGTTCGGTGTCGGTGAGCAGCCGGGCCAGCGCCGCACGGCCCCGGCTCAGATGGGCCTTGACCGTACCGACGGGACAGGCGGCCTCGGCGGCCACCTGCTCGACCGTGAGGTCGCACAGATGATGGAGCACCACGGCGCGTCGCTGCGCCTCCGGGATCCGCCGCAGTGCCCCGACGAGCAGCACATGGTGCGGTTCCGGCGGCGGCACCGCGGCCGGCGGACCCTGCCGTCGCGCGAACGCCAGCGCCGTACGCACCCGCCGCCACCGGCTGACCGCAAGCCGCCAGGCCACCGTGCGCACCCACGCCTCGGGGGCACCGCCCAGATCCAGCTCGGCCCGCCGTTCCCAGGCCCGTGCGAAGGCCTCCTGCACGACGTCCTGCGCCTCGGCGAGGTCACCGGTCATGGCGTACAGCTGCCCGATGAGCCGCCCGACGCTCGCGGCGTAGAAAGCGTCGAACTCCTGCTCGTTCACGCCGTGCGTCTCGTCCGGTGGTGATCCCATGCCTCTCCTGTCACGCCGCACGGTGCCACGCGACGTCCCCACCGCACAAGAAGCACGGGTCGGCTCGCCGGTGCCCGCGAGTCGACGGCCTCCCCGTCACGTGGTCGCGCATGGTGATGAACCCTCGCGTAACTCATGGTGAACCACCGCGGGAACTCCCGCCCCGCCACTTACTGTGAACCCCGCCGCGCCCCATGGCGCGGCCGCTGCCGCAGTGCCCGGGGAGGGGCGCCGACGGCAGTTGTCGGGGGGCGGGAAGCTGCTGGTCACCCTTTGCGGGTCCATCGTCTCGTCGTGCCCGGAATCCGTTCCGTGAAGGGTGAGGAATAGCCGTGAGACGTATGACCCCCGTTCTTCTGTCCCTCAGCGCACTGCTGGCGGCCTCCGCCTGGACCGCCCCCGCGGCCGGCGCCGCCCCGCAGTCGGTCCCGGCCGGATGGGACAAGGTCGACGCGGCCGAACTGGCGGACTTGGCCGGGGACCCGGCCGCCCGGAAGGCCCCGCTCGCCGATGTCTCCGCGCAGGCCGAGGAGCCCGAGCTGCTGGCCATGCAGTCGCTGCGCAACAACAATTTCGTCTCGACGGAGAAGACGTACCCGGCCCCCGACACCGGCGTGCTGAGGGCCCGTACGGCCCAGTACACCGGCTCCTGGGAGGGCTTCGCCTTCGAGTTCGACGAGACCACCAGCACCTACGCGCTGAAGTCCCTGGCCAACGACCGCTATGTGGCGGTCGAGAAGAACTTCACCGGCGACGCGAAGAACGAACTCCGCGCCCGTTCCACCTCCGTGGGCGGCTGGGAGCGGTTCGTCCTCTACCACCACGAGGACCTGGACCGCTGGGCACTCCAGTCCACCCTGAACGGCCTGTTCGTCACCATGGAGAACAACTACACCGGCTCCCTCCAGTACGCCCTGCGCGCCCGCTCCACGGAGATCGCCGGCTGGCAGGAATTCAACCTCTACACCCTGGAACCCTGACCCCACTCAAGAGGGCCCGGGGCCAGCACCCCGGGCCCCTCGTGACCACGGCACCGGCTGCCTGACATGCCCAGGGCCATGAGGCCGACGCCGACGGCGGTCACCGACGGGGGCGTGAAACCGCCGCACGCCACCAGCAGCGCACCCGCCCCTCAGAAGGTGCAGGACATGACCTTGCAGCCGAGCGCCCGGTACCGGCCGAGCAGCAGGCCGTGCACGCCGAGAACGGCGCCCACACCTGCCCGACCCCCGGACCAACCGGAAACCCCGCCCCTGCCCGCGCCTGTCAGGTACGCCGACCGGCCAGCCGGTAAACGACGTACGCAAAGCCGAGAATGACGTCGACCGCCACCCACAGCCCGACGACGAGCCCCACGCCGATCGAGGCCCCGACCTCCCCCGCGTTCGCACGACTTCAGGCGGTCACCCGTCATCCCCCGGCACTCCTTAGGCGTCCGGCTCCCGCTCGTGGCGCCCGAGATCACCCACACCAGAAACAGAATCTGAACGGCCGGAAAGACCCGCACGAGACCTCGGGCCGCTCTGAACACGGGGACGCCGGTGCCGAGCCCTGCGAAAGCGGTGTCCGGACAGCAAGCAAGGCCCAAGTCGATGACCTGGGCCTTCTTCGCGGCGCGGTGACGAGAATCGAATCGCGCCCTCAGCGCGGGCTGCGTCCCGCTCGATCGCGCCGCGCAGTCGATGCGCTTCCCGGCCGGTCGGGCGGGGGGATCAGCGCAGTCCGGCGAAGAGATCGTTCTCGGGTACGGGGGCGCCGGTGGCGTCCTGGACCCGTACGAAGGTCTCCGTGCCCATCAGCTCACCGAACCTCTCCTTGCCCATCTTGAGGAAGAAGATGTTCTCGCCCTGACTGGCGTGTGCGGCCAGCGCGTCGTACTTCTGACCGCTGAAGGCGGTGGTGTCCACCCACGTGGTGATCTCGTCGTCGGGGAGACCGATCTCGGCCAGCGCGGCGGCCTCGGCGGGATCCGGCTCCGGCATGTCCTCACCGAACTCGCGCATGATCTCGCCGAACCGCCGCATCCCGGAGCGGGGCATCGTGGTCCAGTACACCTTCGGTGTCAGCTCGGTCAGCTCCAGCGCCGCCATCGTGATGCGGTGGGCCTGGATGTGGTCGGGGTGGCCGTAGAAGCCGTTCTCGTCGTAGGTGACGACCACATCGGGCCGGTAGTGCCGCATGAGTTCCGCGAGCCGGGCGGCGCCTTCCTCGACGGGGGTCTGCCAGAAGGACCCGGGGGAGTCGTTGCTCGGCCACCCCATCATCCCGGAGTCGGCGTAGTCCAGCGTCTCCAGCTCGCCGACCTTCAGGACGTCACAGCTCGCTTCGAGTTCCTGGCGGCGCATCAGGGCGACGGCGGCCGGATCATGCCCGGGGTCGCCCGGCTTGACACCCCCCGGCCCGTCACCGCAACCGCCGTCGGTACACGTCACGAGAACCGTGCGGATCCCTTCCGCCGCGTACCGCGCGAGGACCCCTCCGGTTCCCGTGGCCTCGTCGTCGGGGTGGGCGTGTACTGCCATGAGCGTCAAGGGTCGGTCAGTCATGAAACGGTCCTCCTGCTGAGATACGTCCTGGTCCAAGCGGCGCGGCGGGCGTACCGCGACTCCGGGGCCCGGATCCTGGTGGGGCGGACGAAGGACCTCGTGGTCCTTGTGTCCCCCGCCTGCGGCGCCGGTGCCTCGGTCGATGCAACAGTGCCGCCCGCACCCGCTGTTCCCGGCACGACCGCTTGATCCACATGCCGGCGTTGCCACGTGATCCGGAGCGCGCCCACATCATCGTCACGGCCGGGAAGGACCAGCGGGCACGACCGCACTCCTGGGCATGCGCCCAGCTCGCCCGCCAGTGCTCCGAGTGCCGGCACACCCACCGCACCAACCGCGTGACGCGGGCACGGTTCGTGTGCAGGTCCTGCGGGACGGTGCCGCAAACGGACCACAACGGACGCAGGAGGCCACAGCGAGGCGGTCATGCCACGCTCTGCCTGCAAGCCCGGCCCCGTAGGCCGGGTAGTCGACAGTGGTGCCGGCAGTTCATGGCCCCGGGGCCGGTGCATGAACGGGCTGTGGCGGCCGTTCGCCGTGACGGCCGGCCTCGGGGCCGGCGCCGGTCATACGGGCGGCCCGGTGACGAAGTCACCGTCCTCGTCGTAGGGCCAGGCGTTGGCGACGCACCCGTGCAGGCCCTTGATCTGCTGCATCATCACGGGGGCCAGTTGCCCGGCGCCCCCGCAGGTCACGTGCGAGTGGCCGAGGAAGTGCCCCATCTCGTGGTTGATGATCAGCGCCCGGTAGTCGTGGATCGGCCCGTCGAAGGTGGGCGAGCCTTTGACCCAGCGCTTGAGGTTCACCACCACCCCTCCGGGAACCTCGCAGTTGTACTCGCCTCCGGTGTCCTGATGGATGCCGGCCCAGCACAGGGCGTCCGCCGTCCCCGGTGTCGCGATCCTTATCGTGATGTCGTGCGGCGATCCCGCGCCCACCAGTTGGAACGCGTTGCCCGGGTCGTGGGTCCAGCCCCGCGGGGCGGCGAGTATCCGGGCGATGTCGTTCGCCGCCTGGGACGGCGAGATGTCGAGGCCGGTCTCGACCTCCACGACGTAGCGCACCGGGCGGGAACCGCTGCCCACCTTCTCCCCAGTGGCCTGCGCGGTGACGAACGTCCCGCTGCCCGTCGGGGGAACGTCGATCTCGGTCCGGCTCGCGCTGGGAGAGGGCGAGGGGGAGGGGGAGGGGGAGGAGGACGGGGGCGGTGTGGGAGTGGGGGTGACGTGCGTGCGCGGCGGGTGCGGCGCTCCGCCCGACGCGTCGCTCCGCCCGCCCTCCAGCAACAAGTACGCCGCCGAACCCAGCAGGCCGGCGGTCACCAGCAGACTGGTCAGCAGGTTCCGGCCCCGGCGGCGCGGCCGTCCCCGGCGACGGGAGGACCGACGCCGGCGGCCGGCGCGGTGAACGGCCGCGGTGCTGCCGGTGGGGGATGCGGATCGCCGCTGTCGTGCCGAATGCATGGCAGCTCAATCTGGTGATCCCAGATGATCGCGATGAGCCGGTGCCGTCACGGAAGGATAACGACGCCCGCGTTCCCGGCCCATGTGATCGTTGTGTAACGGCGGCCGGAGAGGCACTTTCCCCGGGACGGCCACCTCGTCCGGTCTGCCTACACTGCCGAAATGTCACGGGTCCTGATCGTCGAAGACGACCTAGATGTCCGCAGGGCCGTCCAACTGGGGCTGCGGCACCAGGGGCATGAGGTTCTCGCCGTGGAAACGGGGGAGGAGGGGCTGGAACAGCTCCGCCCCTTCCGGCCGGACGTCGTCGTACTCGATCTCATGCTGCCCGGCATGTCCGGCCTGGACGTGTGCCGCCGGATCAGGGACCGCGACCAGGTGCCGATCATCATGGTGACGGCCCGGGGGGACGACGTCGACGTGGTCGTGGGACTGGAGACCGGTGCGGACGACTACGTGGTGAAGCCCGTGCAGGCCCGCGTGCTCGACGCGCGGATACGGGCCGTACTGCGCAGACAGGACGCGTCGCTGCCGGACGGCACCCGCCCCCGGGCGGAGACGCACGGCGAGCTGGTCGTCGACCGCGCCGGGCTCGTGGTGACGCACCGCGGCGAGCCCGTCACCCTCGCCCCCTCCGAACTGCGGCTGCTGCTGACCCTGTCGGCCCAGCCCGGCCAGGTGTTCAGCCGCCAGCAGTTGCTGGAAGCGGTCTGGGAGCACAGCTACCACGGCGACATACGGCTCGTGGACGCCTGTGTGAAGCGACTGCGCAACAAGCTCGGCGAGGGCAGGAATCCCCGCTACGTGCAGACCGTACGCGGATTCGGTTACCGCTTCGGCACCTCATGAGCGACCGGAAGTCCGCCGCCGTACCGGGTGCCGGCCCCCGGTGGTTCCTCCGGGCGGCACTGGCGCGCATCCCGCTCCCCCTGCGCGGCCTGCGCCCCCGCCTGCTGACGTCCTTCGTCCTGGTGGCCATGGCCAGCTCCCTGGGCACCGGGGCCCTCGCCTTCCGCGAGGCGCGCACGGGGGTACTCCAGCAGAGCCAGGACTCCGTCATCAACCGGTTCCGTACGAGTGTCGACGCCGTCGCGCCCTCCGTTCCCCTTGCCCCGGACCAGTCGGACCTCCAGTTCGCGGTGGACCAGGTGCTGTACGCGAACCGTTCTTCGGGCTGGCGGATCATGGCCACGTACGGCGGCCACCGCGCCTATGCGCCGAGCCCCGGTTTCGTCGAGCCGAGCCCCGAGATGTTGCGGTCCGTCCGGGACCGGCGTGTCGCGGTGTTCCAGCGGATGAATGTCGACGGGCGCCCTCGTCTCGTCGTCGGCATGCCCGTCACGTACACCTCGGGCGAGGGCCTGGAGACCAGGCTCTCCGGGCTCGTGATGTACCTGGAGGTCCCGCAGACCACCGAAGAGGGGTACGTCGAGGCCATGGTCCACGGCATCGAGCGGGCCACCCTGGTGGCCCTGTGCCTCGCCGTCGTCCTGGCGCTGCTCGCCGCGAGCGGCGTACTGCGTCCCGTACGGGCGCTGCGCCGGGCGACGCGCCGGATGGCCGCGGGGCATCTCGACGTCCGGCTGGACGTCACCGGCTCCGACGAACTGGCCGACCTCTCCCAGTCCTTCAACGAGACGGCGGCCGAACTGGAGCGAACCGTAGGGGAGCTGCGCCGCCTGGAGGCCCAGGGGCGCCGCTTCGTGGCGGACGTCTCCCACGAACTGCGCACACCGCTGGCGGCGATGTCGGCGGTCACCGACGTGCTGGACCTGGACGGGGAAGGGGAGACCGGTGAAGCGCTGCGGCTCATCAGCGAGGGAACGAACCGGCTGAGCGGACTGGTGAACGACCTGATGGAGATCTCCCGTTTCGACGCCGGGGCGGCCGAACTCAACCGGGACGAGATCGACCTGGCCGAGTCCGTACGGCGCACCGTCGCCTCCCGGTGGCGGCAGGAGCAGGTGGAGACCCGGCTGCCCGGACCGGGTGAGCTCCGCGCGCGCGTCGATCCGCGCAGGCTCGACGTGGTGACGGCCAATCTGATCGGCAACGCGCTGCGGCACGGAAAGCCGCCCGTGCGGCTGACCATGGGGGAACGGGTGGACGGGACGGGCATGGCGTGGGCCGTCATCGAGGTGACCGACAACGGGCCGGGGATCGCCGAGGAGGTCATGCCGCACATCTTCGAGCGGTTCTACAAGGCGAGCACCTCACGGGCCAGGAGCGAGAGCAGCGGGCTGGGGCTGGCCATCACGGCGGAGAACGTGCGCCTGCACGGGGGCCGCATCCGGGCGGCGAACCTGCCCCGGGGCGGCGGTGCGGTGTTCACCGTCGAACTCCCGCTGCACCGCGACGACACCGACACCGGTGCCGGCGGCGGGAGCACCCGGTGAAGGGCTCGCGGACGGCGGCGCTGCTGTCCGGGCTCACGGCCGCGGCCGCGGTCGCGCTCACAGCGTGCGGAGTCCCCCCGTCCGGCGTCATCGAGGCCGGTGCGCCGGCGAGCGGCATGTTCTCCCCCAGCGCGGCACCACCCTCGCCGCCCGCCACCGTCTCCCTCTTCTTCCTGCGCGACGGGGACCTGACGCCCTATCCCCGCCGGATCGACGACGTCGGGAACCTCGAGGCCGTCATCCACCTGCTGTTCGAGGGGCCGGCGGCGAACGAGACCGCGACGGCCACCACGGAGCTGCCCCGCCTGACGGACGCGCCACGAGTGGTGGTCGCCGACGGCATCCTCTTCGTCCAGCTCCCCGGCAAGACGGTTCCGCTGAGCCGTCGGGCCATGCTCCAGCTGACGTGCACGGTGAACCACGCGGAAGCCGACGGCGGCACCGCGCCCCGTTCCGCCTTGTCCGACAGCCTCCATGTGCTCGGGGACGGATGGACGATGACGCAGTCGGACCACGCGTGCCCGGTCGTGTCCCCCGCGCAGGAGCAACCGGAAGCACCGACCCCGTGGGAGCCCTCCCGCTGACCACCCGACGGCCCCCGCGCGGGACCGGAACCGGCTTTCCGGTCGTCCAGCGCCGGCGCCTCCGCCTCCAGGAGCAGTTCGGGCCGGAAGAGGGCGGCCACCTGGACCGCGGTACGCGCAGGTGGCCGCTCGATGCCGATGCACTGGCCCCGCGCCTCCCGCACGGCGGAAACCCCCAGGTCGATGACCTGGGGGTTTCGCGCTCTCAGCGTGGAAGCTGAGGCGATCTACGGGCGGGTGATCGGCTGACCTGGACGGGAGCAGAGACGGCGTCCGATCGTCTGTCGGGTTGACACCCGCTGTTTCCCGTGGTTACCCGCACAATCCTGCACGGGTCTGGCGTTATTGCGTCCGGCGTCGTTGATGTCAGCCCTTCGCCCGGTCGCGGTGGAGGATGGCCGGTCCCCGTGCCTCGGTTACGGGCGGCGGGGACCGCGGGGAGTCCGTCATGGTGCTCGCGTCGTGCTCTTCCGCCGGCGTACCCGGTCCGGGCCACCGTACGCGGTCGCGCCGCGACGGGATGAGTGCTGTCATGGAACCAGCCGCAGGAGTGCATGCCGATGTGTCACAGCCGGATCTCCGCTCTCGCGTCCGCCCGGCCGCCCGCGCCGACCGGAGCGGGCGGAGGACTGCTGCCGGCCCGGGATCTCGCCGCCGCCTGGTTCCTGGTCGTCCTGGTCGCGGTACCCGCCTGGGTGCTGACGGCCGGGCAGGCCCGGGGCATGGGGGTGGGGCCCGGCACGATGGGGACGGCGTTGCCGCTGTTCCTGCTGCTGTGGGTGACGATGACGGCGGCCATGATGCTGCCGTCCATGGCGCCGGTGGCCATCACGTGGGTGCGTGGGATCGGCCGACGGTCCTCCGGCTGGACGCGGACCGTACGCACCGCCGAGTTCGTGGGCGGCTATCTGCTGGTGTGGACCGCCTTCGGCCTGCTCGCCTACGCGGCCCTGGCCCTCACCGGCGGCCTGGTGGACGACCGTCCGACAGCCGGACGCTGGATCGGCGCCGTGGCCTTCCTGCTCGCGGGCCTGTATCAGCTCGGTCCGCTCAAGAACGTCTGTCTGCGGCACTGCCGCGACCCCATGGGCCACCTGGTGCGCTACGCCGGGTTCCGGTCGCCGGCCCGCGACCTCCGGGTGGGCGTCCACCACGGCGCCTACTGCGTCGGCTGCTGCGCGGGACTGATGACCGTCCTGGTCCCGCTCGGGGTGATGAACGTGGCGGCGATGGCCGGGCTGGCCGTGGTGATCTTCGTGGAGAAGCTGTGGTCCCGTGGTCCGCTGCTCGCCCGGGGCGTTGGCATCGCGTTTCTCGTACTCGCCGTGCTCGCGCCGTTCCAGGACTGGCTGCTGCCCGGTCTGCGGGCGACGATGGACGGTATGTGACTCGGGCCCCTCGAAGAAAACGCGTTCGCCGGGCGGTTGTCGGTGACCGAAGAAGTCCACGCTGTGAGGGCTCGCCTTGACGTTGGCCCACGGGACCCACGGCCTTGCCTCTGCGACAACGCGTCCTGTCTCAGTCGGGACCGCTCCAGTCGAACGGGAAGTGTTTGCTCGACTTCCCCGAGCGTTCCCAGGAGAAGCCGAACGCGTCGGCGCGGTCGGTGGTGGCCCGTCCCCAGGTGGCGACCTGACCCGGTCCGACCTCGGCGCCCGGGGCGTTGTGGACCTGGACGCGCGCGCCGTCCGGCGTCGTCGGGCCGGTGAGTGCCTCGGCGGTGGCCGTGACCCGGCCGGGAACCTCGGCCCGCCAGGTGGCGAGGTCCTCGTCGATCTCGACGTGGACGGGGGCGAAGTCCATGCCGCGCATCTCGGGGTGGAACATCTCCCCGAACTGCGCGGGCCACCCGCCCGCCTCACCGCCGAAGACGGCCTCGAGCGCGGCGCGCTGCCGGTCGTCGGCCCGTTCGTCGAGGAAGATCGCCGCGTACGGGTCGGAGTGCGTGCCGGTCCAGGGGTTGCCGACGAAGGAGCCGAGCATCAGGACGTTGAGACCATCGAGCCGCACATCGCCGAAGCCGCCTTCCCGGATGTGCCAGACCAATACGCCCTCGCAGTCGCCGTAGGTCGGCGGCTGGGCGAATGTACAGGGGCACGGTATGGCGCACTTGCACACATCGAACCAATCACCGGCCAGATGCCAGCGTGTGCCGGTGGTGACGTGATCTGTCATCTCGCTTCCCTCCTGCCGAGCTCGAGGAGGAGCTCAATCGGAGTGGCGAGACCGCGTGTGCCCGAGCCCGCGCCCGGACGACGAGGCGGCCTCCCTTCCAGCTTGCACCCCCACGGCCCGGTACGGGAACCAGGGACGCCCGACGAACTGGACCGAGTCCGTGAGGAGGCGCTCACGCGCGGTCGCCCGCCTCCGAACCGGCGCGACATCCGATCCGACGGAGCGGACACCCGCCTCGGGACACCCGGCCACTGTGTACCGGCCGTTCCCGGCGACGGCCACGGTGATCCGGGACGGGGCCCGTGTCCGTCGGTGGATACCGGCCCACCGACGTGCCGGCGTCGTCGTCGAAGGCGGTGGCGGTGGCGGTGGTGGACAGGAGCGCGGCGGAGGTCGTGCGCACGGTGAGCTGCTGGGCACGCCGGGACGTCAGGGGGAGCCCTCCGGACCGGAGAACCTCCGGAGCAGTCCTCTCTCCATCGCCACCACCACGGCCCTCGTCCTGTCGTTCACGTCGAGCTTGGCGAACAGGCGGAGCAGATGGGTCTTCACCGTCGCCTCGGCGATGACGAGCCGCCGCCCGATCTCCGCGTTGGTCAGGCCGTCCGCCACCGCGTTGAGAACGTCCGCCTCGCGGTCCGTGAGCGCGGCCTGGGCGGGCTGCCGCATCCGGGCGACAAGCCTCTCGGCGACCCGGGGCGCCAGCACCGTCTCACCGCGGGCCGCCGCATGGATCGCGTCGACCAGCTGTTCACGGGTGGTGTCCTTGAGGAGGTAGCCGATGGCCCCGGCCTCCACTCCGCGCTCGATCTCCGCATCGGTGTCGTACGTCGTGAGGATCAACACCCGGGTACGCGGGAAGCGCGCCCCGATCTCGGTCGTCGTGGCCACTCCGTCGAGCACGGGCATCCGCAGGTCGACCAGGGCGACGTCGGGCTCGTACCGCTCGACGAGTTCGAGGGCCGCCCGTCCGTCGCCCGCCTCGCCGACGATCTCGATCGTGCTCTCGGAGGCGAGGAGAGCCACCACCCCCGCCCGCATGACGGTGTGGTCGTCCACCACGATGATGCGGATCGCTCCGCCGCTCCCGCCTGCCACCCGCCGGCCGGTCACGCCTTCGCCCCGCTCTCTCCCGGCGCGCGGGAAGCCGTGGGAACCCACGCCAGTACCCGCGTTCCGTCCCCCACCGAACTCGTCACCGTCAGCTTCCCGCCCAGCTCCGCCAGCCGTTTGCGCATTCCGTCCAGACCGAAGCCCGCCGACTCCTCGACCACGAATCCCGTCCCGTCGTCGGTGATCTCCAGTTCCACCCCGTACGCCTGCCGTGCCAGCACCACGCCGACCGTGGACGCGCGGGCGTGCTTGCGTACGTTGGCCAGGGACTCCTGGGTGCAGCGCAGCAGCGCGATCCGGGTCTGCTGGTCGCACACCAGGTCCTCCAGGTCGGCGTTCACGGTGAGCGCGGTGTCCTCGGCGAAGCGGTCCAGGGTCCGGCGCAGCGTCTGCGCCACCGAACCGGCGGCCATCTGGCCCGGCCGGTGCGCCGAGGCGACCAGTTCCCGTGCCTCGGTCAGGTTCTCCCGGGCCGTGGACTCGATCGACCGCAGCTGCTGGGCACTTCGCGCGGTGTCGGAGTCGAGTCCCGCCCGGGCCGCCTCGGCGAGCACGATGATCGAGGCGAAGCCCTGCGCGAGCGTGTCATGGATCTCCCGTGCCATCCGCTCCCGCTCGTCCGCCGCGCCCTGGCGCTGGTGCGCCTCGGACAGCTGTGCCTGGGTCCGCTCCAACTCGGCGATGAGCCGTGCCCGTTCCGCGCTCTGCGCGACCACCGAGTGCGCCCACAGCCCGATGAGCACCCCCACGGCGACGACGATCAGCGTGGACACGAGCGTCTCGCTGAAGAACTCCACCGACCAGCCGTCCTGCCGCAGGACGCTCCCGGCCAGGGTGCCGGCCGTGGCGAGCCCCAGGAAGCCCATCGAGGCCCTCGGGGTCCGCCCGAACATCCAGTAGTGCGGCAGCGTCACCATGAACAGCGCCGCGTAGTTGCCGCGCAGGTACGCGAGCCCGCCCAACGCCACCGCCAGCACCGAGAGGTAGACGTGCGGCCGTACGACGGGGTTGTCCGGGAAGCGGTCGAGGACCGCGTAACACAGCACCACACCACCCAGGAGCGCGAGCGCCGTGTACTTGCTCCCGCCGGGCCGGTCCATCGCCGCGAGGCCGACGGCCATCACGGCGAACAGCACCCAGCACACCGCGTTCCAGCGGCGCAGTGACATGGCCCAGAAGGTGTCGGCGGTGGGCCCGGCGAGAGCGGTCATGGAGATCAACGTACGGCGGCCGCTGAACGCGGGGCGGTCTTTTCCTCCGATGCGGTCGCCGCCCGCTGCGGGCGCGAGGGCCACCAGCTCGCCTCGCCCAGCAGCAGCATCGCCGACGGCAGCACCAGGATCCGGACCACGAAGGCGTCGAGCAGCACGGCCGCCGCCAGTACGAAGCCGATCTGCTTCATCTCGATGATGTGCAGGAAGACGAAGCTCGCGAAGACGGTCGTCATCACGACCGCGGCGCTGGTCACCACGCTCGCCGAGCTGCGGATCCCGTCGAGCACCGCCTGACGCGTGGGGACCCCGGCGGCCGCGGCTTCCCTGATCCGGCTCACCACGAACACCTGGTAGTCCATCGAGAGCCCGAACAGGATCACGAAGAGGAAGAGCGGGACCCGCGATCCGATCGATCCGGTGGAGTGGAAGTCCAGCAGTCCCTCGGCCCATGTCCCCTGGAAGACCAGGACGAGCAGTCCCAGTGCCGCCGCCGCGGACAGCAGGTTCAGCACGACACCGATCAGACCGAGCACCACCGAGCGGAAGGCGTACACGGTCATCGCGAACGTCACCAGGAGCAGCGCGCCGAGGACCAGCGGGAGCTTGCCGTTCTGGTGGGCGGGATAGTCGGCGTAGCGGGCGACGTCGCCGCTCACCCCGAACTCGGCACCGTCGATCCCGCCCACCGCGGCGGGCAGGTAGTCGTCCCGCAGCCGGTCGAGGGAGTCGTACGCCTGGTCGGAGTTGCCGAGGTGCGGCACCTTCAGCTCCAGGACGCTGGTGCGGCGGTCGGCGGACGTCCGTATCCGCGGGGTACCGGCGAACAGCGGGTCGGCGTCGGCCCGTCGGGCCACCGTGCGCAGGGCCGAGGTGACGTCCGCGGCGCGCGAGGCGTCGGCGCGTACGACGACCTGGTGGGTGACCCGCTGCTCGGGGAACGCCTCGTTGAGCCGGTCGTACACGCGCATCGCGGGGATGTCGCGGGAGTGCGTGTCCCGGCTCATCTCCGTGATCCTCAGTCCGGCGAGCGGCGCGACGAGCGCCAGCAGACCGAGGACCGAGGCGCACAGGGTGACCAGGGGATGCCGGGCGGCGGGCCGCAGCAGTGCGGCCCACATCCGGCCCCCGGAGCGCTTCCCTCCCACCCGGCGGACGGGCTTCCCGCTCCGTGCCCGCCGCAGTTCCCTGCGTTCCGCCCGCTTCCCGAGCTTGACGAGGAGTGCGGGCAGGGCCGTCAGCGAACTGGCCACCGAGACCAGTACGACGACGATGGTGCCGGTCGCGAGCGAGGAGAAGATCACGTCGGAGGCCAGGTACAGCGTCGCGGTGGAGGCGACGACCGCGAGTCCGGAGACCACGACCGCCCGGCCCGAGGTGGCGGCCGCCAGTTCCACCAGTGCCTTCGAGCCGAGCCGGCCGCCGGAGCGGGCCCGCTCCTCGCGCTCGCGCTTGAGGTAGAAGAGCGTGTAGTCGACGCCGACCGCGAGGCCGATCATCAGGATGACGTTCGTGCCCACGCCGGCGTCGGGGGAGATGTGGGAGACGACCATGGAGAGCCCGATCGCCCCGGCGATCGACGACAGCGCCAGCAGCAGTGGCACCCCGGCCATGGTGACCGACCCGAACACGACCATCAGCGTGATCAGCGTGACCGGAAAGGTGATCGCCTCGGAGAGCGCCAGGTCGTCGCTGCGCTGCCGGTCGACTCCCTTGCTGATGGAAGGGCTTCCGGTCTCCTCGAGGAGCAGGCCGGGGTGGCTCCGCTGCACCGCCGCGGTCTGCTCCACGAGCGCGTCGACCTTGTCCTTCGCGTCCCGCTCCTCGCCCTTCAGCGTCACCTCGACCATGAGGATCGCGCGGTCGTCGGAGAGCAACGGGTCGGCCACGGCCGCGACCTCGGGCAACCGCTCCATCCGCGCGGTGAGATCCTCCGCTGCGGCCTGTGCCGCGGCCCGGTCGAGGGCGCCCGACCTGGCGGAGAGCAACACCTGCTCGGCGGCTCCGCGTTCCAGGTCTCCTTCGGCCGCCAGGGCCTCGGCACGGCCGGCCTCACCGACCCGGTAGTCCGCGGTCTTCGCGCTGTTCGTGCCGACAGCACTGCCGCCCCCCAGGCACAGCGCCACGAACACCAGCCAGCCCACGATCGCCCACCAGGGGTGCCGCGCGCTCCAGCGAGCCATGCTCACAGAGAGTGTTTTCATGCCCGAAAGCCTTGTTGAACAGGGCAGTCGCCGGACAGAGGTACTCGGTTGAACCTGTTGTCCACCGCTCGGTGGACAGCCGTGCTGGGGAAAACCCCCTGCGCACCGGATCTTTGCGGAGTGGGCATGCCCAGGACGACCCCGCAGGACTGGGAGACCCTGGAGCAGGAGCCGTACTCGGCCGGTGCTGATCCCGCCGAGGTGGAAGCCGGTTCACGTCGACTGCTGGCGGAGGCCCGTGGTCATCAACTCGCCACGGCGCGCAAGCGGTACCTGCCCTGTGACTTTATAGGTTCCCTCTGATGACTCCTCGGGGGAGCATGCGCATGGCCAACACGGCACGAAGAGACCACGTCAGATGTGGCTCGGCCGCGGCACGCTACGGGAAGGACCCGCACATGCGCATCAAGCGCGAAGGCCCCGTCAGGCAACCCGTCCGTCGGCGCCGGCTACAGGCGCTCGCCACCTGCGCGGCGGCTGCCGCGATCACCGTGGGCCTGTCGCCGGCCCCCGCCGCAGCCGTATCGCTCGCCTTCATCAAACACGGAAGCGACACCGGTGAGCTGCTCACCAACGGGGATAGGGTCGCCTGTGACAAGGAGGCGGACGGCCGTGCGGTCTATGTTCAGGTGAATTCTGAACACAACGGGTTGGTGAAAACCACCGACTCGACCGGCGCTGACGGCGTCTGCGTCAAGAACAGTTCCAGCTGGCAGCTCGACCCCGACTACATCGAGTGGATCAGGGTGTGCGAGAAAATCAACAACTGGCCCGACGATTGCACCGACAAACTCTATCTGTGAACCGGCGGTCGGTAATTCCAGTGCATGCCGGAACGGCGAGATCATGAGTGGGTCTTCCTGAGGAGCCTGCGGCGGATGAGGCTCCAGAGGCCCACGCGGTGGGTGGAGCGACTTCGGCCGGGAGCTGCCTCGGCGCGAGCGATCATGGCCCGTCCAGGTCGACCTGATGGACGGCCGGCCCTTCGTCGGTGAGCGGGACAGGAAGGCCGGCGTCCCTCATCTCGCACGTGCCGCGTACGCCTCGGGCCGTCGCCGCGAGCGTCCCTCCCGTCGGCCTTTCGTCGGTTTGCCGAGTGGAGATGAAGCACGAGGCCGCCCGCATCACTTCGGTTCGGCTCAACTCCAGGTCCTTACAACGGCTGACCGAATGAGGTGGGTTGGCCTTGTAACCTTGACCGGGCCGGGTATCGAGGTTTCGGCTTGGCGTGGGGACGTCGGCGTGGTTGTGTCGGCTGAGACCGTGCTCGCCGAGCTACTCGTGCGCGTCTGCCCTTTCTGGCCAGGTGGGACGCCTGGTGAAGTGGGCTCCCGCTGTCAGGGCCATGATCAGCGCAGTGCAGCCGCCGAGCACCATGACCGCGGATGGAGAGGTGCGGTCCAGGACCATTCCCCCCAGTAGCGCGCCGATGGAGATCGTGGCTTGGAAGGAAGCCGTGAACAGAACCGATGCCGCTTCGGGCGCAGACGGTGCCGCCTTGGAGAACCAGGTCTGCGAGGCGACCGGCACAGCGCCATAGCCGACGCCCCACACGATCAGCAGGGCCATAGCACCAGCCTCCCAGCGGCCCGCCATGGGAAGCAGCAGGGTCGCCGCTGCAATGAGTCCGGCCGCAAGTCCGAAGACGGTCCGCGGATACTGTGCCACCCGAGCACCCCCGAGAAAGTTGCCGAGGATACCGGCAGCGCCGTAGATCAACAGGAACGTGGTGATCAGGCCGTCGCCGGCATGGGTGACCCGTTCCAGGAACGGCGTCACATAGGTGTAGGTCCCGAAGTGGGCGAGCACGATCAGGAATGTCAGCAGAAGCGCGAAGCGGGTGTTGCCACTGCGGAACATGCCCCTGAGATCGCTCAGCCGGGTGGCCTGGACGGGAGGTAACGGGGGCACGGCCAGGAGCAGCATGATCAGTACCCCCACCGTCAGCGCACCCATGACCGCGAATGCCGTACGCCACCCAGCGAGATCCCCGAGGAGGGTGCCGGTCGGTACCCCGAGGACGGATCCCAACGGAACAGCGGAGAAGATCACGGAGGTCGCCCTGCTGACCGAGGCCGGCGGCACCAACCGTTCTGCCAGCCCAGCGCCTATCGACCAGAACCCACCGATCGTGATCCCCACCATGACCCTGGAGACCAGCACGAGCCAGTAGTCGGGTGCTGCAGCAGCGAGGAAATTCGCCAGGGCCAGCAAGAGCATGAAGACGCACAGCATCAGGCGACGGTCGATGCGTGCCGTGGCCACAGTGACCAGAGGAGCAGAGACCGCCGCGAGAAAACCCGGCATGGTCATCATCAGCCCGGCCACCCCATCTGAGATGGTGAAACTGGAGCCGATCGAGGTCAGCAGACCGATAGGCAGGATCTCAGTGGTGACAATGGCGAAGATTCCCAGCATCACCGAGACCACGGCCAGCCAGCCGATCAGCGGTGATGGGGTGGGCAGAGCTGCGTCGTCGACTGGGTCGGTAGTGGTGGGGGACATGAGCTCCGTCCTGCGATGGGCAGTGCATGGGCGAACAGCTCAGCAGGCGGTGTCCCCGGTCGGCTGGCAGAACTACGACAGCACCCTCGCGCTCCGCGGTTGATGTCGCGTTCCTGCCAGGGCAACGGCACTTGCAACGGTCAACACAGCGAGCGCCCCGTCGGCGTCGCCTTCCTCCGGACCCGCCCGTCCGGCGGCCCCCGAGCCGTCGGGGCCGCCCGACGCGCCAGCGCCCAGCGACGCCGCCTCCCCCGGGGGGCGCCGGCGGGGGAGGGCCGGGAGCGGCCCGGCCGCCCGGCCGACCCCTCCGACTCGCCGTCCTCCACGAGCCCGGTGAAGCCCGCTCGTACTACAACGGCAACAGAGGAGGAGCCCGCCGAGGAGTCGGACGAGGGGGTCGATGCGGTACCCAAGACGGACGCCCCGGCCCGCCGAGAACTTGCCCGCGGAGCAGTCGGCGGCCGCTCACGGGACCAACACCGAGGCCCCTCTCGGCCTCTCCGACCGGCGGATTCCCGTGTTCACACTGGGCGTGGGGCTGGCTCCGGTGGGCCTCGGCATCGGCTCCCTCGGGGTGCGGATGCGCCGCCGCTGAGCGGCTCGCGACGGCCCGGGTCCCCCTTGAGTCGGACCTCCGGCGTCCGCCTCAGGACGCTTGCCCACGCGGACTTACTCGGTATACATACTCGGTATGTCCATCCGTCACGGGCTTCTCGCCCTCCTCGAAGGCGGCCCGCGCTACGGCTCACAGCTCCGTACGGAGTTCGAGTCCCGCACCGGCTCCGCTTGGCCGCTCAACGTGGGTCAGGTCTACACGACGCTCAGCCGGCTCGAACGCGACGGCATGGTCGTGCAGGACGGTGAGGACGAGGCCGGCCACCCGCTCTACGCGATCACCGACAGCGGTCGCGTCGAACTTCGCAGCTGGTTCGAGCACCCCGTCGACCGCACCAGCCCGGCCCGTGACGAGCTGGCCATCAAGCTGGCCATGGCCGTCGGGGCGCCCGGGGTCGACATCCGTGACGTCATCCAGTCCCAGCGCCGGCACACCGTGAAGGCCATGCAGGACTACACCCGGCTGAAGGCGCAGGCCCTCACCGCCGTGGAGAAGAACGGGGACCGGGAGCGGGACGACATCGCCTGGCTCCTCGTCCTGGAGCAGCTGATCTTCCAGACCGAGGCCGAGGCGCGCTGGCTCGACCACTGCGAGTCCCGGCTGATCCGTCTCTCGTCGACCGCCCAGGCGGCGGGGCCGGAGCCGGCCTCGCCGGGGGCGGTAGCGGGAGCGGCGGGGACGGGGGCGCGGGCGGCGGCCGGGGCAGAGGAGGCCGCACGCCACCGCCCGTGACGTCCGACCTTCACGACCGGCCCCGAGCGCCCGAACGACCGGACCCACAGGGCCGACCGAGTCCACCGGCTCCACCCGACCCACTCGTAGCACCTGAAGACTCCGAACCACCCGACCAGACCCATACCGTACGCACGGCGCTGCCAACGACCGTCCGTCGCACCGACGTCCGGCCGCTCGCCGGCGTACGCCCGAGGGGAAACCATGTCCACACAACAGCAGCAGGCCGTGCTGAGTCTGCGGAACCTGACCCGCGTCCACGGCTCCGGCGCCACCGAGGTGCACGCCCTGCGCGGCATCGACCTCGACGTCCACCCCGGTGAACTCGTCGCCGTCATGGGCCCGTCGGGCTCCGGCAAGTCCACCCTGCTCACCATCGCCGGCGGCCTCGACAACCCCACCTCCGGGCAGGTCTTCGTCGAGGGCACCGACATCACCGCCCTCGGCATCAAAGGGCTCGCCGCCCTGCGCCGCCGCAGCATCGGCTACGTCTTTCAGGACTACAACCTCATCCCGGCCCTCACCGCCGCCGAGAACGTGGCCCTGCCCCGCGAACTGGACGGCATATCGGCCCGCAAGGCCCGCACCGAGGCCCTCGCCGCCCTCGCCGAGATGGACCTCGGCCAACTCGCCGACCGGTTCCCCGACGAGATGTCCGGCGGCCAGCAGCAGCGCGTGGCCATCGCCCGCGCCCTCGTCGGCGACCGCCGGCTCGTCCTCGCCGACGAGCCCACCGGCGCCCTCGACTCCGAGACCGGCGAGTCCGTGCTGGCCTTGCTGCGCTCCCGCTGCGACGCCGGAGCCGCCGGCGTCATGGTCACCCACGAGCCGCGGTTCGCCGCCTGGGCCGACCGGGTCGTCTTCCTGCGGGACGGCGCCGTCGTCGACCAGACCCTACGCAGCGACGCCGACTCGCTCCTGACCGGCCGGGCGGCCCAGCGGTGACGACCTGGTTCCATTCCTGGCGGGCCGCGGTCCGCATCGCCCGCCGTGACGCCTGGCGCTCCAAGGGCCGCAGCTTCCTCGTCCTCGCCATGATCGCGTTGCCGATCCTGGGCGTGAGCGCCCTGGACCTGACCCTGCGCAGCGCCGAACTCACCCCCGCACAGCGGGTGGAGCGCACCCTGGGTGCCGCCGACGCCCGCTTCTCCGACGCCCGGACGGGCGGCGTGGCCATCCTGCAGGACCCCGAGGGCGAGCAGAACACCCCGGCCGGGGACCACTACTCGCCGGGCACGCCCTGGCCCGACGGCCCGACCGATGTCACCAAGACCATCCCGGCCGGTTCGACGGTGCTGACCGACAGCAGCGGCACCGCCAAGCTGACCACCACTCACGGTCTGCTCCAGACCGAGGTCCGTGAGCTGGCCGCCACCGATCCCGTCGCCCGGGGCATCATGCGGCTGCAGGAGGGCCGCTTCCCCGAGAAGAACGACGAGATCGCCGCGACCACCCGGTTCCTGGAGAGCAGCGGGCTGTCCGTCGGCTCCACCCTCACCGCCCGCGGCTTCGACCGCACCTATGTGATCAGCGGCTCGTACGAGTTGCCCAGCGACCTCACGGCACAGCAGGTCAACGCCCTGCCGGGCGCCTTCCTGGCGCCGTACGCCAAGGCGGTCGAGAAGGCCGGACTGCCGAAGCCCGCCGTCTCCACCACCTACCTGGTGAAGAAGGCCGGTGGTTTCACGTGGAACACGGTCCAGGCGATCAACGCCAAGGGTGTCCTGGTCACCTCGCGCGTCGTGGTCCTCGACCCGCCCGCCGACTCCGAGGTGCCGCTCTACCAGAAGGAAGGCTGGGCCAACTACGAGAGCAGCGGGGCCGCCGACGCCGCCGCGCTCGCCGCCGTGGGCACGGTCGTCGGTCTGGCGATGCTGGAGATCTGCCTGCTCGCCGGTCCCGCCTTCGCCGTCGGCGCCCGTCGTTCCCGCCGCCAACTCGGCCTGGTCGGCGCCAACGGCGGTGCCCGCAGCCATATCCGGGCCATCGTGCTGAGCGGCGGCCTGGTCATCGGCGTCGCGGCGGCCCTGGTCGGCATCGTCCTCGCCCTGGTCCTGACCTTCGCCCTCCGGCCGCTCCTCGAGGACTACATGGGGCAGCGGTTCGGCGGCTTCACCGTCAGGCCGCTGGAACTGCTCGCCATCGCCGCGCTCGCCGTCCTCACCGGCCTGCTCTCCGCGGTCATCCCGGCCGTCACCGCCTCCCGGCAGACCGTCCTGGCCTCCCTCACCGGCCGTCGCGGCGTGCGCCGCAGCAACCGCGTGCTGCCGCTGATCGGCTTCGGCGCTGTCCTGCTCGGCGCGGCCATCGCCCTGTACGGCTCGGTCGTCTCCGACCAGTTCGCCCTGGTCGCGGGCGGCTCGGCCATCGCCGAGCTGGGTGTGGTCGCCATGACGCCCGCCCTGGTCGGCCTGTTCGGCCGGGCCAGCCGCTGGCTGCCGCTCTCGCCGCGCCTCGCCCTGCGGGACGCCGTCCGCAACCGGGGCCGTACGGCACCCGCTGTGGCCGCCGTCCTGGCCGCCGTCGCGGGCACCGTCGCCGTCTCGACGTACGCCGCGAGCCGCGACGCCCAGAGTCTGGCCGAGTACCGGGCCAGCCTGCCGTACGGGGCCGGCGCCGCGCTCGTCACCGAGGAGGGAGGCCGGGACGTCCCCGCGGTCCGCGACGCCGTGCAGCGGACGCTGCCCGTCGACGTCCGCGCCGATGTGTTCCGGATCGCCGTCGGCAAGCCCGGCTGCGCCCCGTATGGCGAGGGCGAGGGCTGTGGCAGGTTCGAGGTCGTCATCCCGCCGGCCAACGAGTGCCCGCTGTGGGTCAGCACCCCCGACGGCTCCGACCCGGCGGAGAAGTACACCAAGGAGCAGCGGCGCGCGCTCGCCAAGGACTGGCGCTGCCTCTCGCCCGACGGCAACGGCATCTACGTCGACGGCGGTCTCCTCATCGCCGACGCCCCGCTCCTGAAGGTCCTCGGCATCGACGACCCGGACGCGGCCAAGGCCCTCGCCGACGGAAAGCTCCTCAGCTTCCACAAGCCCCAGGTCGACAGGAACGGCACCGTCGGCGTCAAGCTGATCACCGACCTGAAGGCCGCCGACCGCGCCGCCGAGCAGAACAAGCCGGTCCCGGGCGAGCTGAAGTCCTTCCCCGCCTACCAGGTGGCCGGCTCGCCCGACTCCTACGGAGTGCAGAGCGTGCTCAGCCCCGCCGCCGCCAAGGCCGCCGGGCTGACCACCGTCCCCCTCGGCGCCTACTTCAGCACCGACCGGATGCCCAGCACCGAGGAACGGCAGAAGCTCGACGCCGAGATCGCCAAGCTCGGCAGCAACGTCGAGCTGACCGTGGAGCGGGGCTGGGTCGACGAGAACGGGCTCGTCCTGCTCGCGCTGACCGTCTTCGCCGGCCTGGTCACCATCGGTGCGGCCGGCATCGCCACCGGTCTCGCCCAGGCCGACGCGGAGGCCGATCTCAAGACGCTCGCAGCGGTCGGCGCCCCGCCCCGGGTGCGCCGCACGCTCAGCGGCTTCCAGTGCGGTGTGGTCGCCGCGATGGGGGTGGTCCTCGGCTCGGCGGCCGGTGTCCTGCCCGCGGTCGGGCTGCGGCTCACCGAGGAGCGCGAGCAGGTGCGCTTCTACCAGGAGGCTCTCGACAATGGCTGGGGCGGCGCCGGTGACGCCCCGCCGTACGTGCCGATCGTCGTCCCCTGGGAGACGCTCGCCGCCCTCCTGGTGGCTGTGCCCCTCGGCGCCGCCCTGCTGGCCGCGCTGGTGACCCGCTCGCGCGGGGCGCTGGCCCGCCGCGCCGCGCACTGAGCCTCCGTTGCCGGACCGTGCCCCTGGACGAGGGTGGATCACCCTTGTCCAGGGGCACACCGTGTGGGAAAGCATGCGCGCGCGAGAACGGCGGCATGGAGATGCCGAGGAATGACAGGTCGCAGGAGAGCCCCCAGATCCTCATCCTGGGCCAGGACGGGATGGCGCTCGGCGGCACTGACACCGACGGGACTTCTGGCCGTACACCCGTTGGGCCGCTATAAGACGTTCTGGGTGCTCCCCGACGGCCTTCCCCTCTGACGCAGGACCCTCGGCGGTCAAGTACCCGTTTTCGCGAGGGGCTTGTGTGCCGCCCACGACGAAGCAGGTGCAGGACGGGCGTCCGCCATCGCCGGGAACAGCGGGCTGAGGGCTCGCCTCCGGCTCATCGGTGTGAAAGTAGAGGTCAGCGCCATGCTGCGACGTGATGGGGACGTCCTCGCAAGGCGTGCGTGCCCTCTGCGTGCCCAATCTCGGAGTGCGGGAGCACTCGCAAACCGCAGCAACGAGACCCCTGTGAAACAAGCCCCGGGTCGCTGACCTGGGGCTTGAAGAAGAGCGGGTGACGAGAATCGAACTCGCGCTCTCAGCTTGGGAAGCGACGGTGCTTGCGCGAGCGTGAGGCTGCTGACCTGCGTGGATTCAATGTGCTGCGGTAGGCGCGGGCGTCCTGTGGCACCGCTGTTGACCGTAGGTGTCCGCTCTGAAGGGCACACTGTGGGCACGACACTGCGAGGTGGACGACCACTGCTCTGATGTGGACTGCTCGGTGTGCGGGCTTGGGCATGCGCAGAGCGACTGAGCGCGGCAGTTGCGGTCGCGCATGGCTGCCGGGCCCTCGCCTCGGCTCGGAAGGTCACAGGATGCGGGATCATCCCTACGGACTTCGACCTCCACGAGAAGTGGCTCGGTGCAAGATGCGGCGAGCACGTTGCGGGGCCAGAGCTCGATGCCGCACACCCATGGTGAGCGCGGCCAGTTTCGTCGTCTGCGATCGCGGCATCCGATGAGCCGACGGACGAGGCACCTACGTGTGTCAATCCGGTACATGGACTACTCTTGGCACATGTCCATGAAGCGCACGAACGTCTACGCCGACCCCGAAGACCTGGCGATCATCAAGGAAGCCGCGAAGCGTCGGGGGATAAGTGAGGCCGAGATCATCCGTCAGGGCATCCACCTCGCGGCCATGGCGAACAGGGTCTGGGACGAGCCGCTGTTCTCGCGCACCTTCGAGGGGACGGGACGCACACCCTCCAGATCGGAGGTGCGTGACACGGTCGCCGACGCTGTCCGCCGTGGGACCGACCCGGATTCCGGAACCGCCGCGTGATCATTGTCATCGCCGACACGTCCGGTCTCCTGGCGGCCCTGGACTCGGTTCACCCGGAACACCGGGCGGCGAACGAGGCGATCATGGCGGCCGGCCTCCTGGTCATGTCCCCGCTGCTGCTGGCCGAACTGGATCACGTCGCCACGCGCGAGCTCGGCAGGGAGGCCGCCCTCGGCGCGGTCGACGACCTCCGGCGCTGGATGAGCCGGGGGCGTGTCGTCATGCCGGAGATCACGGAGGACCACCTGGGCGCCGCCCAGTCCGTCCGTGTCCGCTACCGTGCGCTGGACCTCGACCTCGCTGACGCGGTCAACGTGGCGCTCGCTGCCGACTACGACACGGACGCGATCCTCACCCTCGACCGACGTGACTTCCGGGCCGTACGCCCCTTGGGCCACCACAAGGCGTTCCGGGTACTCCCCGACGATCTCCCGCTCTGATACGACGAGAGTCGAACTCGCGTTCTTCGCTCGGGAGTGACGGTGCTCGGGCAACTCGTGCGGCTCTGGTGCGCACGGATGTTGTGCAGCAGGGTGGGAACGGTCGCTGAGAACACATGCAGTCGTGTCTCCACCATGCTGTCCGCGCTACGTCGGCCTCACTTCCGTGAGGTTCACGCAGTGGCCTGGGCTTCGTGAGCCAGCTCGTCGAAGGAGCTCTCCCACACCTCCCAGACATCACGGCTGACCAGTGTGCGCAGTGTGGGCCATAGGCTGACCAGAAGGTCGCGACTGAGGAACTGGACCAGATCGTCTTGCGCTCCCTCGGTCAGGACGATCCGGCAGTAGTTCATCCACAACCGCGGCTGATCGAGATCGAACGTGGTCAGCCCCGGCCGCGCCAGATGCAGCGGCAAGGTCACTGTGCCGTGCTGAGGGCCGACGAGCTCGGAGAGGGTGGCAGGCGCGCCGAGCGGACTTGGCACGGCGAAGACCAGAGGGACCGGGCTGTGTTGCCATACGTCGATCATCCAGGAAGAGCCTGCGGTGGGGCTTCTTGATCCGCAGACTGGCGCAAGCCCTTCTCAGGTAGACCCTTAACAAGAGATGCTCTTCACCTCTCGGTGATCGGGTAGCGAAAGAGGGTGACGGTAGGGCAAAGTAGCTGCTCAGCTCCTTGGTGGTCCTTGAAAATCTGAAGCGCGACCCATGTATCTTGCCCGCTTGTCGATGTGCGCACCGTCGGTGCGCTGATTGACGCTCCCACTGTCGCCTCTCTACCGTTACCTCATCGAGAGCAACCAGGACGGTGTACGGGGGTTTCATGGACGGTACGGGTCTCAGCGACGATCGCCTGCTGTCGAGGGCCGAACTCGCGGAACTGGCCGGGGTGATGCGGCCAGCGGTCACCAACTGGCAACGCCGGTACGAGGATTATCCGGAGCCGGTCAGGACGGGGGAAACGGAACTATTCAGTCTACGGGCGGTCCTCCGCTGGCTCGACTCCCGTCAGATCCCGTCACGTGCGCGTGCGTCCGACGAGCCGGCCGGGTTCACCTATGCCGACCGTATGCGGCGGAACCTCGTTGCGTCGGACGATGCCCGCCAGGGAGCGGCCGCGCTGGGTGATGAGGCAACAGGCAGCGGTCCGTTGAGCGACGAAGAAGAGCGTGCGCGGCAACTTGCGCAATTGTTGGGACCGATGGCAGACGCCGTGCGCGGCGGCGCATCGATGACGGACTACCTTGCCTTGCTCCTCTCCCTGGTCTTTCTTCAGGTGAGCGGAAGCCCGCGCTCGATGTCGCTCCCGCGTACGGTGCAGTCTCGATCGAGGGCTGCCACGGCGGCGTTGTTGCAGGAGATCGGGGAGGCAGCCGACGAGGCACTGCGCCTGCGCGGTGTGCCGCCGGGCATGCGGACAGCCATCGTCAGGCTGGAACCTCGGGAGTACGGGGATGTTGTCGAGGTGATCCGCCTGACCGACGGCTTGGGGATCGACGAGTTCCGACAACTGGTGGATCAATTCGGTTCCCGAGCCGCGCTTCCCAGCGGAGAGTTCTTCACTCCACGTGCCGTGGTGCGGCTGATGCGGGACGCCGCCCTAGGGGACGAGGACTCCGCGCGACGCGTCTACGACCCGTATGCGCGCGCAGGCGAGATGCTTGACGGAGTCGCTGAACGCCTCGGTGGTGTCGTGCCTCTGACTCTGCGTGGTGAGAGTCCGCAGCGCGGCACACTTCGGCTCGCCGGAATGAACCTCGCGCTGCACGGTATTCCGGTCGAACTGGAAGCTGGCACCGCGGCCCCATGGAACGAACGTGCCTGGCCGAAGGGCCACCGAGCCGATCTAATTCTGACCAATCCGCCTTTCAACGCTCACGGGGCCGTGCCGAAGCCGCGTGAGGGCATCGACTGGCCGTACGGACCGCCTCCCTCCGGTAGTCCTGCCTTCGCCTGGCTCCAGCACGTCCTGGTGTCGCTCAAGGACGAGGGGCGTGCGGGTGTGGTGATGCCGGTCAGCGCGGGCACCTCCACAGACGTCCGGGAGCGGGAGATCCGGAGCAGGCTGGTGGAGGATGGCGCCGTCGAATGCATTGTCGCGTTGCCTCCTCAGCTCTTTTCCGGGGCTCAGGTGTCCGTCTGCTTGTGGTTCTTGCGGAGTTCCGCGGCGGTGCGCGAGGAGATCCTGTTCGTGGACGCCCGGGACCTGGGTGACAAGGCGACTCGCGGACCCCGAGTCCTCTCCGACGAACACGTCGGGGCTGTCACGAGAACCGTTCAGGCATGGCGACGAGGGACCGGATTCCGCCTCGGTCGGCAGAGCGCGGGCCATCTTGCGGTCGCTGCTCCGCTGGAGGCGGTGCGGGCTGCCGGTTACTCGCTCAGCCCCGCCGACTATGCGGACCGATGGATGTCCACGGCGTCACCGGCTGAAGCGGCTACCGAGGCAGCAACCACAGAGCGGGTGCTCGCCGAGGCGAGGCGTCGAACGAAAGCCGTGGACGGCACGGTCGATGCGCTCTCGTACGGCCCCTTGCCGTCAGCCACCGTGCTCTCGTACGACGGGCTACCTCATGACTGGCGTCGGGTTCCGCTGGGAGAACTGGTCGACATCATGGCTGGTCCGTCCTACACACGTCTGCCGGCCGAGGTTCGCTCCGCGGCAGGCGATCTCCGTGTCGTGATGCCCAAGCACCTGCGTGAGGGTCGTATCGACGATCGTGACATGGAGAAAGTAGGCGTGGATGTCGCCCGCGCACTGGCAAGGTTCCGTCTCAGGCCCGGGGACATTCTGTGCGTGCGTTCCGGTGCCCAGATGCCCCCTGCCTTGGTCGAGAAGGCGCAGGACGGTTGGCTGTTCAGCACCAACCTGCTGCGGCTGCGTGCCCTGGAGACGGATGGGGAGCCACTTGTCCTCCCCGGCTACCTGCTCGCCTACTTGTCTCTGCCGGAGACGGTGCACTGGCTCAAGGAGTACGCCCGCGGCACCGCCGTTCCTTCCCTCAGCGCCGCCACACTGGCACTTCTGCCCGTACCGCTGCCGCCCCTTGCCCACCAGCGACGAATCAGTGCCGTGCTGGATGCCGTGAACGCGCAGATCACCGCGCACCGCGAACTCATCCAGGCCGCGACTCAGCACCGCAGCACACTCGCCGCGCATCTGCTGACCGGCGTTCTGGTCCCCGAATGACGCACTCCTCTCCTTTCAGTCCGTCCGCGAAGGAAGACTTCTGTGAATGCTCCGCCGTCCGAGTCACGATCCGGAACGAGGTACCTGTGGCTGCTCGTGGCAGCGCTGTTCTCGCTCGTGGTGGCTCTTGTCGCTGGGATCCTGAAGACCAGCACCGGAGCCGCATTCGCTGAGGCAGTCCTTTACGGCGGCACTGCTTTTGCCACGTCGATGGGCCTCTGCGTGCTTGTCCTGTCTGCAGTCGGCCAACTCTGAACAAGCTGACACGCTTTTCGGAACATCCTGCTGCGGCCGCGCGCGGTCACCTCTGCTGGGAAGCACCGCGTGCGCGGGCCACAGCTCAACCGTCGGACAGAGTGTACAAACGGTGCGAATTCCCTGATCGGACCAGACAATAAAGAAGGCCCGGGGCTTTGACCTGGGCCTTCTCCATGGAGCGGGTGACGAGAATCGAACTCGCGCTCTCAGCTTGGGAAGCGACGGCGCTTCACGGGTGAGATCACCTCTCACCTGCGGCTACGTATTCTGGAGCGCGTTTTCGGCTACCTGTTCCGCGCCGCTGTTTACCGTTGTTGTCCGGTCGTATGGGCACGCTGTGGGCACGAGGCTGGTCCGCGCTGCTTCGCGGAGGGCCGCTGGGCACTTGGCGATGAGGAATGCCTGGCGGGGGAGCACCGCTGCCACGGTGACTTGCGTGTGCACACTCCTAACCGAGGATGCCAAGATCACAAAAAGCGTCTCTTTGGGCACAGACTTCGATCTTCGCCGCAGGCAGCCTGGGGTTCTGGGCGAGGAGGCGGCCGATGTGGTGGATCGGGATGGGGCTCGGAGGCGTCGCGGGTGTTGTGGTCCTGCGCGTTCTGCTCCGGCAGGTCCGGGGGCTGTTGCTGGACTTCGGCGACGTGACGCGAGCCTGGACCGAGGTTTTGTCGAGTATCGGTGGTGGGGAAGGCCGACGGGTTGGTTGCTGCGCTGCGCGCTATCGGTGC
Organism: Streptomyces sp. NPDC048584; assembly: GCF_043199595.1. Classification (NCBI taxonomy): domain Bacteria; kingdom Bacillati; phylum Actinomycetota; class Actinomycetes; order Kitasatosporales; family Streptomycetaceae; genus Streptomyces; species Streptomyces sp. NPDC048584. The sequence goes on from NZ_JBICWF010000009.1 coordinate 88,607, forward strand.
CCCGGGGCCGTGGATGCTCCGAGGTGTGTACGCCGGCTCAAGTAGGCGATCTGTCGTGAGGCCATGGTCGATCCGAGTGCGGGCTGCGGGCGTTGCTCATGACTGCGGCTCTGGCGCGATCTCCTTGATCAGGCCCTCGACCAGCACCTTGATCTCGTCGCGGATCGGGCGGACGGCCTCGACGCCCTGGCCGGCCGGGTCCTCCAACTGCCAGTCCAAGTAGCGCTTGCCCGGGAAGACCGGGCACGTGTCGCCACAGCCCATGGTGATGCAGACGTCGGACTCCTTGACCGCGTCCACGGTCAGCATCTTTGGCACCTCGGCGGAGATGTCGACACCGACCTCGCGCATCGCCTCGACGGCGGCCGGGTTGACGTTCTCGCCCGGGTTGGATCCGGCGGAACGGACCTCGACGCGATCCCCGGCCAGGTGGGTCAGCCACGCGGCTGCCATCTGCGAGCGGCCGGCGTTGTGGACGCAGACGAACAGCACGGAAGGCTTGTCGGGCATCAGGAGGTCTCTCTTGTCTCGAGACGGCATCAGGCGCGCATGGCATCAGCGCCCGATGGTGTCAGTCACCACTGATGTGAGAGTATCAGTGCATGATGACGTCAGTCGACGCTGACCTGATCCGGGTCCTGGCGGACCCGCTCAGGCTGCGGATCGTGACCCTGCTCGCCAAAGAGACGCTGTGCACCACCCACCTCGTGGAGGAGACCGGTGCCCGGCAGACCAACCTCTCCAACCACCTGAGAGTGCTGCGCGAGGCCGGCGTCGTCGAAACCGAGCCGTGCGGCCGCTACACGTACTACAGGCTCCGCCCGGACGTCATCGCCTCGCTCGCCGGCCAGTTCGCCGACCTGGCCGACTCCGCACGCAACGCCGTCGAGAACAAGAGGGCCTGTCCGTGACCCGCACCGAAGCCCCCGCGACGACCACCGAGGAGCCCTCCGTCGTCGCGAAGCTGTCGACGCTCGACCGCTTCCTCGCCGTCTGGATCCTCATCGCCATGGCCATCGGCCTCGGCCTGGGCCGAGCCATCTCGGGTCTGGACGACGCCCTTGCCAGGGTCGAGATCGGCGGCATCTCCTTGCCGATCGCCGTCGGCCTGCTGGTCATGATGTATCCGGTCCTGGCCAAGGTCCGCTACGACAGGCTCGACGCCGTTACCGGCGATCGCAGGCTCATGGCCTCGTCGCTGGTGATCAACTGGATCGTCGGCCCGGCGGTGATGTTCGCGCTCGCCTGGATCTTCCTGCCGGACCTGCCCGAGTACCGCACCGGCCTGATCATCGTCGGCCTGGCCCGCTGCATCGCCATGGTCATCATCTGGAACGACCTCGCCTGCGGCGACCGCGAGGCCGCCGCCGTACTCGTCGCCCTCAACTCCGTTTTCCAGGTCCTGGCGTTCGGTCTGCTCGGCTGGTTCTACCTCGACCTGCTGCCCGGCTGGCTGGGTCTGGGCGACGGCGAACGCCTGGACATCTCCATGTGGAAGATCGCCCTGAACGTCGTCATCTTCCTCGGTGTTCCACTGCTCGCGGGCTTCCTCACCCGCCGCATCGGCGAGAAGAGGCTCGGCCGCGAGAAGTACGAGTCCCGCTTCCTGCCGAGGATCGGTCCGTGGGCGCTCTACGGCCTGCTGTTCACGATCGTCATCCTGTTCGCCCTGCAGGGCAGGACCATCACCTCGCAGCCGCTGGACGTGGTCCGCATCGCGCTGCCGCTGCTGGTGTACTTCGCGGTCATGTTCTTCGGCACCTTCCTGCTGGGCAAGGCGATCGGCCTCGCCTACGACCGGACGGCCACCCTCGCCTTCACCGCCGCCGGCAACAACTTCGAGCTGGCCATCGCCGTCGCCATCGCCACTTTCGGTGTCACCTCCGGCCAGGCCCTGTCCGGCGTGGTGGGTCCGCTCATCGAGGTGCCCGTCCTGATCGGCCTCGTCTATGTTTCGCTGGCCTGGCGCAAGAAGTTCACCCCGTCCGCTCCGACCACCGAGGGCAGAGGCTACTGATGCATTGCCTCACGGCCCGCACCGTCCGGTCCATCACGTGCGCGGCGGCGCAGGCGGCATGACACAGCACTCCGACGTGGTGGTGATCGGCGGCGGTCAGGCAGGGCTCGCCGCCGGCTACCACCTGCGCCGCCTGGGCCTCGACTTCGTCGTCCTCGACGCCCAGGCCACCCCGGGCGGGGCCTGGCAGCACACCTGGGACTCGCTCCACCTGTTCTCCCCGGCAGCCTTCTCCTCGCTCCCCGGCCGCCTCATGCCGCCGCAGTCGGGCCAGGAGTACCCGGACGCCGGGCACCTGGTCGCCTACCTGAGCGACTACGAGAAGCGATACGACCTCCCGGTGCAGCGACCCGTCCGGGTGATCGGCGTGCACGCCGACAGCCGGCTGCTGCGAGTGGAGACCGACTCCGGCCCGTGGTATACACGCGCGGTGATCAGCGCGACCGTCACTTGGTGGCGTCCCTTCCTCCCCGCCGTCCCCGGCCGCGGCGACTTCCAGGGCAGGCAACTGCACACCGTCTCGTACCGCGGACCGCGGGACTTCGCGGGCCAACGCGTGATCGTCGTCGGGGGCGGCAACTCCGGCGCGCAGATCGCCGCCGACCTCGCCCACGACACCGAACTGACCTGGGTGACCCGGCGTCCGCCCCGGTACCTCGCCGACGACATCGACGGCCGCGCCCTGTTCGACGCGGCCACCGCCCGACGTCGCGCCCTCGACGAGGGCCGCACCGGCACCGGAGGCGTCGCCTCGCTGGGGGACGTCGTCGCCGTACCGCCCGTGCGCGAGGCCCGGGACGCCGGGCGGCTCAAAGCGTCACCCATGTTCGCCCGCCTCGACCGCGACGGCGTCGCCTGGGTCGACGGCACGCGAGCGCCCGCCGACGTGGTGATCTGGTGCACCGGCTTCCGGCCTGCCCTCTCCCACCTGTCACCCCTGGGCCTGCGCGGCCACATCCCCACCCAGGGCACGCGTGCAGTGGCGGACCCCCGGCTGCACCTCCTCGGATACGGAGACTGGACGGGCCCCGCCTCCGCCACGCTCATCGGCGTCGGACGGGCGGCCCGCGACGCAGCGCGGCAGATCGCCGGGCTTCTCAAAGGTGCAAGGTGATCCGCGTGCGCTACCGAACGGCCAGCAGCTGTCCCATCGCCGCCAGTACCGACGGCTCGACCCGGTAGTAGACCCAGGTGCCGCGCCGCTCGGACGTGAGCAGGCCGGCCTCCTTGAGCTTCTTCAGGTGGTGGGAGACGGTCGGCTGCGAGACACCGACGTCGGAGATGTCGCACACGCATGCCTCGCCGCCCTCGTGCGAGGCGACGGCCGAGAACAGCCGCAGCCGCACGGGGTCGCCGAGCGCCTTGAACATACGGGCGGTGCGCTCGGCCTCCTCGGCGGTGAAGGGACGCTCGCTCAACGGCGGGCAGCACGGCACCGCGGCGACGGGGGCCTCGGATCGTTCCAGCAGCGGCAGTGCCTTGGCATTCGACATACGTCTATGTTGACACATGTCGAACTAGCCCAGCCAGAGTCAGCGGGCGTCGAGATGGGCGACAAGGCGCCGTACGACGCGGGCGGCGTCCCTGCCGACCCCGCGCAGGGAGTTCGAGGAGAGGCTGCGCTGCCATTCCAGGCCGACGTACGCCAGTCCGGGATGGGTGGTCGACAGGCCCTCCCGGTGGCGCGGTTGGCCGTCGCAGTCGAGGGCGCCGAGCGGGCGCAGATAGCCGAGGTCGGGTCGGTAGCCGGTGGCCAGGACGATCGTGTCGATCTCCTCGATGGCGCCGTCGGTCCATGTCGCCTTCGTGCCGTCGATCGCGCTGAACACCGGGCGCAAGTCAGGGGCGCCGGCTGCAACCGCGGCGCGGTAGCGGCCGTCGTCGATCACCAACTGTGTCGGCGGCGTGCGCAGGAACCTGCCCACCGGCAAGGTGTCGAGCCCTGTCCGCTGTAGCCACCAGTGCAGGTCCCGGCCCAGCGGGCGCTGCCGGGCGAACCGCACCGGATGCCGCGCCGCGAGCGTCACCCGGGTATGTGTGGCCAGCTCGGCGGCGATCTGCACCGCCGAGTTGCCGGCCCCGACGACCACCACCCTCCCCCAACCTCCGGCCGGGGAGCCCCCCAGCCCGGCGAGTGGTTCCGGCCCGCAGTACTCGGCCGCGTGCAGCACGGTGCCCGTGAAGTCGTCCAACCCTGGGAGGGCGGGCCGGTGAGGCCGGCCGAAGGTTCCAGAGGCCGCCACGATGCCCCGGGCCGTCATGCGTTCTCCGGTTTCCAGGGTAAGGACGAAGGCTCCGTCGCTCATACGCACCTCCTGCACACGCATACCGGTGCGGACGTCGGCGTCCAGGCGCTCGGCGTAACGCGGCAGGTAGGAGACGACCTCGTCCCGGTGCGGGTAGCGGTCCGGATCGCCGCCGAACGGCAGGCCCGGAAGGGAGCTGCGGGCCGCGGGGGAGAAGAGGGCGAGGCTGTCGTAGTAGCGGGGCCATGACCCCGCCGGCTGCCCGGACGCTTCCAGGATCACCGGTGCCAGACCCTGCTTGCGCAGGGCGTGTGCGGTGGCCAGTCCGGACTGGCCACCACCGATGACCGCCACGTCGACGTGTTCCATGCCCGCTCCCTCGGATCGCTCAAGTACTACGGCTTCGATAAGTGTCTATGTTGACGCCCATCGAAGCAGGTGCCATCCTGGTCTCGCAAGGGATCGACAGATGTCGAAGCAAAAGGGAGTGTCGTCGCCGTGTCCAACACCAGCGTGTCCACCACCGACCACCAGCAGCCCGTTGTGGTCATCGGCGCCGGCCCCGTCGGCCTGGCCGCAGCCGCACACCTCGTCGAGCGCGGCGCGGAGCCCCTGGTGCTGGAGGCCGGCCAGTCCGCTGCCACTGCGGTGCGCGAGTGGGCGCACGTCCGCCTGTTCTCGCCCTGGGCCGAGGTCACCGACCCGGCCGCCGAGAAGCTGCTCGCTTCAACCGGCTGGGTCCGCCCCGACGAGACGACGTACCCGACCGGCGGCGACTGGGTCGAGCGGTACCTCCAGCCGCTCGCGGACGTCCTCGGCGACCAGGTCCGCTACGGAGTGACGGTCACCGGCGTGGCCCGCGCCGGCCGGGACCGGATTGTCGACTCCGGCCGCGAGGAGCAGCCCTTCACCGTGCACATCGAGACAGCGGACGGCGGCGAGGAGCGGATCACCGCCCGCGCCGTCATCGACGCCTCCGGCACCTGGTCCGTGCCCGGCCCGATGGGTGCGAACGGCATCCCCGCCCTCGGTGAGAAGTCCGCTTCCGACCGCATCACCTACCGCGTCCCCGACCTGAAGGACCCGGCTGTCCGAGCCCGCTACGCCGGCAAGCGCACGGCGGTCGTCGGTTCCGGCGCCTCCGCCTTCACCGCTCTCGCCCTGCTCGCCGACCTGGCCGGGGAAGAGGCGGACACACACGCGGTCTGGATCCTGCGCCGAGGCATCGGCGACGCCACGTACGGCGGCGGCGAGGCCGACCAGCTCCCGGCCCGCGGCGCCCTCGGCCTGCGTGCCAAGGCGGCGGTGGAGCAGGGGCACGCGAGCGCCGTCACCGGGTTCCGTACGGAAGCGGTCGAGCGTGACGGCGACCGGCTGGTCCTGGTCGCCGAGGACGGCCGCCGCCTGGACGCGGTCGACGAGGTCGTCGTCCTGACCGGCTTCCGCCCCGACCTCAGCTTCCTCTCCGAGCTCCGCCTCGGCCTCGACGAACGCCTCCAGGCCCCGACCGCGCTGGCTCCGCTGATCGACCCGAACGTCCACTCCTGCGGCACGGTCTACCCGCACGGCGTGAAGGAGCTGTCCCACCCGGAGCAGGGCGTCTACCTGGCCGGCATGAAGTCCTACGGCCGCGCCCCCACCTTCCTCGCCATGACCGGCTACGAGCAGGTCCGCTCCATCACGGCCGCTCTCGCCGGTGACCACGAGGCGGCCGAACGCGTCGAGCTGACCCTGCCGGAGACCGGTGTGTGTGGCGGCGCGGGTCTGTTCGACGAGCCCGACGCCGCGCGGAGCGGCGAAGGCGGAGGTTGCTGCGCGGCCCCTGCCACGCTGCAGATCGGCATCGGCGCACCGGCCGCCTCCGGCGGCTGCTGACAGACCGACACCGCGGGCGCTGGCGCGTTCCTTGCGTTGGCGGCGAGTACGTCGGGGTGACGGGCCTTGGTGCCGCCCAGAAGCGCAGGTCGAGGGAAGCACACCTCGACCTTGTTCTTCATCGCGTGCGGCGATGACGGTGAGTAGCCCGGTGATCGTGGAATTCCGGCCGTCGTCGGTCGAGGAGTACCGTGAAACCAGGAGGCTTTCGGTTTGCCGTTCCCGGTAGGCAGGCGAGTGCGATGTCCGACCCCGCCCCCCCGCGGGTGACCAGGCTCCTGCCCGACGCTGTGCATCAGGCGGTTTCGCGACCTGGAACCGCCGTGGTGCGGCTCGAGACGACCCATGACCGGAAGGGCGCGCTCGACGGGGCGTGGTGGCCCCGCTCCCGCGACATCGCCGGTGAACTGCCCGGCCTCGTCTCCGCGCTGTCCGAGTACCTCGGGCCGATCACACGTGTCGGTCTGGACACCGACGCCTGGGACGAGCTGCCGACGCGGCTGACGATCGACGGTCGGGTCGTCCGCATCGACTCCTTCCCGGTCGGAGACGACACCGTTCTCATCACCCGGGGCGGCAATGATCTCTTCTCGCTGCTGGTGGTTCCGCCGCACACCGCGGCCGACGCGGCCCGCGCGGCCATGGCCGCAGCCGTGCGCGCAGGCAGTCAGACGCCGGCGGAACAGATCCTCATCGACACCGGCACGGAGCGTGTGGGCCCGGGGCATGCACCCACCGCTGCGCTACGCCACGACCGCCATGAGCCGGGCCGCTGACGACGCGCTCGTCGGGGGCGGCACCACGAGGAGATCCCAGCGGCCCGCGGTGTAGGACTGCAGCAGGATCCTGTGCGGGTTGAGCACCTCGGTGAATCGGTCGACCGCCACCTCGTGACCGTTGACGACGACCAGGCCGTGCGGGACAGGCTGCCAGTGGCGGGGATTGACGGCCACGTGGGTGAGCCGGCCCCACAGCGGATCGATCACGTCGGCCAGTTCGCCGAGTTCTCGTGCCAGGTCGCGGGTCCGTGGCCACCAGGCGCCGTCCGGACGGCCGAAACGGCTGGCGGATCCGAGGACGAGGCGCGCGGCACGTGAGCGGAACGGTGCCGCGTGCGGACGGAGCTGAGTGGAGTTCATGATCATGAGGAAGAAGCCTGACTGCGGGCCTGCGCTGGCTGACGGCGCGCCCGGTGGTTGGGTGACCGAGGACGGGACCGGCGGCGCCGGTGCACGAAAGCCCTCGAAGTCCTCAGGCTACTCCTCGACGAGCCCCGACAAGAGGCTTCGGCCTCATCGGGCGGGCTGCTCCCGGCGTACGGCCTGCTCGGGCGCCGCGAAGAGTAGGCTGGAGGAACCGGGAACACTCCGCGCACGGACATATCGCGTCTGTGCCGTTTTCGGTGATCGAATACGCCGGGTCGGCTCAGGCCCGCCCGGGGCAGGGTTCGCGTCATGACTGCGACCGTCTCCCCTCCGACGACGTCCGAAGACCGGCGTCCCACGTCTCCCGTACGTCTCTCGCTCGTCCCCGCCGGTTCGGCACCGCTCCTGCTGGACGGCGCCTGGTGGCCGCGTTCGCGTGATCTCACCGCCGAACTGCCGGCCCTGGCGTCCGTTCTGGATCCGCTGTGGGGGCGGATCACCCGGATCACGGTGAACCCCGCCCAGTGGCCGGTCGTCCCGCGCAAGGTGCCTGTCGCCGGGCACGTGGTGAAGGTGGGCTGGTTCCGCTTCGAGCAGGACGAGCACGAGTTGCTGCTGCTCTCCTACCACGTGGGCCGCTGGAACCTGCTGGTCGTTCCCCCGCAGACGCCTCCGGCCGCGGCCGCCTGGCTGATGGCCGCCGCGAGCGACCCGCGCCGGACAGCGACCGCGAGCAGCCTGCTGGCGGATGCCGCGCGTCTGACGGTGACCGCCGAGGCCGACCGCACCAGGGAAGCGGTGTGGGAGTCCGAAGGAGGACATGGAGCCGGTGCTTCCGTCACTTCTCCATGGCTTCGAGTCGCCGTCGCCACCGCGAGGGACCGGCCGGAAAGGGTGTGAGGGCCATGGACATCCTCGTGACGGTGTTCGTGCTGCTGGCGGTGATCGCGGCAGGCGCGTTCCTCATCCACCGCCTGAACTCCCAGCGCGGGGGCAGAAGTGCCGCCTTCCACTACGGCCGCAGCGGTGTCGTCGCACCAGACCGGAAGACCGACGAAGGGCCGGCGGTACGCCGACGGTCCCCGGTCGCGAACGACGCCGGCGAGCGCCGGGGCTCCCGGTACGGCGGACGCGGACGGCTGCGTCCTGGACGCCGCCGTACCCACGGCGGCGTCTCGCCCCGCTAAGTGGGGACGCGGGTCCGTCGGAGCGGGGCGCCGGCGTCGTGGAGGCTGGTGAGTGCCAACCGGTAGGAGGCGACCAGGCCCGTTTCCGCATAGTCGACGCCCAGGTCCCGGCAGTACCGCCGGACGATGGCGCGGGCCTTGCGCAGGTTGGGGCTGGGCATGCTCGGGAACAGGTGGTGCTCGATCTGGTGGTTCAGGCCGCCGAGCGCCAGGTCGGTGAACCGGCCGCCGTTGACGTTGCGTGAGGTCAGCACCTGGCGGCGGAGGAAGTCGGGGCGGTCGTCGGCCGTCAGGATCGGCATCCCCTTGTGGTTGGGCGCGAAGGCCGAACCGAGGTAGACGCCGAACAGGCACTGGTGGACAGCGAGGAAGGCGATCGCCATCCCGGGCGGCAGGACCCAGAACAGGGCGGCCAGGTAGACGGCGCAGTGCCCCAGGAGCAGAGCGCCGTCGACCGCCCGGCGTTTGAGCCGGCGGTTGGCCATGGCCCTGCCGCTCGCCACGTGCAGGTTGAAGCCCTCCAGCGTGAGCAGGGGAAAGAAGAGGAACGCCTGCCAGCGGCCGAGCAGGCGGGGCAGTCCGGTGGCGGCGCGGGCCTGGTCCGGGGACCAGACGAGCAGGTCGGGTCCGATGTCGGGGTCGAGGTTCTCGGTGTTGGGGTTGGCGTGGTGACGGGTGTGCTTGTCCTGCCACCAGCCGTAGCTCATGCCGATCGACGCGCCGGCGATCCGTCCGGACAACTCGCTGGCCCGGCGGCGGCGGAACACCTGCCGGTGGGCCATGTCATGGGCGACCAGGGCGACTTGCCCGTACATCACGGCCAGGAACGCGGCGATCGCCAGTGTCCACCAGGAGGCGCCGACGAGGACGAACGCGGCCCATCCGGCGGCGTAGAGCCCGGTCACGGCGGTGATGCGTAACGTGTAGTAGCCGGGGCGACGCCCCAGCAGTCCGGCGTCCGCGATCTTCTTCGACAACCGGGCGAAGTCGCTGCCGGGAGTGTCGGGGCGCGTGGCGGTGGTGGCCATGGTCATGAGGACGTCTCTCTCAGAAGCGGGCGGATGACTCGGGGCGGCCCCAGGGCGAGTAGGGCGCGGGGAGCAGGTGCGTACATGGACGTGCCCGCGGCGGCTCCTACCATCGAGGTGCCCGGGTTCCCCGCCCGGTGGGTCCCACACGGCCGCGCGGACCTGCCGCCGCCGTCGGGGCCGGGGGCCGGGCTTCTCCCTCGGCGCCGGGCCGCCGGTCGTCCAAGGCGGCCGTCGTAAGGAGAGCGGCTGCTTCCTCCGTCGCGTCCGGCGGGATCACCTGCAGGTCCCAACGGCCGAGCCCGGGGGAGAGCAGGACGACCCGGTCCGGGGCGTGCGGAGAGGCGGGGGCCTTGTGCAGGCGGACGACCTGGTTGGCGACGAACATGCGCCCCGGTGCCGCCGACCAGGCCGCGGCGTCCACGGTGACGCCGGTGATGTCGCCCCACGCTCTCGGCAGCGCGGCGAGCATCTTCGGGAGCTGTGTCAGAAGATCGCGGGAGTACGGCCACCACACTCCGTCGATCCGGCGCGGCAGCGCGCCGTGCGGCGCGAGACGCAGGCGGACGAGGGGCAGGGGCGGGGACAGGGTGGACGGTGCGGTGGGGACTGTGGCGATCACGTGGGATCTCTCTGACGAGTTGGGTGCCGGCCGGTTCGGCAGGGCACGGCGGCCGACGGTCCGCGGGCTGTCGGGCAGCGCCGGACGTGGCCGGTGGATCCGGGTGCTGGAGGTCGTGCCTGGCCGCTCTTGCCGGAGGAAAGCGCCGACGACCGCCGCGAGTTCGCGGGAAGGGAGTCGGCGGGCGTATGCGGGGTGAAGGGGGGAGACCCTTCCGCGTGACGAACGCCGGTGGATACCGGGGTGGAGCCGGTCCGCCACCGGCGTGCCTGATGCCCTCGGTCTCCTCAGACTACTCCTCGGCGAGTAAAGGCGGCGTGACAGCAGGTCATCAGTGGTGTGGGAGATGGTGGGCGCCTCCGCGGCACCGGCCCGGTCCGACGGCCACCACGTCTCATGGCGGCGGTACGCGCAGGGCGAGCAGGGCCACGTCGTCGGTGCTGCCGGGCGGCAGGTGGGCGAGCACCTTTCCGCACAGCCTGTCCAGCGGTTCGTGGACGAGAGTGAGGGCGTGCCGGAGCAGCCGGTCCAGGCCCGTGTCGAGGTCGCTGCCCGGTGTCTCGACGAGCCCGTCCGTGTACAGCAGCAGGGTGGAGCCGGGCTTCAGGGGATGCGTGGCGTCCGGTCGGTCCGCGTCGCCGACGGATCCGGTGCCGAGGAGCAGCCCCTGGCCGGCTTCCAGAAAGCATGCGGTGCCGTCCGGGGAGAGGAGCAGCGGGGGCGGGTGCCCCGCGCTGGTCCAGCGGAGCGTCCACGGTCCCGTGTCCGGGTCGCCCTCGACGCGGGCGAGGATCAGGGTGGCCAGCGGGACGGTGGTGATGACCGGCATGGCGGCGTCGAGGCGGTCGACGACGGCGCCGGGCGGTCCCGTGTGATCCCAGGCCAGCGAACGCAGAATGCCGTGCAGTTGGGCCATACCGGCCGCCGCGGTCAGGTCGTGGCCCACGACGTCACCGATGACCAGGGCGAGCGCGCCGTCCTTCAGGATGAAGGCGTCGTACCAGTCCCCGCCGACCTGGGAGCCCGCGGGTGCGGGCTGGTAGCGGGCGGCCAGCCGGAGGTGGCCCGGCCGGGGCAGCGGGACGAGCAGGTTGCGCTGCATGGCCTCGGCGACGGCGCGCTGACGGCCGTAGCGGCGGGTGTTGTCGATGAGCACGCCGACCCGGCGGCCGACGTCGCCCACTGCGGCCAGGTCGTCTTCGTCGAAGGGGTGCGCCGGGTCGGTGCGCACCACCGTCAGCGCCCCGGTGATCCGGTCCCGGGCGCCGAGGGGCACCGTAACGGCGGAGCTGGCGCCCACCGCCGTCAGAAAGCCATGGTGGAGAGCGGCCAGAGGAGGGTGTCCGGCGGCCGGGGTGAGGGCAGCCACCCGCTCCTGGAGCACGGATTCGCCCCCGGTCAGCGCACGGCCCAGCGGCGAGTCCTCCCCCTCACCGGCCCCCTCCGCGCCGAGTACGCTCCGGCCCTGGAATCCGGCGTCCCGTCCCTCCGGACCGGTCACCGCCACCCGGTGGACCTCGCCGGAACCGGTCCGCAGGTCCACCGCGGCCCAGTCGGCCAGACGGGGCACGAGCAGCCGCACCAGGCGGGCCAGCGCCTCGTCGGTCTCCAGAGTCTGCCCCAGGACGTCCGTGATCTCCGCGACCAGGGACAGCCGCTCGTTGAGGTCCTCCAGGGCGCGCGTGCGCGCCGTTCGCTCCCGGTGGACGCGGCGGTCCCCCGTGGCGTCCGTGAACAGCAGTGCCATGCCTTGCACGGAGCCGTCCTCCGTCAAGGGGGATGCGGACCAGGAGACAGCCAGCAGACGACCGTCACCGCGCAGGTATGTGCCGCCCTCCCCTCGCGCCCCCTGCCCCTCGGCCAGCGCGTGGAGCAGGGGGCACCGGTCTCGCGGCACCTTGTTGCCGTCCGCGTCCCGGTGCAGCAGATCGTGTGCGTCGGCTCCCCGCATCGCCCCGGTGGTGCGGCCCAGCAGCCGCTCGGCCGCCGGGTTCGCGACGATCACGCTTCCGGCTGTGTCCAGCACCAGCACCGCCGTGCCCAGCCGCTCGACGACCCGCCGCCAGAAACCCGGCTCGCCCACCGGCCACGCCCCCACGTCATCACCCACCGCATCGCGCACGGACCCTCCAGAGGCTGTCTTCCCGTCGATGGTGCTCCGACGCGGCCCTGCTCGCACGGCACCGGGGCAGACGGCGCACACCGCGCGGGCACGGCCCACGGGCCAGCCAGGTATGTCCGGACCAGGGGCAGTCGTCATCCCGCCGTCTGGCCAGACGCCGGGTCTCCCGGGCGGTTGGTCCGCTCGTCTCCGGCGAGCCGTACCCCGCGCCGTCCTCGCCCCGGACCGCGGGGAGCGCAGCTCCGCCCGGGCACGGACGCGGCCAGGCCCGTGACGAGGACGGCGAGGCCAGCAGGTGACAGGATCTCCGGGATGCTGCTCGATGAAGGCGTCGTCGCTGACCGTCAGGACGGCGAGCACACTGTTCACGGCTACGACGGTGTTGCGGCGGCTGTCGGGCCGGCCGCGATGGTGACAGTCAAAGCCTCGGCGGTCGTGAGGGAGGAAGCCCGTCCCGAGTCGGGACAAGAGGTTTGTCCCGAGTCGGGACATGACGCCCGTCCCGAAAAGGGACAACCGGAGACCCCGGCGAACAGTTCGGAGCCGCGCGCATGCTCAACAGGATCCGCCCGCTGTCCGGCCCCCTCGCCGCGCCGGTCCCACAGGAGCTGAACCGTGACGCGGCGGTCGGAAACGAGCCGCGAAGGGAGGGCCGATCGACGCCATAGGAAGCCCGGCGGTTGCGCAGGCCGACTTGAATGGCAGCCCCGTGCGACTACTTCAGAGCGTCCTCGATCGCCTCGAAGATGTCCGCGTCGGTCTCTTTCTGCCAGTCGGGCAGGTCGGGCCAGTCGGCGACATAGCCCGGCTTCGGGTTCTCGAAGTGCTTGTACATCTGCGCGGTCCAGCAGGTGGCGACAAAGCGGCTCTTCTGCTCGCGGGTGAGGCGGGAGGCGTGGCGGTCGCTGAGGTCGAGGAACTGGCGCACTTGGTCGTGGACGGCACCGGCGGCCTGGCGCTCCCACTCGGGGGTCTCGTCCCAGGGGGTGACGTAGCCGGGCTTCGGCTCGCCGGGGAAGTGCTTGCGCACTCCGGTGATCCAAGCCTCGCGGAACAGTCGGGCGCCCTCGGACTGCGACATGCCTTCCCCTCTCGTCACGTCGTGCACAGTGCGTCGATCTCGGCGCCCAGCTCCGCCACACGAGCGTCGCGGGAGAGCGGGCCGAGGTCGGTTCGTAGCCCCTGAAGTTTATGGGCGACGTAACCCGAGGAGGTCGTGTGGGCGAGTCGCAGCGCCTCCCCGCCGTAGGCGAGTACTTGGTCGGGGTCCTGGCGCCGGGCGCCGATGGCCGCGAGGTCGGTCAGTACCGCACCGCGTCGGCGGAAGGACTGGCCGGAAGCGAGGATGTCCTGGCTGAGCGCGCTGCTGAGTGCCTTCTCAGCGAGGTCGAGGCGTCCAAGCTGGAGGTAGCGCGCGCCACGCTCTTCTGCGAGGCGGGAGCCGTCGAAACGCAGCCAGCCACCGTTGTGGGCCGCCCCGCTCAGGCCGGTCACCTTCTCCGCCTCGTCCAAGGCGCGTTCGCAGGCGGAGAGGTCGCCGAGGCCGGCGTACGCCTCGGCTTGGACGGCAGCGACCCAGTAGCGGGTGGACAGGGAACCGTCCCCGCGCCTTGCCACCTTCTCGGCGGCCGACAGCGTGCCGACCGCGTCGGCGTACCGGCGTTCGTACAGATCGACGTAGGCGTGGCGGACGAGGGCACACGCCCACAGGTCGTAGGACTTCGCCTCCTGGCTGGCAGAGGCGGCGAGCGTGTAGGAGGCGGCGGCGTCGGTGTAGCGGTTGCCGTCGAAGGCCAGTTCTCCTGCGAGCTGGAAGAGGTCGCCGGCCGCGCCGCACAGGGCCTGTGCTTCGACCTCGGGCCGCCCGTCGAGGGTCTCGTTCAGGGCGGTGAGCTGGTCGCGGACGACCGGGTAGACGGAACGCTTGGCGCGGGCGAGTTGGTAGACCTGCCACAGGTGTCCGTTCATGCGCAGGAAGTCGTCGGACATCCCGCGCAGCGCGCCCTCCGCGAGGGCTGCGCCCTCGTCGGGGGGCAGGGCCACCAGGGCACTGGTGACGGTGATGGCGCGCAGGAACTGGCGTCGGATCATGTCGTCGAGGTCCCCTGAGCCGTGGTGGTCGCGAGGCGGCGGCCCTGCCGACTCCGGGTGGGCTGCTCGTGGCTGTCCCACCAAGGCGTCGAGTTCGTCAAGGTCGAGGTGGAGCAGCTCGGCCAGCCGTGGTCTCAGCGGCGGCTGCGGCGTGGTGGAGCGGCCTTCCCAGCGGCCGACGGTCCGTCGGTCCACGCCGAGGGCGTGCGCGAGCTCTTCCTGACTGTAGCCCAGCGCCCTGCGCCGCTCAGCAAGCCCCATGCCGCCCCCTTTCCACGCACCAACCCGCGTCTAACCCGACGGCACCGGGCTGTCCCAGAAGTGTCTCAGGACTGCCCCGCGGATGCCGTGGTCTGCGCCAACACGAGCCGCTTTTCTGGACGTTGTCAGGCACGACAACGGTGGAGACCGGAGAAGGGGTGCGGGCAATGGCAGCAGGAAGCGTCACGTCGTTCGAGGTGGCTGGAGTGTCGATCGTCCTGGAGGCGGTCGACGAGACCGTGGAAACCGCGCTGGCCATTCGCCTGATGATGCCCGAACGCCCGGTGATCGACGCCACGACCCGAGGCCTGGTCAGCCACCTGAGAGTGCTGATGGCCGAGGAGCTCGGCTTCGACGAGAACCCGGCCGTCCAGGCGCTGTTCCGGGAGGGCTACCGGGTCCTCGACCTGACGCGCCGGCCGACGGAGCAGTCCCCTCACTTCCATGCCTACCAGTACATGCGGGATCTCGGCTCACTGACCAGACGCTTCGCCGACGTCTACCGCGCGACCCGGAGGAAGGACCAGAACGATGGCTGACCAAACCCCGGCCGAGCCGCCGGTGTGCCGGATCGGCGCCACCCTGCCCGACCAGGAACGAGCACGACGCGTCTTCGTCGGCCGACCTAGCCTCGCGCCGACCGTGGGGCAACAGCGTGGCAAGGACCAGGGCGCGCAGTGAAAGGCCAGGTCACGGCTCAGGTCATGTACATCGCGTGCGTCATGGTGCTCGGGGGATCGATCGTGGTGGCGGTGTCCCTGGGATGGTGAGCCGGCGGCGCAACAGGCGAGGTCGCCCCTATGGCTGGCGGCAGTGGCTGCTGTCGGCCCTGATCATCGTCTCCACTACCCCGGTCGCCTGGGCTCTGTGGCACCTCGCCCCCGACTGAGAGAGACCACCGGTCCGCTCCGGACCTACGGACTCCCGCTCTGGCCGAGCGAGCCCTCGGGAAGACCCGGTCCCCACCGGGGAAGGGCTCAGCCGCTCTCTCCCCTCGGCCAGAGCGGGCCCCCACCCGACGAGCTCCCGTCCAGTTCGCCGTGAACGCCGGCGGCAGGGACGGGTCCGGGTTCCGCAGCTCGCGGTGCCCGTCCACCCACTCCGCAGGAGGAAGGAACAGTCATGATCATCGACGAGCTCTTCACGGGAGACCTGGTCACCGGCGTCCCCAGCATGGACGCGGCGCTGCTCGACAAGATGCCCGGTGGTGGCGACAACAACGGCGACCACTGCAGCTGACCGGCCGGTGAACGCGGCGGAGCAGGGCCTGGCGTCCTGCTCCGCCGCTCCGTAGAGGAGGGGAGCGGAGTGCTCTCGTTTCGTGTGCGACTGGCAGACACCCGGGACGCCGGCTGGCGATGGGACACAGACCGCTGGGTCAAGGGGGAGAGCTGGATCCGGCCCGCTCACGCAACCGTCCTGGTCGCGGACCTCATACCAGGCGACGGATCGAGCGTCTGTGTGCTGGTGCGAGAAGACAGAGACGGTGAAGCCGACTACACGTCGCTGCTCGTCCGGCCCGACGAGATCCAGGTCTCGGCGGGAATGCTGGGTACCGTCCCGCTGTACCTCACAGCTGTCGGCGACGAGATCTTCGGGGCGTGGGACATCGTCGACCTCCGGCCGCACCTGCGACCTGACCAGCTCAATCCACGAGCGGTCGCCCGCACCTTGAGCCGCCAACACCGCTACAGCACCGACACCCTCTTCGACGGCGTGTACCGACTCACCGAACGCGCTACCGCGGTCTTCACGCCGGCAGGGCTCTCCATCCTCTACCCCGAGCCCGCCCAGCACGTCCTGGAACCCCGCAGCCTCCGTAGCGGAGTGGACCCCGTGACCGCGTTCGACGCACTGCTCACCGAGGCCGTGGCCGAGTGGCGATCGACGGCCGGCCGCGTCGGCGTCGAGGTGTCAGGCGGAGCGGACTCGGCCAACGTGGCACTGTCCGCCGTAGCGGCCGGATTCGGCTCCGTGCACACCTTCGGGCTACTCATGGGCGGCCGCATCGGCCAGCTCCAGCGAGACCGACGCCGCTCCCTGGTGGACCACCTGGGATTGCGCGACACCGCCGTGCCGGCGATGCAGCACCCGCCCTTCGTGCCTGGAGGCGTGAGGGAACGCAGACGGCCGCACGATCCGGCAGGCGCCTTCTACCAGGAAGCGTTCGACATCATGCGCGGGCACGTGGCCGCACACGGCTGCGAGCTGGTCTTCACAGGTGGCGGCGGGGACGAGGTCAACGCCCACCACTCGCGTACGGAAGCCGGACTCCCGCCGATGGAGCCGGTGCCATGGCTCGGCGACAAGGCCACCGCGGCGCTGGCCCAGGTGAACGAGAACCTCGCTCCCATCCCGGTCCTGCCTGTGCCGACGCTCATGGCATTCGGCCTGCACAACCCGGCGTACGTGAGACTCGGTATCTGGCCGGTGGCCCCGCTCGTCCACCCCCGGATGATCCGCTTCATGGAGCAACTGCCGTACGAGTACAAACGCGACAAGAAGATGTTCCGCGACCGACTTCGGCGGACGGGTCTGCCCGAGTCCGTTGCGGCTCCGACCGAGCCGGAGAACTTCCTCGCGGTCATGGAGTCGGGACTGCGCACTTACGGGCTACCTCTCCTGGACGAGATGCTGACCGATTCCCTGCTGATCGATCTCGGCTACGTTGATGCCGACGCCCTCAGCCGGGCCCGCGACCACGCCGAGCGGACTCCCGCGGTGCCCGACCTGCTGTGCGACACACTCGCCCTGGAAGTCGGACTGCGGAGCCTCGCATGAGCGGCCTGGACATCGCCGAACCCAGACACCTGGCAGCCTCCAACCTCTTCTACCGAGACCCCGCCCTGTACGACAGAGTGCAGTCCGACAGCACCAGCGCGAGCAGCTGTCGGGCGCTCGTCCATCGGCACCGCCCGGACGCCCGCACTCTGCTGGATCTGGGCTGCGGAACCGGGAGAGAGCTGGAGCTGCTGGCCCGCCACTTCGACTGCATCGGTGTCGAGTTCCAGCCCGGCCTGGTCGACTACGCCCGCCGCACACGGCCCGGCCTCGACATCCGCCTCGGCGACATGCGCACCATCCGACTCGACCACACCGCTGACGTGCTGACCTGCCTGGGAAACTCCCTCTCCTACGTGCACGACAACCAGGACATCCAGGCGGTCTTCCGGACCTTCGCAGCGCACGCCCGTCCCGGGACGCTCCTTGTACTCTGCAGTTCCGTAGCCCCGATCGAGCGTGATGAGCCGCAGGAAGCAGAGGTCGAGATCGGATCGGACACAGCCCACGTGACCATCACCTACGAGTGGGACCTGCGGACCCAGATGAACACCATGCGCCGGCACTGGGTGTTCAACTCAGGTGAAGAGACACGGGACGTGATCCGTCGGCGTGTTCTCGGGCCGCGTGAGCTGGAGCTGTACGCGACGCTCGCCGGCTTCGACGTCCTCCAGATCAGCGACGAGATCGGAGCAGGCACCTTGCACGGGCCTACCGCGTACACCGTGGCCCGGTACAGATGATCAGGACACGGTCGTCAGCGGCCACGGCGGGGATCGTTCCCTGTCGGGCCGGGCGCCGACTGCGTGGTGGGCGCCGAGTGCGAGGTGTGCCGGTTGGCTCGGAGGGCCGTGGCGTTGCGGTCGTCGGGTAGTGCGGGCAGGTGAGCGCTGCGGCGCAGGCGCCAGACGAGGACGTCGCTCATGGATCCGGCGGAGCGTAGTTCGCGCCGTGCCGTGGCTTCGGTCAGCAGGGCGGCCGGGTCATGGCCGGCCCTCCGGGCGTCGTCCAGTGTGGCGGCCAAGGCGGGCCAACCGGCCTCAGCCTCGATCCGGTCGGCCAGCTCCGGCAGCACTTGGTGGAGCAGGTTCGCCTGCTGTTGCCGAACACGTTGAGTCAGCCGCCGGCCTCGCTGGCTCAGTGCGGTCATGGGCTGGACTGAGGCGGCCTGGTAGGCGGCGCGGAGGTGCTCGGCGGCTTGCTGGGCTGCTGTGGCCTGCTGGGTGTGATGCTTCCTGGCGTGCCACTTTGCCGCGGCGGTCACGACGAAGAAGGCCATGTCGATGAGCATGGCCGTGCAGGCGCCGTCTTCGCCCCGGCCCAGGACCGGCCCGCTGTGGACGAGATCACGGGCGGCTTGTCGCAGGCCCCGGTCGTGCCCGCGTACCGCCTTCACGTGGGAGCGGCTCGCGCGCTCGAACGCGGAGGCTGCCTCGCGCAGTTCAGCCCGGGTGTGGGCGGCGGAGGTCTTGGCCAGCGCGTCCAGGACCTCTCCGGTCGCGGCGATCTGGGCTGCTGCGGTGCCGTCGTCGCCGTGGTCGATCACCAGCAGGGCCTGCCACGTGGCAGCCGCGGCCCGCCGCCGCGCGAACGCGGGGCCTGTCACGGGCGGCAGTGCAGGCTGATCCGGCCACGAACCGTCGATGGCGGTGGGCGTCTCCGAGGGCCGGCTCCAGCGTTCGCGGACACGGGGCAGGGACAGGTCGGGCGCCAGCTTGGAGCCTGAGTAGAAGACCGGCTCGCCGTCCTTGTTCCGGTCATCAGGGAGGGCGACCTTGTACCCGAGGAGGTCGCCGGAGGGCGCGAGACGCTTGCGGATCAGCAGACCGGCGGCGGCCAGGCGGTCGAAGAACTCGTCCGTCGAGGCAGCACCCGCCACTGCCCGGCGCACGGACTCACGAAGTTCCTCCCGCGCCGTGCGCTCCCGGCCTTCCCGCTGGGCCTTGTGCCGTTCGGCGCTGGTCGGACGACGGGCTGCGGTGCCATCGCCGGTGGCGAGGCGGCGCAACCCGTAGTCGATCTCGATCACGCGGGCTTCCGCTTGGGAACGCTTGCCGTCCCGGCGAATGCGGGCTTGCCGGCCGTCCTCTCGTACGACGGTGGCGATGATGTGAATGTGGTCGTCGGCGTGCCGAATCGCTGCCCAGCGGCAGGCGGCGTCGTCACCGTCGGGAGCGATGCCGGTGGCGGCGACCATTCGGCGCGCAATCTCGGCCCACTGCTCGTCCGACAGGACCGGGTCCTCAGGAGCGGCGCGTAGCGACAGATGCCACACGTGCTCGGCGGGCCGTCGGTTCTTCGGCAGGGCGTTGACCGGCTGGTCGAGCAGCCGCTGGAGATCTCCGTACGTGGCGTCGAGGTCGCGCCCGGGATCAGGGGCGAGGCTGTCCCAGGCGCCCACCAGGTGCGGGTCTGTGTGTTCTTCGTGCGTGCCGGGCCCGTACAGGTAGTGGAGCAGGCCGATGGTGCGCGTGCCTCTTGCGTGGATGCGGGGGATCACCTGGCCCTCCTGTTGTCCAAGTGGTGCTGGGTGAAGGCGTCGACGCGCCTGGCGGCGCGCTGGACGGCGGCGAGGACCGCCTCTGCCTGCGGTGCGTCGGCGCCGGAGTTCAGCGCCTTGGCGACCTGGTTGAGGTTGTTGCCGAGTTGCCCGAGGTGGCGCCGCAGCGCGAACAGCTCGTGCAGCATCTCTCGCTCGCCCGCGATGTCCTCGGCGGTGCGGCCGAGGTCGTGGGCGGCGTTGAGAGCGGCGCGGGCGAGGAAGCCGGCGATGCTCATGTGGCACGTGGCGGCTGCTCGGGCGAGCAGTTGGTACTCGGCGTCGTTCATGCGGCAGCTGGGCTGGTGCAGGCGCTTGTTCTCGTCGCGCAGGCGTTCGCGCTGCTGTATGCGGGGCTGTGACGGAGAGGTGCGCGCGCAGTCGATGCTGTGGTTCGCGTGTAGCTCTTCCCCGCCGGTTTGCGATCCGTCCTCGGTCGCTTCCGGGCCCGCCGCTCTCGGGGCGGGAGACGCAAGAGCATTGCTCCCGTCGGGAGCAATGCTCTTGCACCAACTTGCTCCGTCGGAGGCTGAGATGGCGGCCCCCTGACGCACGTCGTCAGGAGTGTGCTGATGTGGTTGGTGCATGGGTCGCTTTTCTGGGTGGGTGTTCCACGATGAGAACCCGTAGCGGCGGCCGTGCGCGGCTGACACCGGGCGGGCTCGTTACGGGACCGTGTGGGGTGGGCTCCAGGTTGGAGCGGTCCGCGAGGACCGGTCCTCTCTTCCTCTGTGCATCACGCTCGGGGACCGCGGACCGCGTTGTGCGGGTCTTCGGTCCTCGGCAGGACCGGGACCCGGCAGGGCTCGGTCCTTCCTCACGATTGACTGTCATGCGCGGTGCAGGACCGTTGTTTCCGCCCACCTGGGGGCTGTGACCTGCTGCTTTGCCAGGAGACCGTTCTCGTGTCCGACGGGACCGTCGGGGACCGGTCCCCGAGACGTACGGGACCGGTCCCCGATGTCTGGTGAGGACCGGTCCCCACCTCGGGCGGCCACGGTCCCGGGACCGGGATGCTCGGTCCTCGCATGTGCCGTCCGGTCCCCGGCCATTGAGGACCGGTCCCCGACACCCTCGCTCGGTCCTCGACGCGGCACGCGGCCGGTCCTCCTGGTGAAAGGACGCGCGCTCGCGGACTGCCCTTCCGTCATCCGGTCTTTCTCCATCGTCAGGGGGAGCGGTGACGTCGTCTGTCAGGGCCCTTGAGGATGACGCGGTCGGTCATCTCCGCGAGGCGGGAAGCGACGCGGTCACCGAGGGTGGTGCGCAGCTCGGCGGTGGGCAGATTGGTCGTGATGAGGGTGGGGAGCAAGTGCTCGTACCGGTGGTTGATGAGCCGGTAGGTCAGCTCCTCGGTCCACTCGCTGGTCTTGGCCGCACCGAGGTCGTCCAGAAGCAGCAGTGGGCTGCGGGCCAGGGTCTGCAGGTCGCGTTCGGCGTCGTGGCCGGCACGGGGACGCAGGCGGGCGTACAGGTCGGCGGTGGTGACGGCTTCCCAGCGCAGGCGAACCCCGCGGGTGAGGAGAGCCCGGACGGCGCCGTACGCCTGATGCGTCTTGCCCGTGCCGGTGGGGCCGGCGATCAGCAGGGAGGGACCCTCGGCGATGCCAGGCCCACTCGGGCCGGGGCGTCCGGCATGGGCGATGTGGTCGGCCCAGGCGATGATCTGAGGGTGGTCGGCGAGGGCACGGCGGTAGCGGGCCGGGATGCGGGCGTCGGCCAGCTCCAAGGCGGTGACGGGTTCGCCGGACGGCTCCGCGGCTACGGCGCCGGGGTCGATGCCACGGCCCGCCAGTATGCCGTTCAGACGGTCGGCGAGCGGGCCGACGGGCTGGGGTTCGCGGGTGAGGGTGGAGCTCAGAGCTGTTCTCCGTAGGCGGCTTCGACGTCGGCGGGGTTTGTCCACGCCCTGTGGATGACGGGCTGGGCGAGGGCGGCGTTCATGGCCTGGTGCACCAGGCTCGGCAGGATGCTGGGGTGCCTGCCCTTGGTCCTGTGGAGGACGAGCCCTGCCCTGACGTGGTCGGGAGCGATGCCTTCGGCGAGCAGCTTGCGCACCTCTCGGCCGAGATGGCCCAGGACGTCCTGGGGCGGGCGGTGGGCGCATGCCGCGCTGTATTCGGCGATGAGCTGCTTGGCCGAGACGGTGCTGGCCGCGGGGGCGCTTGCGCCCCCCGAAGGGGTAGATCCTAGATCCATGATCCTAGGTCCTAGATCCGGACCGTGAGGTGTCACCGCGGCCTCAAGCACGAGTCCGTGAGGTTCAGGGGAGGGCTCACTGAACGCCTTCTGACCTGCGGTTTTGCTGGTGGTTTCCGTTTGGTTCGAGGGATCGTGCGGGTTCCGTGCCCCTTCACTGCCACCTCCGCGAGGGTTCGGCGCATGGTCCGCGACGGCTCCGTGCGTTACGGACGGCGCGGGTGCCACGGCCTCGACAGCCTCGGTGCCGCCCGGGGCACCGTTCGGATCGTTGTGGCGAGGGCAGGCCGGGATGCGGCTCTTGCTGGCCCGGTTGATCTTCTGGTGCTTGTGCCACGTGACGATGTGCAGGTAGCGCTTGTCGTCCGGGCCCTTGTACCGGCAGACCAGGCCGGCGTCGGCCAGCTGGGCGAGATCCTTCTCGACCTCGGCGGGAGTGTGCTCCGGACGCAGAACCCACAGCTGACCGGCGATGATCGCCGCGTGGTCGCGATAGCGGCCTTGGTCGTCGGCCTGAGTGAGCAGACCGAAGAAGGTGCGCTCGGCGGTCAGGGTGACGACGGCGAGGGATTCGGAGACGAAGGCTTCGGGCTTGATGGTGCGGATCCGTGCCAAGAGCGGAGTGTTCCTTACTCGGTGGCCGATGGGCGGGCACCCATGGCTCACCGTCGGTCGTGACGGCAAAGGCGGGGGAGTTGGCCGGCCGTTGACGCGAGGCTGGCTGAGAGCCGGGCGCGCTTTCCGGGGGTGTCGTCAACATAGCCACACCCGAGCGGCACAAGTCCAGCCCTGACCTGTCGAATCTCTGTCGGCAGAAAGGCCATCGGCAATCGGGGCGGCGAGGGCGGCGTGAAAACGGTAGGTCACGATCTGCGGTTGACCAAATAGTTGTTCCGGGCGTCAAGCCAGAAGGATCACACCGGCAAGGCGTTGACGTCCGGCGAGTGGCGAAGCTACAACACAACACCCCACGTCAGAGACGCTGTCGAGCACTGCTCGGGTCGCCGTCACAGGGAACCCATCGACGAAATGGCCACCCGCCTGCCAAACGCACGGCGGCGCAACATAGCCGACGATCGCCGGTTAACCAAACCGGCGAACACAGCCGAGAATTGGAGTCATGGCAGCACGTTCACTGGAAATCGGCGCAGCCGGGATAAGGGCCGCCCGCACGATCGAAATTCTCCGCACCGAGCGCGGCCTCTCCCAGCGAGAGCTGGCCGCTCGCGTCACCGCCCTTGGCCGGCCAATGTCCAACACGATGCTGTCCCGCATCGAACGCGCTCAGCGCCGCTGCGACGTCGACGACCTGCTCACCCTCGCGCAGGCACTTCGCGTCCCGGCCCGCGCCCTGCTCCAGGACTCCGCGACCTGTTGAAGCCACCACCGGTCCGCCGTGCCCGCTCCAGTTTCGACCTCGGTAAGGAAGTCTCACCGTTGCACCGACTCGCAATAGCCCCGGCCCGTTGCACTCAGCAGCACAGCCGAAAGGGGGCGGTCGCCCATGACTGACCGCCTTCTGACGGTGGCCGAAGCCGCCGAACAGCTCGGTACCGGCGAACGCTTCGTTCGCCGTCTGATCGCCGAGCGCCGCATTCGCTACGTCAAGCTCGGACGTCCCGTGCGCGTCCCCGAGAGTGCCGTCACCGAGTACATCGAGGCGCGCACGGTCGAGCCGACCCGGCGCACCCGCACTCGGTACGGGCGGGCCGCCTGATGCCGACACGCAAGCTCCAGCGTCGTCGGGAGTTCGGTACCGTACGCAAGCTCCCGTCCGGTCGATGGCAGGCCCGCTACCTGGGCCCGGACGGGCAGCGCCACAAGGCCCCCGAGACCTTCGACACGAAGACCGACGCGCAGGACTGGCTGAACCTGGTCCGCGCCGACATCGAGCGTGACCACTGGCGTGACCCGGACGCCGGCGCGATCAACTTCGAGAAGTACGCCCTCCGTTGGGTGGAGGAGCGCGGTCTGGCCCCGACCACGGTCGACCGCTACGACGGCCTGCTACGCCTGCACCTCCTGCCGGCCTTCGGGAGCAAGGACCTGGACGAGATCACACCGCCTTCCGTCCGCACCTGGCGAGCCGAGCGGCTCAAGGCAACGGGTGCCACGACGGTCGCCAAGTCGTACCGGCTGTTGAAGGCCATTCTGCAGACCGCGGTCGATGACGACCTCCTGCGGACCAACCCGTGCCGGATCAAGGGCGCCGGTCGGGAGGAAGCCGACGAGCGGCCGACCGCCACCGTGGAGCAGGTCTTCGACCTCGCCGACGCCATGGGTCCGCGCTGGCGCCTGATGGTCCTGCTCGGTGCCTTCGCCTCGCTCCGCCCCGAGGAACTGGCTGAACTGCGCCGCCGCAGTGTCGATCTCGACGAATGCTCCCTGCGGATCACGCATGCGTCCCCGGAGCTGACCAACGGCAGGAGGGTCACCGGCGATCCCAAGTCACGAGCGGGCAAGCGCACCGTGTACCTGCCCGATTTCCTCCTGCCCGAGCTACGTCGCCACGTGCAGTGGTTCGCCGAGAAGGAGCCGGACGGACTCCTCTTCATCGGGGAGAAGGGAGCCCCATTCCGCCGCTCGACGTTCGGACGGAAATGGCGCAAGGCCAGGACGAAGGTGGGGCTGCCGGACAACTTCCGCTTCTACGACCTCCGGCACACCGGTAACACCCTCGCCGCCGACACCGGCGCCAAGCTGAAGGACCTCATGGTGCGCGCCGGCCAGTCCTCGGAACGGGCCCAGCTGATCTACCAGCACTCGACGGCCAAGCATCAGCGGAGGCTGGCCCAGGGGATCGACACTGAAGTGCGCGAGCGCTTGCGTGAGGCGGGTGCCGATCGGTCGGAAGCCAATTAGGCGGACCGGTATCGGGGCTACGAGTCCGGCGGGACGGTTCCATCGGCCGGACTCTGGAGGCAGGCGACGGTCTCCGCAGCACCGTGCGCCCCTCGTGCCCCCTTGAGGGATGGCAGCAACTGAGATCAGCTTCTCCCTGTATGCAGTGACAGGGGAGTTGTGGCCGGTCGCGATCAGCCACAGCTGGAGGGGGTAGTAATGGCGATCAAGCTGGTGTCCGTTTCGCCCGCGCAAGAAGAGTTGATCGTTAAGGCCATAGCCCTGGGGGACCGGTACACGAAGACGCTGGGGCTTCTGACGCCTCCTGCCTATGAGAAGGCAGCTGAGGACGGTGGCCTTCTGGTCGCGGTCGAGGCCGGCGAAGTGATCGGCTACGCGCTGTTCGGGCTGCCGAAGAGGAGCGCGCGTATCCGACTCGCGCACCTGTGTGTGGCTGAGGAAGAACGGGGGCGGGGAATTGCGGGCCGTCTGGTGGAGGGCATCAAGGAGCGGTATCCACAACGCCTTGGGATCAAGGCCAAGTGCCGTCGGGACTATGACCTGAGCGGGATGTGGAGGAGTCTGGGCTTCGTTCCAGACGGTGAGGTCCGTGGGCGTGGTCGTGACGGGGAGATCTTGGACGGCTGGTGGCTGGACCTCGGCCATCCGGACCTGTTCACGGAGATGGAGAGCGACGCGCTCCTCGTGGTGACGGTCGACCATGGTGTGTTCGCCGATCTGCGCGGCCTCACGGACACCACCGGTGCCGAGGAGTCCCGTGCGCTCGAAGCCGGATGGATGGCGGATCTCGTTGAGTTTGCCTACACCCCGCAGTTGGTCCATCAGATCCGGGACCTCACGGACACGGCAGAGCGTCAGCACCAGCAGGCGGCGCTGACCGGGCTCCACAAGCTCTCTCCCGGCTCCGCGGCCGTGGAGGAGCGAACCCGCGAACTGGTGCAAGCCGCTACGCAGGCGGTTCCCGGCCTGGCTGCCGACCCAGCACTTCTGCGGGGCATGCGGTATGTGGCCGAGACCTCGTGTGCTGGTCTACAAGTCCTGGCGACCCGTGATCCGCTGCTGTCTCGCCTGACAGACGTGGCCTGGGAGGTCGCTCGCGTCCGGGTCGTCTCACCGTCGACCGTGACGCTTCACGTCGATGAGCTGCGGCAGGCCCAGGTGTATCGCCCGGCTGACCTGATGGGGACGGAGTTCCGGTCCGCGGAGGTGGCGCCGGGCGCGGAGGATGAACTGGTCGCCTTCTTCGAGCAGTCGGGCGCTGACGACGGCTCAGCCTTCTCTGAGCGGCTGCGGTCGCTGAACGAGGGCGGGATCGCATGGCGTCGTGAGCTTCTCCGGGACGGCCAGGGCCGACCGGTCGCCCTCTACGCGTGGTCGCTGGACGGCCGAACCCTGGTTGTACCCGTCCTTCGCACAGCTGGCCACCCCCTGGAAGAGACCCTGGCCCGGCAGCTCCTCTTCCTGCTTAAGCGGCTCGGGAGGGATTGCGGGGCCGAGATCGTCCGCATCAGTGATCCGCACCCCTCCGAGGCGGCGCGGTCCGCGGCCGGTGACGACGGCTTCTTCGAGCACAACGGCCAGCTCGTCGCGCTCCTGGTGAACGTGTGCGGGACTGCCGCCGAGGTGGAGGTGGTGGCCGGCGGGTTGGCCCGAGAGCTTGCTGTCGATGCGACCGTGCTCGACGTCGGCATGCCGGCGGAGGTGACCGCCGTGCTGGAGCGTGCGTGGTGGCCGGCCAAGGTCATCGACTCCGAGCTGCCGTCCTTCATGGTGCCCATCAAGCCGCGCTGGTCGACTGAGCTGTTCAACGTCCCGGCCATGCTCATCGCGCGGAGCGACGCCCTGGGCATCAGCAGGGAACACGTCTACTACCGATCTTCGCAGCGTCGAGGAGAGAGCGTCCCGGCTCGACTGCTCTGGTACGTCAGCGACGACAACTCCACGGGAGAGGGTCAGATGGTGGTGGGCAGCTCGCGGCTCGACGAGGTGCTCATCGACACTCCGGATGTTCTGTTCTCGAAATTCGAACACCTGGGCGTATATGGTCGGGCTGAGGTCGAGAGGGCTGCAGACGCGTCCGGTCACGCCATGGCGCTGAGGTTCTCGGACACTGAGATCTTCCCGAAGCCGGTGACGCTGCGCCGATTGACCTCGCTGGCCAGGGGCCGGGGGCTAACGTGGTCGCCTGGCTCGCTGATCTCGCTGTCCAAGATCAGCAGTGAGCTGTTCCAGGCGGTTTACCAAGAGGGGCACCGAACGACGTGAGCGATCCGGAACGCGCGATGCTGCTGTCCGTCCACCCGCGCTTCGCCAACGCGATCCTGGCTGGCAGCAAGACGGTGGAGGTTCGCCGCCAGCGCGTCGCCGCGCCTCCGGGAACGCCCGTCCTCTTGTACGCGACCGCGCCCACCATGGCGGTGGTGGGCATGGCGCGCATTGCCGCCATCTACGTCGCCACGCCCAGCGAGGTCTGGTCGGCTCATCGGGGACAGACCGGGATCACCCGGAGGGAGTACGACGCCTACATGAGCGGCGCGAGGCAGGCGAGCGGTCTCACGATGGAGAATCCTGTCTCCTTCGATGAGCCGGTATCGCTCAATGCGCTGCGCTCCGCCGGGTCCTTCCACCCTCCGCAGAGCTACCGCTACATGAAGGGCGACGAGCTTCGACAGGTGGCCGTGGCGGGACCTGTCGTGGGCACGGCGCTTCGCGAGGCGCTGGGAGACCTGGTACCCGCCTAGTGCTGCACTCGCCGCCGGCGGGGCCGAAGCACCGGACGGGGCTTCAACGCAGGGCGTGGCGAATCTTCAAGCGTCCGTATCCCATGACCCCGGAGATCCGAATCGTCGGCCCGTCGGGCCGGGGGTGTCGCGGGATCTTGTAGCGCAGGTCCTTCCATCCCGTGCTCAGTCCTTCGACGTCGACCACCGCGTCCCGGGGCACCGTGATCCGGGCCCCGCCGGTTCCAGTTGCAGCTCGATGTCGACGATCGGGTGCTCGATGACCGCACGGGACAGGTCCAGGCGCACCCTTCCATATGCTGACTCGACCTTGAGGACCCGGGGCACCCGCCACGCGCCACGCCGCTTGATCCGCCCACCGGCGGCGGCGATCGTGGCAGTGCTTCCCGGTTGCTCCTCCGGGAGCGAGACCAGAGCGGACGCGAGTTCGCTCCGCGTCTTGGCCCTGAGCACCTGGTGGAGGTGCTCGTCCAACACCTCGTGTGGGATGAGCCCTTCCGCGTACGCCTCCTGCAGACGTCGCACGGCTGCCTCGCGGTCGCCTTCACGGATCAGTGAGGGCGATTCTTCCGGTAAGGAGGTCACGGGTTCACCGTACTGCCGAGTCGGCGAGGTAAACCCGTCAAGGCAGGCCCGGAGACCGGGGCGCCACCCGTCCCGCAAACCACCCTTTGCGTATGCGTCTTAGTGACCCTTTGCACCCTGTGTGGCGCAGGTCACACGAATTGCGTCTCGCGATATGGGACGCCGGGGCAGGTTGATGCCTGCTGGGCGCCCGAATGGCGCTGGTGTGGCGGCCTGGACTCGACTTAGGGCACGCCGAGGGCACGCCGCCCCCTGATTGGACTAGACAACAAGTAAGGCCCAGATCGGTGAACTGGGCCTTCTTCGTGGAGCGGGTGACGAGAATCGAACTCGCGCTCTCAGCTTGGGAAGCTGATGTTCTACCATTAAACTACACCCGCGTTGGTCCCGGCCCCGCGATTCGGCGGCGCCTGGATGCTCCGTCACTCTACCCCATGGCAGGCCCCCGGTGTTCGGGCCCGGGGGCCTGAGGGTGTTTCAGGGGGTGGATGTGGCTGCGGCGGGCGGAAGTTCGGGCGTACGGTGAGGGTGCGGGGTGCCGCCTGGAGACCGCTTCCCTTGATCCCGTAATGTGGCTTTTGTCGTCAGGGCAGTTGGCCGGACGCAGCCTCTTGGGGAAGGGACTCTTGGACTTGATGGAGCGCACCGTCGTCCGTTGTGCCGATGGGCACGTGTTCACCGCCGCCTCGTTTCCGATGCAGCAGGCCGAGCGACTCGGCCCCGGCCGGCTTCTGCGGTGTCCGCGCTGTGCGCGGCTTCGCAGTGTCGTGCCGGTGAGTCTTCAGAAGCGTTGACATGCTCCTCGCTATGAAGGGCGAGGATTCTGGCCTTCCCCACCGACCCCCGTGCCGTTACGCGGCGCGGGGGTCGGTGGGGAATCCGTGGCTTCCTGTTTCTTCGCGCTGTGCCAGAAGGGGTTCTGGTCCTACCGGCGCTCCGCAGGCTGATACCGCCAGTCCGGCGGCCCGTTTGACGTTGAGGGCGGCGTTGTGGTCCCGGTCGTGGACGGTGCCGCAGGCGGTACAGGTCCATTCCCGGATGTGGAGGGGTTTGGGTCCGTCGTGGTGCCCGCAGGCGGAGCACACCTGGCTGGTGGGCTCGAACCGCCCGATCTTTACGAAGGTGCGGCCGTACCGTTGCGCCTTGTGCGCCAGCATGCTGATGAACTGAGCCCATCCGGCGTCGTGCACACTCTTGGCCAGCCTGGTGCGGGCCAGTCCCGCCACCGACAGGTCCTCCACGGCGATCCCTTGGTTCTCGGAAATCAGCCTGGTGGAGAGCTGGTGGTGGAACTCGCGGCGCGCGTCGGCGACCTTCACATAAGCGCGGGCAACCTTCAACCGGGCCTTCGACCGGTTCTTTGATCCCTTCTGTTTGCGGGACAGCGCCCGCTGGGCCTTCTTCAGCTTCTTCTCCGCCCGGCGCAGGAAGCGCGGAGAGGCGATCTTCGTACCGTCGGACAGAACCGCGAAGTGGGTCAGGCCGGTCGATGCCGACGGCACAGTCGGTGCCGGGCATCCGGGCGGCGTCGGCGGTGGGGTCGGTGTCGACGACGAAGGAGGCGAAGTGCTGTCCCGCCGCGTCCCTGACCACGGTGACCGAAGAGGGGGTGGCGGGCAGGGTGCGGGACCACTTCACCTTCACCGCGCCGACCTTCGGCAGGCTCAACCGGCCGCTGCCGGTGATGCCCCAGCGGGCGTTGGCGGTGAACCTGACCGACTGCCGCGCGTCCCGCCGCCAAAGGGTTTGCCTCACCCCCGGGCGTGAACGCCGAAGCACTGCGAATGAATCCCGGTAGCGGGCGGGAGAGCGAGGGCGCGTGGGACGGCCGGTTGTGGCCGTTCCGCGCGTCTTGCGTATTCTCGGGGCGTGCTTCTCTCTGACAAGGACATCCGGGCCGAGATCGACGCCGGACGGGTGCGTATCGATCCCTTCGACGACGCCATGGTGCAGCCGTCCAGCATCGACGTACGCCTCGACCGCTACTTCCGGGTGTTCGAGAACCACCGGTACCCCCACATCGACCCGTCCGTCGAGCAGGTGGACCTGACCCGGCTGGTGGAGCCGGAGGGGGACGAGCCGTTCATCCTGCACCCCGGTGAGTTCGTGCTGGCCAGTACGTACGAGGTGATCTCGCTGCCCGACGACCTCGCCTCGCGGCTCGAGGGGAAGAGCTCGCTCGGGCGGCTCGGGCTGGTCACGCACTCCACCGCCGGGTTCATCGACCCCGGGTTCTCCGGGCACGTGACCCTGGAGCTCAGCAACCTCGCGACGCTCCCCATCAAGCTCTGGCCCGGTATGAAGATCGGCCAGCTGTGTATGTTCCGGCTGAGTTCGCCGGCCGAGCACCCGTACGGCAGCGAGCGGTACGGCTCCCGGTACCAGGGGCAGCGCGGGCCGACGGCCTCGCGGTCGTTCCTCAACTTCCACCGGACCCGGGTGTGAGCGGCGGCATGCGCGAGAACCTCGGCTACGAGCAGTTCGGCGTCGCCGTCCGGGAGCTCGCCCAGACCATCGCCGACGACGGGTACGAGCCCGACATCGTGCTCAGCATCGCGCGCGGCGGCGTCTTCGTCGCGGGCGGGCTCGCGTACGCCCTCGACTGCAAGAATCTTCATCTGGTGAACGTCGAGTTCTACACCGGCGTCGGGACCACGCTCGAGATGCCGGTCATGCTCGCGCCCGTGCCCAACGTCATCGACTTCACCGACAAGAAGGTGCTGATCGCCGACGACGTGGCCGACACCGGCAAGACGCTCAAGCTCGTCCGCGACTTCTGCCACGACGCCGTCGCCGAGGTGCGCAGCGCCGTGGTCTACGAGAAGACGCAGTCGCTGGTGAAGTGCGAGTACGTGTGGAAGCGCACCGACGCGTGGATCGACTTCCCGTGGAGCGTGCAGCCGCCCGTCGTCGGGCGGGCCGGGCGGGTTCTCGACGCCTGAGGGGCAGAGACAGGAAAGAGGGGGCTCCCGGCACCGGGAGCCCCCTCCTTCGTGTCAGAACGTGCCGAGCTTCACGATCGACAGCAGTGCGACCAGCTGGATGGCCGAAGCGCCGAGCGCCTTCGGCCAGGGGAGGTCGTGGGAGCGGCTGACCATGATGGTGAGGAGGGCGCCGGCCGCGACCCAGGTGGCCCAGCCGAGGAGCTGGACGAAGGAGGCGTCGCCGCCCGCGAAGATGGCGACGACCAGGCGGGGCGCGTCCGTGATGGACATGATCAGCATGGAGAGGCCGACCGTGGGCTGCCAGGCGCCGTTGCCGCCGAGCTGGCGGGCCAGGGTGTGGGTGACCACGCCGAGGATGAACGCGCTGAGCACCATCGCGACGGAGGTCGTCAGGACGATCGGGACGGCGTTCGACAGCGTGGCGTTGATCGCGTCCTCGCGCGCGGTGTCGAAGCCGAAGACGGCGAGCAGGCCGTAGAGGAAGGAGACGATGAGGGCGGGCGCCCACACCGAGTAGTCGCGCATCCGCAGGAAGGTCTGCGCGGGGGACAGGACGATGCCCTTGAGCAGCTCCTGCCAGCGCAGCCGGGGGCCGACCGGGCCGGGCGGCGGGGCGGAGCCGGCGTGCTGGGGGTCGCCCTGGGTGTAGGGGTCCTCGTTGATCGAGAAGGCCTGGGTGTGACCCGGGTTGTTGGCCGCGTACGGGTCGTGCGGAGCGCCCTGGGTGCCGTGCGGGTATCCGCCGTCACCGAAGTACTCCGGCTCCCCGTGACCGCCGGGGCCACCAGGGCCGCCGGGCCCGCTGGGACGGTGCGCCTGCGGCCAGCCGCCCCCGCCACCGCCGTACGACGGCTGCTGTGGGTACGACGGCTGCGGCGGCGCCTGCGGGTAGCCGTACGACGGCCCCTGCGGCGTCTGCTGCCCGTGCGGGGGGTGTTGCGGTCGCGCGTGAGGAGCGCCGTTGTTCCGGCCGCGTCCGATCCTGAATCCAGCCACGTCCTCGAACGTACCCGGTCCCGGCCTGCCGCGTGCCGGACCCCGGCTTCGGAGCCCGGCTTTGCGGCCGAGCTGTGACATCCCCTAAGGGGTCGTCAGGCGGGTCGTCCGTCCTCCGTAGGACCGCGCCGTCGCGCGGTCCTACGGAGGACGGAGGGACGGGGCCCGGTCAGTCGGCGAAGTTGGAGCCGAAGTACGGGGTGCCCGTCTTGGAGACGCCCGAGGTGGACGCGGCGATGAAGCGGGAGCCGGTGGTGGTGATCTTCGTGCCGTTGGACGGCATGTAGACGATCGCGCCGTCGCCCTTGTCCTCGGCGGAGCCGACGATCAGGTCGTCCTTCCCGTCGCCGGTGACGTCGTCGAGCTTGACGTCGAGGCCGAAGCCGTCGTTGTCCTCGTTGCCGCCCGGGACGCCCGTGTTGTCCTGGTGGAAGGACTGGCCGCCGGAGCTGGTGTTCAGGCCGTTCGCGGTGCCGTAGAGGAGGACGACCATGCCGGTGTCGGCCGCGGCGCCGATGTTCTCGCCGGCGACTCCGATGGCGAGGTCGAGGAAGCCGTCGCCGTTGATGTCGCCGAGGTCGAGTTCGTAGCCGAAGTAGTCGTTGCCCTCGGAGCCGCCGGGCACGTTGCCGGTGTCCTGGGTGATGCCGGTGGCGGAGTCGGTGAGCGGGCCGCCGGCCGAGCCGGAGGTGACCCAGACCTTGCCGCCGTTGGCGGAGTCGGGGATCGGCGTGCCGTCCTCGGTGGTGGAGTTCCAGTAGGCGCCGCTGACGATGTCGCCGAAGCCGTCGTTGTCGATGTCGCCGATCGCGGTGATGACGCCGGGCTTCAGGGACTTGGCCGCGGAGGCCTTCAGTCCGGTGGCGGAGCCGGGGATGAAGAAGTTGCGGTTCCAGCCGTACTCGGAGGTGGTCTCGAAGCCGTCGACGACCAGGTCGGTGGCGCCGCCGTCGACGTCACCGGCGGTCAGGTTCAGCGGGCCGTCCGCCTCGGCGCCCTGGATGGGCGGCGTGACGGTGTAGCGGCCGCCGGACTTGCCCGCGGTGGTGAAGCCGCCCTTGAAGACGTGGATGGCGGCGTGGTCGGTGCCGACGGCCAGGTCGGCCCTGCCGTCACCGTCGAAGTCGCCGGCGGCCAGGTTCTTGCCCCACAGGTCGTGGGAGGAGGGGGCCGGGTCGTTGACGGTGATGCTCTTGCCGGTGATGCCGGAGGCCGAGCCCCACAGGATGGTGAGGAGGCCGCCGTCCTTGTCGCTGCCGAGGTCCTCGTACGGGGCGGAGACGGCGACGTCGTCGTAGCCGTCGCCGTTGAAGTCGGCGTAGGCGTGGTCGTAGCCGAAGTTGTCGCCGGTCTCGGCGCCGCCGGGGACGCCGCTGGTGTCCTGGCTGATGGTGTGGCGCTTGGCGGACGATACGCCGGTGGCCGTGCCGTAGAGGACGGCGAACTGGCCGGCCTGGGCCTTTCCGGCGACGTAGGCGCCGGTGACCGAGGTGGCCACGTCGCCGCGGCCGTCGCCGTTGAAGTCGGCCAGGGCGACGTGCGTGGAGTCGGCGGCCGTCGCGGGCGAGGCGGCGAAGGTGAGCAGACCGCCGGTGAGCGCGACGGCGGTGGCCGAGGCGAGGGCGAGTCTCATGTGTCGGTGCATGCGGGGTCTCCTGCGGCATGCGAGGGACGCCTGGCGGGCATCCGGAGTCGATGAGGTGCCGGGGCCGTCCGGGTTCGCCGGGGGTTGTCCCGGGGTTCACCGACGGTTCGGCGATCATGAGACCGGCGGCGGGGTGTGAGGGTTGTACGGGCAGCCCGTGTTTTTTCGGCGCGGGGGCCCACGGACACGGCTCAGGGGCCGGGGGCCCACGGACACGGCTCAGGGCCCGTCCGAACACGCCCCAGGGGCTGCGGGAGCCCGCCGCGGGACCGTCCGAACACGCCGCATGGGCCGCCGGAGCCCGCCGTAGTCCGCCGCAAGGGCCGTGGGGAGCACGTCGCATGGGCCGCCGGAGCCCGCTGCAGGGGCCGTGGGGAGCACGTCGCAGGGGCCCGAAACCCGCCGCAAGGGCCGCCGGAGCCCGCCGCAAGGGCCGCGGGAGCCCGCCGCATGGGCCGCCGAGACCCGCCGCAGGCCCGTCCGAACACGCCGCAGGGGCCGCCCTGTTCGGACGGCCCCTGCCACGACGCGCGGTCGGTTACTTCACCGGCTCCGGCTGCGGAGCGTTCTCGTTCTCCTCGTCGCCCGCCGGGTCGGCCGGGGTCTTGACGGACTCCAGCAGCAACTGGGCGACGTCGACGACCTGGACGGACTCCTTGGCCACGCCCTCGTTCTTCTTGCCGTTGACCGAGTCGGTCAGCATGACCAGGCAGAACGGGCAGGCCGTGGAGATGATGTCCGGGTTGAGGGAGAGGGCTTCGTCGACGCGCTCGTTGTTGATGCGCTTGCCGATCCGCTCCTCCATCCACATCCGGGCGCCGCCGGCGCCGCAGCAGAAGCCGCGCTCCTTGTGGCGGTGCATCTCCTCGTTGCGCAGGCCCGGGACCTTGCCGATGATCTCGCGCGGGGGCGTGTAGATCTTGTTGTGGCGGCCCAGGTAGCACGGGTCGTGGTAGGTGATGAGGCCCTCGACCGGGGTGACCGGGATCAGCCTGCCCTCGTCCACCAGGTGCTGGAGCAGCTGGGTGTGGTGGATGACCTCGTAGTCGCCGCCGAGCTGCGGGTACTCGTTGCCGAGGGTGTTGAGGCAGTGCGGGCAGGTGGCGACGATCTTCTTCGCCGACTTGGGCTTCGCGGACTCGGGCGTGACCTTGCCGTCGTCGTCCGTCTCCTCGCCGAAGGCGGCGTTGAGGGACATGACGTTCTCCATGCCGAGTTCCTGGAACAGCGGCTCGTTGCCGAGGCGCCGCGCCGAGTCACCGGTGCACTTCTCGTCGCCGCCCATGATGGCGAACTTGACGCCCGCGATGTGGAGGAGCTCCGCGAAGGCCTTCGTGGTCTTCTTGGCGCGGTCCTCCAGGGCGCCGGCGCAGCCGACCCAGTACAGGTACTCGACCTCGGACAGGTCCTCGATGTCCTTGCCGACGACCGGGACCTCGAAGTCGACCTCCTTGGTCCACTCCAGGCGCTGCTTCTTCGCCAGGCCCCAGGGATTGCCCTTCTTCTCCAGGTTCTTGAGCATCGTGCCCGCCTCGGAGGGGAACGCGGACTCGATCATCACCTGGTAGCGGCGCATGTCGACGATGTGGTCGACGTGCTCGATGTCGACCGGGCACTGCTCGACGCAGGCACCGCAGGTGGTGCACGACCACAGGACGTCCGGGTCGATGACGCCGTTCTCTTCCGCCGTGCCGATCAGCGGCCGCTCGGCCTCCGCGAGGGCCGCCGCGGGCACGCCCGCGAGCTGCTCCTCGGAGGCCTTCTCCTCGCCCTCCATCGTCTTGCCGCCGCCCGCCAGCAGATAGGGCGCCTTGGCGTGCGCGTGGTCGCGCAGGGACATGATCAGGAGCTTGGGGGAGAGGGGCTTGCCGGTGTTCCAGGCGGGGCACTGCGACTGGCAGCGGCCGCACTCGGTGCAGGTGGAGAAGTCCAGCAGGCCCTTCCAGGAGAACTGCTCGACCTGGGAGACGCCGAAGACGTCGTCGTCACCGGGGTCGGTGAAGTCGATCGGCTCACCGCCGGACGTCATGGGCTGCAGGGCGCCCAGGGCGGTGCCGCCGGTGGCCTCGCGCTTGAACCAGATGTTCGGGAAGGCGAGGAAGCGGTGCCAGGCCACACCCATGTTGGTGTTGAGCGAGACCACGATCATCCAGATGAAGGACGTCGAGATCTTGATCATGGCGACCAGGTAGACCAGGTTCTGCAGCGCGCCGACCGACAGGCCCTTGAAGGCGAGGACCAGCGGGTACGAGGCGAAGTACGCCGCCTCGTACCCGTCCACGTGGTGCAGCGCGCCCTCCAGGCCGCGCAGCACGTAGATGGCGAGGCCGATGGTGAGGATGACGTACTCGACGAAGTACGCCTGGCCGGCCTTGGAGCCGGCGAAGCGGGACTTGCGGCCCGGGCGCGAGGGCAGGCTCAGCAGCCGGATGACGATGAGTACGGCGATGCCGAGCACGGTCATCACACCGATGAACTCGGTGTACATCTCGAACGGCAGGAAGCCGCCGATCACCGGCAGCACCCAGTCGGCCTGGAAGAGCTGGCCGAACGCCTGGGCGAGGGTCGGCGGCAGTGTCAGGAAGCCGACCGCGACGAACCAGTGGGCGAAGCCGACGATGCCCCACCGGTTCATGCGGGTGTGGCCGAGGAACTCCCGGACCAGGGTCACACTGCGCTGGTAGGGATTGTCGGTCCGGGTGCCTGCCGGGACCGGCTGGCCCAGCTTGAAGTACCGGACGAACTGGCCGATCGCGCGTGCGAGCAGCGCGACGCCGACCACGGTCAGGACCAGCGACACGATGATCGCGGCGAGTTGCATGGGGGCTCCTCGGGCCTGCGAGGGGTTTCGGAGGGGTCTCGGATGGAACTGATGGGATCTTCGTACGGGGACGCTGTCATGGCTCTCACCACGACTTCCCCAGATTACTAAGCGGTAACTTATGCAGTCCGTTCGAGACTACCCGCATCCCCGGCCGCACTGTAGCCGGGCGCGGGGTGATCTGAGTCGCTGAGGGTTGCCTGAGAAGTCCTCTCGGGTGGTGCCGGCCATCGGATCGTGTTATTCACGCTAAATCGGTCCATACGCCCCTAACTTATATCCGTGCTCTACGGGATCGCCGCCACCGCCACCGCCCTGCTGCTCTCCGCCCTTCTCGCGGAGCTGCTGCGGGCCCCCGCCCTGCGTCTGGGAATCCTGGACCGCCGGCGCCGCTGGGCGCTGCCGCTGTCCGGGGGGACGGCCGTCGTGCTCGCCACCGGGCTGGTCGCGGGCCTCGGCGACCGCGCGGGGTTCGCCCCGCTCGGCACCGGGATCGGCCGGGTGCTGGCGGCCGGGGCCTGGGTCGGCGTACTGGGGCTGGCCGCCGACGTATGGCGGCTGCGGTGGTGGATCCCGCTCGGCGGTACGGCCGTGGCGGCGGCGCTCGTCGTGCCGTACGCGGAGACCGGGACGGCCGGGGGCGTGCTCGCCGTGGCGTGGATCGTGGCGGTCGCCGCCGCCTTCCGGGGGCTCGACCACGGCGACGGACTGGCCGGCACCGTCGGGGTGGTGACCGCGTTCGGGGTGGCGGCCTGCGCGGCGGCGGAGCTGATGGAGGGCCTCGCGGTGCTGATGGGCGTGACGGCCGCCGCGCTCGCCGGGTTCCTGCTGCACAACTGGCATCCCGCGCGGGCAGGTCTCGGCGCCGGCGGATCGCTGTTCACGGGGTTCCTGGTGGCCTCGGCGGCGGTGTTCGTACGGGCCGGGCAGGGAATCGGGACCGGTGTGGGGGTGTTGTCCGCCCTGACGGCCGTGGTGTGCGCCGACGCCGTACTGGTGGTCCTCGCGCGGCGGCTGTCGCGGTGGCCCGTGACGCGCGGCCGGCCCGACCACCTCGGACACCGGCTGCGGCGGCTCGGACTCGCGCCCCGCGCGGTGACGGTCCTCATCGGCGCCGGGGCGCTGGGCGGCGTACTGGTGGGGGTGGCCGTGCACACCGGACGGGTGTCCGGGAGCGCGGTGCTCTGGGTGGCGGCGGTCGCCGCCGTGATCGTCCTCGCGCTCGCACGTGTGCCCGTCACCCCCGTTTTCCGTCCCCGTCAGCGCTCGGCCGAGGCGTCTGGGCAGGTCACAGGGCGGTTGCGTGTAAGGAACGGATAAGAGTTGAGTCGGGCAGACTCAGCTCTGTTGACCCCGCGCCGGGTGTCATGCATGCTTGAGTCTGTTCCACTCAAGTCAGCTGGAGGATCAAAATGGCACGTGCGGTCGGCATCGACCTGGGCACGACTAACTCCGTCGTCAGCGTTCTGGAGGGCGGCGAGCCCACCGTCATCACCAACGCCGAGGGCGCCAGGACCACGCCGTCCGTCGTCGCCTTCGCCAAGAACGGTGAGGTGCTGGTCGGCGAGGTGGCCAAGCGTCAGGCGGTCACGAACGTCGACAGGACCATCCGGTCGGTCAAGCGCCACATGGGCACCGACTGGAAGATCGAGCTCGACGGGAAGCCCTTCAACCCGCAGCAGATGAGCGCCTTCGTGCTGCAGAAGCTGAAGCGCGACGCCGAGGCGTACCTGGGCGAGAAGGTCACGGACGCGGTCATCACCGTCCCGGCGTACTTCAACGACGCCGAGCGCCAGGCGACCAAGGAGGCCGGCGAGATCGCCGGTCTGAACGTGCTGCGGATCGTCAACGAGCCCACGGCCGCCGCCCTGGCGTACGGGCTCGACAAGGACGAGCAGGTCATCCTGGTCTTCGACCTCGGTGGCGGTACGTTCGACGTCTCGCTGCTCGAGATCGGCGACGGTGTCGTCGAGGTCAAGGCCACCAACGGTGACAACAACCTCGGTGGTGACGACTGGGACCAGCGCGTCGTCGACTACCTGGTCAAGCAGTTCCAGTCGGGCCACGGCGTGGACCTTGGCAAGGACAAGATGGCGCTCCAGCGTCTGCGCGAGGCCGCCGAGAAGGCGAAGATCGAGCTGTCCTCGTCCACCGAGACCACGATCAACCTCCCCTACATCACCGCCTCCGCCGAGGGCCCCCTGCACCTCGACGAGAAGCTGACCCGCGCCCAGTTCCAGCAGCTGACCGCGGACCTGCTCGAGCGCTGCAAGACGCCGTTCCACAACGTCGTCAAGGACGCCGGCATCCAGCTGTCCGAGATCGACCACGTCGTCCTCGTCGGCGGCTCCACCCGGATGCCCGCCGTCGCCGAGCTCGTCAAGGAGCTGACCGGCGGCAAGGAGGCCAACAAGGGTGTGAACCCGGACGAGGTCGTCTCGATCGGTGCCGCGCTCCAGGCCGGTGTGCTCAAGGGCGAGGTCAAGGACGTCCTGCTGCTCGACGTCACCCCGCTGTCCCTCGGTATCGAGACCAAGGGCGGCATCATGACCAAGCTGATCGAGCGCAACACCACGATCCCGACGAAGCGTTCCGAGATCTTCACCACGGCCGAGGACAACCAGCCGTCCGTGCAGATCCAGGTCTACCAGGGCGAGCGCGAGATCGCCGCGTACAACAAGAAGCTCGGGATGTTCGAGCTGACCGGTCTGCCCCCGGCGCCGCGCGGCGTCCCGCAGATCGAGGTCTCCTTCGACATCGACGCCAACGGCATCATGCACGTGACCGCGAAGGACCTCGGCACGGGCAAGGAGCAGAAGATGACCGTCACCGGCGGCTCCTCGCTGCCGAAGGACGAGGTCGACCGGATGCGCCAGGAGGCCGAGAAGTACGCGGAGGAGGACCACGCCCGCCGCGAGGCCGCCGAGTCCCGCAACCAGGGCGAGCAGCTCGTCTACCAGACCGAGAAGTTCCTCGGCGACAACGAGGACAAGGTCCCCGGTGACGTCAAGGCCGAGGTCGAGGCCGCCGTCGCCGAGCTGAAGGAGAAGCTCAAGGGCGAGGACTCCGCCGAGATCCGCACCGCCACGGAGAAGGTCGCGGCCGTCTCCCAGAAGCTGGGCCAGGCCATGTACGCCGACGCCCAGGGCGCCCAGGCGGCCGGTGGCCCGTCCGCCGGTGCCGGGGAGGCCAGGGCCGACGACGACGTCGTCGACGCCGAGATCGTCGACGAGGACCGGAAGGACGGTGCGGCGTGACCGAGGAGACCCCGGGCTTCGACGAGCAGTCGCAGCAGCCCGACGTCCCCTCCGACGAGACCGAGCCGAAGGCCGCCGCCACACCCTCCCCGGAGGGGGAGGCGGCCCCGGCCGGCGACTCCGGCCAGGAAGCGGCACTGGTGGCCCAGCTGGACCAGGCCCGCTCGGCGCTCGGTGAGCGCACGGCGGACCTCCAGCGCCTCCAGGCCGAGTTCCAGAACTACCGCCGCCGGGTCGAGCGGGACCGCGTCGCGGTCAAGGAGGTCGCCATCGCGAACCTCCTGACCGAGCTGCTCCCCGTCCTCGACGACGTCGGCCGCGCCCGTGAACACGGCGAGCTGGTCGGCGGCTTCAAGTCCGTCGCGGAGTCGCTGGAGACGATCATCGCCAAGATGGGTCTCCAGCAGTTCGGCAAGGAGGGCGAGCCCTTCGACCCGACGATCCACGAGGCCCTGATGCACAGCTACGCGCCGGACGTCACCGAGACGACATGCGTGGCGATCCTGCAGCCCGGGTATCGCATCGGCGAGCGCACCATCCGCCCCGCGCGGGTGGCCGTCGCCGAACCGCAGCCCGGCGCCCAGCCGGCGCAGGCCGAGGACGCCACCGAGGCCGGCGAGGAGAAGGACAACGGCCCTGAAGAGGGCTGACCGTAGGAAGGAGGGACGTCGGGGATGAGCACCAAGGACTTCATCGAGAAGGACTACTACAAGGTCCTCGGCGTCCCCAAGGACGCCACCGAGGCCGAGATCAAGAAGGCGTACCGGAAGCTCGCCCGCGAGTTCCACCCGGACGCCAACAAGGGCAACGCCAAGGCGGAGGAGCGCTTCAAGGAGATCTCCGAGGCGAACGACATCCTCGGGGACCCCAAGAAGCGCAAGGAGTACGACGAGGCGCGCGCCCTCTTCGGCAACGGCGGGTTCCGTCCGGGGCCGGGCGGGGGCGGCGGTGGCTCCTTCAACTTCGACCTGGGTGACCTCTTCGGGGGTCAGGCCGGCGGCCAGCAGGCGGGCGGCGGCTTCGGCGGCGGCATCGGTGACGTCTTCGGGGGTCTGTTCAACCGCGGCGGCGCGGGCGCGGGTACGCGTACCCAGCCGCGCCGCGGCCAGGACATCGAGTCCGAGGTGACGCTCAGCTTCACCGAGGCGATCGAGGGCGCGACCGTCCCGCTGCGGATGTCGTCGCAGGCGCCCTGCAAGGCCTGTTCGGGCACCGGCGACAAGAACGGCACACCGCGTGTGTGCCCGACCTGCGTCGGCACCGGGCAGGTGGCGCGGGGCTCCGGCGGCGGTTTCTCCCTCACGGACCCCTGCCCCGACTGCAAGGGCCGCGGTCTGATCGCGGAGGAGGCCTGCGAGATCTGCAAGGGCAGCGGCCGGGCCAAGTCCTCGAGGACCATGCAGGTGCGCATCCCCGCGGGCGTCAGCGACGGGCAGCGGATCCGGCTGCGCGGCAAGGGCGCGCCGGGCGAGCGCGGCGGCCCCGCCGGTGATCTGTATGTCGTCGTGCACGTCGGCAGTCACCCGGTGTTCGGCCGCAAGGAGGACAACCTCACCGTCACGGTCCCGGTGACGTTCACCGAGGCCGCCCTCGGCGGCGAGGTCCGGGTCCCGACCCTCGGCGGCCCACCGGTCACGCTGAAGCTGCCGGCGG
Organism: Streptomyces sp. NPDC048584; assembly: GCF_043199595.1. Classification (NCBI taxonomy): domain Bacteria; kingdom Bacillati; phylum Actinomycetota; class Actinomycetes; order Kitasatosporales; family Streptomycetaceae; genus Streptomyces; species Streptomyces sp. NPDC048584. The sequence goes on from NZ_JBICWF010000009.1 coordinate 130,225, forward strand.
GCACGCCCAACGGCCGCACGATGCGCGCCCGGGGCAAGGGCGCGGTCCGCAAGGACGGCAGCCGCGGTGATCTGCTGGTCACCGTGGAGGTGAGTGTTCCCACGGACCTGTCGGGGAAGGCTCGTGACGCGCTGGAGGCGTATCGCGAGGCGACCGCGGAGGAGGATCCGCGGGCGGAGCTGTTCCAGGCCGCGAAGGGAGCATGATCTGAATGGACGGCCGTCGACGCAATCCGTATGAACTGACCCAGGACACCCCGGTCTACGTCATTTCGGTGGCGGCCCAGCTTTCCGGTCTGCACCCGCAGACGCTGCGCCAGTACGACCGGCTGGGTCTCGTGTCGCCGGACCGTACGGCCGGCCGGGGTCGCCGCTATTCGGCCCGCGACATCGAACTGCTCCGCCAGGTGCAGCAGTTGTCGCAGACCGAGGGCATCAACCTGGCCGGGATCAAGCGCATCATCGAACTGGAGAACCAGGTCGCCGCGCTCCAGGCCCGGGTGGCCGAGATGGAGGCCGCCCTCGACGGGGCGGCCACGGCGATGCGTCAGCGCGAGGCCGCGGTGCACGCCTCGTACCGCCGTGACCTGGTGCCCTACCAGGAAGTGCAGCAGACCAGCGCGCTGGTGGTGTGGCGGCCGAAGCGGCAGCAGCCCGACTGAGCCGCGGTGTGAAGTGAGCCGGGAGGCCCGGAGGTTCGCCGAACCTCCGGGCCTCCCGGCTTATGTCCGCACACATGTGTGGCTATGGTATGGCTGCGTGTCCAGATGATCCTCGCCGAGCTTCCGCAGGTCTCTCACGAGTTCAGCACACCGTGCTGTGTCCATCTCGTTAAGTGGTTGACCTTGACGCCGGCGGGGGCTGAAGCGTTGGCTTTTCAGTCACATGGGCCGCAATGCTGTGCCCACGTCCGAAACGCACCTGAAGTGAGCCCTCGCATGCGTCGTCGTATCGCCATATCCGTGGCCGCCACCTCCATGTCCGTCATGCTCGCCGGATGCGGCGTGCTCAACGCGACGGGGAGCAGCGACGACGCGAGCCCGACCAAGGGGGACGACATCACCGTCGGGCTGCTGCTCCCGGAGAAGGCCAACACCCGGTACGAGCAGTTCGACTACCCCATTTTCAAGACGAAGGTGGAGTCGCTCACCAACAAGAAGGGCACCGTCGAGTACGCCAACGCGGAGGCGGACGCCGGCAAGCAGGCGAGCCAGCTGCAGAACATGATCGACGACAGGGTCGACGTCATCGTGCTGGACGCGGTCGACGCGCACGCCATCGCGGACGGCGTGCAGAAGGCCAAGGACGCGGGCATCCCCGTCATCGCCTACGACCGGCTGGCCGAGGGGCCGATCGACGCGTACATCTCCTTCGACAACGAGCTGGTCGGCGAGGTGCAGGGCCGTTCCCTGCTGCAGTCCCTGGGCGAGGACGCGAGCATCACCGACAAGATCGTGATGATGAACGGCTCGTCGACCGACCCCAACGCCAAGCAGTTCAAGGCCGGCGCGCTCGCCGTGCTCAAGGGCAAGGTGACGATCTCCAAGTCCTTCGACACCAAGGACTGGAAGCCGGAGAACGCCCAGGCCAACATGACCGAGGCGATCAACGCGATCGGCGCGGGCGACATCAAGGCGGTGTACTCCGCCAACGACGGCATGGCGGGCGGCATCGTGAAGGCGCTGGAGGCCGCCGGCGTGACCAGCCTGCCCCCGATCACCGGCCAGGACGCCGAACTCGCGGCGGTGCAGCGGATCCTCACCGGCGAGCAGTACATGAGCGTGTACAAGTCCTACCCGGAGGAGGCCGAGAGCGCCGCGGAGATGGCCGTCGCCAAGGTCCAGGGCAAGGACATCCAGTTCGACGCGCTGACCCGTGACCGGGTGGACAGCCCCACCGCCAAGGACATCCCGGCGCAGCTCGTCCCGGTGGTCGCGCTGACGAAGGAGAACATCGCGACCACCGTCGTCGCCGACAAGATCTACGACGTCTCGGACATCTGCACGGCGGACTTCAAGGCGGCCTGCGCGGAGATCAAGCTGAAGTAGCCGCCGCCCGTCGATATTCGGCCACCCGCCGGTCCCCGGACCGCCGCCGGAACCGGTGCGTGTTGCACAGCCGGTTCCGGCCGCGCATAGTTGCGCTGCGGAAAGTGGCTGAACCGGGGGTGGGACGGGCGATGGCCGGGCACGGGACGGACGAGCATCCACACGGTGCTGACCGACTGTGCGAGGCCGGGGATCGTGTGTATTCCCGGGCCGTACGGCGCGGACGGCTGCCGCGCCGGGACGCCGAGCCGGTGCCGTGCCTGCTGGAACTGGCCCTGCTGCACCCGGACCCCGACGACATGGACTGGCTGGTGCCGACCTCCCCGCAGGAGGTCATGACCCGGCTGCTGCGCGGGATGTACGAGGACATCAGCGCCAGTCAGCGCCGGGTGGGTTCGGCCGTGTCGGCCTTCGAGTGGTACGCCGGTCTGGGCCGCCGGCTGTCCGCCGCGCCGACGGCCGCCGAGGGGCCGGCGATCCGGGTGCTGGACGGGGTGGCGCGCATCCAGGCGGCGATGGACGAGGCGACCCAGGCGTGCACCACCGAGGTGCTCACCGTCCAGCCGGGCGGTATCCGGCGTGAGGCGGAGCTGTCCGAGGGACTGCACCGGGCGATGGCGCTGCGCGGGCGCGGGGTGCGGATGCGGGACCTCTACACGCATGTGGCCCGGCACGGGCACGGGCTGCTCAGCTATCTCGAGCTGATGGGCGACGCGGTGGAGGCGCGCACGCTCGACGAGGTGATCGAGCGGCTGATCCTGTTCGACCGTACGGTCGCGTTCATTCCCGCCAACAGCGAGCGGTCCATGGCGCTGGAGCTGCGGCATCCGGCGCTGGTGGAGTACCTGGGCACGGTCTTCGACCGGCTGTGGCGGCTCGCGATCCCGCTGACCGCGCCGCTGCCGGACACCGGGATCGAGGGCATCTCACACCGGGAGCAGTCCATCGCGGCGCTGCTGGCGGAGGGGCACCAGGACGCGGTGATCGCGGAACGGCTGGGAATCAGTGTCCGTACGTGCCGGGCGCACATCGCGCGCCTGTCGGAGACGCTGGGGGCGGCGAGCCGTACGCAACTGGGTGTGCGCATAGCCCAGACGGGCCTGCACACCCCGCGTCCGCACGCGACGGTCCCGCCGGACCCACGCTGAGCCCTCCGGGGCGGGGCGCGGGTGCCGGCGCCGCGGTGGTCGCCCCGCCGGGTCGCCTCGCCCCCGCCGCCCCTTCCCGTCCCGACCCCGGGGCTCCGCCCCGGACCCCGTTCCGCAGGTCGCTGCGGGACTCTCCCCGAGCGGGGGAGGGCGGTGGGTGCCGACGGAGTCCAGGGCGCGGCCCCGACCCCGTCGCGCCCGGGGCTGCGCCCCGAAACCCCGGTGCGGGCGGCGTTGTGGTGAGCCGGACGCCGGGTGGGCTACCGCGCGCGGTCCAGGATGCCCGCGCGGGCGATCAGGTAGCCGAGCTGGGCTCGGCTGTTGCTGCCCAGGGTGGCCGCCAGTTTCGCTATGTGCTCGCGGGCCGTGCGGATGTTCATGCCCAGCCGGTCGGCGATCACCGCGTCGGTGTGGCCCTCGACGAGGAGGCTCGCGATGGCGTGCTGGCGGGGGGTGACGGTGCCCGGGGAGGGCAGGCGGGCGGCCAGGGGGTGCATGGGGGTGGCCAGGCGCCACAGGCGGTCGAACGCGGTGGCGAGGTAGGAGACCAGGGCCGGGTGGCGGACCTCCAGGGCCAGGCTCCGGTCGCTGTTGGCGGGGACGAACGCGACCGCGCCGTCCACGAGGATGAGGCGTTCGGTGACCTCGTCGAGGGTGCGGGCCTCGACATCGCCCGTCAGACGTTCGTAGCGGGCGAGCACGGTGGGGGCGTGCCGCAGTGTGTGCGGGTAGAGCGTGCGGATACGGCCGCCGCGGTCGAGGAACGCCTGGTCCCGTGCCAGGGCGAGCTCGTACTCCGGGGTGGGCGGGCCGACGTGGCCCTCGCGCGGATGGATGGCCAGGAGCTGGTCACCGGCCCCGGCCAGTTCCTCCGCGATCGCCCGGACGATGCGGTCCTTGCCGCTGATCAGCCGCAGTGTCGGCGTCTCCGCCGCCGCCGAGGTGCCGTACGGCAGGAAGGAGGCGAAGGTCTCGGCCAGCCGCTCCTCGCGCCGTCTGTCCTCCGCGACACGTTCCGCGGAGCGCCGCAGCAGCCGCTGGAGGGCCACCAGGGGCGTGACCGGCTCCCACCGCTCCGGATCGTCCACGGCGGGCTGCAACAGGCCCAGATCGGCCATGCAGGGCACCTGCTGGGCCTCCGGGGCGCTCACGCCCCCCTCGCGCAGGGCGCGTTCGTACAGGGCGGCCCCCGTGGCGCAGAGCTCCTCCGCCTCGTGCCCCTCGTGCGCCGGCGAGGTCACTTCGTGTCTCCCTCCTGATGGAGGATCCCGGACTCCGCGATGAGATAACCCAGTTGGGCCCGGCTGCCGCTGCCGAGGGTGGCGGCGAGTTTGGCGATGTGGGCCCGGCAGGTCCGTACGTTCATACCGAGGCGGCGCGCGATGGCCTCGTCGACGTGGCCCTCCACCAGCAGTTTGGCGATGGAGTGCTGTATCTCCGGTATGCCGTCGGGTGCCGTCTCGTAGGGTGTGCCGGCGGTCAGCGGGACCGCGCGGCTCCACATGAACTCGAACACCTTGATCAGATACCGGACGAGCCCCGTGTGCCGGAGCTCCAGCGCGACCTGGCGGTCGTCCTGCACGGGGATGAAGGCGACCGTCTCGTCGCAGATGATGAGACGCTCCACCAGTTCGTCGATGGTGCGGTACTCCGCCCGGCCGTTGGCGAACTGCTCGACGTACGACAGCCGCTCGGGGTTGAACCGCGCGGTGTGCTGATAGAGGGTGCGTATGCGCACACCGCGCTCGATGAGCAGCCGGTCGCGCTCGAAGCCCTGCAGCAGGCTGCGTTCGGGCCGGTGGCCGCTCGGCTGGACGGTCAGCATCTCCGTACGGCACTGGGCGGTGGCCAGGTCCAGCGCGCTGTTGATGCGGTCGTTGCCCTCGAGCACCGTGATGGAGTGGGTGGGGGCGATCTCCTGGGCGCTCAGCGACATGAACGGCTCGAAAGTGTCGGCGAGTTCGATCGACAGCTTTCTGCGCTCGGTGATCTCCCGCTCCAGCGGGCTCAGCCGCTGCGCCAGCGCGATCGAGGGCAGCACGGGACGCAGCCACTGGGCGTCGTCCGGATCCGGATGAAGGAGGGCGAAATCCATCAAGCAGGGCGCGGGCTCCACTTCCGCGCGGGTGATACGTCCCGCGCGGAGAGCATTCGCGTACAGTCGCACCCCCTCCTCGCACAGCTCAGTCACCGCATGAGGATGTGCCGTATTAGTCTGTTTCGTTCCCAAATCTCCACCCCCCAGGGTCCTGAACATGCAGGAACATGATGCACCGATCGTGTGGCCATGACGTGCCCGAATGAGCCATCGTCGTACTCGACGGGGGACAGAGGGGACCTTCAAGTGAGGACGAAGCCGACTATGGGTAAGAAAATGCTTCGCTCGGTGCTTGTCGCCGCCTTCTCCGTCGGTGTGGCCTTCGGGGTGGTCAGCGGCTTCTCCGAGACGAAGGGAGACGTCCTGGCGGACAGCGTGTGGCCGCCGATCGTCGCCCAGGACGCACCCGCGGGCGACAGTGTGTGGGCGGCAGGGCCGGCGCGTACGGATGACAGCGTGTGGGCTTGACATGAGTACTCCACCCGACGACCGCTCCTTCCGCCGTGAGATGGCTACCGCCTACCGGTCCGGATGGCACTTCATCGACCTGGTCACCGCTATCCCCCACAGCGGCGACTCGTTGATGGTGACCGTCTTCGGTGAGCCGGTCGTCGTCACCCGCGACGAGGACGAGGACGTACGGGCGTACCGGTGCCTGAGGCGGCCCAGGGGGGCGCCGAAGCCCGTACGGTGTGCCATCCGGTACGGAATGATCTTTGTGAACCTGGACCAGCGGGACCACCGGCAGGTGGAGTCCGACTCCCCTGCCCCCCGGACCATCTCTGCCACCCCCCGCAGTGCCTGACGCGATTCCCCCGTCGTAAAAGATCGCGCAGGTGCTTCCCCCCGCAGCGGCGTCACCGTGACCTGAACACGGTGACGCCGCTGCAGTTTCGGGGGAAGAATCCGGGTATCGGCCGGATCGGGCGATGACCGAAAACAATCGTGACCGGCAGGCCCGCCTCACCCCCGCCCCATCGCGCGTGTGAGCGCGATCTCGATGACGACCCGCGACGGATTCGGCCGCGGCGTCCGCCCGTAGCGCTCCGCGTACCGCCGCTCCGCCTCCGCGACCCGCTCCCGCTCGCCGCGGACCACGGCCCGCCCCTCCAGCGTCGCCCACCGCCGGCCGTCCACCTGGCACACCGCCACGACCGCGCCCTCGGCCGCCAGCACATGGCGCACCTTCGCGCTGGACTTGTTCGCGACCACCCGAGCGAGCCGGGCCTCCGGGTCGTATGTGACGGCGACGGGCACCACGTGCGGGGTGCCGTCCGGACGGAGGGTGGTCAGGGTGCACAGGTGCTTCTCGCGCCAGAAGCTGAGATACGACGCGTCCGGATCGCCCGGATCCACCGAATACGAGGCCATGACCCAGGAACTTAGTACCGGAGGTACTCCCGTCCGCAGCCTTGAGTGGCATAGACTCAAGTTTGTGTACGTTGACCGAGTCAGCCACGAAGGCCGCTGAAGGGTCACCGCAAGGAGGAGAACGGATACGTGGACGCCGAGCTGACCAACCGGAGCCGGGAAGCGATCCAGGCCGCCGGCAACCGGGCCGTGACCGAGGGACACCCCGACCTCACCCCCGCCCACCTGCTGCTCTCCCTGCTCGCCGGGCAGGAGAACGAGAACATCACCGACCTGCTCGCCGCCGCCGACGCGGACCAGGCCGCCGTACGCTCCGGCGCCGAGCGCGTCCTCGCCGGCCTGCCGAGCGTCACCGGGTCGACCGTCGCACCGCCCCAGCCGAACCGTGAACTCCTCGCCGTCATCGCCGACGCCCAGTCCCGCGCCCGCGACCTCGGCGACGAGTACCTCTCGACCGAGCACCTCCTCATCGGCATCGCCGCCAAGGGCGGAGCCGCCGGCGAGGTCCTCACGAAGCAGGGCGCCACCGCGAAGAAGCTCCAGGACGCCTTCCAGAAGGCCCGCGGAGCCCGCCGGGTCACCACCGCCGACCCCGAGGGCCAGTACAAGGCCCTGGAGAAGTTCGGCACCGACCTCACCGCCTCCGCCCGCGAGGGCAGGCTCGACCCGGTCATCGGACGCGACCAGGAGATCCGCCGCGTCGTCCAGGTCCTGTCCCGCCGCACCAAGAACAACCCCGTCCTCATCGGCGAACCCGGTGTCGGCAAGACCGCGGTCGTCGAAGGCCTCGCCCAGCGCATCGTCAAGGGTGACGTCCCCGAGTCCCTGAAGAACAAGCGGCTCGTCGCCCTCGACCTCGGCGCCATGGTCGCCGGCGCCAAGTACCGCGGCGAGTTCGAGGAACGCCTCAAGACCGTCCTCGCCGAGATCAAGAACTCCGACGGCCAGATCATCACCTTCATCGACGAACTCCACACCGTCGTCGGCGCGGGCGCGGGCGGCGACTCCGCCATGGACGCCGGCAACATGCTCAAGCCCATGCTCGCCCGCGGCGAACTCCGCATGGTCGGCGCCACCACCCTCGACGAATACCGCGAGCGCATCGAGAAGGACCCGGCCCTGGAGCGCCGCTTCCAGCAGGTCCTCGTCGCCGAACCGACCGTCGAGGACTCCATCGCCATCCTCCGCGGGCTCAAGGGCCGCTACGAGGCCCACCACAAGGTCCAGATCGCCGACAGCGCCCTCGTCGCCGCCGCCACCCTCTCCGACCGCTACATCACCTCCCGCTTCCTCCCCGACAAGGCCATCGACCTCGTCGACGAGGCCGCCAGCCGGCTCCGTATGGAGATCGACTCCTCACCCGTCGAGATCGACGAACTCCAGCGCGCCGTCGACCGGTTGCGCATGGAGGAACTCGCCCTCGGCAAGGAGACCGACGCCGCCTCCCTCGAACGCCTGGAGCGGCTGCGCCGCGACCTCGCCGACAAGGAGGAGGAACTGCGCGGCCTCACCGCCCGCTGGGAGAAGGAGAAGCAGTCCCTCAACCGGGTGGGCGAACTGAAGGAGAAGCTCGACGAGCTGCGCGGCCAGGCCGAACGCGCCCAGCGCGACGGCGACTTCGACACCGCCTCCAAGCTCCTCTACGGCGAGATCCCGGGTGTGGAACGCGACCTGGAGGCCGCCTCCGAGGCCGAGGAGGAGGCCTCCAGGGACACCATGGTCAAGGAGGAGGTCGGCGCCGACGACATCGCCGACGTCGTCGCCTCCTGGACCGGCATCCCCGCCGGGCGTCTCATGGAGGGCGAGACCCAGAAGCTCCTGCGCATGGAGGACGAACTCGGCAGGCGCCTCATCGGCCAGACCGAGGCCGTACGCGCCGTCTCCGACGCCGTACGCCGCAGCCGCGCCGGCATCGCCGACCCCGACCGCCCCACCGGCTCCTTCCTCTTCCTCGGCCCCACGGGCGTCGGCAAGACCGAGCTGGCGAAGGCCCTCGCCGACTTCCTCTTCGACGACGAGCGGGCCATAATCCGTATCGACATGTCGGAGTACGGCGAGAAGCACTCCGTCGCCCGCCTCGTCGGCGCGCCCCCCGGCTACATCGGCTACGAGGAGGGCGGCCAGCTCACCGAGGCGGTCCGCCGCCGCCCGTACAGCGTGGTCCTCCTCGACGAGGTCGAGAAGGCCCACCCCGAGGTCTTCGACATCCTGCTCCAGGTCCTCGACGACGGCCGTCTCACCGACGGCCAGGGCCGCACGGTCGACTTCCGCAACACCATCCTGGTGCTGACCTCCAATCTGGGCAGCCAGTACCTGGTCGACCCGGTGGCGACCGAGGCGGAGAAGAAGGAACAGGTGCTGGAGGTGGTCCGTGCCTCCTTCAAGCCCGAATTCCTCAACCGGCTCGACGACCTCGTGGTCTTCTCGGCCCTGTCGAAGGAGGAGCTGAGCCGGATCGCGCGGCTCCAGATCGACGCGCTGGCCCGCCGGCTCGCCGAGCGCCGGCTGACCCTGGAGGTCACCGACACGGCCCTGACCTGGCTGGCCGACGAGGGCATGGACCCGGCCTACGGCGCCCGCCCGCTGCGCCGCCTGGTCCAGACCGCCATCGGCGACCGCCTGGCCCGGGAGATCCTCTCCGGCGAGATCAAGGACGGCGACACGGTCCGCGTCGACCGCCACGGCGACGACCTGATCGTGGGCCCGGCGACGGGCAAGACGCTGTAGTCACGGCCGTGAGGGCCCTTCCGGCGGCGGAGGGGCCCTCGCTCACAGCGTGAACGCGGCGAACCGCACGCGCGCGGTGCCGGCGTCCTCGTGCACCACGCTCACCTGGACCGTGTCGGCGCTCACGCTCTGCGGCAGGCCCTCCGCCTCCCCCAGCCCCAGACACAGATCCGCGTCCTCGTCCGGGCAGGACTCCGTCTTCGGGGCGGGCGCGTCCGGATAGGTGCGCGCCAGCCAGTCCCGGACGTCCGCGCGCGGCATCCGGAATTCCGCCCGGTAGTGCAGGTCCTGCCATCCCTCCCGGGTGCAGATCCCGGCCGGCTGGGCACCCGGAGGGAGTGCCGCACCGCCGAAGCGGAGGACGTTCGCGCAGGGCACCTCTCGCGCCGCACCGCCGAGCGGGCGGTCGTCGGACTCGGAGAAGACGATGCCGACGAAGACGACGAGAAGGGGGATCAGGACCAGCGCCGGAAGGATCACGATGAGCGCGAACATCCCCCACCGGGTCCGCCCCGTGACCCGCTCCCCGGACCGTGCCGCCATCGTGCCCCCGCTCGCCGCGTCCCGCTGTTCATCCGACCGGCCAGATCATGTCAGCCGGGGGCGGACAGGCCCCGTCGGGGCTTGCCACCCCCCTCCCCGCATGAGGGAGGATGGCAGGATCCGTACGAAGGGAAATTCACGGTGACCATCGACCCGTCCTCGATTCCGAATTTCGGGGGCCAGCCCGAGCCGCAGCCGCAAGGACCGGCGGGCCCCGTCGTCCCGGATCAGGACCTCGTGAAGCAGCTCCTCGACCAGATGGAGCTCAAGTACGTCGTCGACGACGAGGGTGACCTCGCGGCGCCGTGGGAGCAGTTCCGCACCTACTTCATGTTCCGTGGGGAGGACGATCAGCAGATCTTCTCCGTGCGGACGTTCTACGACCGGTCGCACCAGATCGACGACAAGCCGCAGCTGCTCGAGTCGGTCGACGACTGGAACCGGCGCACGCTGTGGCCCAAGGTCTACACCCACACCCATGACGACGGCACGGTCCGTCTCATCGGTGAGGCGCAGATGCTGATCGGCATGGGCGTCAGCCTGGAGCACTTCGTCTCGTCGACGGTGAGCTGGGTGCGGGCCGCGATCGAGTTCGACAAGTGGCTCGTCGAGCAGCTCGGCCTGGAGCAGGAGATCAACGAGGCGGACAAGCCCGAGGACGACGAGTAGTCCGTCCGGTTCCGTCCTACGCGTTCGCCCCCTCCCCGCGTGAGCGGCCGGAGGGGGCGAACGCGTGTGGTCAGGCCGCTGCGCGGCTGCGCCGGTACGCCACCCAGCCGGTGGGGGCCGTGCCGCCGCTCGCGCCGCCGGTGCCCGGCGGGTCCGTGTCGTCCGGGGCCGGTGTGCCGTCGTCGTCCGTGGCGACCGGGGTCCGGCCGGTGAACGCGACCGGGACCTTGACGTCCTGGGAGCCGGAGAGGGCGTGGTCGGCGCGAGTGGCCAGGACGCACGTCGCCTTGAAGCGGTCGGTGTACTCGTCCTCGGCGTCGACGGTGCGCTCGACGCCGTCCCTGATCGACGCGGCGGGCGGTGTCGACGCGGGTGCCGGGACCGGCCTGGACCGGCCCTTCGCCCCGCTCACCAGCGAGGCCCTGACCGCCCGCCGCACCCGACCTGAGTCTCATGATGGACAAGGGCCTCGCATCGGTGGGCGGCGTCGACGGCCTGGCCGACATCCCGGGTGGCTGTGCGGCGCGGCTGTTGCTGGCATGGTGGGCCGATGCATACGACACCGGACGGACGGCCTGTCCCACCCGCGAAAGCTGAGGAACGCGCCATGTTGGAGGCATGGCTGGACTTTCACCGCGCGACTCTCGCCCTGAAGTGTTCGGGGCTCAAAGACGATCAACTGCGGCGTGCTTCCGTGTCACCCTCGTCGATGACGCTGCTTGGTCTCGTTCAGCACCTGGCTGAGGTGGAGCGCAACTGGTTCCAGCGTATTTTCGCAGGTCGAGACGTGCCGCCCGTCTTCGGGGAGGACAACGTCGACGGCTATGCGCTGCGGCCGGACCGGGGGTTCGACGAGGTGATGGCCGCCTGGCAGGCCGAGGTCGCCCGAGGCCGTGAGCTGACCGCCGACGCGTCGCTGGACGACTCCGGCCGCCTGTCCGAACGGGATGCGGGTCATGTCGGCGATCAGGGGATCTCCCTGCGCTGGATCATGGTGCACATGATCGAGGAGTACGCGCGTCACAACGGTCATGCCGATCTCATCCGCGAGCGGATCGACGGAGTCACCGGCGCCTGAGGGGCACGTGCGCGGTCGCGGGTACCGCGCAGGCCCGGCTCTCGACCGGGACGCGCTGTGCGGGGCAGCGGTCCCGCGGCCCCTGCGGTACGGCGTCACGGCATCGAGCGCCACCCGGCCGTGAAGAGGGACAGCCCGAGGCCGGGTTGCCGCGCTCAGCCGGCTCCCACGGCCTTGAGGCGGTGGGAGGCCTCCTCCAGGACCGGCTTCTTCTTGCAGAAGGCGAAGCGGACGAAGGGGGCGCCCATCTCGTGGTGGTCGTAGAAGACCGACGTCGGGATGGCGACGACGCCCGCGCGTTCCGGGAGGGCGCGGCAGAAGGCGATGCCGTCGGTCTCTCCCAGGGGGCGGATGTCGGCGGTGATGAAGTAGGTGCCGGAGGGGCGGTAGACGGTGAGGCCCGCTTCCTCCAGCCCGGCCGCCAGGAGGTCCCGCTTGGACCGGAGGTCGTCCCGGAAGCCGGTGAAGTAGGAGTCCGGGAGGGCGAGGGCCTCGGCGATCGCGTACTGGAAGGGGCCCGCGGAGACGTAGGTGAGGTACTGCTTGGCCGAGCGGACCGCCGTGACCAGGGCCGGGGGTGCCGTGATCCAGCCGACCTTCCAGCCCGTGTACGAAAACGTCTTGCCGCTGCTCGAGATGGTGACCGTGCGGTCCCGCATGCCGGGGAACGTGGCCAGGGGGATGTGTTCGGCTTCGTCGAAGACCAGGTGCTCGTAGACCTCGTCCGTGACGACGAGGAGGTCGCGTTCCACCGCCAGTTCGGCGATCGACGTCAGTTCCTCACGGGTGAGAACCGTGCCCGTCGGGTTGTGCGGGGTGTTGAGGAGGAGCAGGCGGGTGCGGGGGGTGACGGCGGCGCGGAGTTCGTCGAGGTCGAGGTGGAAGCGGCCGTCGCGGGGGCGGAGGGTGACCGGGACCCGGGTGCCGCCGGCCATGGCGACGCAGGCGGCGTAGGAGTCGTAGTACGGCTCCAGGGCGGTCACCTCGTCGCCGGGCTCCACCAGGGCGAGCAGCGTGGCGGCGATGGCCTCCGTGGCGCCCGCGGTGACCAGGACCTCGGTGTCGGGGTCGTACGAGAGGCCGTAACGGCGTCGCTGGTGCGCGGCGACGGCCGTGCGGAGTTCGGGGATGCCGGGGCCCGGCGGGTACTGGTTGCCGCGGCCGTCGCGCAGGGCGCGTACGGCGGCCTCCCTGATCTCCTCGGGGCCGTCGGTGTCGGGAAAGCCCTGGCCCAGATTGATGGAGCCGGTCCGCAGGGCCAGGGCGGACATCTCGGCGAAGATCGTCGTCCCGAACTCGGCGAGCCGGCGGTTCAGGAGAGGGCGCGCGCTGGAGGTCATGCCGGTCATCCTGCGCCGAAGCTCTGGAGTTCCTCAACTCTGCTTTGGGCCGCGTGGGCGGGGGGCATCTCCCGGTCACACGCGTGAGCGAGGCGCCCACGGGGGGCCGCTTCGGGGGATCACGGGGGAATGGAAGGAGGGTGGCGCCATGGGTATCGGCATCGTCCTGGTGGTGGTTTTCGGCCTGCTCGTGACGGTCGTCGTGGCCGCGGCCCGCGCTGGATCGCGCCGGGTGGGGGCCGGTCGGCCCGGACGTCGCGGCAGGGGTGGCCGTGACAGCTGGTGGACCGGCGGCTCGGACGGCGGGAGCGGGGGAGCGTCCTGCGGTGGTGGTTCGTCCGACGGAGGCGACTCGTCCTGCGGAGGCGGGTCGTCCTGCGGGGGCGGCGGCGGATGCGGTGGTGGAGGCGGCTGACACGGGGCAGCTGCCTCCGCATCGGGGGATCGACGTATCCGCGACAGCGGGGTCCGCGCCTGGGCGGACCCCGCTGTGCCGTTGAGCGGTGGTGATCACTCCGGTTCCGGTTGGGGTCCGGGCGAATCGGTGCGCCGGGCGTGAACCGTTTCCTCGGGGCGTACGCCGGTGTTGAACAGGTGAGCTGGGGAGCCCCCTAGGGGATGGAAAGCCCACGAAGTTGGGTAAAAACGCTGTGGTGGCACCACACTTCATGATTGCCTATAAATCACCGACGCAGCCCACGGACTCCGCGCGGAGCGTTTCCGGCCGGGTGAACCGGGCTGACGGGCCGAGGGTCCCGGTGCGACGTGTGACCGGGGTGCGCGGACCCCCTTTCTCTTTCTCGCTCTCCCTGTGTGCTTGCGGAGCCGTTCCATGCTCACGACCCTGAACACCGCCTACACCGACACCCGCGCGGCCGATCTCGCCTGGGCCCTGGGACGCGAGCCGCTTCCCGCGCTGGCCACCCTCGATCTCGAACTGGCGGGGGCGACAGTGCAGTTGAGACTGCTCGGCGCGTCCCACCAGGTGCTCCTGGAGGAGGAGCGGGGCCGCTGCTCGGAAACGGTGGCGTGCATTCCGGGCAGCAGTACGCCGCTTCCGCTGGGGGTGGCCAAGCGGGTGGACGACTGGGAGTACGAGTTCGCCGCCCGCGTGGAGACGCTCTCCCCCGGGTCCTTCGCGGGCCGGGCGCAGGAGCTGCTCGACCTGGTCTCCGGCCATCCGCAGGGCCTCGCCGGGGTCTTCCCCGGCAGCCCGCACGCGTTCACCGCCCTGCTCGCCCAGCGTCACGAGGGACAGGTCCACTGGCGGACCTGGCACGCCTACCCGCAGGACGGCCAGCTGGTGGCGACGCGGACGAAGGTGGGGGTGCGGGTGCCGGCCATGACGGGGTAGCCGAGGCGCGTACCGGGAGCGGGCGGAGATAAACAAAGACCACACGTGTGGGTGACGTGGTGTGCCGGAGGCGTAACGTAACGTCGCTGGGGTGATCGAACCGCAGGCCCCCGCACCGCCCGGCCCCGCGCAGTCCCGGGACGGGTCGGGCGGCCCCGGGGGCGGTGCGGAGAGCGTGCTGCGGCTGCCGGTGCGGCAGGGCACGGGGCGGTTCCTGGTGCTCGCGGGTGTGTTCGTCTGTGCGGCCTGCGGACTGGTCTACGAGCTCGAACTGGTGGCGCTGGCCACGTACTTGATGGGCGACTCGGTCACCCAGGCTTCGGTCGTGCTGTCCGTGATGGTCTTCGCCATGGGCATCGGCTCCCTGGCGGCGAAGCGGCTGCGGCGGCACGCGGCGGCCGGTTTCGGCGCGGTGGAGGCGATGCTCGCGCTCGTCGGCGGATGCAGTGCGATGGTGCTGTACGCCGTGTTCGCCTGGACGGGTGACTGGGGCGGCGTGTGGGCGAGCGGCCCACGCTCACTGCTGGTCGCGTTCTCCCTGGCCACCGGTCTGCTGATCGGGGCCGAGGTGCCGCTGCTGATGGAGCTGATCCAGCGGATCCGGCGGCAGGACGCGGGCGGCGCGCTGGCCGATCTGTCCGCCGCGGACTATGTCGGCGCGCTCGTCGGCGGGCTCGCCTTCCCCTTCCTTCTCCTGCCGGTCCTCGGCCAGTTGACCGGCGCGCTGATCACCGGCGCCGTCAACGCGGTGGTGGGCGGGGCACTGGTGCTCGGGCTGTTCCGGCAGGACCTCTCACGGCGCGCCCGCCGACTGCTGCTGGCCGCCAACGTGTGCGTGCTCGTGGTCCTCGCCTCGGCGGCCGTCCTCGTCGACGACTTCGAACGGGCCGCCCGGCAGGCGATGTACGGCTCCGACGTCCGCGTCGCCCTGCAGACGGACGTCCAGGAGGTGCTGCTCACCGGCGGGCGCGACGGGCGGCCCCTGAACCTGTTCCTCGACGGCCGGCTGCGGGTCAGCGGCCGGGACGAACTCCGGTACCACGAGGCGCTGGTGCACCCCGCGATGTACGGGCCGCACGCGCGCGTGCTCGTCCTCGGCGGCGGGGACGGGCTGGCCGTGCGCGAGGTGCTGCGGCACCGCGGGGTGCGGCGGGTCGACGTCGTCGAGATCGACGCGGGTGTGGTGCGGCTGGCGCGTGGTGATGCGGCGCTGTCCGCGCTGAACGCGCACGCCCTCGACGATCCGCGCGTGCGGGTGCGCATCGCGGACGCCTTCGACTGGCTGCGCGGGGCGCCCCCGGCGGCGTACGACGTCGTCGTCTCGGATCTGCCGCATCCCGGGATCACCGCGAGTACGAAGCTCTACTCGCAGGAGTTCTACGGGCTGACCCGGCGGGTGCTGGCGCCGGGCGGGCGGCTCGTGGTGCACGGGGGCGCGGTGGCGTCCCGGGCGCGTGACTTCTGGACGGTGGACTCGACGCTCCGTGCGGCGGGGTTCCGTACCGCCGTGTACCGGGTGAGCGGGCGGCGGTCCGGGTACGCCGCGGGGCCCGACCGGGGCGGCGGGGCGGCGATGACCGCGCACGCCCATCGGGACTGGGGGTTCGTGCTGGGGGGCCGGGACGCGCCCGTGCCGCGGCTCGACCCCGCCGGGCCTTCTCCGCGCACGCTCACCGAGGCGTCCCTCGCGGGGGACGTCCGGGCGGCGGAACGCACCAGGGTCGACGGGCTGCCGCCGTCCACGCTGCTGCACCCCCGGTACGGCGGCTGATCCCTCTACTACGTTCCGTGCCGACGCGCCGCGACTTCCCGGCGACGGGGGTGCGGTTTCGTGCCGCGTGGGTAGGCTCCGCACTCATGGAGCACGAGGTGTTCGTTCCGGTTGAGGTTGAGCGGCTCAGGGCAGTGCTGGACGACCCCGCGCGGGTCGCGCGGGCGGTGCCGGGGCTTCAGCACGACGCCGGTGCGGAGCCTGTCGCCGGGCGGCTGAAGGTGCGGGTCGGGGGGCATTCCGTCACGTATCGGGGTGCGGTGCGGGTGGTCGCGCGGGATGACGTCTCGTGGGCTGTCGAGGGGGAGGCGGCGGAGGCTCGCGGGAGCGGCTCCGTGCGGCTCGCGCTGACGTTGCGGGTGCGGGCGGTGGAGGGGGGTACGGCCCTCACCGTCGGGGGTACGGCCGCGGCCGATGGGCGGGTCGCCGAGTTTCCGTCGGAGGCGGTGGCTTCCGCGGTGGGGCGGCTGCTGGATCGGTTCGGGGAGAATCTGGGGGCCGTGGCGGGGGAAGGCGCGGATGCGGAGCCCGAGTCGCCGGAGCTGCTGTCCACCGGGGATTTCGAGCCGCAGGCCACGACGGATTTCGAGACGACGCCGGATGCGGAGGATGTTCCGGTGCCCGGGCCGAAGGCGGAGGGTCCGGCTTCCTCGACCGAGGACGACGAGTCCGTCGCGGAGGCGGCGCATGCCCGGCGGACGATGATCGGGCGTAGTGCGGAGGAAGTGGATCATGCGCCGCCGCGCGGGCGGTATGCGCCGGTGCCCGCGCCGCAGACTGTCGCGTCTTCTACGCCGTTGCGGTGGGCCGCGCCGGCGGCGGCGCTGGCGGTGGCCTCGGCGGTCGTCGCGATTCGGGCGTTGCGGCGGCGACGCTGAGGGTTTGTGCGGGCAGTGGTCGCGCGGCCCGGCGTTGGGGTGGGCCGGGGGGTGTTCGGGTGGCCCGGCGCTCGCGGGGTGCCGTCGCGCCCGCCCGTGCCGCCCTGGGGGTACCTCCCAGGCCCTTGAGGCACTGGGGGAGGCACGACTGCCCGCGGCCGGGGCGGCGAGCTGCCGGACGCGGGTGAGTAGGGTCGTTGTGTGAGTGGAGAGATCTTGCTGACCGCGGGTGACGCGGAGGTGACCGTGCTGCCGGCGAACGGCGGGCGGGTCGGAGGACTGCGGGTCGGGGGCGTCGAACTGCTGCGGCAGGGGGAGCGGTTCGGGTGCTTTCCGATGGTGCCCTGGTGCGGAAGGGTCCGGGACGGTCGGTTCCGGGACGGGGCCACCGTGCGGCAGCTGCCGCTGAACGCCCCGCCGAACGCCATCCACGGCACCGCCCGTGACGCCGCCTGGCGCACCGCCCGCAAGAGCGCCGACGAGGCCGTGCTCACCTACGACCTCGTCGAGCCGTGGCCGTACCCGGGCCGGGTCACGCAGCGGATCGCGCTCACCGGGAACGACCTCACGCTGACGATGAGCGTGGAGACGTACGAGTCGTCGTTCCCGGCGCAGATCGGCTGGCACCCGTGGTTCAACCGGAACCTCGGGGGTGAGGACGTCACGATCGGCTTCGCGCCCGCCTGGCAGGAGGAGCGCGGCGAGGACCATCTGCCCACCGGGCACCGGATCGACCCGAAGCCGGGGCCGTGGGACGACTGCTTCGGGATGCCCGACGGCGTCGACGTCACCCTCACCTGGCCGGGGCGGCTGGAGCTGAAGGTCACCAGCCGGGAGGAATGGGTCGTCGTCTACGACGAGCAGCGCGAGGCCGTCTGCGTCGAACCGCAGACCGGGCCGCCGAACGGGCTGAACACCCACCCGCGCCTGGTCACCCCCCTGGAGCCGCTCGAGGCCTCGACGACCTGGACCTGGACCCGCCTTTAAGCTGGGCCGCATGACGGACACACGCGGCGCGCTGCTGCAGCAGATCAAGGACAAGGCCGTGGTGCACGGCAAGGTGACCCTCTCCTCCGGTCTGGAGGCCGACTACTACGTCGACCTGCGCCGCGTCACCCTCGACGGCGAGGCCGCCCCCCTGGTCGGGCAGGTGCTGCTGGACCTGACCGACGGGCTGGAGTTCGACGCGGTGGGCGGGCTGACCATGGGCGCCGACCCGGTCGCGGCGAGCATGCTGCACGCCGCCGCCGCGCGGGGCCGGAGCCTGGACGCCTTCGTCGTACGGAAGGCGGCCAAGGCGCACGGGCTGCAGCGGCGCGTCGAGGGCCCGGACATCAGGGGCCGCCGGGTCGTGGTGGTCGAGGACACCTCCACCACCGGCGGCTCGCCGCTCGCCGCCGTGGAGGCCGTGCGCGAGGCCGGCGCCGAGGTCGTGGCCGTCGCGACGATCGTCGACCGGGCCACCGGCGCCGCCGAGAAGATCCAGGAGGGCGCCGGGGTGCCGTACCTGTTCGCCTACGGCAAGGACGAGCTCGGCCTCGACTGATCCCGCCGCCGTCGCATAACGACTTGACCTGTGCCGTCGGCCGGCCGGGCAAGTCTGGGAAGATGGGGCCGACAATGACGTCGCATCCAAGGTTCCAGGTCAGGGCCGACCGTACGCAGTAACGCAGTACGCCACACCGCATGCTTAAGGAGCGGACAGATGCCCATCGCAACCCCCGAGGTCTACAACGAGATGCTGGACCGGGCGAAGGCGGAGAAGTTCGCCTACCCGGCCATCAACGTCACCTCGTCCCAGACCCTGCACGCGGCACTGCGCGGCTTCGCCGAGGCGGAGAGCGACGGCATCGTCCAGATCTCGACGGGCGGCGCCGAGTTCCTGGGCGGCCAGCACAAGAAGGAGATGGTGACCGGCGCGGTCGCGCTCGCCGAGTTCGCGCACATCGTCGCCGAGAAGTACGACGTCAACATCGCCCTGCACACCGACCACTGCCCTAAGGACAAGCTCGACGGGTACGTACGCCCGCTGCTCGCGGTGTCCGAGGAGCGCGTCAAGGCCGGCCGCAACCCGCTGTTCCAGTCCCACATGTGGGACGGCTCCGCGGAGACCCTCGCCGACAACCTCTCCATCGCCGGGGAACTCCTCGAGCGCGCCCGCGCCGCGAAGATCATCCTCGAGGTCGAGATCACCCCGACCGGCGGTGAGGAGGACGGCGTCTCGCACGAGATCAACGACTCCCTCTACACCACGGTCGACGACGCCCTGCGCACCGCGGAGGCCCTCGGCCTCGGCGACAAGGGCCGCTACCTGCTCGCCGCGTCCTTCGGCAACGTGCACGGCGTGTACAAGCCCGGCAACGTCGTCCTCCGCCCCGAGCTGCTGAAGGAGCTCAACGAGGGCGTCGCCGCCAAGTACGGCAAGCCGGCCGGCTCCCAGCCGTTCGACTTCGTCTTCCACGGCGGATCGGGTTCCTCGCCGGAGGAGATCCTCACCGCGCTGGAGAACGGCGTCGTGAAGATGAACATCGACACCGACACCCAGTACGCGTTCACGCGTCCGGTCGCCGACCACATGCTGAGGAACTACGACGGCGTCCTGAAGGTCGACGGCGAGGTCGGCAACAAGAAGACCTACGACCCGCGCACCTGGGGCAAGCTGGCCGAGGCGTCCATGTCGGCCCGCGTCCTCGAGGCCTGCCAGAACCTGCGCTCGACGGGCACCCGCATCAAGTAGCACCGTCCGGAGTGTGAGCCCGGTACCGCACGCGGTGCCGGGCTCTTCCGTATGCTCGCCGTATGCCCGATGTCCGGCTGTCCTCACCGCAGGGCAAGTGGATCCTGCTCACCACGGTACTGGGCTCCAGCATGGCCCTGCTGGACTCCACCGTGGTCAACGTGGCCCTCCCGCGCATCGGCCGCGACCTCGACGCCGACCTCGGCGCGCTCCAGTGGACCGTCAACGCCTACATGGTCACGCTGGCCGGGCTGATCCTGCTCGGCGGGGCGCTCGGCGACCGGTTCGGGCGGCGCAAGGTGTTCGTCGTCGGCGTGCTGTGGTTCGCGGCGGCCTCCCTGCTGTGCGGGCTCGCCCCGAACGCGGGGATGCTCATCGCCGCCCGCGCCCTCCAGGGCGTCGGCGGCGCGCTCCTCACCCCCGGCTCGCTCGCCCTCATCCAGGCGTCCTTCCACCCCGACGACCGGGGCCGCGCGGTCGGCCTGTGGTCCGGTTTCGGCGGCATCGGCGCGGCCGTCGGACCGTTCGTCGGCGGCTGGCTCGTGGACGGGCCCGGCTGGCGCTGGGTGTTCCTGCTCAACGTGCCCCTCGCCCTGCTGTGCGCCCCCATCGCCGTACGGCACGTGCCGGAGTCGTCGGGCGTGAAGGCCGAGGGCCGCTTCGACGTCCTCGGCGCCGCGCTCGGCGCGATCGCCCTCGCCCTGGTGACGTACGCCCTGATCGAGGCCGAGTCGGGCACCCTCCTGGTCGCCGCCTCCGCGCTCGCCGGACTGGCCGCCGCGGTCGCCTTCGTCGTCGTCGAGAAGCGCCGCCCGCATCCGATGATGCCGCCGGACATCTTCGCCTCCCGCCAGTTCTCCGCCGTCAACGGGGTCACGCTCTGCGTGTACGCGGCGTTCGGCGGGTTCTTCTTCCTCGCCGCGCTCCAGCTCCAGGTCGTCGTCGGCTGGTCCGCGCTCGCCGCCGGTACGGCCCTGCTGCCCACGACCGCGCTGATGCTGCTGCTCTCCGCCCGCTCCGGCGAACTCGGCGACCGGATCGGCCCCCGCATCCCGCTCACC
This sequence comes from Streptomyces sp. NPDC048584, assembly GCF_043199595.1. Classification (NCBI taxonomy): domain Bacteria; kingdom Bacillati; phylum Actinomycetota; class Actinomycetes; order Kitasatosporales; family Streptomycetaceae; genus Streptomyces; species Streptomyces sp. NPDC048584. Next base: position 151,047 of record NZ_JBICWF010000009.1, read on the forward strand.
GTCGGACCGCTGCTGTGCGCCGCCGGGATGCTGCTGATGCTGCGGGTCGGGCCGGACGCCTCCTACGCCGTCGACGTACTGCCCGCGCTGCTGGTGCTCGGCCTCGGCATGGTGACCCTGGTGGCGCCGCTCACCGCGACCGTCCTCGCTTCCGTGGAGACCGAGCGGGCGGGCCTGGCCAGCGGTATCAACAACGCCGCCGCCCGCGCGGCCGGCCTGGTCGCCGTGGCCGCGCTGCCGCTGCTCGCCGGGATGGGCCCGGAGGCGTACCGCATCCCGGACGCCTTCGACGACGCCTTCCGGCGGGCGATGGTCCTGTGCGCGGGCGTCCTGGTGGTGGGCTCGGCCCTTGCCTTCACGACCGTACGCCGCCCGGCACCGGACTGCCGCCGCCCCGAATGCCGTACCCATGGCAGCGTGGCGGTGCCCCCGCTGGAAGCGGGGAGGGAGCGCGGCAGCGAGGCGCGCTGATGTACGAGACTGGACCCATGTCCATTCACGAGAACCTTCTCGGGGGCCCGCCCCCGACCCACCTCCCCGACGACCCCGGCCCGCGCGAGCTGCTCGCGTCCGGCGGCTCGCCCGCCGACGCCGCCGCCAAGTTCCCCACCTCCTCGCTGGCCTGGGCCCGGCTGGCCGACGAGGCCTTCGAGCGGGGCAGCGTCGTGGAGTCCTACGCGTACGCCCGTACGGGCTACCACCGCGGACTGGACGCGCTGCGCCGCAGCGGCTGGAAGGGTCACGGGCCCGTGCCGTGGGAGCACGAGCCCAACCGAGGCTTCCTGCGCGCCCTGCACGCCCTCGCCCGCGCGGCGCAGTCGATCGGCGAGCAGGAGGAGTACGAGCGCTGCTCGCAGTTCCTGAAGGACTCCTCGCCGGCGGCGGCCCAGGTCCTGGGCTGATCCGTCGTTTCTCGCAGGGCCCGTCCGTGAGCGGGCGGGCCTTGCGGTCTCGGGGGACGATTACGCAGGATGCACCGTGGGGACCGGGGCCCCCGTGCCGGTACCGGCAGGGGCGGACCGCTACCCGGAGTACATGTACAGGAGACAGCGATGTCCCATGAGGCTCACGAGCAGCCCGAGACCCCGCATCTCGACTTCAGGGGAACGACCCCCTACGAGGACTACGTCAAGGCCGACGTCCTCACCCATCTGCAGCACACCCTCTCCGACGACCCCGGAGAGATGGTCTTCCTGGTCACCACCCAGGTCATGGAGCTGTGGTTCACCGTCATCGTCCACGAGTGGGAGACCGCCGCGAAGGCGCTCCGGCAGGACGACATCCCGGTCGCCGTCGACGCGCTGAAGCGGTCCGTACGGGAACTGGAGGCGCTGAACGCCTCCTGGAAGCCGCTGAGCGGGCTCACCCCGGCACAGTTCAACGCGTACCGCGGCGCCCTCGGCGAGGGCTCCGGCTTCCAGTCGGCGATGTACCGGCGCCTGGAGTTCCTGCTCGGCGACAAGTCCGCGTCCATGCTGGTCCCGCACCGGGGCGCGCCGCGCGTGCACGCCGAGCTGGAGAAGGCCCTGCACGAGCCGAGCCTGTACGACGAGGTCCTGCGGCTCCTCGCCCGGCGCGGGCACGCCGTCCCGGACGAGGTGCTGCGGCGTGACGTGGCACGGAAGTACGAGCCGTCGGCGGAGGTGGAGGCGGTCTGGACGGCCGTGTACTCCGGCGACGGGCGCGACGAGGTGGCCCGCCTCGGCGAGGCCCTGACCGATGTCGCCGAACTGGTGTGGCGCTGGCGCAACGACCATCTCGTCGCCACCCGCCGCGCGATGGGCGCCAAGGCCGGCACCGGTGGTTCCGCCGGGGTGGCCTGGCTGGAGAAGCGGGCGCGGAACAGCGTGTTCCCCGAGTTGTGGACGGCGAGGTCCTATGTCTGAGCTCACGCGGAAGGCGGAGAAGCTGGACGCCGCCGACGAACTCGCCGCCAAGCGAGGCGAGTTCGTTCTCGACGACGTCGTCTACCTCGACGGCAACTCGCTGGGCGCGCTGCCCGTCGCCGTGCCCGGCCGGGTCGAGGACGTGGTGCGCCGGCAGTGGGGCGAGCTGCGCATCCGGTCCTGGACGGAGGGCGGCTGGTGGACGGCGCCGGAACGGATCGGCGACCGTATCGCGCCGCTGGTCGGCGCCGCTCCCGGGCAGATCGTGGTCGGCGACTCGACGAGCGTCAATGTGTTCAAGGCGGTCGTGGGCGCGGTGCGGCTGGCGCGGCCGGCCGGTCCGGAGCGGGACGAGATCGTGGTCGACGCGACCACGTTCCCCACGGACGGCTACATCGCCGAGTCGGCGGCCCGGATGACCGGGTGCACGGTGCGTCCGGCCGAGCCGTCCTCGCTGCCCGACGTGCTCGGTGAGCGTACGGCCGCCGTGCTGCTCAACCATGTCGACTACCGCAGCGGGCGGCTGCACGACCTGCCGTCGCTGACCGCCGCCGTGCACGCGGCGGGCGCGGTGGTGGTCTGGGACCTGTGCCACAGCGCCGGCGCGCTGCCGGTCGGCCTGGACGAGCACGGCGTCGACCTCGCGGTCGGCTGCACCTACAAGTACCTGAACGGCGGGCCCGGTTCACCGGCGTTCCTGTACGTGCGCGCGGACGTGCAGGACCGCTTCGACTCCCCGCTGCCGGGGTGGAACTCGCACGCCGAGCCCTTCGGGATGCGTCCGTCGTTCGAACCGGCGGCCGGCGCGGTGCGCGGGCGGGTGGGCACCCCGGACATCCTCTCCATGCTCGCCCTGGAGGCGGCGCTGGAGGTCTGGGACGGGGTGACGGTCGACGCGGTGCGGACCAAGTCCCTCGCGCTGACGGACTTCTTCCTGGAGTGCGTCGAGGCGTACGTGCCCGAGGGACGCGTCTCGTGCGTGACGCCCCTGGCGCACGGGGAGCGGGGAAGCCAGGTCGCCCTGCGCTGCCCGGACGCCGGGGACGTGATGCAGCGGCTGATCGAGCGGGGAGTGGTCGGGGACTTCCGGCATCCGGACGTCCTCCGCTTCGGATTCACGCCGTTGTACGTCGGGTTCGCGGAGGTGGAGCGGGCGGCGCGGGTGCTGGCGGAGGTGCTGGCGTAGTCGCCCGGGGACGGGGGGTGACGGTCGTACGGTGTCACCCCCGGCCCCGCTGACCGAGCGTGACATCCGCATGTCGGGGCGGGTGTGCGGGCTGATACCGTCCCGCCCCAACGGCCGCGTTCCTGTCGGACCGTCACCCGCGTTGTGTCGCTGAGAGGTTGGAGCAATGACGGACGATGTCGCAGCCGCCCGGGCCGCCGAGGAGGAGTCGGCGTTCTCCCATCCGCCCGTCGACCCCGATGTCACGGTTGCTTACGGCGACGACCCGGACCAGCTGATCGACTTCCATGTGCCCACGGGCCCGGGCGGGCCCGCGCCCGTGGTGGTCGTGCTGCACGGGGGTGCGTGGCGAGCGCCGTACGACCGGCGGCATGTCAGCCCCTTCGCGGCGTTTCTGGCCGGACGGGGGTTCGCGGTCGCCAGTGTCGAGTACCGGCGTGGGGCGGGGGAACCGGGCGGTGCTCCGGTGGCGGGGCGGTGGCCCGACACCTTCGACGACGTCGCCGCGGCGATGGACGCGCTGCCGGGGCTGATACGGGAGCGGGTGCCGCGGGCCGATGCTCGGCGGGTGGTGCTCACCGGGCACTCCGCGGGCGGGCAGCTGGCGTTGTGGGCCGCTGCTCGGCATGTGCTGCCGGCGGGGTCGGCCTGGCGTACGGACCGGCCCGCGCCGCTGCGGGGGGTGGTGGCGCTGGCGCCGATCGCGGACTTCGAGGTGGCCGACAAGCTGGATGTGTGCGGGGGTGCCGTACGGCAGTTGTTGGGTGGGGACGACTGCTTCGCCTCGCGGCGGGCGTACGCCGACCCGGCGTCGCTGCTGCCGACCGGGATCGCGACCACGTTGGTGCAGGGGCGTGCCGATGACGTGGTGCCGCAGGTGGTTGCCGAGGCGTATGCGGAGGCGGCGGCCAAGGCGGGGGAGGTCGTGGGGGTGACGTTGCTGGAGGACGTCGGGCATTTTCCGTTGATCGATCCGGGGGCGGATGCGTGTGCGGTGGTCGCGGAGGAGATCGCGCAGCTTGCCTGGTGATACCCGTAGTACTTGAGAGCTACCGCTCAGGTGAGTTCTCTGGCGGGACGCGGGTTACCTGCGGTGCTCCGTAACTTCCCTTCCTGGTAAGCCCGATGGGCGGGCGGAGGGGGAGGTGCGGCGATGGCGGGGCCTGTGCGCGAGGGGGGACCGGGGGGTTCGGGGGCCGGGGGGAGTCTGCGCAGCCCGGCGCTTGCGGGGTGCCGTCGCGCCCACCCGTGCCGCCCTGGGGGTACCTCCCAGGCCCTTTCGGGCTCTGGGGGAGGCACGACTGCCCGCGAGGACGGGAGTGGGGGCGGGGTTGCCCCGGGGAACGGGAGCGGGGGTGGGGGAGGTGCTGGGGTTGCCCGGCGTGGTGGGCGGTGGTGGCGGGGGGTGCTCGCGGTGGGGGTTGCCTGTGCCGTTGCCGTGCCGCTTGCGGGGGCCGGGCGGGGGCGGGTGCCGGCTCCTCCCCCCGCCGAGGTCGCGGCGCCTGCCGTCGCGGGTCTCGACGGTGTCTACGCCGCCAACCGGGCCAATGCCGGAAAGGCCGCGCGGATGGCGGCCGCGTACGGGGACGAGGGGCGGGCCCGTGTGGAACGGGGGCTTGCCGGGCGGCAGTTGCTGGCCTTCGACGGGCGGGGGCAGGGGCTTGTCACCGAGGTGTTCGGTGAGCTCGCGACCGCTGAACGTGTCGCCGTTCTCGTGCCGGGGTCGGACACCGGGATCGATACGTACGGGCGGTTCCGGGCCGGGGCGCTCGCCCTGCACGAGGGGCTCGGGGAGCGCGGCGCCGTGGTGGCCTGGCTCGGGTACGAGACGCCCGGGACCTTCAGCAGCGCCGTCGCCACCACCGGGCGGGCGGAGGAGGCAGCGCCCGAACTGCGGGATGTCGTGGGGGACCTGCGGGCCGTCGTCGGGTCGCGTGCCCGTATCTCCCTGCTCTGTCACTCCTACGGTTCCGTCGTCTGCGCCGAGGCCGCCGACGGGCTCGACGTCGACGACATCGCCCTCCTCGGCAGCCCCGGCACCGGTGCCGACACCGCCGCCGCCCTGCACACCCGGGCCCGCGTCTGGGCCGCCCGGGGCACCGGCGACTGGGTCGAGAACGTCCCGCACCTCAGCGCCGGCCTCCTCGGCACCACCGTCGGCTTCGGCACCGACCCCGTCTCCCCGGCCTTCGGCGCCCGGGTCTTCGACGCCGGGGACGGCGGCCACAGCGACTACTTCGCCCCCGGCTCCGCCTCCCTGACCAACCTCACCCGGATCGTCCTCGGCGAGACGCGGACGGTGACCTCGTGAGCGGCCCCGTGAACGGCCTCACGACCGCGGTACGCCACACCGCCGCCCGCGTCGACGCGGCCACCCCGGCCCACCGGGACCGTGCCGTGGACGCCCTCCGCGCCGGCGCCATCCTCGGTGTGGTCCTCGGCCACTGGTTCGTCACCGCCCTGGTCGCCGACGGCCGTACCCTGCACACGGCCAGCCCGCTCCAGCACCTGCCCTGGCTCGCCCCCGTGTCCTGGATCTTCCAGACCCTCGCCGTGTTCTTCCTGGTCGGCGGGCATGTCGCCACCCGCGGCCACACCTCCTCCCGCGCCCGCGGCATCCCGTACCACCGCTGGCTGCGCGACCGGCTGGCCCGGTTGTTCAGACCGGTCGCCGCCGTCCTCATCCTGTGGACGGCCGTCACGGCCGCGCTGCTGGTCTCCGGCGCCGAGTACGCCACCGTCCGCACGCTGGCGAAGCTGGCCCTGTCCCCCCTGTGGTTCCTGCTGGTCTTCGCCGCCCTCACCGCCGCGACCCCGCTGCTCACCCGGCTCCACCCGCTGTGGCCGCTCGCCGTCGTCCTCCACGTCGACCTGCTCCGCTTCGGCCTCGGCGCCCCCGCCTGGCTCGGCTGGCTCAACCTGGCGGCCGGCTGGCTGGTCCCGTACACCCTGGGCGCGGCCTGGACCCGGGGCGAGCTGGAACGCCGCCGCTCCGGCTGGATCCTCCTCCTCTCGGGTGCGGCCGCCACCGCCGCCCTCGTCGCCTGGGCCGGCTACCCGGCCTCCATGGTCGGCGTCCCCGGCGCCGGGGTGTCCAACCTGAACCCGCCGACGCTCGCCGCCGTCACCTTCGGCCTCGCCCAGTGCGGGCTCGCCCTGCTCCTGCGGGACCGGCTGCGCACGGTCATGCGTCGGCCCGTCGCATGGGCGGCGGTGGCGCTGGTCAACCTCTCCGCGATGACCGTCTTCCTCTGGCACCAGACCGCCCTGATGGCCACCACCGCCACCGGCCTTCTCGCCGGCCGCCTCCCCGGTCTGCACACCGCCCCCGACGGCCTCGGCTGGGTCGCCGCCCGCCTCGCCTGGCTGCCGGTGCTGGCCCTCGCCCTCGCCGTCTGCTGTGCCGCCTTCCGGTCCTGGGAGCGGGACGGGGCCCGGCGGAGACGGTCCCGGGTGGTCCGTACGCACCGGCCGGCCGGGAAGGACGTACGGCATGTCTAGGCTGGACCGCGTGGTGGACAAGGGGGCGGAGCTCGTCCGGCGGTGGCTCGGTGTGCTGCGGGACGACCTGTGGACCGCGCGGACCGACCCCCTGCCGCCGTCGACCTGGCTGCGCTGGCTGCCGCACGGCATCGTGTGCCTGGCCGCGTTCGGGGTGCTGGCGGGCGGTCTGCCGCAGCTCCAGGAGAACGGCGGCCTCGCCTTCGGCCCGGCGTTCCTCGTCGCGGTGTCCCAGGCGGGCGCCATGGTCTACGCCCTGCGCCGGCCCGTCCCGGCGTGGTGGCTGTCCATGGCCGCCACCCTGGTCGGCGCGGTCCTGCTCCACCGGCGGATGATCGCCGACGAGACCACCTTCACCTGGCCCTGGACCGCCTCCGGGATCATCGCCCACCTGTTCGTGCTGCTGCTGCTCGCGCTGCGGGTGCCCACCCGGGTCTCCGCCGAGGCCTGGGGCCTCACCTTCCTGCTCACCTACCTCCTCCAGGGAGTGTGGGGCGCGGTCAGTTACCAGCCCACCGGACAGGTGCTGGTGCCGCTGTCCGCGGTCGTCGTGATCCTCGGCTCCGCCCTGCGCGGGCGGCGCGAGGCCCGCGCCGAACTCGGCCGGCAGACCACCCTCACCGCCGAGGAACGCGCCCGCCGCACCCTCCTGGAGGAACGCAGCCGCATCGCCCGGGAACTGCACGACGTGGTGGCCCACCACATGTCGGTCATCTCCATCCAGGCCCAGGTCGCCCCCCACCTGGTGCAGGACCCGTCCGACGAGCTGAAGGAGAACCTCGCCGGCATCCGGCAGAACGCCGTCGAGGCGCTCACCGAACTGCGCCGCGTCCTCGACGTCCTGCGCTCCGAGCACGCCGCCCCGGGCGAGCGCTCGGACGCCCCGCAGCCCACCCTCGACCGGCTCGCACCGCTGGTGGAGAACACCCGCGCCGCCGGACTCACCGTGACCACCGAGATCACCGGCGAGCGGCGCCCGCTGCCGCCCGGCGTGGAGTTGTCGGCGTACCGGATCGTCCAGGAGGCGCTGAGCAACGTACTGCGGCACGCGCCCGGCGCGACCGCGCACATCACCCTCGCCTACGATCCGCGGGGACTGCGCGTGACGGTCGTCAACACCGGCCCCACCCGCGAGGCACCGCCGTCCGCGGGCGCCGGACACGGACTGCTCGGCATGCGGGAACGGACCGTCATGCTGGGCGGCACACTGACGGCCGGCCCCTGGGCCGGGAAGGGCTACAGGGTCGACGCCCGCCTCCCGGCGCCCGCCCCGCCCGCCACCGGCCCCGCACCCCAGGACGGCACCGCATGATCCGCGTACTGATCGCCGACGACCAGCAGATGGTCCGCCAGGGCTTCACCGTGCTGCTCAACACCCAGCCCGACATCGAGGTCGTCGGCCAGGCGGTGGACGGTCTCGACGCCGTCGCGCAGGTCGCCGGACTCGCCCCGGACGTCGTCCTGATGGACATCCGCATGCCCGAACTCGGCGGCATCGAGGCCACCGCCCGTATCACCGCCGCCACCCCCGGGATCAGGGTTCTCGTCCTGACCACCTTCGACCTCGACGAGTACGTGTACGAGGCACTGCGCGCCGGCGCGTCCGGCTTCCTGCTGAAGGACGCCTCCGCCGACCAACTCGCCGAGGCCGTACGGGTGGTGGCGGCCGGCGACGCCCTGCTCGCGCCCGGCATCACCCGCCGGCTGATCGCCGAGTTCTCCCGCCTCGACGCCCGGCCCCGCCCGCCGCTGCGGCAGCGCGTCGGAGGGCTGACCGAACGCGAGACGGAGGTGCTCGCGCTGATCGCGCAGGGTCTGTCCAACGCGGAGATAGCGGTACGGCTGGTGGTGGCCGAGCAGACGGTGAAGACCCATGTCGGCCGCATCCTGGTGAAACTCGGGCTGCGGGACCGTACGCAGGCGGCGGTGTTCGCGTACGAGTCCGGGCTGGTCCGCCCCTCCGGGTACTGAAACGCGCGCGTAGTACCTGAGACGGACGCCCCACAACCCCCCTCAGCGGGGACGACCCGCCTCACCCGGTCGGCCTACCGTGTGAGCGTGACCGAGACGACTCACCAGCAGCACGACGACGGGACCCGCAGCCCCGAGTACCGGCTGGCCCAGAACGCCCTGCGGGGACTGCGCCAGGACCTCTTCCACGACCCCTTCGCCTACCGTCCGCTGCCGAGCCGGCGCACGGACGGCCCGTTCGTCCGCCGGCTGCCCGCGCGGGCGCGGTCGGCCGCACAGCATCTCCCGCACGCGGTGGTGGGGGCGGTCGCGCTGATCGCCCTGGCGGCCGGCGCGCTCGGGGGCGGCCTTCCCGGCGGTGACGTACTGGCCCTGCTGACCGGCCTGCTGTGCGCGGCCCCGGTGGTCGCCACACTGGTGCGGCCGATCGGCGCGTTCTGGATGTCGCTCGCCGTGACCCCGGTGGTCTCGATCCTGGGCGGCGACGGCTGGGACTGGCCGTGGATGCCCGGCGCGTTCGTCTGCCACCTCGCGGTGCTGGTCTTCGTGGCGCTGCGCACCCGGCCCCGTACCGCCGCCTGGATGTGGGCCCTCACCTTCGCCTACGCCTTCCTCGCGGACGTCTTCTTCGGCGGGTCGTACTACTACACCAACAGCGCGCCCATGCTGGTGACGTCGGCGTTCGCCCTGCTCGTGGTCTCCGTGTGGCACATCCGCCGGGCCGCCGAGCAGGAGGTGACCGCCCAGCAGACGGTGACCGCGCACGAACGCTCCAAGCGCACCGCGCTGGAGGAACGCACCACCATCGCCCGCGAGCTGCACGACGTGGTGGCCCACCACATGTCGGTGGTCGCCATCCAGGCCGAGGCCGCGCCGTACCGGGTGGAGAACCCGCCCCCGGAACTGGAGCGCGCCTTCGTCACCATCCGGGAGAACGCGGTGGCCGCCCTCACCGAGCTGCGCCGCATCCTGGGTGTGGTCCGCGCTGAGGACTACGAGGCTCCGGACGCCCCGCAGCCCACCCTCGCCGACCTCGACGCCCTGCTGGTCAACGTGCGCGACGCGGGTCTTTCGGTGGAGAAGGTGACGACCGGCGCGGTGCGGGAGCTGCCGCAGGGCGTGGAGCTGTCGGCGTACCGGATCGTGCAGGAGGCGCTGAGCAACAGCCTGCGGCACGCGCCCGGCGCGAGCGCCCGCGTCGAGATCGGGTACGTCCTCGGCGGCCTCGGCGTACGCGTGGTGAACGGTCCGGCGCCCGCGCCGAACCTGATAAAGCCCTCGCCCGGAGCCGGTCACGGCATCACCGGGATGCGCGAGCGGGTCACCATGCTGGGCGGCGAGATGACGGCGGGACCGGCGGACGACGGCGGCTACGAGGTCGCCGTGTTCCTGCCGGTCGCCACGGTGAACGAGGGTGACGCATGACGATCCGGGTCCTGATCGCGGACGACCAGATGATGGTGCGCGAGGGCTTCTCCGTCCTGCTCGGCGCGATGCCCGACATCGAGGTCGTCGGCGAGGCCGTCAACGGCCGGGAGGCGGTCGACCGGGTCCGCGAACTCGCCCCCGACGTCGTCCTCATGGACATCCGCATGCCCGAACTCAACGGCATCGAGGCGACCCGGGAGATCGTCGCCGCCGACGGTACGGCGAAGGTCCTGGTGCTCACCACCTTCGACCTCGACGAGTACGTCTACCAGGCGCTGCGCGCGGGCGCCTCCGGCTTCCTCCTCAAGGACGCCTCCGCCCGGCAGCTCGCCGACGGGGTCCGGGTCGTCGCGTCCGGCGAGGCGCTGCTCGCGCCGTCGGTGACCAGGCGGCTGATCACCGAGTTCTCCAAGCTGTCCGAGGGGCCCCGCCCGATGCCGCCCGCGCACGGGGCGTACGGGGAGCTGACCGAGCGGGAGACGGAGGTGCTGGTGCTGATCGCGCAGGGGCTGTCGAACTCCGAGATCGCCGAGCGGCTGGTGGTCGCCGAGTCCACGATCAAGACCCATGTGAGCCGGATCCTGGTGAAGCTGGGGCTGCGGGACCGTACGCAGGCGGCGGTGTTCGCCTACGAGGCCCGGCTGGTCACACCGGGCTGACCCCCCCTGGTCAGAGGCGGGGTTCCGGGCTACCGTCCGGTCATGGCAGCACGTGACGACCTCGCGTTCGACCCATGGGACCCCGCGTTCGTCGCCGACCCGTACCCCGTCTACGCCGAGCTGCGCGCACGCGGGCGGGTGCGGTACTACGAGCCGACGGACCAGTGGCTGGTCGCGCATCACGCGGACGTCTCGGCGCTGCTGCGCGACCGGCGCCTGGGACGGACGTACCAGCACCGCTTCACCCACGAGGAGTTCGGCCGCACCGCCCCGCCGCCGGAGCACGAGCCGTTCCACACCCTCAACGACCACGGCATGCTCGACCTCGAACCGCCGGACCACACCCGGATCCGCCGCCTGGTGTCGAAGGCGTTCACCCCGCGCACGGTGGAACGCCTGAAGCCGTACGTCGAGGGGCTGGCGGACCGCCTCGTGTCCGCGCTCGTCGACGCCGGCGGCGGTGACCTGCTGCGGGACGTCGCCGAGCCGCTGCCGGTCGCGGTGATCGCCGAGATGCTCGGCATCCCGGAGGCCGACCGGGCGCCGCTGCGGCCCTGGTCGGCGGACATCTGCGGCATGTACGAGCTGAACCCGCCCGAGGAGACGGCGCGCAAGGCCGTCCGGGCGTCGGCCGAGTTCTCCGACTACCTCCGCGACCTGATCGCCGAACGCCGCGAGAACCCCGGCGACGACCTGATCTCCGGACTGATCGCCGCCCACGACGAGGACGACGACCGGCTCACCGAGCAGGAGATGATCTCCACCTGCGTCCTGCTGCTGAACGCGGGCCACGAGGCCACCGTGAACTCCACGGTCAACGGCTGGTGGGCCCTGTTCCGCAACCCCGGCCAGCTCGCCGCCCTGCGCGCGGACCACTCCCTGATCCCCACCGCGATCGAGGAGCTGATGCGCTACGACACCCCGCTCCAGCTCTTCGAACGCTGGGTCCTCGACGAGATCGAGATCGACGGCCGGGTCATCCCGCGGGGCGCGGAGATCGCGATGCTCTTCGGCTCCGCCAACCACGACCCGGCGGTCTTCGCCGACCCGTCCCGCCTGGACCTCACCCGCCGCGACAACCCCCACATCTCCTTCAGCGCCGGCATCCACTACTGCATCGGCGCGCCCCTGGCCCATATCGAACTGGCCGCCTCGATGAGGGCACTGCTGGAGAAGGCCCCGGGACTGCGCCTGGCGGCGGAGCCGCGGCGGAAGCCGAACTTCGTGATCAGGGGACTGGAGGGGCTGGCCGTGGAGGTCGGCCGGTGATCACCCGTTCGGCTGATCATGGCGCCGATCCGCCCTGGCGCTCGCCTGCGGCCCGGCAGGCTGGTGAGCGCCTGCGAAGGAGGGCACCATGACGGTTATGACGCAGCACATGGCGCAGATGTCCGTGGAGGAGTTCGAGGAGCTCGCTGCCCACGTGGCCAAGAAGTTCGACGCCGTCAGGTTGGAGTTCATCAACGGACGGGTCGGGATCAAGGGTATGACGGACGGCAACCACAGCGAGGTCATCCGCTGGCTGCAGGAGTGTTTCCTCCTGACGGGCAGCGGGCTGTGGCTCTACGGAGGCGGGGAACTGGGCCTGCGCATCGAGAAGTACCGCAAAGGCCGGGCCCTCCCGGACGCCGTACTCGCTCCCCGCGGGACGTTCGCCGGGAAGGGCGACTGGGCCGAGACACGAGGCGTCGTCATGACGGTCGAGGTCACGTCCTACGACTCGGACACCCACCGCCGGGACCGTGAGGAGAAGCCCGCAGGCTACGCCGACGCCGGAATCCCGTACTACCTGCTGATCGACCGCGACGACTGCTCCGTCACGCTCTTCAGCGTTCCCGTTCCGGGCGAGGGATACAGCTGCACGGTGCGGAAGTCCTTCGGCCAGAAGCTTTCCCTGCCGGAACCCCTCGGCATCGAACTCGACACCGAGGAGCTCAAGCAGTACGTGGACTGAGGCGACGTCACGCCGTCATGTCCCGCCGCCGCAGCCCTGCCAGCCCCGCCCCAACCAGCGCCGCCGCGAGTGCCGTGAGCACCAGCACCGGCGTCCACGTCATCTCCCCGCCCGGCAGCTTCGGCAGATGGCCGAAGGGGGACAGGTCCAGCACCGCCCGCGGCACGTCCAGCGCCGGGCCGACCCAGCCGATCAGCAGCACCGCCCCGGCCACCGCCCACGCGCCCACGGCCGCCCGGGGCGTCAGCCCGTACAGCAGGACCGCGATCCCGCCGGTCACCCACACCGCAGGGACCTGCACCAGACACCCGCCGATGACCGCCCCCGCCCGTTCGCCGTGACCGAGCGCGAGGCCCACGCCCGCGAGCAGCATCAACAGCACCGCCCCGCCGAACGCCACCGCCAGATGCCCGGCCGCCCAGCGCAGTCGTCCGACCGCCCCCGCGAGGACCGGTTCGGCCCGCCCCGAGGTCTCCTCGCCGTGCAGCCGCAGTACCGAGGCCACGATGTACAGCGCGGCCACCAGGCCCAGCATCCCGGCCATCGCCGCGAGGAACGTGTCCGTCAGCCCCGACCGCCCGCCCATCCGCCGGAACACCTCCCGGGCGCTCTCGTTGTCGCCGACCAGTTCGGCCGCCCCGTCCGCCATCCCGCCGTACACCAGCCCCGCCAGCAGGAAGCCGATGCTCCAGCCGAGCACACCGCCCCGCTGCAGCCGCCATGCCAGCGCTCCCGCGCTCCGCAGCCGGCCCGCGGCAGGTCCGGGACGGCTCGGCAGGAAGCTCATGCCGAGATCCCGGCGGCCGGCGAGCGCGTACGCCACCGCCCCCTGTGCCAGCGCCGCGCCCGCGAACAGCCCCAGCACCCACCACCGTTCACCGGCGTACGCCCGCAGATTCGTCAGCCAGCCGAGCGGTGACACCCACGCCAGCGGGGACGAGCCGTCGTCCGTCGCCGCGTCACCCGCCGCCCGCAGCACGAACGCGGCACCCAGTACCCCGGCCGTCAGCCCCCGCGCGAGGCGCGCGCTCTCCGTCAGCTGGGCCACGATCGCCGCCGTCGTCGCGAAGACCATGCCCACGCCCGCGAACCCCAGCCCGAACGCCACCGCCCCCGCGGCGCCCTGCCCGGCCAGCCCGGCCGCCACCAGCAGTGCCAGCGCCCCGTTCGCGACGGCCGCCGCGAGCAGCGCCGCCGTGAGCGAGGCCCTGCGGCCCACCATCCCGGACGCCACCATCTCCTGACGCCCGCTCTCCTCCTCGTCACGGCTGTGCCGTACGACGACCAGCAGACCGACGACGGCGGCCAGCGCACCCGCGTACACCCCGGCCCGCCAGACGGTCAGCGCGCCGAGGGAGTCGCCGAGGACGGGCCCGACCATGGCCCGCAGGGAGGAGTTGGTGGCCATCTGCGCCACCAGACCGGCGCGTTCGGCGGCCGTGCCGTACAGGCTCTTCAGCGTGTTCGGCATCGACAGCACCATCAGCGTGTTCACCCCGACCCAGACCGGGATCATCACCCGGTCCCGGCGCAGGGCGAAGCGCAGCAGGACGCCGGTGCCGGCGAGCTGTCGCGCGGTCGCGGGCCGTACGGCGAAGGCGGCGGCGCTCATCGGGCGGTCACCTCGTCCTGGTAGTGCCGCAGGAACAGTTCCTCCAGCGTGGGCGGGGTGGAGGTCAGCGACCGCACACCCGACTCGCTCAGCGAGCGCAGCACCGCGTCCAGCTTGTCGGTGTCCACCTGGAGCCGGACCCGGTGGCCCTGGACGTCGAGGTCGTGCACACCGGGCAGCGCGGCGAGACCGCCCGGCTGCCCGGCGAGTTCGGCGCTGACGCTCGTCCGGGTCAGATGCCGCAGCTCGGCGAGCGAACCGCTCTCCACGGTGGTCCCCTTGCGGATGATGCTGACCCGGTCGCAGAGCTCCTCCACCTCGCTGAGGAGGTGCGAGGACAGCAGCACGGTCCGCCCGCGCTCCCGCGCCTCGGCGACACAGCGCCGGAAGACCTCCTCCATCAGCGGGTCCAGGCCCGACGTCGGCTCGTCCAGGATCAGCAGATCGACGTCGGAGGCGAACGCGGCGACCAGGGCCACCTTCTGCCGGTTGCCCTTGGAGTACGTCCGGCCCTTCTTCGCCGGGTCCAGCTCGAACCGCTCGACCAGCTCGGCCCGCCGGTGCGGGTCCAGGCCTCCGCGCAGCCTGCCGAACAGGTCGATGACCTCGCCCCCGGACAGATTGCGCCACAGCGTCACGTCACCGGGCACATAGGCGATACGGCGGTGGATCTCCACGGCGTCCGTCCACGGGTCCCGGCCGAGCACCTGCGCGGCGCCGGCGTCGGCGCGCAGCATGCCGAGCAGGACGCGGAGGGTGGTGGACTTCCCGGAGCCGTTGGGCCCGAGGAAGCCGTGGACCTCGCCGGTCTCGACGCTCAGGTCGAGACCGTCCAGCGCGTGGGTCCGGCCGAACGACTTGTGCAGTCCGGACACGGTGATGGCCTTCGTCATGCTTCGGAACGTACGCTTCTTTCAGAAATTTGTGAAGTTAAGGAACCGTATAAATCGAGGGTTAGACTCGCTCCGAGGCAGCCACGGCGTGTGAGCAGGGGAGATGGTCGGAGCATGGCGGAAGCGAGCGGGACGGCCCGGGACCCGGAGGCGGTCTCACGCTTCGTGGAGCACTTCGCGGCCCAGCTGGTCGAGGCCGGCCTGGCCCGTATGCCGGCCCGCGTCTTCGCGGCCCTGCTCGCCTCCGACGCCGGTGTCCTGACCTCCGCCGAACTCGTCGAACAGCTCAAGATCTCCCCGGCCGCGGTCTCCGGCGCGGTGCGCTACCTCTCCCAGGTCCACATGGTGTCCCGCGAACGCGAGCCCGGCTCCCGCCGCGAGCGCTACCGGGTCCACGGCGACCAGTGGTACGAGGCCCTCACCAACCGCGAGGCCATCATCAAACGCTGGGAGGACGCCCTCCGCGAAGGCGTCACCAGCCTGGGCGCGCACACCCCGGCGGGCCGCCGTCTGGAGGAGACGCTCGCCTTCTTCGAGTTCGTCGAGAAGGAGGTCGAGACGATGATGGACCGCTGGCGGGCGCATCGGGAGAAGCGATTCGGGGGCGGGTAGTCGATCCGTTACACTGAGTGGTGACTGGTCCGTTTCAATGGGAGGGCGCATCATGACAGTCATGGCAGAGCGACCGACAATAAACGGCACCGAGCCTGACTGCTTCGGGGAGCTGCTGAGGACCCTCGATGAGCTGGACGTGCCCGACGGCTACCAAGCCGAGATCATCAGGGGGAACATCGTCGTGTCGCCGTGGTCGAAGGCGTTCTATCTCGACGTCATGGAGCTGCTGTGCGAGCAGCTTCGGCCGTATCTCCCTGAGGACCACCGGATCAGTTACGGTCCTTTCCTGTATGTGTTTCCCGGCGTGGAGCGCGCGTACGGGCCCGACATCCACGCGGCGCATCGAGGTGTCAGCCGGAGTACGAGCAATCACCTGGACGGGGAAGCCCTCTCCTTCGTCGCTGAACTGACGTCGTCCTCCACCCGGAACGACGACCTGACCGACAAGGTCCAGGCGTACGGCAAGGCGGGCGTTCCCGTCTATCTGCTGCTCGACATGCAGGAGGAGCAGGCCACGGTCTTCTCGATGCCCTCGGTCAAGGGTTACGAGGCCCGCGAGACCAAGCCCTTCGGCGAGAAGCTGTTCATCCCCGCCCCGTTCGACCGCGTGCTGGACACCACCGGCTTCAACGCGCCGCCCGCTACCGCACCGGCACCGTGAGCCCCCAGGCGCCCTCCCGTACCACCCACGTCCGGGTCCCCACCGGGCCCGACACCGCCGCGTCCGCGCGGTAGCGGAAGTGGGCGCCCGACACCGTCACCGTGCGGGCCCGGGCCAGCAGTGGGGACGCCTCCGCGCCGACCGACGCCGGGCGTACCTCCACCCGGGCCGTTCCGGAGGTGTCCGGGACGACCGAGACACACTCCACCGGCTGGCCCAGATCGACGAGCGTCGCCCCGTCCACCTCCACCCGCAGCCGCGCCGGCCCCGCCTCGGGAGCGGTGACGTAACCGGACGGCCTGGCCGGCACCAGCGTCCGTACGAGCGACCGGCACGTCCGCAGCCACGGATGCCCCGCCTCACCGCCCGCCTCCGGCATCCCCGCCGGGCCCCCGAGCGGCGGGATGCGCAGCGCGCCCAGCACCACCCCGTCGCTGTCGTCCACCAGCAGGTCCATCCGCCGCTCCGCCCCGTCCAGCACGGCCCGCGCCGCCGCCACCGCCCCCGCCGGCACCCCCAGCGACCGGGCGAGGGAGACCGCGCTCCCCACCGGCACCAGCGACAGCGCGCAGCCGGTCAGCTCCCGCTGCCGGTGCAGCAGCGTCACCGCCCGCACCAGCGCACGGTCGTCGCCGACCACCACCGGCCGCCGCGACCCGCGCCGCGCCAGCGCCCGCGCGAACTCCTCCGGACTGTCCGGCAGAGACACCTTCGTCCCCGCCGCACCCGCGCTGAGCACGTCTTTCGCGATGCGGACGGACTCCCCGTCCGTCCGCCGGGCGACCGGATCGATGACCACCAGGAGCTGATCGGACGTAGCGGATGAGGTCCTGGAAGTCGCCACCTCGGCCATGCCTCGCTTCCTCGGGTAGCATCTTTGTGCAAGAGCCCCTTGCGCTGTTGCGCCAGGGGCTTCGTCTATTCCGGGGCATCCGGTCCGACGGTTGGCGGCCAACGGTGGTCGTCGCGGTGCACGCGGCGGAGATTCTCCGTGTGTGTCCCTGACCTTGGACATGCCCCGCCCGGAAGGGGTGTACGCGCGTGCCCGCACTTGTGCTGCTCGGTGCTCAGTGGGGTGACGAAGGCAAGGGAAAGGCGACGGACCTGCTCGGTGGCTCCGTCGACTATGTGGTGCGCTACCAAGGCGGCAACAACGCCGGCCACACGGTAGTCGTGGGCGACCAGAAGTACGCCCTCCACCTGCTCCCTTCCGGAATCCTGTCCCCCGGCTGCACGCCGGTCATCGGCAACGGCGTCGTCGTCGACCCGTCGGTCCTGCTCTCCGAGCTGAGCGGTCTGAACGAGCGCGGCGTCGACACGTCGAAGCTCCTGCTCAGCGGAAACGCTCACATCATCACGCCGTACAACGTGACGGTGGACAAGGTCACGGAGCGCTTCCTCGGCAAGCGCAAGATCGGGACCACGGGCCGGGGCATCGGCCCGACCTACGCCGACAAGATCAACCGCGTCGGCATCCGCGTCCAGGACCTGTACGACGAGTCGATCCTCACCCAGAAGGTGGAGGCGGCCCTCGACGCCAAGAACCAGATGCTCACCAAGCTCTACAACCGGCGCGCGATCGCCGTGGAGCAGGTCGTCGGGGAACTGCTGGGCTACGCGGACAAGCTCGCCCCGTACGTCTCCGACACGGTGCTGGTGCTCAACGAGGCGCTGGAGCAGGACAAGGTGGTCCTCTTCGAGGGCGGCCAGGGCACGCTCCTTGACATCGACCACGGCACGTACCCCTTCGTCACCTCCTCCAACCCGACCGCGGGCGGCGCCTGCACGGGCGCGGGCGTGGGCCCGACGAAGATCAGCCGGGTCATCGGCATCCTCAAGGCGTACACGACCCGCGTCGGCGCCGGCCCGTTCCCGACCGAGCTGTTCGACGAGGACGGCGAGGCGCTGCGCCGCATCGGCGGCGAGCGCGGTGTCACCACCGGCCGTGACCGCCGCTGCGGCTGGTTCGACGCGGTGATCGCCCGCTACGCCACCCGCGTCAACGGCCTCACCGACTTCTTCCTCACCAAGCTCGACGTCCTCACCGGCTGGGAGCAGATCCCGGTCTGCGTGGCGTACGAGATCGACGGCCGGCGCGTCGAGGAACTCCCGTACTCGCAGACGGACTTCCACCACGCGAAGCCGGTCTACGAGATGCTCCCGGGCTGGAGCGAGGACATCAGCAAGGCGAAGTCCTTCTCCGACCTCCCGAAGAACGCCCAGGCGTACGTTAAGGCCCTGGAGGAGATGTCCGGCGCCCCGATCTCCGCGATCGGCGTGGGTCCGGGCCGCACCGAGACGATCGAGATCAACTCGTTCCTGTAGTACGGCGCAGCCGTCCGCCGGCGTCCCGCACGGGCGCCGGCGGACGGGCATGCCCTGGACGTGACGAGCGGTGCCCCGCCATGAACGCGGAGGAGCCGCGGAAGGGGCTCTCCGCGCCGCGGTGAGCCTCAGCTGAAGACGATCATCGAGCCCTGCGCCAGGCTCCGGGTCGCCGCCGCGTGCAGGCCGAGCCAGACGTGGCGTTCGCGGGCGAAGGGGCTGGGGTCGTAGGGGGCGGGGACGGCCGGTTCCTCGAGTTCGGTCGGGCCGTGCGGGGGTTCCGGCGCGGCCGGGGGGTTCGCCGGGTCGATGCCGATGGACGGGGCCACCAGCTCCAGCTCCCGGAGCAGGGCGTGTGAGGAGCCCAACGGGCCGCCGCCCGCCAGTAGTTCGTCGTTGGCGAGGGGGTGGGGGAAGTCGACGGGAACGTACGCGCCCGCGTGGTCGTAGTGCCACACCAGGTGGGCCTGCTGGGCCGTCGTCTCGAACATCTCCAGCAACTGCTCGTAGTCGCCGCCCAGTTCGTCCACCGGCGTGACCGGCAGCCCGCACACCTGGAGCAGATACACCCGCCGCAGGAAGTGCAGCGCGTCGTAGTCGAAACCCGCGACCGGGGCCACCTCGCCGGTCAGTCCCGGCATGTACTGGTACACCGGCACCGGCGGCAGGCCGGCCTCGGCGAGCACCCCGTTGTACTGCGCGAGTTCCTCGGCGAACGGATTGTCGGGCGTATGGCACAACACGTCGACGAGCGGTACCAGCCACAGGTCACAGGCCAAAGAGAGCTCCTCACACAGCACGGTCGTCGTGAAGTCGGTCGTGGTCAGGAAAGCGTATCGGCGCCCGGCGCGGGCGGCTCCCCCCGTGCCGGTCCCTTACCCACACCGCCGTCCGTCAGCCCCTCCACGAGGGAGAGCGAGTCCGCGTTGTACGACTCGGCGATCGCACGCGCCGTATCGATGTCGCGGCGCGACAGCGCGTCGACCAGATCGGTGTGCCGGTCCCACAGCCGGCCCCGCGGATCGGGCAGCCGCCGCAGATGCTGCACCACACACACCCAGGTCTGGACGCGCAACCGGTGCAGGAAGTCGGTGAGATACGGGTTGCCGAACACGGCCCCGAGTTCGCGCCAGAACCGCAGGTCGTAGCCGATGAGGACGGTGACCTCACCGGCGAGGGCCGCACGCTGGGCCTCCTCGCCGCGTCTGCGCACCCCGGCGAGGGCGGCGGCGACACGCGGCTCGTCCGGCCTCAGCTGCGCCAAGTGGCCGGCGGTCAGGGCCTGGAACATCCCGTCGGTCACCAGGGTGCGGGCCTCGATCATGCCCCGGAAGTCGTCGGCGTCGTACGCGTGCACCCGGAAACCCCGGTGCTGGTCGGCGTCGAGCAGCCCCTGCGCCGACAGGTCGACCAGCGCCTCCCGGACCGGGGTCGCGGAGACGCCGTACTGGTCGGCGATCTCCTTCACGGTGAACTCCTGCCCCGGCTGGAGCCGCCCGGCCAGCACCTCGTCACGGAGCGCGTCCGCGATCTGCTGCCGCAGGGTGCTGCGGGTCACGGCACCGTTGCCACTGAAGCCGGGCATGGTCGGGGCGTCTCCCTCGTCGCGTTCGAGTGACGTGTGTACAGATGTGTACGGGCACGCCACCTTACGCGTTCGAATGAACCCCGACGGGTTCGAAAGGGTGCGCGGGGAAAGCCCCGCGCACCCTTCCCTCCGCCGCTACTCCACGTAGCCGTCCGCCACCGACAGCGCCGTGTCCAGCGCCGCCAGGCCCTCCTTCAGCTCCGCCTCGCTCGCGTTGCACGGCGGCACCACATGCGTACGGTTCATGTTCACGAAGGGCCAGATCCCGGCCTCCTTCGCGGCGCCGGCGAAGGCCGCCATCGGGGCGTTCGCCTCCCCGGCCGCGTTGTACGGCACCAGCGGCTCCCGCGTCTCACGGTTGCGCACCAGCTCCAGCGCCCAGAACATGCCGGTGCCGCGCACCTCGCCCACGCTCGGGTGCCGCTCCGCCAGCTCCCGCAGACCGGGTCCGACGACGGACGCGCCGAGCGTCGCCGCGTGCTCGACGATCCCCTCCTGCGCCATCACCTCGATCGTCGCGACGGCGGCGGCGCAGGCCAGCGGGTGCCCCGAGTACGTCAGCCCGCCCGGGTACGGCCGCTTCCCGAACGTCTGTGCGATCGTCGCGGAGATGGCGACGCCGCCCAGCGGCACATACCCGGAGTTCACGCCCTTCGCGAAGGTCATCAGGTCCGGGACGACGTCGTACAGATCCGCCGCGAACCATGTCCCGGTCCGCCCGAACCCGGCCATCACCTCGTCCAGGACGAAGACGATGCCGTACCGGTCGCACAGCTCGCGCACCCCCGCGAGGTAACCGGGGGGCGGCGGCATGATGCCCGCCGTGCCCGGGATCGTCTCCAGGACGATCGCGGCGACGGTCCCCGGCCCCTCGAAGGCGATCGTCGTCTCCAGGTGCTCCAGCGCCCGCGCGCACTCCTGCTCCTCCGTCTCCGCGTAGAAGCGGGAGCGGTACAGGAACGGCGCCCAGAAGTGCACGACACCGGCGGTGCCGCTGTCGGACGCCCAGCGGCGCGGGTCACCGGTGACGTTGACCGCCTGCTGGGTGCCGCCGTGGTACGAGCGGTAGGCGGAGAGCACCTTGGGGCGGCCGGTGTGCAGCCGCGCCATCCGGATGGCGTGCTCCACCGCGTCGGCCCCGCCGTTGGTGAAGAAGATCTTGTCCAGGTCGCCGGGGGTCCGCTCGGCGATCAGCCGTGCCGCCTCCGACCGCGCCTCCACCGCGAACGCGGGCGCGAACGTCGTCATCCGCGCCGCCTGCTCCTGGATCGCGGCGACGACCCTCGGATGCTGGTAGCCGATGTTCGCGTACACCAGCCCGCTGGTGAAGTCGAGATAGCGCCGGCCGTCGTGGTCCCAGAAGTACGACCCCTCCGCCCCGGCGACGGCGAGCGGGTCGATGAGCTCCTGGGCGGACCAGGAGTGGAACACATGCGCACGGTCGGCGGCCTTGACGGCGGCTCCGGCCTCGGGGTTCGGCTGAGGGGTCATGCCGCCGAGGGTAGGCGGGGCCGGTACGTCCACGACATCGGCGGCCTGTCTGCGGTGGGGGACTTTCCGCGACAGGGTGTCGACAGGAGGCGGACGCGCCCCCGGCTCCCTGTTACGGAACCGTAGAGGTCGCCCAGCTCATCGGTCACCGGCCCCGCACTATCCTCGGGATGTTGCTCATTGGGGGGAGGCGGCGCGGCGATGGACAAGCTCGGGCCGGGGGATCCGCGGGAGATCGGCGCGTACCGGCTGCTGGCGCGGCTCGGGGCCGGCGGCATGGGGCAGGTCTATCTCGCCCGCTCCGACCGGGGGCGCACCGTCGCCGTGAAACTGGTCCGCGGGGAACTGGCCCGGCAGGAGGAGTTCCGGGCGCGCTTCCGTCAGGAGGTGCGGTCCGCGCGGCAGGTCGGCGGCGACTGGACGGCGCCGGTGCTGGACGCGGACACGGAGGCGCCCGTGCCGTGGGTGGCCACCGGGTACGTCGCCGGGCCCAGCCTCCAGCAGGTCGTCGGGCACGATCACGGGGCCCTGCCCGAGCGTTCGGTACGCATTCTCGCCGCCGGTCTCGCGCACGCGCTGAAGGACATCCACGCCGCCGGGATCATCCACCGCGACCTCAAACCGTCCAACGTGCTCGTCACCATCGACGGCCCTCGCGTCATCGACTTCGGGATCGCGCGGGCGCTGGAGACGGTCACCGACGGCGGCCTCACCCGTACCGGCGCGCTCGTCGGCTCGCCCGGCTTCATGGCGCCCGAGCAGGTGCGCGGCGACCGCGTCACACCGGCCTGCGACGTGTTCTGCCTCGGCTCGGTGCTCGCGTACGCCGCCACCGGCACGTTCCCGTTCGGCACCGCCAACAGCGGTGTGCACGCGCTGATGTTCCGCATCGCCCAGGAGGAACCCGACCTGGAGCGGGTGCCCGAGGGGCTCGCCGATCTCGTACGCGACTGTCTGCGCAAGGATCCGGCGGCGCGGCCCACGCTGAACCAGGTACTGCAGCGCACCGGCGCCGACGACACGGTGGCCGACGGCCGCTCCCGCGACCCCTGGCTGCCGAGCGCCCTGGTCGCCCAGCTGGGCCGCCACGCGGTCCGCCTCCTGGACGCGGAGGACCCGGCACCGGCGCCGGCCACTCCCTGGCCCCCGCCGGGGCCCACCGACGCGGCGGACCGGCGGACGCCGCCGGGACCGGCCTACCCCGGCGCACCCGCGCAGGGTCCCGCCGTACCGGCGGCCGGTCAGCAGACCCCGCCGGGACCGGCGTACCCGGGTGCGCCCGCGCAGGGCGGTTCCGCGGGACCGGACGCTCCCGCCGTACCGGGGGGCGGCCGGCCGGAGGGGCCCCCGGTACCGGGCGCCGGTCAGCAGGTCCCCGGTGTGCCCGCCGGGGGGCAGCAGGCTTCGCCCGGCCCGGCGTACCCCGGTGCGCCCGCGCAGGGTCCTGCCGGCGGGACCCCCGCAGGGCACCCCGGTGGTCCCGCCGGAGCGGGTGTCGTGCCCGGACCGGCCCATCCCGGCACCCCCGCCGCGGGTCACCCCGCCGTCACCCCCGAGCACGCCCGCGCCGGCGACGATTCCGCCGTACCGCCCCCGCCCGGGGTGAACCATCCGCCCACCCTCGTCGCGGGTCAGGGCGTCCCCGTTCCGGCCCCGGCGCCGGGACCGTACGGGCATCCCCAGCCGCCCGCGTACGGCTACCCGTACAGCGGTGGCCACGGCGCAGGGCAGACCCCGCCCTACGGACCGCCGCCGTACCTGCCCGCGGCGCCCGCACCGCGCAGGGACAGCCGTTCCACCGTGCTGCTCGTGGTGATCGCCCTGGTCGTCGCGCTCGCCGCCGGCGGCACCGTGTACGCCCTGATGAGCGGCGGTGACACCGGCCACCGGGCCGGCGGCGACCCGACCACCCCGCCCCCGACATCCGCCGGCGCGTCCCAGGGCGCCGCCCCCGACGACCCGTCCCCGACACAACGGCCCAGCACCTCCGCGCCCGCCGAGGGCACCGTCCCCGCCGACTACCTGGGCAGCTGGTCCACCACCATCGACAACGCGAGCGGGGAGCACACCCGCACCCTGACCATCCAGCAGGGCGAGGTCGGCGACACCGTGATGTCCCTCGTCGCCGACGGGCCCGCCGGCAGCGGCACCTATCACTGCGTCTTCGAGGCCCGCCTCACCACCGACCCCGGCTCGGGCGGCCGCCTGGAGCTCGGCCCGTCCTCCGTCACCGCCGGCGAGCCGCGCAGCGCCTGCACCCCGGGCGCCGCCAGCACGATCACCCTGCTCTCCGGCGACTCCCTCCAGCGCGTCAACACCGGAACCGGCGAACAGCTCACCTACACACGCGGCTGACCGTTCGACGAACTCCCGTCGACGGACAGCCCCGGCCCTGACGTGCGGCCGTACGGTGGCCACCCGGCGCGACGGAGTGGCTGACCGCGGAGAACCTGGTGGCCGTGGTGACGGCGATCCTCGGCAGCGCCGCCTGCTCGTACCCGTACCGGGGAGATCGAGTACGCCCCCACCTACGGACAGCCTCCGGCGGACCCGCTCGCGTCGGGTTTCCCGACGTATCCCACGCGCGGCAACGGCCAGGACGTGATCCGTACCCCGGTGGGGGCCGGGCTGTGTTCGGGCCGTGCCGTGAGGCCGGCAGGACCGCTCAGCGGGGCTCGGGCGGGCGCTGGCGGGGCATGTTGGGGCGGGCAGGTCCGTGCGGGGCCGGGAGGCGGCCGTGCGGGAGGGCGGTTTCCGGGCGTCCCGCCCCCGCCACCGCCGTCAGCACGCCCAGCGGCGCGCCGCCCGCGCGGAACTCCACCATCCAGTCCGCCGTCTCGACCCGTACCAGCTCGGTGACGTCCTCCGAGAACCGCCGCAGCACCGACAGACACCGCTCGGCCGCCTCGCTCGCCGTGCCGTCCGCCGGACCGAGGACCTCGCGCACGCACTCGGACGCCCAGTCGAACTGGAACGCCCGCAGCCGCCGCTGCACCGCCTGCGCCGTCGCCATGTCCCGCATCCAGCCGGACGTCGTCCCGAAGAACCGGTCCCCGGCCACACAGGCCACCCCGAGCAGCAGCGCCAGATACCCCCAGGGCGCGCACCCGTCGGCCACCCTCGTCAGATCGAGCAGCGGCAGCGCGGCCCCGGTCAGCGCGCCCGCGGCCGTCCCCGCGCGCAGCGCCCACGCGCACCGCCGCTTCCACGCCCGCTCCGCGAGATACCAGGCGGCCGTGTCCAGCGCCCCGCGCTCCACCCACCGGTACAGCTCGTCCAGCCGGACCGCCGGTTCGCCCCAGTCCCCGAGCGGGAACTCCCGCCCCTCCAGGTCGCCCGGCCGGGGCCCGGCCGCCCCCTTGCCCCGCCCGTCATGAGGCCGACCCTCGGGCTGCATCTCCGGCTGACCCACCCGGTATCTCCCTACTGACCCCTGCTGACTCCGGCTACCGTCTGTCCATGAAGTGTGACGCCAGGTGCTCGCGCGCCTGACCCTTCCTACCGCCCAACGGGTGGCGGCGCCGGGGGTTCGGGCTCTTTTTCGCCCGGAAGATGGCCGTGATCAGGTATAGGGCCCCGGGGGTGACTCACTCGAAAGAGTGCCGGGGCGACGGCTCCCGCAACCACGTAGGCTCGTGCCGAACGGTAAAACCCTTACCGACGGACCGACCAAGGAGCCCAATCGTGATCCCCGGTGGTGGCCAGCCGAACATGCAGCAGCTGCTCCAGCAGGCCCAGAAGATGCAGCAGGACCTGGCCAAGGCGCAGGAGGAGCTGGCGAGGACCGAGGTCGACGGGCAGTCGGGAGGCGGCCTGGTGAAGGCCACCGTGACCGGCTCCGGCGAGCTGCGCGGCCTCGTGATCGACCCGAAGGCGGTGGACCCGGAGGACACCGAGACCCTCGCCGACCTGATCGTGGCGGCGGTCCAGGCGGCCAACGAGAACGCGCAGAACCTCCAGCAGCAGAAGCTCGGCCCGCTGGCCCAGGGGCTGGGTGGCGGCGGCGGGATCCCCGGTCTCCCGTTCTGACCTTTCCGGCCTTTCTAAGAAGGCTCGCGGGCCTCTACGGTACGTACTGAAGGAACACCAGGAAGGGACGGCAGTCCGTTGTACGAAGGCGTGGTCCAGGACCTCATCGACGAGCTGGGGCGGCTGCCCGGCGTCGGTCCCAAGAGCGCGCAGCGGATCGCCTTCCACATCCTCCAGGCGGAACCGACGGACGTACGGCGCCTCGCGCACGCGCTGATGGAGGTCAAGGCGAAGGTCCGCTTCTGCGCGACCTGCGGGAACGTGGCGCAGGAGGAGCGGTGCAACATCTGCCGCGACACCCGCCGCGACCCGGCCGTCATCTGTGTGGTGGAGGAGCCCAAGGACGTGGTCGCCGTCGAGCGCACCCGCGAGTTCCGGGGCCGTTACCACGTCCTGGGCGGCGCGATCAGCCCCATCGACGGGGTGGGCCCCGACGATCTGCGGATACGGGAACTTCTCGCACGGCTGGCCGACGGTACCGTCACGGAGCTGATCCTGGCCACGGACCCGAATCTGGAAGGCGAGGCCACGGCGACGTACCTCGCCCGCATGATCAAGCCCATGGGCCTGAAGGTCACCCGCCTGGCCAGCGGCCTCCCGGTGGGCGGCGACCTGGAATACGCGGACGAGGTGACCCTCGGCCGCGCCTTCGAGGGGAGACGACTCCTAGATGTCTGATGCCACGCTGCACGCGACGAACCAGAACCCGGACGACTTCGCGGTCCAGATCGCGGATCAGATCGAGAGCTTCCTGGTCGCCGTCACGGAGGTGGCGAAGGGCGACGAGCCGGACTCGGCGGTCCCCTTCCTCCTCCTGGAGGTCTCCCAGCTCCTCCTGGCCGGCGGTCGCCTGGGCGCGCACGAGGACATCGTCCCGGACGAGCGCTACGAGCCCGACATGGGCCCGGAGGCCGACGTGGACGAACTCCGCGAGAACCTGGCCCGGATGCTCGAACCGATCGACGTCTACTCCGAGGTCTTCGACCCGTACGAGCTCCGTAAGGCCCCGGTGCCGGCGCGTATCTCCGACGATCTCACCGATGTCATCACCGACCTCCGCCACGGCATGGCGCACTACCGGGCCGGCCGGACCACGGAGGCCCTGTGGTGGTGGCAGTTCTCCTACTTCTCCAACTGGGGCTCCACGGCGTCCGCGGCGCTGCGCGCCCTCCAGTCCGTCGTGGCGCACGTGCGTCTGAACCAGCCCCTGGCGGAACTGGACGGCCTCGACACCGACCAGGGTATGGGCGACGACACCCTGGAGTTCGAGGCGGGCCAGGTCATGGCGGAGGAGATCGGGCAGCCGCTGGGCGTCCGCCCGGTCACGTGATCAACGCGGGCAAGGGCACGGCGCTGGACCGGGGCGGACACGGCCCGGTCCGCCCTTCCCGGCGTGTTCGTCCGATCTCGGGCGCCCGTCCGCTCCGTACGGCGACGGCGCGGCTGAGTCCGTGTGACGCGGGGCACTTTTCCGCGTGGGCCGCGTCGGGATGGGCATGAGCCCCCTGCACGGGCGCCGGGAGTCTCATCATGCGATATCGCGGAGGGGTTTTTCGGGCGCTCGATAGACTGAGCCGACCGCAGCGCACACCTAGGTGGGCGGACTGTGGAAAACGACGGACTGAGCGAGGAGCGCACGTGGGCCTTGTCGTGCAGAAGTACGGAGGCTCCTCCGTAGCCGATGCCGAAGGCATCAAGCGCGTCGCCAAGCGGATCGTGGAAGCCAAGAAGAACGGCCACCAGGTGGTCGCCGTGGTTTCCGCGATGGGCGACACGACGGACGAGCTGATCGATCTCGCCGAGCAGGTTTCCCCGATCCCTGCCGGGCGGGAGCTCGACATGCTGCTGACCGCCGGGGAGCGGATCTCCATGGCCCTGCTGGCCATGGCGATCAAGAACCTGGGCCACAACGCCCAGAGCTTCACCGGCAGCCAGGCAGGTGTCATCACCGACTCGGTCCACAACAAAGCCCGCATCATCGATGTCACGCCGGGCCGGATCAAGACCTCGGTCGACGAGGGCAACATCGCCATCGTCGCCGGGTTCCAGGGCGTCAGCCAGGACTCCAAGGACATCACCACGCTCGGCCGCGGCGGCTCCGACACCACGGCCGTCGCCCTCGCCGCCGCGCTCGACGCCGAGGTGTGCGAGATCTACACGGACGTCGACGGTGTGTTCACCGCCGACCCGCGTGTGGTGAGCAAGGCCCGGAAGATCGACTGGATCGCGTTCGAGGACATGCTCGAACTCGCGGCCTCCGGTTCCAAGGTGCTGCTCCACCGCTGTGTGGAGTACGCCCGCCGGTACAACATCCCGATCCACGTCCGCTCGTCCTTCAGTGGACTGCAGGGCACGTGGGTCAGCAGTGCGCCGAGGAAGCAAGGGGACAAGCAGGTGGAGCAGGCTCTCATCTCCGGTGTCGCACACGACACCTCCGAGGCCAAGGTCACGGTCGTCGGTGTGCCCGACAAGCCCGGCGAGGCGGCCTCGATCTTCCGCACGATCGCCGACGCCCAGATCAACCTCGACATGGTCGTGCAGAACGTGTCCGCCGCCTCCACGGGACTGACGGACATCTCCTTCACCCTCCCGAAGACCGAGGGCCGCAGGGCCATCGACGCCCTGGAGAAGAACAAGGGCACCATCGGCTTCGACTCCCTGCGCTACGACGACCAGATCGGCAAGATCTCCCTGGTCGGCGCCGGTATGAAGACCAACCCGGGCGTCACCGCCGACTTCTTCACCGCGCTCAGCGACGCCGGTGTGAACATCGAGCTCATCTCGACCTCCGAGATCCGTATCTCGGTCGTCACCCGCAAGGACGACGTGCCGGAGGCCGTCCGCGCCGTGCACTCGGCGTTCGGACTGGACTCCGACAGCGACGAGGCCGTGGTCTACGGGGGCACCGGCCGCTGATGGCCGAGTCCGTACGACCCGGGCGTTCCGGGCGGCCGACGCTCGCCGTCGTGGGGGCGACCGGAGCCGTCGGCACGGTCATGCTGCAGATCCTGTCCCAGCGTGCGGACGTCTGGGGCGAGATCCGACTGATCGCCTCCCCGCGCTCGGCCGGCCGCAAGCTGGCCGTGCGCGGCGAGGAGGTCGAGGTCGTGGCGCTCACCGAGGAGGCCTTCGACGGCGTCGACGTCGCGCTGTTCGACGTACCCGACGAGGTCTCCGAGCGGTGGGCGCCGGTCGCCGCCGCGCGGGGCGCGGTGGTCGTCGACAACTCGGGCGCGTTCCGGATGGACCCGGACGTGCCCCTCGTCGTCCCCGAGGTCAACCCGCACGCCGTACGCAGGCGTCCGAGCGGGATCGTCGCCAACCCGAACTGCACCACCCTGTCGATGATCGTCGCGCTGGGCGCGCTGCACGCCGAGTTCGGCCTGCGCGAGCTGGTCGTCTCGTCGTACCAGGCGGTCAGCGGCGCCGGGCACGCGGGCGTGCGGACCCTGCGCGAACAGCTGTCCCTGGTGGCCGGTACGGAACTGGGGACGCACCCCGGTGACGTACGGCGGGCCGTGGGCGACAACACCGGGCCGTTCCCGGAGCCGGTCGCGCTGAACGTCGTACCGTGGGCCGGTTCCCTGCGCGAGGACGGCTGGTCGTCGGAGGAGATGAAGGTGCGGGACGAGACCCGCAAGATCCTCGGCCTGCCCTCCCTGCCCGTGGCGGTCACCTGCGTACGTGTCCCGGTGGTCACCGCGCACTCCCTCACCGTGCACGCCCGCTTCGAGGGCGAGGTCACCGTCGACGGGGCGCGCGAGATCCTGGCCACGGCACCCGGCGTGGTCCTGTTCGACAACCCGGCCGCGGGGGAGTTCCCCACCCCCGCCGATGTCGTGGGCACCGATCCGACCTGGGTCGGGCGGGTACGGCGGGCCCTCGACGACCCGACCGCGCTGGAGCTCTTCGTGTGCGGGGACAACCTGCGCAAGGGAGCGGCGCTCAACACCGCGCAGATCGCCGAACTGGTGGCGGTTGAACAGTGAAAAGTTCTGGATCGCACAGGATTCGTTTGTAGGATCTGTGTGAGTCCTGTGAGCGCCGATCATGGGCCGGATCGTGGGCCGGGGCCCTTGATCAGGCCGTTCCGGCGACAGAGGATGGAACAGGGCCCGTAGGGGCCTGTACGAGAGCCTGCACGAGGATTCACCTCCCCGTTCTCCGCAACCGCGCGGAGGGCGGGGAGCGTCTTTGCGTTCACCCCTATCGGGTGGCGTGGGGACGCTGCTCTCCGGACGTGGGGACGGCCGGAACCGGGCGTGGGGACGCCCGTTCATATGGGACACAGGGGAAGAGCGGGACACATGAGGGCATTTGGCATGCTGTCGGTGGTACTGCCCGAGGGCGGGCGGCCGCTGGCGCCGGCCGCCGCAAAAGTGACGCCCGGCGCGTACAACCCTTACGGGGGGAAGCGTGTCCAACTGGCGTGGCAGAGGTACTCGACTTCACAGCGCCGCGCGGCACGGCCCTACGGCCGCCCCGTCAGGCCCGCCGACCCCGCTTGTCCGGCGCGTCCGGCGGCGGCATGCCGGTGATCGCGCCCATGCCCGCAGCGCGCCCCACTCGCATACCCGGTCAGCGTGACGGCACCGACGACGCCGTGGCGGCCGGAACCACCGTCGACCATCTCACCGAGACCTACCGGGCGCACTACCGCTCGCTGCTGGGCCTCGCCGCGCTTCTCCTCGACGACACCGCCTCCTGCGAGGACGTCGTCCAGGAGGCGTTCATCCGGGTCCACTCGGCCCGTAAACGCGTCCGGGACCCCGAGAAGACCCTGGCCTATCTGCGGCAGACGGTCGTCAACCTGTCCCGTTCCGCGCTGCGCCGCCGCATCCTCGGCCTGAAGCTGCTCTCCAAGCCCATGCCCGACATGGCGAGCGCGGAGGAGGGCGCCTACGACCAGCTGGAGCGCGACTCCCTGATCCAGGCGATGAAGGGGCTGCAGCGCCGACAGCGCGAGGTGCTGGTGCTGCGCTACTTCGCGGACATGACGGAGGCACAGGTCGCCGAGACCCTCGGCATCTCGCTCGGCTCGGTGAAGGCGTACGGCTCACGCGGCATCGCGGCGCTACGGCTGGCCATGGGGGCCCCGGCATGAGTGACGCCGAGAAGGCACGCCGCGAGGAACCCGCCCCGGACCCCGAGAAGCCCCGGACCACCTCCGCCGGGCGGGAGCCCGAGGACGCGGCAGCGTCCGGGGGCCCGCCTGAGCCCGGCGACGCACCGGCGTCCGGCGAGGCACCGGCGTCCGGGGACACCCGGTCGTCCGGGGGCGCGGGGTCGTCCGGGGACGTACCTGGGCCCGGGGGCACGCGGTCGTCCGGGGGCGCACGCGCGTCCAGGAGCGTACGTGCGTTCGAGGGCGCGGCGGCGGTCGGGGACGGGCACAAGCTGAAGCACACGCACGCTGGGAACGGAACTGTGAACGACGGCCTGGACGAACAGGGCTCCGAGGGGCTCGACGCGGACGAGCTGGCACTGCGCGCCATGCTGCGCCAGGCGGTCCAGGAGGTGGAGCCGGACGACGGCACCCTCGACTATCTGCGCCGGGCCGTTCCCGTCCGCCGGGCCCGCAAGCGCCAGGCCCTCGTCGGCATGGCGGCCGCCGCCCTGTTCCTCGGCACCGCCGTGCCCGCCCTCGTCCATGTCTCGGGCACATCGAGCTCCGGCGCCAACCCCTCCACGGTCGGCCACGCCTCGCAGGCGCAGGGCGGCACCGGTCAGGGCAAGGACAAGGGCAACGGCGAGAGCACCGCGGGCGGCGCCTCCGACGAGGTCGAGGGCACCGACAAGGGCGACACCGGCGACAAGGGGAAGACCGGCGAGTCCAACGGCTCCGGCGCGGGGACGACGGAGGGGACCGACCCCTCGTCCAGCCTCTCCGCCGACACCCCCGCCTGCACCGCCGCCCAACTGGGCCCGGCGACCGCGTCCAGCGCCGCCCCCGACACGACGGGCGCGGTCTACGGCTCCTTCCGGGTCGGCAACGTCTCCGCCGAGACCTGTACGGTCGAGTCCGCCGGCCTGGTGACCGCGGCCCCGCAGGGCGTGGCGGACGCCACCAAGGTGACCTCGGCACGGCATGTGGCGGGCGACGCGGCGGCCGGACTGCCCGACCCCTCCCTCGAGTCGATGACACTGGTGCTCAAGCCGGGTGCGGCGTACGAGGTGAAGTTCGCCTGGGTGCCCTCCGAGCCGTGCGCCCCTCCGGGCGACACCACGGGCGGCGGCACCGGCGGCCCCTCGACCGACCCGACACCCACCGGCGACCCGACCACGACGGCCGGGACGTCCACGGGCACCGACAGCGGTACGGCCGCCCAGCTGGTCAGGGAGGACGGCGGCCCGGCCGACGGCAGCGTGGCGATCACGTACACGTCACCCACGGGTTCGGGCTCGGCCACCACGACGGTGAGCAACGCGTGCGCGGGCACGGTGTACTTCACGGGGCTGCTGACGGCGGTGTGACCGGGGCGGCGGCGGTGTGCCGGGCGCGGTCGCGCCCCGCCCGTCAGGGTCGGACCGGTCAGACCGCCGACGGGCTCGACCGCTCCGGCTCGGGCCGCTCGTCCCCCTCCGGGACCAGACCCAGCTCCGCGTCGCGGGCGAGCTCCAGCTCACGGCGGAACAGACGGAACCACATGAAGATCACGAAGCCGACGAAGGCGAACCACTCGGCGGTGTAGCCGAGGTTCTGGAACGCCTTCAGGTCCAGTCCGGTGCCGCTGGGCGCGGTCGCCGGGACCGCCTTCATACCGGAGTCGCCGTCGTTGAGGGTGACCCAGGCGTCGTAGAGGTCGAACTCCACGAGGTTCACCAGGGACGCCGAGCTGATCGCCGCCGTCTGCCCGGCCGGCAGACCGCCGCGGGCGCTGACGCCGTTGCTGCCCGGGGTCTCGGACGCCTGGAGCGCGCCGGTGACGGTGACCTCACCGGTGGGCGCCGGCGGCACCTCGGCCGGGTCGGGGTCGCCGGGCAGCCAGCCCCGTACGACGGGCAGCGCGCGGTCGGCGTCGGTGTGCAGCAGCGTGAGGACGTAGTAGCCGTCCTTGCCGTCCAGCTGACGGTCCGGCACCAGGAGCTGGGTGTCGTACCGGCCGGTCGCGGTGGCCTGCTTGCCGGAGGTGGCCTTGGTCACGGGCAGCAGGCCGTCCAGCGGGGCGGGCTCCTCCCGCTTGTCCGAGGCGACCCGCGCCTCGGCGTCGCGGTGGTCGTCGACCCGGTCCTCGAACCGGCCCAGCTGCCAGGACCCCAGGAAGATGCAGAAGGGGATGGCGAGCAGCAGGGCGACGTTGATCCCCCACCAGCGTGGCGTCAGCAGAAACCGGTACACGCCTTCAACGGTACGGGCCCGCGCGTGGTTCCCGTCCTGCGGGGGTCGCCGTGCGCGTCCCGTGCCGGAGGCCCGGCCGGTGAGAGATCGGGAAGAAGTTGTCCACAGGCTGGGGACCTCGGCGGCACGATGTCCCCGGGGACGGGCAGTATGGGGTCATGACTGAGAGCAACGGGTCCGACGCGCCGGACCGGGCGGACCACCAGACCGAGCGAGTGGCACAGGGCGCGGGCATGCCCGACTGGGAGAAGCGTTTCCGGGCGCCCAGGGTGTCCCTGCCCGACTGGGCGGAGGACGCCCCCGACCGCTCCCTGTTCGTGTCGAACGCGACGGGGACGTACGAGCTGTACGCCTGGGACCGGGCGAGCGGCGAGCAGCGGCAGGTGACACACCGGCCCAACGGTACGACGGACGGGGTGCTCTCGCCGGACGGCGAGTGGATCTGGTGGTTCGACGACAAGGACGGCGACGAGTTCGGCGTCTGGCGCCGGCAGCCGTTCGCGGGCGGTGAGGACGAGCTCGCGGCCCCGGGCCTGGACGCCTCCTACCCTGCCGGTCTCGCCCTGGGCCGCGACGGCCGTACGGCGGTGGTGGGCCGCTCCACGGACGAGGACGGTACGACGATCCATCTGGCCCGTACGGGCGAGGCGCCGGTGGAGATCTACCGGCACCGCGAGTCGGCGGGTGTGGGGGACCTCTCCCACGACGGTTCGCTGATCGCGGTGGAGCACACCGAGCACGGCGACGCGATGCACTCCGCGCTGCGGGTGATGCGCCCGGACGGTACGACGGTGGCGGAGCTGGACGACACCAGGGGCGGCACCGAGGAGCTGGGCCTGGAGGTGCTGGGCTTCGCCCCGGTCGCGGGCGACACCCGGCTGCTCATCGGGCATCAGCGGCGCGGACGCTGGGAGCCGCTGGTGTGGGACGTGGCGACGGGGGAGCAGACGGACCTCGCGCTGGAGCTGCCCGGTGACGTGAGCGCCGAGTGGTGTCCGGACGGCACGGGTCTGCTCGTCGTGCACGGTTTCGAGGCCCGCGGCGAGCTGTTCCGGTACGACCTGGGCGCGCGCCGCCTGGTGGAGATCCCCACCCCGCGCGGCGCGGTCTCGGGTGCGACGGCCCGGCCCGACGGCAGCGTGGAGTACCTGTGGTCGTCGGCGGCCGAACCGCCGGCCGTGCGTTCCACGGCGGGCGGCGTGGTCCTGGACCCGCCCGGCATGAAGTCGCCCGGCTCGGTCCCGGTGGAGGACGTGTGGGTGGAGGGGCCCGGCGGCCGTATCCACGCGCTGGTCCAGAAGCCGGCCGGCGTCACCGGCCCGCTCCCGACCGTCTTCGACATCCACGGCGGCCCCACCTGGCACGACAGCGACTCCTTCGCCGCCGGCCCGGCCGCCTGGGTGGACCACGGCTACGCGGTGGTCCGCGTCAACTACCGCGGTTCCACGGGCTATGGCCGCGCCTGGACGGACGCGCTGAAGCACCGGGTGGGCCTGATCGAGCTGGAGGACATCGCGGCGGTGCGGGAGTGGGCGATCGGCTCCGGTCTCGCCGACCCGGCCCGGCTGATCCTCACCGGCGGCTCCTGGGGCGGCTACCTCACCCTGCTCGGCATCGGCACCCGGCCCGACGCGTGGGCGCTGGGCATCGCGGCCGTCCCGGTCGCCGACTACGTCACGGCGTACCACGACGAGATGGAGGCGCTGAAGGCGATGGACCGCACGCTGCTCGGCGGCACCCCGGAGCAGGTCCCCGACCGCTTCGAGGCGTCCTCGCCGATCACGTACGTCGACGAGGTGACGGCCCCGGTCTACATCTCGGCGGGTGTCAACGACCCGCGCTGCCCCATCCAGCAGATCGAGAACTACGTCAAGCGCCTGGAGTCCCGCGACGCGGTGCACGAGGTCTACCGCTACGACGCCGGCCACGGCTCCCTGGTGGTCGACGAACGCATCAAGCAGGTGCGTCTGGAGCTCGACTTCGCGGCGCGGCACCTCCCGTAGGACGGCGTCCCCCGTCTCCGGCGGCCGCATGGCGGTGGGTCATGCGGCCGGTACGGCGGGGGCCGGATCGGGGTCGGGGTCGGACAGGTGGGCCCGCCGGGGCAGCAGGAGCGGGGTGGCGAGCAGCAGCACGCCGGACATGGTGATCGCCGCGAGGGGGCTGGTCAGGGTGGCGAGGACGCCCCAGACCACCATGAGGGCGGCCTGGACGAGTTTGGTGCTCACGCTCCAGGTGCTGAGCACCCGGGCGGTGCGGTCCATGGGGGTGCGGCGCAGCCGCTCGGTGGCGTGCACCGGGTTGAAGACGCCCATGCAGATGATCAGCAGACCCTCGACGACGATCACGGTGAGGAGTCCGGGGACACCGGGCCCGACGAACGCGAGGCCGAGCGGGAACAGCGAGCGCAGCCAGCCGAACACGGTCATGATCCGGTACCGCCCGTGCCGCCGGACGAGGCGCGGGGAGAGGCGGGCGCCCACGAAGCCGCCGAGCGCCGGGACGCCGAAGGCGAGGCCGTACTGCCAGGCCGGGAAGTGGTACGTGTCGAGCAGGAGGACGGCCAGCACCGGGGAGGCGGCCATGATCAGGCCGCCCACCAGGGACGAGTTGAGGAACAGCCGCCAGAGCACGGGGTCGTGGCGGATGAACCGCCAGCCGTCGAGCAGCCCGGCCGCCCGCGACCCCGCGGCGGGGTCGCGGGGTGCGGCGACGTCTCCCTCGCGGATGCGGAGGATGCCGAGGGCGGAGAGCAGATAGCTGACGGCGTTGGCGAGGACCGTGACGACCGGGCCGAACATTGCGATGAGGGCGCCGCCGAGGGGTGGTCCGACGGCGGTGGCCGCCCAGTTCGTGCCCTCGAACCGCCCGTTCGCGACGAGCAGCCGGTCGCCGTGGACGAGATACTTGAGATACGCGCCGGACGCGGCGGTGAACGCGATGTTCGCGGTGCCGCAGACGACCGAGACGACGAGCAGCTGGCCGTAGGACAGCACACCGAGGACGTACGCGGCCGGCACGCTCGCCATCGCGAGGAACCGCAGGACGTCCGTCCCGATCATCACGGGCCGCTTGGCCCGGTGATCGACCCAGGGCCCCAGCGGAAACGCCACGACGGCGGCAACCGCCAGCCCCACGGCATCCAGCAGGGCCACCTCGAACGCGGAAGCCCCCAACACCCGAACAGCAAGAAACGGAAACGCCCCGAAGGCCACCCAGGTCCCGTACGTACTGACGGCATAGGCCCCCCACAACCACCCGAACCCCCGCACCAACCCCTCCACTCCACCGCAACAGCAGGCTCCCACGCCGCCGTAGCCGTAGGCTCCCACGCCCCGTAGCTGCGGGCACCCACGCCGCCGTAGCCGTAGGCTCCCACGCCCCGTAGCTGCGGGCAGTCGTGCCGCTGGGGCGGCACGGGTGGGCGCAGCGGCACCCCGCGAACGCGGGCAAGTGAAACCGCCCCGCGCCCAGCGCAGCGCCCCGCGCCCCGCGCAGCGCCCCGTGCCCAGCGCAGCGCCCCGTGCCCAGCGCAGCGCCCCGTGCCCAGCGCAGCGCCCCGCGCCCCGCCGGCGCGGGCGCCCGCACACCCACCGCGCAAGCGAAAAAGCCCCCCGGCTAAACCCCCCGCCGAGCCCGCCGCCCCAACAACTCCGCCAGCCCCCGCCGAGTCGCCGCCAACACAACCCGATCCTCCGCCCGCAGCACATACGTATCGGGCAGATCCCACACCAGCCCCGCCCCCGAAGCCCCCGAAGCCCCCTCCGCCGTGTCGAGCGCCAGCACCCGAACCGCCCCCGCCCGAAACGCCTCCCCCACCGTCCGCCCCTCCAACCGCTGATGCCCCCGCACCCTCACCGCCGCGAACAGCAACACCCGCCGCTCCACAGGAATCGCCCCCAGAATCTGCCGCCCCATCATCGCCCCGGCGAAGGCCGGCGCAGCCAGATGCGACACACTCCGGCTCCGCGTCAGCGCCCCCGGATGCGCGGTCCGCAACGTCCGGTACACCGCTTTCGCGAAGTCGTCGTCGTACAGCCGCAGCACCGTCCGCAGATCCTGCCGCACCGACCGCGCATACAGCACGGCCTCCAGATTCGTGGTGTCCACACTGGTCAGCGCGAGCAGCGCGTCCGCCCGGTGGATCTTCGCGGCCTCCAGCACCCCCTCCTGCGTCACATCGCCCAGCACCACCGGCACCCGCAGCCGCCGCGCCACGGCCATCCCCCGCGCCTCGGGATCGGCCTCGACGCACACCACCGGGATGTGCAGCTCCCGCAGCCGCGTCAGCACCCGCGTCCCGATCTTGCCGAGACCGAGCAGCACCACATGCCCGCTCAGCCCGCGCGGCGGCTTCCGCAGCGCCGACGCCGTACGGAAGGTCCCCAGCGCCTCGAGCACGGCCGCCAGCAGCACCGGCAGCAGCAGCAACCCCACCAGCATGGACAGGAGTTGCAGCACCTGCTGCCCGGTGGACTGGTGGTGCGCGGGCTCGTTGATCGCGAAGAGGTCGAGCAGGGTGACGTAGGTGGCGTGCAGCGGATTGTCCCGGGTCACGATCGTCAGCGTGACGGCGAGCGCGATCACCGCCGCCACCAGCCCCGCCAGCGACCACCGCAGCCGCCGTGAGAACAGCGAGGCGAACGGCGGTCCGCCCCGCCGGGCGGGCAACGGCGGCCCGGAGTACGACACCTGCTCCAGTACGACCGTCCCGCGCCCGGTCGCGGCCGCCACCGCCGCCGCGTCGGGCAGCAGTTGCGGCCCCTGGTCCCCGCTGTCCTCCGAACCCTCGGCGCCGGCCGGGTCGTTGCTCGTCGCGGAGAGCAGTGCCAGCGTGCACAGCCCCGGATCGGCCACCTCGCCCGGTGCGGGAGGCCGGCGTTCCACCGCGCGCAGCAACAGCCCCTCCGCGTCGACGACCTTGCTGGTGCCGACGAGCGCGGTGGCGACCAGCGCGGGCGCGGCCGTGTCGGCGTCGGACAGCACGGTCGTGGCGATGTCGGCCCCGCCACGCTCCACCGGCCCGTCGCCTCCCAACGCTGCCGCCTGGTCCAGCAGTTCCTCGATGTGCTGCCCCAGCCGCCGGTTGTACAGACGCAGTACGAGCCGCAGCCGGGGGTTGAGCCGGCGGGCGGTCAGCGCGGCACGGATGTTGGTCTCGTCGTCGTCGTACACCAGCGCCAGCGCGGCGGCCCGATCCACACCCACCTCGGCGAGTACGGCCTCGCTCGGTTCGGCGGCCTCCACGATCCGCTCGCCGGGGGCCAGGGTGTCGTCGGATCCCCCGCTGTTCCGGTTGACGGCGGTCACCACCCGGTCGAGCAGCGCCGCGGAGACCGCGCGGGCGCGCCCCACCATCGGCTCCCGTACGCGGTGCCCGGCCGGCGGTACGACGAGGACGACCTGTTCGCGGTACACCTCGCGCAGTTCGGCGGCGAGCCGGTGGGCGAGTCCGTCGTCACCGCACACCACCATGTGCGCCGAAGGGTCGCTGGGCGGGGCGGGGTTGGGAAGGAAGCTCACCACAGGGGAAGAGACTGCCTCATCGTGACGGGTGGTTCCAGGCCGGCCCTGAACGGCCGCGCCCCGCCCCGCGTATGAAGGGAGGGGGCCGAGCGGCCCCGCCCCCTCGCGCGCGCACATCCGGAGGTGCACCCGGCCCGTGGCCACCACCACCACACCCACGCGCGGAACGGAAGAACCGCCGCGACACGAGGACGAGCAGGCCCCCGACGAGGACTCCCGCCACCTCACCTCCCCCCTCCTCCTCACCCTCGTCCTCCTCACGGCGGTGATGTTCCAGGACCCCGTCCGCCGCGCCCTGGCCGCCCCGGTGATGCAGAGCTGGATGACGGTGTTCGTGGCGGTGGTCCTCCAGGCCCTCCCCTTCCTGGTGCTCGGTGTCCTGCTGTCGGCGGCGATCGCGGTGTTCGTTCCGCCGTCGTTCTTCGCCCGCGCCCTGCCGAGACGCCCCGCGCTGGCGATCCCCGTCGCCGGCGCGGCGGGCGCGGTGCTGCCAGGCTGCGAGTGTGCGTCCGTCCCGGTGGCGGGCGCGCTGGTACGCAGGGGAGTGGCGCCCGCGGCCGCCCTGGCGTTCCTTCTCTCCGCGCCCGCGATCAACCCGATCGTGCTGACGGCGACGGCGGTCGCGTTCCCCGGCAACCCCGAGATGGTCCTCGCCCGTTTCGTCGCGAGCCTGCTGGTGGCGTGCGCGATGGGCTGGCTGTGGCAGCGTCTGGGCCGCGCCGACTGGCTGCGTCCGCCCGCTCGTTCGTCGTACGAGGGTCAGGGCAGGGGTGTGGCGTTCTGGGGCTCGGTCCGGCACGACGTGATGCACGCGGGCGGTTTCCTGGTGGTCGGCGCGATGGCGGCGGCCACGCTGAAGTCGGTGGTGCCGGCGGAGTGGCTGCGCGCGGCGGCCGGCAACCCGGTGCTGTCGGTGCTGGCGCTGGCGGCCCTGGCCGTACTGCTGTCGATCTGCTCGGAGGCGGACGCGTTCGTGGCGGCGTCACTCACCCAGTTCTCGCTGACGGCGCGGCTCACCTTCCTGGTCGTGGGGCCGATGATCGACCTGAAGCTCTTCGCCATGCAGGCGGGCACGTTCGGCCGCGCCTTCGCCCTGCGCTTCGCGCCGGCGACCTTCGTACTGGCGGTGCTCGTCTCGGCCGTGACGGGAGCGGTGCTGCTGTGAAACCCGAGAAACCCGAGAAGCCCGTGAAGTCCGAGAAGCCCGCGAAGTCGCGTCTGAACCATCAGGCCCAGGCGGCCCTGCTGTTCCTCCTCGGCGCGACCGTGCTGCACGCCGGCCTGACCGACCTGCACCTGCGCTACGTCAAGTCCGGCCTGCGCCCGCTGCTCCTGCTGTCGGGCGCGGTACTGATCGCGGCGGCGGCGGCGACGGTCTGGTACGAGTGGCGCCGCCGTCCGCACTCCGGCCACTCCGGTGAACAGCACCGGGAACCCCGTGTCTCCTGGCTCCTCACGCTCCCCCTCTTCGCCCTGATCCTGGTCGCCCCGCCGGCCCTGGGCTCGTACAGCGCGAACCACACCGGTACGGCCCTCACCGAACCCCTCGGCTACCCGGACCTGCCCGACGAGGGTCCCCTGCGTCTGGGGGTGGGGGAGTACGCGGCCCGCGCGGTCTACGACCACGGCCGTCATCTGCGCGGGCGCCCCCTCAGCATCACCGGTTTCGTGGCGCTGGACGGCAGCGGAGTCCCGTATCTGGTCCGGATGAGCCTCAACTGCTGTGCCGCGGACGCCCAGCCGGTCAAAATCGCCCTCACCGGCAAGGTCCCGCCGGTGCTCCAGCCGGACACCTGGCTGGAGATCACGGGCACCTACACCCCACGGCGTACGAAGGATCCGGTCAACGACGGCCCGGTCCCGTACGTCCGGGTCACGGCCGCCAAACCGGTCCCGGCCCCGGCGGACCCGTACGACGACGCCTGGAACGGCTAGGACCGGTACGGCTGCTGCGGGGACTGCTGCCCGTACCCCTGCCCGCCGCCGAGGGCCTGTGCCTGGAGTTGCTCGGCCTGTTCGCCGGTCACCTTCTGCTCCGCGCCGCAGAAGGTGCACTGGGTCGTGTACTTCGTGGACACCGGGAACAGCGGCACGAAGAACAGGGTGAACTTGGTGACCCGCTTCCTGAGCGTGTGCGCGGCGGGATTCCCGCACTGCGCGCACACCAGCGTCAGTATCGCGAGCTGGTACAGATACCCCTTGGTACCAAAAATGATCATGTCGTCGAACCTTCCCGGGCCTCGGCCCCGCAACCACCACCCGCACCGGACGGTGAGAGCGGTCGGCAATGTCACCGGCCACAACACTGCCGCACCCTGCACAAGCGCGCACGGCCCTCGCCCCGCCATCCTGAACCCGTGATCGAAGCCGGTGGTGACGCGGGTGTCGTCACGCAGACACGCCACCGCGGCGGGACCGGCCCCTCGGAGCGCCCCCCACCCCTCGCAGAGAAGAGGCAACCGTGCAGATCACCGTCTCCACCGTCTCACTGACCGTCGACGACGTGAACGCCTCGCGGGCGTTCTTCACCGACCACCTCGGCTACCAGGAGATCGCCGCCGCCGACGGATTCGCCTCACTGACCCGGGGCGACGCCGCCGTCGACATCGTGCTGCTGCGCGGCGGCGCGGAGGACCGGGACGGCGCCGGGTTCGCCCTGGCCTTCACGGTCACCGGCATCGAGGGCGAGGAACGGCGGCTGCGGGACCGGGGCGTCGCCATCACGACGCCACTGCGCAAGGAGCCGTGGGGCGAGCGCCTCTTCCAGGTCACCGACCCGAGCGGCGTCATCGTCCGGTTCGTCGAGTGGGCGTCCCCGATGGAGTGAGGCGGGTCCTCACCGGGACCTGTGGTGCATCCGCCCGAAGACGATGTTGAGGAGCACGATCCCCAGCCACATGGCGAACACGGAGTCCGCATCGGCCCCCGCGCCCGCCGTCAGCCAGATCGAGCCGCCGACGCCGAAGAGCAGCGAGAAGACCGGCACCGCCACATGGGAGTTGTCGGGCTGCTGCCGAGCCTCCGGGGCCCGCTGTGCCAGCCGCGCGTCCACCCGCCGGTCGATCGCCTCGGCGGCGCCGGCGGCGAAGGAGTCCAGCACGGCACGCTCGTACTCCGGGCCCAGCTCCTTGCGGGCCTCGTACGCCACAGAGATCTCGTCCTGGAGGTCGGGAGATAGCATGTCTCGCGCACCGTCCTTCCCGTTTTCCGGCATCAGGCAGTCCGATCGTTCCGGCGGTCCCGGACGGGGACCAGGGAAGAGGTGTACGGCGTACACCCCTGTGCGGGCAACGTAGGTGGACGCTGTACACCTGTCAAGGGGGGCGGCCGGCTCCGGGTCCGGTCCGTACGGGACTCGGACGAGAGGGATGGTGGAGATGACCAGGCAGGCCGACACCGTCCGGCGGGCGCGCACCCCTCTGAGCAAGGAGCGGGTGCTGGACGCCGCCGTCGCCCTGGCCGACGAGGGCGGGGTCGACGCGCTCAGCATGCGCAGGATCGCGCAGGAGCTGGGCGTCGTACCGATGGCGCTGTACAAGCACGTCGCCAACAAGAACGAGCTGCTGGACGGCATGATCGACGCCCTGGTCGGCGAGATCGACCCGCCGGCCGCCGACGCCGACTGGAAGACCGTCGTCCGGCTGCGGGTGCTGTCGGCCCGGCGCATGCTGCTGCGGCATCCGTGGGCGTCGCGGGTCATCGAGGTGCGGATGAAGGAGCGGGCGGCGCCGACCCCCGCGGTGATGGCGTACCTGGACTCGATGATCGGGACCTTCCGGGCCGGGGGCTTCTCGGTCGGCATGGTCCATCACGCCATGCACGTCATGGGCAGCCGACTGCTGGGCTTCTCGCAGGAGTTGTTCGACGACACCTCCGACCGTGAGCCGGACCCGGACGCGCTGCCGCCCGAGGAGATGGCCGCGCGCTTCCCGCACATCACCGAACTGGCCATGGCGGTCGCCCATGACGAGGAGTCCGTGGTCGGCTCGGGCTGCGACGACCAGTTCGAGTTCGAGTTCGCCCTCGACCTGACCCTCGACGGCCTGGAACGGCTTCTGCCCTGACCCCTTGCGCAGGTGTACGCCGTACACTCATGATGGTCGGTGTACGGCGACACTCGCGTGCGGTGCGGGTGCGCGCCACCGGAGCCCGCCCAGCCGCGCACACCACTGCGGCCGCGGGCGCCTACGCCGCGTAGCTGCGGGCGGCGCCGGTCGCGGGCGCGGTGACGGCCCTGCGCGGCATCCACACGGCGGGCCGGGTCCGTGCGGGGCAACGCGTACTGGTCAACGGCGCGGGCACCTGGTGACGGCCGCCGGGCGGGGTCACACCGTGAGCTTCACGGCTTCCAGCCAGACGTCGTTGTCGAGGGTGCCGCCGAAGACGAAGTCGGGGCGGGGCTTGGTGCACACGCGGCCACCCCAGTCGCGCTGACGGAGGCGGACGGTGTTGCAGATCTCGCCGCTGCCGACGTTCAGGGCGAAGCCCAGCATGTCCGGGGCGTCCTTCTTCGGGCTGCCGATGGTGAAGTTCTTGCCGTCCCCGGTGACGGCCGTCCACGAGGGCTGCCACTCGCCCCGGCCGTCGACCGGCTTCGACGCGTGCCGGAAGGCGTTGCCGGCCGAGCCGTCGACACCGTGCACCGCGATG
This sequence comes from Streptomyces sp. NPDC048584, assembly GCF_043199595.1. NCBI lineage: Bacteria > Bacillati > Actinomycetota > Actinomycetes > Kitasatosporales > Streptomycetaceae > Streptomyces > Streptomyces sp. NPDC048584. The sequence goes on from NZ_JBICWF010000009.1 coordinate 194,361, forward strand.
TTCAGGGCCTTGATGGGCCGGTTCTGGCCCGTGGTGCCGGCCATCGTGCCGTCGCACACCGGCTTCTGCCAGCCCTTCCCGGAGACGTACGCGCGGTAGCAGATGTGCCGTCCGGAGGGGTCGCTCGCGGCGAGCCGCCGTACGGCACTGGCGGCGGTGTCCTGCGGGGGCTTCGCCGTGACGGTGGTGGTGCTCGCGGGCGGTGTGGCGGTCACGGTGACGGTGACGCCGCCGCCCTTCACGTTCGTGGTGTCCTTCGGTTTCGGCTTGTCCTTGTCCTTGCCCTTGTCCTCGGTCTTCTCCTTGGCCGACGGCGAGGCGGGCGAAGGGGGCGGGACCGGCAGGGGGGTCGAGGTGCGGGCCGGTGACGCCTCGGCCGAGGGTGAACTGCTCGCGGCGGCCTGTTCCTGTTTCCCGCCGTCGTCCGAGCCGCCGCTGCCCAGGACCACCAGCGGGATGATCACCAGGGCGGCCACCCCGAGTGCCACGGGCCCGACGACCAGGGGCCTGCTGAGCGGTCCGGGGCCCTCGAACTCGTCGTCCGACTGACGGGAGGCGGTCCTGCGGGCGGGTTGTGGGGGCGGGACGGGAAGCGGGGCCGGGTCCCGTCGGTCCGGGTCCCGTCGGTCCGGTTCGTCCAGGTCCGGGTCCCTTCGATCCGGTTCGCCCAGGCCCCGTTCGTGTCGGTCCGGTCCGCCCGGGCCCGGTCCGCCCAGCCCCGGCGAGGGCAGGCCGTCCGTGCCGCCGGAAGGGCGCGGGGGCGGAGGGCTCTCCGGTTCGGGCAGCCTGTACGCCGCCTCGTCGACGGCGCCGGGAGCGTCACCCGGCGCACGCGACTGCGCCGTCTCCGGCTCCTGTTCCAGCAGCGAACTCGAGCCGTCCGGGGAGACCTCGACGAATGCGACGTACCCCGCGGCGGGGTCGGATATCGCCGCCGTGACGGTGGTGTCCAGGTCCCGTGCGTGGCCGTGCAGCAGGTCCAGGACGGCGGCGTCGACCGCCGTCCCGTCCGCCACCGGCACCGGTTCACCGTCGACGGCGGCGGAGCCGTCACCGGATATGACCACGGTGAAGTGCGGGAACGGCCCATCGGGCGCGGCGTGTTCACCACCGGTGACCTGCTCCTGCGCCTTCTCTCCCTCGCCCCGGCTCATAAGCGTTCCTCCCTGACGTTCCCGTTCGCACGGCACGGCCGGCCGCCGTATCGGCGTCGCCCGCCACCGCAACGGGCGTCGGCCGGGAAAGGTTCAACCGCGGTGCGCGGAACGGGACATCGGCGGTATGGGCGACGGCACGGGACGGAATGGCATGTTCCGCCGAACCGGCGGGTAAGGAGCGGTGTCGCACTAGAGTCCGAGCGTGGACCATTACGTGAATTCCCTTCGCTTCGCCGTACTGGGTCCAGTCCGGGCATGGCGCGGAGAACGTGAACTGGACCTCGGCTCGCCGCAGCAGAAGGTGGTGCTGGCTGTGCTGCTGTTACGGCGCGGAAGGCCCGTACCGCTCGGCGAACTGCTCGACGCCGTCTGGGGTGAGGAACCGCCCGCCGCCGCCGTGTCCGTCCTGCGGACCTATGTGTCGCGCCTGCGCAAGGTGCTGGAGCCGGACCGGGGCCCGGCGGGACGGCCCCGGGTGGTCGTCTCCGTCGGGGACGGATACGCGCTGCGGATCCCGGACGACGCCCTGGACCTCGCCGTGTTCCAGCGACGGGTCGTACAGGCGAAGCAGGCGCGCGCCGCGGGCGACGTGTCCGGCGCCGCGGAACTGCTGCATACCGCACTCGGCGGATGGCGGGGCGCCGCGCTGGCCGGACTGCCCGGCCCGCTGAGCGAGACGGTGTGCTCCTGGCTGGACGAGGAGTGGCTGACCGCGCTCGAGGCACGGCTCGACCTCGACATCGCGCTGGGACGCCATCACGAAGTGATCGCCGAGCTGATCCCGCTCACCGGAACGTACCCGCTGCGGGAAGAGCTGTGCCGCTTGCTCATGCTCGCCCTGTACCGGTCCGGGCGGCAGGCCGAGGCACTGGCCGCGTACCGCGGGACCCGCGGGGCCCTGGTGAAGGAGCTGGGCATCGAACCGGGCGCCGGGATCCAGGAGTTGCACGACCGCATCCTGGCCGCCGACCCGACGTTGCTGCCCCGGCGGCACCCGGAGCCCGCTGCCGCTCCGGTACCCGCGCGGGCCGGCGCCGTACCGGCGGACGACGCGGCGGCCGACGCGCCGGAGTCGGACGTGCCCGAGGCCGGCGATCCGCGCGGGCTCCGCTTCGAACCGGCCCGTCCCGCCCAACTTCCGCCCGACCTGCCGACCTTCGCCGGGCGGCGCACCGAACTGGACAGCACCGGGGCCCTGCTGCCGCAGGACGGCAGCCCTCCGTCGACCGTGGTGGTCAGCGCGATCGGAGGCATGGGCGGGATCGGCAAGTCGACCCTGGCCGTGCACTGGGCCCACTGCGTGGCCGGCCGGTTCCCCGGCGGCCAGCTCTACATCAACCTGCGCGGCTTCGACCCGACCGGCTCGGCGGTGACGCCGGACGACGCGGTACGCACCTTCCTCGACGCGCTCGGCGTCCCCCCGATGCGCATCCCCGCCGGCCGTGACGCGCAGGTGGCGCTCTACCGCAGTCTGCTCGCCGGGCGCAAAGTGCTGATCCTGCTCGACAACGCCCGTGACGCCGAACAGGTCCGTCCGCTGCTGCCCGGCTCCCCGGGCTGCCTGGTCATCGTCACCAGCCGCAACCGGCTCACCGGACTCGTCGCGAGCGAGGGCGCGCACCTCCTGACGCTGGACCAGCTGCCCACCGCCGAGGCGTACGACCTGCTGGCCCTGCGCGTCGGCGCCGACCGGCTGGCCGCGGAACCGGAGGCGGCGGACGAGATCATCGCGCGCTGCGGCCGGCTGCCGCTGGCGCTCGCCATCGTCGCCGCCCACGCCTGCGCCCACCCCGCCTTCCCGCTCAGGGCCATCGCCGACGAGGTGAGCGAGAGCCACGGCAGCCTGGACGCCTTCACCGGCGGCGACGACATCACCACCGATGTGCGGGCCGTCTTCTCCTGGTCCTACAGGGCGCTGTCCGCCCCGGCGGCACGCCTGTTCCGGCTGCTCGGCGTGCATGTCGGCCCGGACATCTCCGTACCCGCGGCGGGCGCTCTCGCCGGGCTCCCCCAGCGTGAGGCCCGGGGACTCCTCACCGAGCTGACCCGGGCCCACCTGCTCACCGAGCACTTCCCGGGCCGCTTCACCCTGCACGACCTGCTGCGCGTCTACGCCGCCGAACGCGTCCGCGCCGAGGAGACGCGGGAGGAACAGGAACTGGCCCTGCGGCGGCTGCTGTGCTGGTACCTGCACACCGCCGACGCGGCCTACGCGCACATCACCCCGAACCGCCGCCGCGTCCCCCTGGAGCCGCGGCCCGAGGAGTGCCGGCCGCTGCGCTTCACCACGCACGAACAGGCACTGGACTGGTGCGAGACCGAACGGTCGAACCTGGTCGCCGCGGTGCACGAGGCCGAGCGGGCCGGGCAGACGGGCATCGCGTGGCGGCTGCCCGCCGTCCTGTGGGGGTTCTTCTACCTCCGCAGCCATGTGCTCGACTGGCTGGACACCTCGCGTACCGGGCTGGCCGCCGCCCGCGCCGCCGGCAGCCGGGAGGGGGAGGCCCGCGCCCTGTCCGACACGGCGGCCGCACTGCGCAACGCCGGCCGGACCGACGAGGCCATCGCACACCTGCACAAGGCACTGGAGCTGCGGCAGGAGCTCGGGGACCGGGAGGGCAGATCGTCGGTGATCTCCAACCTGGGGGACGCCTACCTGCACGCCGGCCGGCTCGACAAGGCCGTCGAGTACACCCGTCGCGGGCTGGCCGTGGACCGCCTCACCGGGGACGTCTGGGGGGAGGGCATCGCCCTGTCCAACCTGGGCGACGCCTACCAGCGGATGGGCCGCTACGACGAGGCCCTCGGCTGCCTCGAGCGGGCGCTGGTGGTGCTGCGGGCCGGAGGCAACCGCTGGGTCGAGGGCGTCACACTCGACATCCTCGGCACCGTCCACCACCGGCTCGGCCGGCACGGCGAGTCCGTCGAGCACTACCGCCGGGCGCTCGCGACGCACCGCGACATCGGGAACCGCTGGGGCGAGGGCCACACCCTGGGCCACCTCGGGGACGTCCGTCTCGACGCCGGGGAGCCCGAGGCCGCCCGGACGAGCTGGCGGCAGGCCCTGGCGATCTTCGCGGAGTTCGGTCATCCGGACGCCGAGGGGATCCGTGAGCGGCTCGCCCGGCTGCGCGGTGGCACGGCCGAAGCCCCTGCCACCGCGCAGCGACGCACCGCCTGACATGGATCTCCCTCGATCGTGAGGCGCGCGGGGCGACTCCCGGCACGCACCCGCACAACGAACGGAAGGTGAGGACGGTTCAACTCCGCCGGACCGTCCTCACCTCTCCTCGGTCCTCTACCGGCGCACCTCGCGGTAGGCCTGCCCGCTCGGACCCGCCACCGTCCCGTCGTAGAGACCCGTCGGGCTCGTCTCCTTCGACAGGGCGAACCACGCGTACCGCTCGACGAAGTCCAGCCCGTTCAGCATGGTGGTCGAGGACCGGACGAAGTCGGTCTGCTGCCGCTCGTCGGGGTAGCGCGGGGTGCCCCCGGAGAAGTCGGTCAGCGCGTACTCCGTCAGCCAGACCGGCTTCCCGTAGCGCTCGTGCACGGCCTGGAGATAGCCGCGCAACTGGTCGGCGGCGCCGGGGCCGAAGTCGGCGCCGTACCAGTGCAGGGGGATGAAGTCGACGCGCAGACCGCGCTGCTCGGCCCCCCGCATGAACCGGTCCAGCCACCCGTCCGGGAGGTCGCCGCCGGAGGCGACCGCGGGTGCGCCCAGCCGCAGCCCGGTGGACTCCAGCCGGGGCCACAGGTCCAGGGCCTGTTCGGGCGACATGTTCGCCTGGCCCGGATGGTCCGGCTCGTTGAAGCCGAGCAGCGCCTCGCCCTCGGCGGCGGCCTGCCCCAGTTCGGCGTCGGTGACCGAGCCGGGTCCCCAGATCATCGGCACGAACTCGACCCCCTCGGGCCGCGTGACGCCGTCCGAGGAGGAGGACCAGTCGTAGTACCAGGACGAACCGGAGTCGGCCAGGGCCTCGGAGGCGCCGGCGACGGGGTTCAGAGCGACGCCCTTGCGGGAGACGGCCGCGGCGCTCTCCTGGGGTTGCCCGGTGACCGCGGGGGCGGGCGGGGCCGGTGTTCCGGCGGTGCCGTGGAAGGTGACGGTCATGCCGGCGCACTGCCGGCACTGGTAGACGACCTGGTTGCCCTGCTCGGCGTCGTGCTTGGACCAGCTGTACGCGGTCGGGCACGTCGAGGCCAGCGCGTCGCTGTAAGGGGTCTTCGCGTCCCGGTTCGGGTTGACGCACACCAGCGGCCGCCCGGTGGCCGGGTCCTTGACCAGGTTGTCCGCAGGGCAGGCCGCCAGCAGGTCCACGGCGCAGCCCGCCGCCGCGCACTCGCCCGACTCCGGCGGCGTCACGCCGTCCGGGGTGATGGTGAGGGCCGAGGCGACGGCGTTGACGTAGCTGACGTTGTACCAGGGCGCGAGTCCGTCCGCCGGGTCGAAGTTGAACTCGGCCAGGCCGGTCGGCTGTTCACCGGTCGAGCAACGGTCGGCGTAGGGTCCGCAGTCGCCCACGGCGCAGTGGAACGTGCTGCCCTCCTCCCCGGTGCAGCCCTCGCGGGCGAAGAACTTGCCGCGCCAGTGCCCGGCGCCGGAGTGCTCGGGGATCGTGACCGTGGCCGACTGGCCCGGGTCGAGTACGGGAAGCCCGGTCAGCGCGGTCGAACCGTCGGCGTTGACCGTGCTGCCGATCCAGACGCGGTGGTCGGTGGAGTTGCGGAAGGTGACGGTGTGCTCGGGTGCGCCGGCGGCGGCCGGTGTCCCCGCGATGCTCACGTCGTCCGAGCGCTGGCCCTGGGCCAGCCACGCGGTGCCGGTGACGGCGGCGGCGACCAGGAGCAGCGCCAGCAGGAACGAGGTGCGCCGGCGCAGGAGGGGTCTACGCATGGATCGCGCCTCGGGTGGGGACGGCGTACGTCATCCGTGTCCTCTCTCGGGGAGTGTCGGGTTGGGGGAGGGGTGGCCCGGCCGCGCTCATCCGGCGTCCTGGGGTGGCTGCGGGGGCGGTCCGAACGGGTCGACGGCGTCGACGGGCGGAGTCTGCTTCCCGCGGTGGGCGCCGGGCTTGCAGCCGGCGAAGGGCCCCGAGGGGTCCCTGAGGGAGGCCATCACCGGCAGCAGGTAGTCGCGGTGCCAGTTGGCGGGCCCGCTCGGCCCGGACCCCGTGCCGGTCAGCTCCAGCCAGGCCAGCCAGAGGCCGTGGAGCTGGGCCACCGCCTCCTGGTGCTCCCACCAGCGGGAGCACCAGGGAGCGGAGGAGGTGACCTCCCGGCCGTAGACCGGCAGCAGCACATGGTGTGCCCACAGGGTCAGCCCGCGCAGTTCCTCGACGTACTGCGGGCCCTCGAAGTAGAGGATGAACAGCGGTGCGGACGTGGGGGCCTGGGGATCGGACACGGGAGCGTTCATACGGGTGTACCTCGGGGCTGGGTTGCGCGGTTCGTCCTGGCCGAGGACCACAACGGACGCGTGGCGTGCGCGGTTCACCGGCGCTGAACCCCCCGCGCGCCGTTCCCGTTGTGCTGACGACTCCGCGACGGAGTCGCACGTGACGATCTCGCAGGAAGTGAGTGCTTCACATGTCAGGAAACAACTCGGACGACAGCTTCCGGACGGCACGAAGTCGGCAGAGCGGCAGCAGTCGGCACAGCACCGCACACCAGAGCAGCACGTCGGAGCGGGAGCGCAGCACCAGCCCGGAGAGCGACGGTTCCGGGCCGTACCCGGCCTCCACGACGAGCAGTGCGCAGTACTCGCAGTCCCAGTACTCCCAGTACTCGCAGTCCCAGTACTCGCAGTACTCCTACTCTCCGTCCCAGTCGTCCCAGTCCACGCAGCCCGGCCCCCGGACCGACGACAGCGCCTGGACGCGGGGGGCCAACGCCGCCCTGGCGGGGGCCCCGCTGGCAGGTCAGGGTGCCGCCATGCTCGGCGTGCAGTACGGGTCCGATCCCACCGCCTCCGTGCAGGGCTACGGTGCCGCGGTCGGCACGACCGCGGCCGCCAACGCCGCCGAGGTCGCCCGTCAGCTCTACTACGCGCGCAACGTCAGGACCAACCCCCAGACGCCGCAGCCCGCTCCCTCCTACACCAGGATGGCGGGGTCCGCGGTCGCCGTCGCCGGAGGCGCCGTCTACGGTGCCGGGGCCGGCATGAACAACGCGGGCATGCAGGGCTACGGAGCCATGGCCCAGGCCGTGGGAACGGCCGTGGCGGTGTCGGCACCGCAGCCCATGCACGATCCGTCCCGGCAGCCCAGGCCGCAGCAGATGCCCACCGGCGGCTACGGTCCCACACTGCCGCAGTACAACCAGCAGGTCGCGGGGTACCTCGCTCAGCAGCAGCAGTACCAGCAGCCCGTGCAGCAGCCCGCCCAGCAGCGCGACAGCACCGCGCCCCGCCGTCCGGCCGGGTCGCACTCCTCGTCGCACAGCCACGGGCAGGGAGGACGCCGCAGGGCCGCGGGAGGCGGAGGTGGCGGCCGGTAGTCGTATCGGCCGTTAGCCGTACGGGCCGGTAGCCGTTCCGGTCGGCGGGGCGGGTCCTCGTACCGGGGGCCCGCCCCGCCCCCGCGTCACGCGTCGGGCCGCACCACCCCGAGGATCTCCATCGATCCGGCCGGTGCCACCGTCACCGAGCGGCCGGGACGCGGGGCGTGGATCATCCGGCCGTCGCCGATGTAGAGGGCCACATGACCGGCGTCGGCGTGGTAGATGATCAGATCACCGGGGCGCATGTCCGTGACCGCGACGCGGTGGAGACGGCGCCACTGCTCCTGCGAGGTGCGCGGAACGGCCACGCCCGCCGCCAGCCACGCCCGCGAGGTCAGGCCCGAGCAGTCGTAGGAGTCGGGGCCCTCGGCGCCCCAGACGTAGGGCTTGCCGAGCTGCCGGGTGGCGAAGGCGATGGCCTCGCGTCCGGCGTCGCCGGCCTCGGTGCCGGCGCCGTCGAGGACCCCGGACTCCACCCAGGCCGCCTGGGCCGCGTCGGCGGCCTCCTTCTCCAGCGCGGCCAGTTCACGACGCTGCTTCTCCGCCAGCCGCGACTCCACCCGCTCCGCCGCGCCGATGCGGGCCCGGACGGTCGCGCGGTGGGACTCCAGCGCGCCGCGGTTCTCGCGCAGCCGCTTCAGCTCGGCGGCCGCCTCGTCGCCGCGGGTGCGCAGCTCCTGCTCGGTCCCGGCCAGGGCCTCCAGCACGCGGCGGGTGCCCAGGTGCGCCTGCCGGGCCAGGGACGCGTTGTCCAGCGCGTGCGCGGGGTCGCCGGCGAGGACGAACTGCACCTCGGCGGGGACCCCGCCCCCGCGGTACTGGGAGCGGGCCGCCGCCCCGGCCAGTCGGTTCAGGCGGTCCAGCTTCCGCTCCGTGGCGGCCACCCGGCCCCGGAGCGTGCCGAGGCGCTTCTTCTGCCGGGTCACCTCGGCGTCGACCGCGTTGTACTTCTCCGTGGCGGCCTCGGCCTCGTGGTAGAGGCGGTCGAGTTCGGCGCGCACCTCCGGGAGGGTCGCCGGTTCGGCTGCGGCGGGCCCGTGCGGCACCGCCGTCAGTGCGAGGGCCAGCGTGACGGCGGCCGTCGCGCGGCGGCCGCGGGGGCCCGGGCTCCGTCTCATGGTTCGTCGCTCCTTTTCGTGGGTGCCCGCGTCGGCGGGGCATGCGGGACGGGGTACGGCACGGGGCCGCCCCCACAACGCGCCCATGTCGTCCGGGGGTTCAAGGGCCGGGTGAACCGGGTTGGCCGCGGCGCCCGTTGTGCGATCGGGCGCCGGGGCGAAAGGGTGTGTATGAACGCGCAGTTGGTGCTGCTCGCGCTGAGCACGGGGTGCGGTCTCGGCTTTCTGCTGGCCGGGGTCCGGGCGATGGCGACGGCCGCGGCCCTGTGGGCGCGCGGGAGACGGGTGATGGGGCGGGTGACGCCGCGTGCGGCGACCGACCGGCGGCGCGGCGGGCTCGTCGTGTTCTCCGACCACTTCGGAAGGGATTTCGTCCTCGATCCCGGCCGGTACGGGCCGTTCTACGGCGTGCCCCCGGTCGGTGGCCAAGTGCCCGTCGTGTACGAGCGGGAGCGCCCCACGCGGGCCAGGCTGTGGACGCCCCGGCATCTGCTGGCGCCGTCGTTCGGCTGGTTCCTGTCCGCCACCGTGGCGTTCGGCACCGGAGTCGTGGTGGCGGGGTGAGACGTGCGGCGGACCCGTCCGGCGGTCCCCGGCGCGTCGGCGAACTCGATGTGCTGCGCGGGTTCGCCCTGTTCGGCGTCCTGGTGGTCAACGCCCAGTTGATGGCGGGCCCGTACACCGCCCTCGGCGGAGGACCGGGCGCGTCCGCGGCGGACCGGGTCGCCGCGTGGCTGGTGACCGCGCTGGTCACCGCCAAGTTCTACGTCCTGTTCTCCTTCCTGTTCGGTTACGGCCTCGTCCTCCAGGAACGGGCCGCGCGCCGGGCGGGCGCCGCGTTCGCCGCCCGCCATCTGCGGCGTGCGGCCGGGCTGTTCGTGCTCGGGGCGGGACACGCGGTGCTCCTGTACCCGGGCGACGTCCTGACGACGTACGCCGTCCTGGCCCTGGTGCTGTACGGGCTGCGCGGGCTCCGGGTACGGGCCGCGCTGAGGGTCGCCGCGGTGCTGCTGCTGGGACTCTCGGCGCTGTTGCTCGGGTACGGGCTGCTGACCGTCGCCCTCACCGAGCCGGTCACCGCCCAGGCCTACGCGCCCCGCGTCGCCGAGCGGGTCGCGGCCCTGAGGGGCGACGCCGGTTCGGTTCTCGGCGCCCGGCTGCGCGAGCTGCCCGCCGCGATCGGCACCGGTCTGCTGTACGCGCCCGCCATGCTGGCCGCCTTCCTGGCGGGGCTCGCGGCGGCGCGGTCCCGGCTGGTCGAGCGGCGCGGCCGGGACCGGGTGTGGCTGTGCCGGACCGCCCGGCGGTGGCTGCCGCTCGGGCTCACCGGCGGTGTGATCGCCGCCTGTTGCTCGAGCGGACCGCTGGACAGCCGCTGGTTCCTCGTCGGACAGGCGGTGACGGTGCTGACCGCCCCGGCGCTCACGGTGTCGTACGCGTGCGGAGTGCTCCTGCTGCTGCGGCCGCTGGAGACCCGTGTACCGGCGGCGGCCGGTGCGCTGGCCGCCGCCGGGCGCATGGCGCTCAGCCACTACCTCACCCAGTCGCTCGTCCTCGCCTGGGTGTTCACCGGTTACGGACTCGGCCGGTACGACCGGACCGGCACGGTCGCCGTCCTGGCCGGGTGCGTCGTGCTGTACGCCCTTCAACTCGCCCTCGGCGCTTGGCTGATGGCGCGCACACGGTACGGACCGGCCGAGCTGCTGCTGCGCACCGTCACCCTGGGCCGGCGGCCCCCGGGCCCGGCCCCGACAGCGGCTCCGGCTCCCGCCGGGCGCCGTCCTTCGCACCCACGGTGAGGAACAGCGTGCCGCCGCCCGGATCCACCCCGGCCGGCAGGGCCCGCCGCCCGGGTCAGGGGACCGGCTTCGACAGCGGCACGCCCGGCGCCCGGGTCCCGGGAAGCGGACGGCGGGCGGCACGCTCCGTGATGGCCGCCGTCTCCGCCTTCGCGGCCGCCGAGATCACCGCGGCGCCGGGCTCCTTGTACCAGGGGCGCAGCCGGATCAGCGCGGGCCTGACGCCGGTGGCGAGGAGCAGGGCCGTGCCCTTGGGCAGCGCGCGGATGCGGTCCGGCGGCAGGACGGACTCCTGACGGTAGGAGTACGACCGTGAGGTGCCGTCCCTGCCGCGGGAGACGGTGGGCGTACGGACGTCGTGCTGGCCGACCAGGGTGGAGATCTTCTGGACGAAGTCGGCGTCGTCCAGGCCCGCGCCGAGCAGCTTGATCGTGGCCGCGCTCCACAGCGCGTCCATCCCGACCTCGCCCCACACCCGGGCGCCCTGGCGGTAACTCTGCAACAGGGTCACGACGTTGATGCCGCGCGAGCCGAAGTGCGAGTACAGGTCGGGCAGATCGGAGATGCGGCAGACGTTGGCGGCCTCGTCGAGGACCGCCGTGAGCGGCGGGTCGAGCCGGCCGCCCATGCGTTCCGCGGCGACCACGCCGGCCCGCATCGTCGCGTCGGCGAGCCCCGCGATGACGCCGGCCGCGGAGCCCCCGCCGTCCTTGGAGAGCAGGTAGAGCGTGTCCCGGCCGAGGACGTGCCGGTCGGGGCGGAACTCCGGCAGCCGGGGGTCGGGCGAGACCCAGGCGAGGATCTCCGGGTCGAGCAGGCAGGACACGGTCTGGCGGGCGGTCTCGTAGATGCCGTCCCGGGTCTCCACGGCGCCGCGCACGGTGCCCTGCAACTGCTCGGCCATCGCCACGAGTCCGGCGTCCCGGAGCAGGTCGACCGGGGTGCGGTCCGCGGGGTCGGCGAGCCAGGCGAGCAGCTCGGTGAGCGGGGTGCGGCTGCGGGCGGCGGCCAGGAACAGGGCGGTGAGGGTGTTCTGGGCGGCCGAGATCCAGAAGTCCTTCTTCGCCGTGTCGTCGTTGACGGAAGCGACGAAGTGACCGGCGGTGCGGCGGGCGCCCTCGATGGTGTGGCACTCGCCGAGCAGGTCCCACCACATGGCGCGCGGGGTGTGGGCGATGCCCTGCGGATCGAACGTCCAGACCGTGCCCGCCTTCTCGCGCTCCGCGCGGGTGACGGCGTACACGTCGGACTTGTTGGAGGTGAGCAGCACCGCGCCCTGGGCGCGCAGCACCCGGGGGACCGCGATGCCGGTGGACTTGCCGGCCCGCGGCGCCATCAGGTCGAGCTCCACGTCCTCGTGACTGCTGCGCAGCTCGGGGCCGCCCGGGTCGAGGTCGCCGAGGAGGTTGCCGGTCTCGTCCGGGTGCACACGGCCGCGGTCCCTCAGGGTGGGACGCAGTTCGCGGGCGCGGGACTCGATGCCCTTGGGGCACAGGGTGGCGAGCTCGCGCCGACCGGCCAGGCCCTTGGGGCGGCCGGCCCGGTCCACGAGGAGGCGTACGACGAGAGTGCCGGGCACGGCGACCAGCGTCAGCAGGCCGAGCATGCCCCCGTAGAGGGCGCCGGCCGGCGCTCCGGGCCACAGGCCGGCGGGACCGTCGGCGACCAGCTGCGACACGGTGGACAGGGCGAACGGGGGTGCGCCCCAGCCGTGACCGGACAGCCCCGCCCCGAGGGTTCCGCCGGCCCAGGCGACGGTGAACGCGGTCAGCGCGGTACCGGCCACCGCCACGATCGCCCACGGCAGCTGCTCGTGCGCGGAACCGGTGCCCGGGACGCTCACGCGGTCCACCTCCCGGTTCCGGCTTCGGCGGCCGGACCGCCGGGAGCGCCCGGCATCCCGTACGTCCCCTCCTGCGCGGCCCGCGCCACCCGCTCGGACGTCCGGGCGAGCTCCCGACGGACGGTCTCCTCGTTCGGCGTCCACCGGGTGTTGGTGTTGTGCAGCCGGCGTTCGGCGTCGGTGATGGCGACCTTGATCGGGATTCCGGGGCGTCCGCCGACCTTGATGAGGAAGCGGCCCCGGCCGGGCGGCTCCTCGTGCTCCCCGGACACTCCCCAGCCGGGCGGTGAGGACCACGACGACACGAGCTCGATCTCGCGCCGGGACAGCCCCACCACCTTGCCGAGATCCTCCATCTCCGCCTTCGGCAGCCCCGCGCACACCACCATCCCGGCCCGCTCGACGAACCCGCGGGCCTTGGCCCGGTCGGCGTCGGTGCCCAGGGCCTCGGCGTCCTTGAGCGTATGGGTGATCTTGGCGTCGCCGAGGCCCAGGGAACGGTTGAGCCGGGTCAGCGCGTCGATGCGGTCGACGATGCCGGAGGCGGCGCGCAGCGGACGCCACAGCTCGTCGAGCACGGTGAAGAACCAGCGCCGGGGTTCGAGCCCGGCGTCCGCGAGGGCGTGCGAGGCGGCCACCGTGCCGAGTCCGTCGGACCAGGCGGCGAGCATCGCCGCGGCGGTCAGCTGGGTGTCGGCCTCCCCGATGCCGGAGATGTCGATGCACACCGCGGGAGCCCCCGGGTCGATGCGGGTGGACGTCTCGGAGGCGAAGGTGTCGCCGAGCGGGCCGTCCAGGATGCCGAGCAGGGAGCGGTGCAGCGGGTCGACGGCGTCCCGGTAGCGGGCGTCGTCCCCCCGGTCGAGGGTGACCGCGCGCACCCGGTCGGGGCCCTCGGTGAGCACCCGCAGCACGTCCGGCAGCAGCACCGTACGGCCGGGCGGGGTGCGTTCGCGCAGGTGGTGCAGGACGGCGGAGAGCACGGACTGCTCGTGGTCGTCCATCGGCCGGCCACGCACGATGGTGATCAGCGCGGCCACCATGTTCAGCACCCGGCCGTGCGTCTCGGCCTTCAGCACCTCGCCGGCCTCACCGCCGATCCTGGCCGCCGCCGCGCCCATCGCGCCCGGATCGAGGACGTTGATGCCGCCCCGCCCCCGGCCGATGGAGATCACCTGGCCGCCGAGGGCACGGACCGTGTCGGCGTAGTCGGGCTTGAGGTCACCGAGGACCAGCGGGACCACCCCGGTGGCGGACAGTCCGATGAGCATGCGGTTGACCAGCGTGGACTTGCCCAGACCCGGCATGCCGAGCATGAACAGCGACGGGTTGGAGATGTAGCGGGCCCGGGTGAACCAGTTCAGCGGATCGCCGCAGACCGTGGCCCCGGTGAAGAGATGCTGGCCCAGGGGCACGCCCGTCATGGGAGCGCCGGAACCGGCGGCGAACGGCCACATGCCGCACGCCTGCACAGTGGTGGCCCGCCACATGGTGGGCGGGTCCAGGTAGCCGACCCGCCCCCCTCCGGCGCCGTACCAGCCGCGCGGCGGGACGTAGAGCTCGCGCGGGCGCGCGGCGGCCTTCTTCCCGCCGGACCGCTCCCCTCGCCCGGCCCGCTCCCGCTCCTTGCGTTCCCCGCGGCCGGTGCGGTCCTTCCGCCCGGCCTTCTCCGGGCGGCCGGTCCCGGCGGCCCGCTCCTCGCGGGCCCGCAGCTCGGCCAGGCGGTCGGCCCGCTCGGCCTTCTTCTCCTCGCGGCGGCTCACAACGCCTCCTGGAGCTCGTGTGGGATCAGGGTCTGCTCCCAGGGGAGGATCCCGGCGGGCAGTGTGCAGCTGAACGCCGCCGCCTGCATCCGGTCCGCGGGCCGCATCAGCACCCGCGAGGCGGCGGTCAGATTGCGTACGGTGACGCTCGCGTCGGCCAGCTGCTCCATGGTGTCCACGGTGACCGTCAGCATCAGGGAGAACTCCACGAGCCCCGCACCCGACGCCTCCTCGGCCGCGGTCTGCTCCGCCGCCCGCATCTCGGAGGCCGCGCGGGCCTGCACCATGCCCCGGCCGGACGTAGCCATGAACTGGGCGCTGCGCCGGTCCGCCTCGACGATCCGGGCCGAGGTGGCCGGGTCGATCGGCCGGTACACCAGCGCCACCCGCTTGCGGCGCGTGCCGGGCGCCGCCTCCAGCATGCCGCGCAGCACCGAGGACCGTACGGTGCCGCGCGGCGCCAGCGTCATCAGCCAGGTCCGGGACACCCCCGAGTCGTGCTGGTAGCTCCCCACGGTCTCGACGGCGGCGGCGGGACCGGCGTCGGCCCACTCCAGGCCGGTACCCCCGTGCTGGGCGCGGGCGTCGAGGACGTCGGGGGCGACCGCCGGGTCGTAGGCGACCCGCACGACCTCCGCGATGCGCTCCGCCGACAGCGGGTACGCCGCTCCGCCGCCGGCCGCCACCAGACCGCTGAGCAGACCGGGAATGCGGATGGCGAGGTCGGTGATCACGTCCTCCTTCTTCCGCTTCTGGTTCGCGGGGACGCCGTAGGTGAGGCTGACGTAGGTGTGCATCTCGGAGGACGCGGTGGGGTAACGCTCGACGACCTCCTCCATGACGGCGCGCGCCGCGGCGGGCGCGTCCGGCCGGATGCGGGGGAGCACCTCGTGGGCGAGCCGGGTACCGGGGTCGGGCGCGGTCTCCACGATCACGGAGGCGCCGCGCAGCCCGGGTTCATGGGCCAGCCGGGCCAGCCACTCGCCCCACAGGGCGACCCAGACGTCGACCTGGTCGGGGTCGACGAGCGAACCGCCGTCCGGGTCGCAGCCCAGGACGATCGTGTACAGATTGCGGTTCGGGTGGTGCAGCACGCCGAAGGGACGGTCGTAGGCGTCCCGGCCCTCCGTCGCCGTCACCTTGTTGAGCAGTCCCGGCGGGCGGAACCGGCCGCCCGGCCGGGCGGACAGCGGCCCCGAGACATACAGGTGCGCCCCCCTGGCCCGGCGCCGGCGCCAGCCGATGCGCAGGGCGATCAGCTGGTAGACGTTCCGGCCGTCCTGGGTACGGATGGCGAGCGGGACCAGGAACAGCGCGATGGGGGTGAACACGATCATCGCCGCGTACAGCGAGATCAGTGACGCGAGCAGGGTGAGGACGAGCCCGCCGAAGACACCGAAGGTGCCGACGAGCCCGAGCGGACCGAGTCCCGGGCGCCGGGGGCGGCGCCAGTTCCCGTAGGTCGGATGGGTGACGGCTTCCGTGGTCATGAGGGTCCGTTGTCCCTTCGTGGAGTGATCGGATGACGGGGACGGGCCGGCGCGGACCGGGAGGGAGGGGACCGCCGGACTCCACGGGGGGAACGGGAGTCCGGCGGCCGTTTCGGGGCGAGGCGGGGCCGGGGGTCAGCTGTTGTGGCCCTTGTCGCCGTCGGCGTCCTCCACGGAGCCGGAGGCGGTACGGCCGACGACCTGAGCGGCGGTGACGGCCGCCCCGACGGCGACACCGACCGGACCCGCCGCGGCGGCGGCCCGGCTCGCTCCGGCTGCGGCTCCGGCGCTTCCCCCGCCGCCGCCCCCGGTACTCGGGGCGCCGTGGTGACCCGCCGGCCCGGATCCGCCGGCGGAACCGCTCGAACCGCCGGAGCCGCTGGAGCCGCCCGCACCGGTCGCCCCCGACGCGCCGCGCGGCCCGCTCTGCCCGCCGGCGCCCCCGCTGCCGCTGCCGCTGCCGCCCGCGCCGCCGCCGAGGGAACGGGCACCGGACGCCAGGCCGCCGCCCACCGTCGACATCGCCCCCGACATCGCGGAGGCCCCGCCGAGTGCGGCGGTGGCCGGCACGACCAGCTTCAGCAGCGCGGGCAACGCGACGGCGGACAGCAGCATCACGCCGATGCCGGCGATGCGTTCGTTGATGTCGCTGCCGCCGTCCTGACCCGAGCTGATCATCGCCGAGCCCGCGTACAGCACCAGACCGGCCGCCGGCTTGTACAACAGCCAGGCGATCATCCAGCCGAGGTGCTTGCGCCACCAGCCGCCGCCCCAGTCCGTCATCGAGGCGGCGGCGGCCAGCGGAAGGGTGCCCAGCAGCAGGATCATGACGCCGAGGCGGATGTAGAGCAGGATCGTGTGGATGATTCCGGCGATCAGCAGCAGGAAGGCGAGGACCAGCAGCAGGAAGGACTCGATGCCGTTGCCGTCGGAGCAGGCGCCCACCGCGTTCAGCTGCTTCTCCGCGCCCGCGTTGAAGAGATACGTGGAGTAGTCGTCCGAGAGGGCGGCGGCGGCCGTGACGACGGTGGTGGCGGCACCCGAGACCAGAATGACCCGCAGGATGCCCTTCAGAGCCGTGGTACCGGCGTCGCCGCGCCGCTCGATCGCCATCCTGGCGGCCGCGAACAGCAGCGAGCCGACCGCCAGATAGACGACGATCCACTGGGTCTGGCCGTTGATGTCCTGGGCCGTCCTGGTCCCCGAGAGGGTCGGGATGCCGGTGGTCAGTGCCCCGAACACCGCGATGGCGCCCGCGAGTACGGCGTTGGCGACGCCCTCGACGATGGTGCCGATGGGGTCGCCGAGGAAGCTGAAGAAGCCGACCGCGATGTCGACGATGGGATTGCCGGTCGGGCACGCCATGTCAGACCCCCCACATGAGATGGCCGTTGGTGCCCTGGACCGCCTTCACCGGCGTGTGCAGGGCGCCGTTGTCGGAGGGGCGGACCTTCCAGTCACCGCCGCTCCAGCGCAGTGCGACCGAGGTGGTGGCGTAGCCCTGACCGGTCTTGAGCAGCAGTTCGACGACCGCCGCCTCGCGGGAGTACGCGGGCACCGAGAAGCCGGCGTAGGAGGCTGTGGAGGAACCGCCCGCGCCGGAGCCGTCGTCGCTGACCGTGGAACGCTTGAAGACGAACAGGTCCCGTCCACGGCCGGACACCACCTGCTCCTGCGCGATCGTCCGCCAGTCGGACCCGCTCATCTGCGAGGGAATGACATGGGCGGCCAGCACCGCCCCGGCCGGCGTGTGCGCGAAGCACCACCACACGGGCCCCTCGGCCAGGGTCGGCCCCGCCGAGGCGGAGACGGGCACCCGTGTGACGCCGAGGGCGCGCCAGTCCACGTCGTCCGGCGGAGCCGAGGGCAGGGTGTCACCGGCGCTGTCGTCCGTACGGCATCCTCCGGGCCGTCCGTCCTTCATGGCGGCGGTGCCGGACAGCGGTCCCTCGGAGGCGGGGGCACCCGCACCCGTTGCGTCGGCGTCCTGATCGGCCGTCAGCGCGACGATTCCGCTCAGCAGGACGACGACGCCGAGGAACGCCGCCGACACCTGCCAGCCCCGCTGCCTCCAGTACGGACCCTGGGGGTCGGGCCGGTCGCGGCGCGGCGCCCGGTACTCCCTGCGTGTGAACATCTCGACCGTCCCGTCCGCCGGATCAGTTGAAGACGAAGCCGACCAGCGGACCGGCGGTGGCGACCAGGACACAGCCGCCGAGCACCATGCCGAGACGGCTCATGTGCTCCGAGCTCTCACCCCGCTTGAGCGAGACGGCCATCATCGTGCCGGTGATCAGCACCCCGAGGACGCCGGCGGCGGTACCGGCCCAGGCGGCGATCCCGAGCACGGTGTTGACCTTGGAGGTCAGCTCGCCGGGGGCGTTGCTCACCGGCTGGGGGACGCCGGCGGCGAGCACGTTGGTGGATTCGAGGAGCAGGGACATGGGGTCTCCGGGAGGTCGGCGCCCGCGGCGTGGGCGGGGGAGGGGGTTGGCTGAGAGGAGGCTCGTATGCCTCGGTCGTTCCGGGTCCTCAGAGGAGGGACAGATTGCCGAGGAAGGCGACGAGCGGGCCGGCGGTCGTGGCGAGCAGACAGCCGAGGGTGACGTAGAAGAAACCGCGGAAGAACGCGCCACCCTCGCCCGGCTCCCCACGGCGCAGCTGGATCGACATCTGAATGCCGACGATGATCAGACCGGCGACTCCCGCGGCCGAGGCACACCAGGCGAGAACGCCGAGGATGGTGCCCGCGTCGGCGGTGGGCTGGTAGGCGGCCAGCCGCTCGCCGGGCGGGAGGGCGAGGTGCACGAGGGGAGGGGTCATGACACGGTTCTCTCGCGGTCGGTGGGGGTTTCGGTGCGGGTGTCGATGCCGACGACGTCGGCCAGCGAGCCGAGTTGCCGGGGCAGGTACTTGGGCTGACCGCCGGTTCGCCAGGCCGGGATCCACGGCACCCGGTGCACGTGGGTGACCGACCGGACGACCCGGATGCGGCGCAGCAGACCGAGGGGGAGCCGGCCGGGCGCGTCGGCGACGAGAACGACACCGAGCAGGTCGATCCCGGGTGGGGCCTTTCCGTCCTTCAGCGCGCCCAACGCCCGTGACACGGCCCGCAGTCCGCGTGCACTGGTCCGGCCGACCAGCATGATCCGGCGCGGCTCTCCCTGAGCGGGCTCCGGCCAGCGGGCCCCCACGTCCACGCCCCCGAGCGTCTCGGCGAGCGAGGAGGCACCGGCTCCCCCGTGCGCCTTGACCCACCCGATCTCGTCCCGCGACCTGCCGCCTGGCACGGGCGCGCGTTGTCTGGGCTCGGCCCAGGGAGCGTCACCGCCGAGGGGCGGGACGGCCTTGCGGCGGGCGGCGGGCGCCTTGGGCCGGACCGGCTGAATCGGCCGGACCGGCTGTGCCGGTTGTGCGGGCTCGGCCGGTTGTGCCGGTTGTGCCGGCTGCGTGGGCTCGCCCGGGTGTGCCGGTTGTGCGGGCTCGGCCGGTTGTGCCGGTTGTGCCGGCTGCGTGGGCTCGCCCGGGTGTGGCGGCTGTGTGGGCTCGCCCGGTTGGGTCGGCCGCGCGGGTTTCGGCCCTCGCACCCATGACAGGGGCGGACCCGACGGAGGTGTCTCAGGAGTGCCCATGGGCGGCCCGCCCCCTTCTCCGCTGGTGCTGCGGCTGCTGCTCTGGATCATCTGATTTCCACGGATTTGAACCTCTTCGCGCCGGGCTCCGTTTGGATCTCCCGAGCCCGACGGACAGCACAACGGACCGTCCGGCCGTCGCGGTTCAAGGCGAGAGGAAGAAGGCGGACACGTATGAGCGCGGGCACGGGAGGGAGCGGGGAGGGCGGGGCCTCCACCGCCGTCAGGAACACCATCGCGGCCGGCACCGGCTGCGGCTGTCTGCTGTCACCGCTCGCCCTGCTCGGCGCCCTGGTGGTGATCGTCATCATCGGGGGGTTCGGGGTGCTGCTGGCCCCCCTCATCGCGCTGATCCTGCTGTTCTCGGGCGGCGGGGACGGCTCCGCCGGCCCGGACGACGCGGACGAGGTGATCGCCGTCTTCAACGGCGACGGCGGGGGCGAGCTGGAGGCCTCGACGGTGCCGGAGGACCTGGTGGACCCGATCGAGGAGGCGGGCGGTCTGTGCGACGCGGTCGGTCCGGTCGTCATCGCCTCGCAGATCGAACGGGAGTCCGCCTTCGACGGGACGCTGGTCGGCGAGAACGGCGAGAAGGGGGTGTCGCAGCTGCCGCCCGAGATCTTCGACGAGTACGGCGAGGACGAGGACGACAACGACGAGACCTCGGCCCTGGACGCGGCGGACTCGATCCTGGCGCAGGGCCGCTATCTGTGCCACCTCGCCGAAGAGGCCCAGGGGATGATCGACGCGAACGAGGCCACCGGCAACGTCCTCGACCTCGCGCTGGCCGGCTACCACGTGGGGATGGACGCCGTACGCGCGGCCGAGGGGGTGCCGCAGACGAACGAGGCGCAGGGCTATGTCCTCGCCATCCGCGCACAGTTCGCCAAGTACGCGGGTGTGGCCGCCCCGCCGCCCGGCGCGACGCCGGGCGTCACCCCGGGAGCGGACCCGGACCCCACGGGTTCCCCTTCCGCCCCCGCCGCCGAATAGGAATCGGTCCGCCGAACAGGAATCAGGAGGACAGCAGCCATGCCCCCCTTCGCGGTGCGCATCTCGGACGACGGCGTCGCCGAGATCGACGGAGAACCCCTGGTCGCCGAGCCGGGCCAGTCCGTGCACGACGCCGTGCTCGACCGCTTGCAGCAGTACGCGCAGCAGCGCGCCACCGCCGTCGAGGCGACGGTGACCGACGGTCCGGGCGCCGCCCACTTCGTCCTGGAGGTGTCTCCCGACGGTTCCAGCCGCCTTGTCGACCGGCAGCCGGCGCCCGCCCCGGCCCCGTCCTCGGCGGTGGCCACGGCGATCGCCCGTGCCCGGGCCGCGGCGACGGCACCGCCTGCTCCGGCACCGCCCGCTCCGGCACCGCCCCCTGTGCCGTCGCGCCCGCTCCCTCCGCAGCTGGCGCAGCCGGTCGCGCGCATCAACGCGCTGGTGACCGAGGGCCGGCTGGAGGAGGCGTCGGAGGAGGCGACGGCGCTGCGCGAGACACTGACCCGCTCGGCGGGCACGGAGCATCCGGACGCGTTGGAGGCACGGGCCATGGAGGCCTACCTCGCGCACCTGCTGGGGGACCACCGTGAGGCCACCGTGCTGGCCCTGTCGGTGGCCCGCATCCTGTGCGGGGCCGGCGATCCGCAGGCACCGGCGGCGGTGGCACGGGCGACGGCGGCATGGCAGCGGCTGGACGACGACCGGGCGATCGAGATCCACGGCAACGAACTGCTGCACATGTGGGGCAGGTTGCACGAGGCCGGCCGCCTCACCCCAGCCGACGAGCGACTGGCCCACGGGGTCCGCCACCGGCTGGAGGAGCAGATCACCTACGCCTGATGCCCGACGGGCGATGTACGGGCCGTGGATCGTACGTCAATCGAACGTGGACCCCTCCTGACCACACTCCGTTCCTCCCAGGGCCACCCCAAGGAGCGGGAGCACATGATGAACGTGACAGTGATCGGGTCGGCGACCGCCGTGTCCGCGGACGAACGGGCGCTGAGGGACCTCTTCCTGGAACACGGCCCGGCCCTCCACGCGTACGTCCTGCGCATGCTCGGCGGCGACACCCACCGCACCGAGGACGTCATCCAGGAGACGCTGCTGCGCTGCTGGAACAAGCGGAACGTGAAGGACCGCGAGGGCATGGCCGTACGCCCCTGGATGTTCCGTGTCGCCCGCAACCTCGTGATCGACGCACACCGCACGAAGGCGGCCCGGCCGCCGGAGATCGGCGGTGCGACCTGGCTGACCGAACTGGGCGCCGAGGGCGACGACATAGACCGCATGCTGTCCTCCATCGTCCTGCACGACGCCCTGCAGGCCCTGACCCCCGCCCACCGCGAGGTCCTGGAAGCCACCTTCTTCGCCGACCGCACCACCCACCAGGCGGCGACCACCCTGGGCATCCCCCAGGGCACGGTGAAGTCCCGCGTCTACTACGCCCTGCGCAGCCTCAGAACAGCCCTGGAGGAACGAGGCATGCACTGACGCTCCCGCCCGCGTGCCCGCCGCCGGCCAGGTTCGGGGGCGAGTCGGGCCGCAGTCTGCTCCCGGACCGTGAGCCTACGAACCCAGCTCCTCCTGCGCGTCCGCCGGCGGGGCCTCGATGGTCACGGGCCGGTCGATGTCGAGGAAGGTGATGGTGAGGTCGAGCGGTCCGCCGTCGCTCCGGGCCTGCCAGCGGAACCGCTTGGCATGGTCGTCGCCGTCGATCCACAGGTCCATGGTGAGTGAGTCGGAGACACGGAGCCCCACGAACTGATCAAGGCTCGCGGTGAGCCGCTCCCGGTCCGCCTCGCCCCGCGCGGCCTTGCCGGCGGCACGCAGGCCCTCGAAGGTGACCGTCCCCCGGTAGTGCGTGGTCCGGGTGCCGTCGACGGTCTCACTCCCGACCTCCCGCACGTCCTTCGCCCCGGTCAGGAGGGTGGACTGGACGAGCGGACTGCTCTCCAGCTGCCGGGGCAGCGCGCCGTAGGAGTTGTTGTCGACGGTGAGCCCGCCCCACACGCCCGCATCCGCGCTGAGCCACTCCTCCCCGTCCGCCGCCTTGCCGACGTACAGCACGTCATCGACGAACCGAACCGGCACGGCACTCTTCCCACCCGAACTCACCTCCATGCTCACGGCCGCAGGCTCGGCCCGCATGACCGCGTCGGCCTCCACCCGCCCGGTCTCCGGCAGCTCCCCGGCCACCCGATACCGGACGGACTCGACCCCCTCGGCCCGAGCAGCCGCCTCCGCCACGGCATCAGCGGGCTCCACCTCGGCCGCCTCACCCCCACACCCGACCGCACCCCCGAGGACCAACACCCCGACGACCACGGCACGACGTACCAAATGCCCCATAATTCCCCCCTGAAGCCACCCCGTTGACGACACCAAGGGCGTGAGCGTATCCCGCCGGGCCGCTGCCGGCGCCGACGTTCAGGCCCGCGAGCACGACGAACTCCCGAGGTCGCGTGGGGAGTCACGTGACCTTCCCAAGAGCTGTCCCGTAAACGATCGCTCTGCCGAGCGAGACGTGTCCCGCCGACGCGCCCTGACGCGTAAAGGCCCATTCCCTGGGAGGAATTGCCGGTCTCCCCCGTCCCCCGCAGGATCTGGTCCGAACAGACCTGCCCGGTCAAGGAGACGAAGATGATCGAGATCGACCCGCAGCAGCTGGCCGACCGCTACATGGCTCAGTGGAACGTGCCCGACGCCGCGGAGCGCCGCGCGGCCATCGAGCGACTCTGGGCCGAGGACGGCACCCACATCCTTCACCCGCCTGCGGAGATACGGGAGACCGCCGCGGAACTCGGCTTCGACCACACGACTCTGGAGGCTCAGGGATACGACGCCATCGAGACCCGAGTGGCCCGAAGCTACGAGCGGTTCGTCGAGAAACAGGGACTCGCCTTCCGGGCGCGCCCCGGTGCGATACGTCTCAATGGCGCGGTCAGGTTCGGCTGGGAGGCGGTGTCCACCGCAACCGGCGACGTGGTGGGTGGTGGTTCGGACATGCTCGTACTCGACGCCAGCGGGCGCATCCAGACCGATTACATGTTCCCGGGCTCCTGACCGGGGGCGGCGCAGGCCATTGCCCCGGCGGCTGCTGAGAGAGCCTCGGCCGTCGCCGGGTCGGCCGGCAGGAACGCCTCCAGCTTCAGTTCCGCAAGCGTCACGTCGACGGCTGTGGCGAAGGTCGTCACCGTCGTCATCAGACGCAGCTCACCGTAGGAGGACCGCAGGCGGAGCGGCACCGCGAAACCGAGTTGCCCGGCGGACGGCTCCAGTTCGGGGACGTACCCGGCGAGTTCGGCGTGCAGCTCCTCCAGGTGGCCAAGGCGCACCAGGATGTGGCGCGCCCACTCGGCGAGGTTGACGATACGGGGGGCCAGACCGTCGGGATGCAGCGCAAGGCGGTACACGTTCGTGCCCGGACCCACCAGCTCGGGGGCCACCCCCTCGGTGATCAGGTCGAATGCGGTGTTCGCGGCGATCAGGTCACCGCCCCGGTCCACGACCAGCGCCGGATACGGCAGATACCCGCGGAGGATGTGATCGATCGCCGTGCGCACTGGGGCCAGCACCGGATCGTCCAGTGAGCTCTCCGGGTAGGCGGGCGCGTAACCGGCGGCCAGCAGCAGTTCGTTGCGCTCCCGCAGCGGCATCTCCAGCGACTCCGCCAGGCGCACGACCATGTTCCGGCCCGGGACGGACCTGCCGGATTCAATGAAGCTGAGGTGGCGCTGGGTGGTGCCCGCCCGCAGCGCCAGGTCGAGCTGGCTGACATGACGGCGGGTGCGACGTTCGCGAAGCGTACGAGGAAAGTCCACGGGCCTGTTGTAACGGCAGCGGAGGGTCCCGGGCCATTCCCCGCAAGGAATTGCCGCCCCTCGTACCGGTCGTGAACAGTGCCGACATGGACATCGGTGTACTGCTTCCGACGGGAACCGCCCAGTGGGGCGCTGCCGACCCCCGAGAGCTGATCGCGTTCGGCCGGTACGCCGAACGCGCCGGCTTCTCCTCGCTCTTCGCCAACGATTCCCTGATCAGCCCTCGCATCGAGGCACTCACGATGCTGGCCGCACTCGCCCCGGTGACCGAGACCGTGACGCTGGGCACAGCTGCACTGATGCCATTCCTGCGTCGGCCGATCCAGGCCGCGCAGTCACTCGCGTCGATCGACCTGCTGTCCGGTGGCCGACTCACCGTGGCCGTCGGCGCCGGCTTCCCCGGCCGGTTCGGGCGACCCCTCTACACGCTGTCCGAGCTGCCGTGGGAAAGGCGCTTCGCCCGCCTGGACGAGACCGTCGCGCTGTGGCGGGCCCTGTGGGACGGCGCAGACACCTTCCGCGGCGAGATCCTCCGGTTCGACGACATCCCGCCCACGACCAGGCCGACCAGCGCCGGCGGCCCACCCATCTGGCTCGGCGGCGCGACACCCGCAGCTCTGGCCCGCACCGGCCGACTGTACGACGGATGGCTGCCCTACCCGCCCGACCCCGCCGACTACGCGTCCGGCCTCCGCGACGTCCACAAAGCGGCGGCCGACGCCGGACGTGCGGCCGAGGACATCGCCCCCGCACTGTTCGTCTCGGTACGGATCGACGACGACATCGAGACCGGCAGCCGGGCACTGGACGACTACGCGAGGGCCACCTACGGAATGCCACTGGCGGAGCTGGAAAAGATCCAGGCAGTTGTCACCGGCTCCGCAGACCAGGTGCTTGAACGCCTGGGACGGTACGTCGCCGCCGGCGCCCGGCACATCGTCGCCCGCCTCGCCGCCCTGGACCTGCACTCCCAACGCAACCAGCTCGAACGCCTCGCAGACCTGCTCCCCGCCGTCCAGGGGACGGATGATCAGGCCTCCACCTCGGAATCCCCCTGAGTCTGCCCCCCACGGGCACGAAGCGACGATCACGGCCCGGCCGCATTGGCCACGAGGGATCGTTCAGCCGTACGAGATCACCGTCCAGCTTGGCAATGGGCTCGGTGACGGGGCGCAATCAGCTCGGGAAGCTGGAAGCTTGTGTTCTCTTCTTCGGTTCCTGACCCGCGGCGCCCGTAGACGCGCGGGAAGCGGCAGTCACGCCGACAAAACAGGTGAGGCACCTACTCAAAAGAGTAGGTGCCTCACCTGGTGTTTCGGCTGTCGGGGTGGCGGGATTTGAACCCACGACCTCTTCGTCCCGAACGAAGCGCGCTGCCAAGCTGCGCTACACCCCGATTGTCGCTGCTGTCGCGGCGACGACGTTTACTTTAGCCCACTGGAGGCCATGGACGAAATCCGGTTTTGCGGGGGCGGGGGCGGGCGTGGTCCAGGGCTACGAGGAGGACGGCGAGGGCGTAGCAGCCGAGGCCGAGGAGGAGGGCGTTGGCGAGGACGCCGCGGTAGCCGTGCCGGGCGACGTCGAGGAAGGGGTAGAGGTAGCCGGGGGCTAGTTCGCCGCGGAGCAGGGTGAAGGCCAGGTAGGCCAGGGGGTACAGCATCCAGGTGGTGGCCTGGCGGAGGTGGGTGCGGGCCGGTGGGGTCAGGAGGAGCCAGTCCAGGGCCGCCGCGACGGGGAGCACCGTGTACAGGGTGTGGGCGGCGAGTGAGTCCAGGCGGGAGGCGTCGCCGGTCATCGTCGTGGGCGCCAGGAGGATGTGGTGGACCAGGGATGCCGTCGCCACGTAGAGCAGGGTCGCTCCCGTGAGGGCGGCCGGCAGCGGGTGGCGGGCGCTCCAGGCCCGGTGGGCCGAGGCCAGCATGACCAGGGCCAGCAGGACCGTGCTCTGGATCACGAAGTAGCTGAGGATCCGGGGCGCGCTGCCGAGGAGGGACTCGGTCAGTACGGCGGCCGTCGCCAGCAGGGCCAGGAGCAGGCGGTACGCCGCCGCCAGCGGGCGGCGTACCAGGGGGACGACGGCTCTGGCGGGGGCGTAGAGGGCGGCCGACGCCGGGTGCGTACGCGGCAGGGCGGGGATGTCCGGGAGGTCCCTGGGTATCGGGGCGGTCATGCACCCCAGCGTGGGCGGATGTCCGGTCCCGGGCGATGTGGGTGGGCCGGATGGGTGACCGTGCAGGGCCCCGGCCCGGCAGTGCGCGTCAGCCCCGGCCGGCCAGGGGCGGCATCAGCCCGCCCACCAAGAAGCCCCGCCCACCAAGAAGCCCCGCCCACCAAGAAGCCCCGCCCACCAAGAAGCCCGGGCTCGCCAAGACGCCCCGGCCCACCAAGCGCCTCAGTCCCGGCTCACCAGTGTCATCAGCGTCGCCTCCGGGGGGCAGGCGAAGCGGACCGGGGTGTAGCGGCTGGTGCCGCAGCCCGCCGACACGTGGAGGTAGGACGTGTGGCCGCCGGAGGTGTGCGTGGACAGGCCCTTCACGCGGTCCGTGTCCAGGTCGCAGTTGGTGACCAGGGCGCCGTAGAAGGGGATGCAGAGCTGGCCGCCGTGGGTGTGGCCGGCCAGGACCAAGGGGTAGCCGTCGGCCGTGAAGGCGTCCAGGGCGCGCAGATACGGGGCGTGGACGACGCCCATGGAGAAGTCCGCCGCGTCCGAGGGGCCACCCGCGACCTCCGTGTAGCGGTCGCGCTTGATGTGGGGGTCGTCCAGGCCGGTCAGCTCGATGGACGTGCCGTCGATCTTCAGCGTGCCCCTGGTGTTCGTCAGGTTCAGCCAGCCGGCGGTGTCGAAGCCGTCCCGCAGGTCCTCCCACGGGTTGTGGACGACGCCGGTCACGGGGGCGTTGCCGTTCAGGCCGTGGCGGCCCTGGACCTTCTCGACCAGGTAGCGGCCCGGGTTGCGGAGCGTGGGGCCGTAGTAGTCGTTGGAGCCGAAGACGTACGCGCCCGGGAACTCCATCAGGGGGCCGAGCGCGTCGAGGACCTCCGGTACGCCCTCGGGGTCGGACAGGTTGTCGCCCGTGTTGAGGACGAAGTCGGGGCGCAGGCCGGCCAGCGAGCGCAGCCAGCGCTGCTTCTTGCGCTGCCCGCCGACCATGTGGATGTCGGAGACCTGGAGCACGCGCAGGGGGCGCATCCCGGAGGGCAGGACGGGGATGGTCACCCGTCGGAGGCGGAAGGAGCGGGCTTCGAAGCCCGCCGCGTACAGCAGCCCGGCGGCGCCGGCCGCCGTGATTCCCAGGGGGATTCCGTATCGCGCGCGCATGCGTCCATCGTGTCAGACCCGCGAGCCGCCGCCGAACGCCCCATGGACCAGGGGCCCTTAAATCGGCAGGCGTGGCCGGGCCCGTACCTGCGACAATCAAGTCATGACCACGCTCAAGTCGAAGCTGCACGACGACCTCAACGCCGCGATCAAGGCGCGTGACGAGCTCCGCTCCTCGACGCTCCGGCTGACCCTCTCCGCGATCACCAAGGAGGAGGTCGCGGGTAAGGAGAAGCGCGAGCTCTCCGACGACGAGGTGCAGAAGGTGATCACCCGCGAGGCGAAGAAGCGCCGGGAGGCGGCGGAGGCGTTCGCGCAGGGCGGCCGTCCCGAGCAGGCCGAGCGGGAGAGGGCGGAGGGCGAGGTGCTGGCGCAGTACCTGCCCAAGCAGCTGTCGGACGAGGAGCTGAACGCGATCGTCGCCCAGGCCGTCGAGGAGGCCAGGGCGGCGGGCGCGGAGGGGCCGCGGGCCATGGGTGCCGTGATGAAGATCGTGAACCCGAAGGTGGCCGGGCAGGCTGAGGGCGGCCGGGTCGCCGCCGTGGTGAAGAAGCTGCTCGCGGGCTGACCCGTCGTCGGTCCGGTTCCGTGGTGTCTCGCACGTCCGTATCTCAGCCATTGCGACCGGAGGTCCTGATCAGAGGCGGCTCGGCGGCGAATGCTTCCGCCGGGCCGGTTTCGTGTGGCCGGCCGGGCGAAGGGGGTCATGTTGGAATCGGTCATCCGGGGAGACGGAGGCGATCGCGACTTACTCACGTTGCTTTATCAAGGGCTCGATGACGCGACCGTGGCCCGGCGGCTCGGGGTCAGTCATCGGACCGTGCAGCGTCGCGTTCAGAGGATCATGTCGGATCTCGGAGTGAGCGGCCGTTTCGCCCTGGGGGCGAAAGCGCAGGAGCTCGGGCTCATTCTCGACATCACCCCGGCCCCGCATTCACGTGACGGCCGTACGGGATGAGAGGAATTCCGCGAGGAATGTGATGTCGCGGGCACGCCACCGCCCTCGCGGCTTTTCCTGGAAATCGCGAGGGCGGCGGGTACGGCCGTGTCAGCCGGGACCGGTCATCCGCAGTGCACGCCGTTGACGGACCTGCCCGCCCAGATGCCCCCGTTGTCCTCGCCGCCGCCGACGTCGATGCAGTGCCCGTTGGTTCCCGTGATGGTGACCGGGCCCGCGTAGTACTTGTACGCGCCGGAGTCGAGCTTGCCGCTGCGGCCGGAGATGTTGATGCCCACTTCCATGTAGTGGGACGAGCCGTAGTACTTCTTCGCCAGCAGCACGGCACAGTTGGTGCCGCTGTTCGCGGAGGAGTAGTACACGCGCAACTGGCCCCACACCTCGCCCGACGCCGGCGTGTTGTACGTGCCGACGAGGCTCCCCGGACAGCCGTACTCGGCGGCGCCCGACGTGGCGGCGGAGGCACTCGGGGCCGTGGCGACGCCGAGGCCGGTCAGCGACAGCGCGAGGGCGGCCGCGGTGGCGAACGTTCTGCGCATGGTGATCACGCTCCTGTTCCGGTCGTTATGGGCGAAAGGGGTGGATCAGGCCACGGCGTGGCAGTTCGAGACGGCGTTGGACGTGAAGTCGATGCCGCCCGTGACGGTGCCGTCCCAGTTGCCGAGCCAGGCGTTGATGACGACGGTCGTCCCCTCGGCGATGTCGAGGTTGACGTCGCGGACGCCGCCGTCCGCGCTGAGCCGGTTCCAGTAGAAGTAGTGACCGTCGCCGTAGATCTCGATGCCGCCGACGGCGGAGTTTCCGTCGGCGAAGATGTCGTCGATCAGGAGATGCTCGCCGTACGCCTTGAACTGGGACTTGGCGCCGCCGTTGTCGGAGTAGTCGGTGCAGTCCGTCTCGGCCTGGGCGGTCGAGGTCATGCCGACGCAGAGCGCGGCGACGATCGGGAGTACGGCGGCGGCGCGTGCGATCTTGCGCATGGGATTACCTCGTCATTCTCTGGTGGTGGATCCGTCGGTTGCCGGGTCAGTCCTGGGCGCAGGAGGCCGAGATCACCAGCCGTGGCTCCAGGTCCGCCGAGAAGGGGGTGCCGGCCGCGGGGCTCTGCCGGCAGACCTCGTACGACCAGCTGCGTGCCTCGGACACGGGTTCGCCGTCGACGTCCACGTGGATGTGCTTCGGCGGGTATCCCGTCAGTACGAGCTGGTCGGTGGCCTTGCGGAGCCGTGTGCCCACGACGTCCGGCGTTCCGTCGGCCTTGCCTTCGGTGCCGACCTTGTGCGGGCATGTCTCGGAATTCCGGACCGCGTAGAGGACCACTGCTTTGAGGTCCGGTTTCTCCTTCTCGAAACAGACCTTGAATTTCTTCGCGTGAGCCGGACTCACATGCCGGTCCAGGCCCGTCGCGTCGCGGAGCGAGAACCCCTTGCCCTCGTCCGCCATTTCCGTCATGGCGGTGTAGAGCGGGCCCTCGGCCGGGCGGGTGGGGGATTCACTGGCGTCGGATGCCGCGACAGGTTCCTTGTGCGCTTCATCGGCTGTGCCCGAGCCGCACGCGGTGATACCGGTCAGAACGGTCAGAGTGACCGCCGTGCTTGTCAGAAAGCCGGGTATTCGCCTCTCGCGGATGTTCCGGAAACCCATGAATCACTGTCCTCCCCTCATGCACATGATGATCAAAGGAACACCAGGGAAATGGGGGAGTCAAGGGTTCCGGTGCTGCCCGAATTGGGTGCTTGTTGAGTGCTTCTGCGACTTCGTGTCCGTCTCATGTGGTGACCTTCGCGGGCCCGGAGCGGTCCCGGTCCGCTGTCCGGCCCGCAGTGTCGCGGCTTTCACGATCACGGCGGCCCAGTCGGCCTCGCCCGTGCTCGCGAGCCCGTCACGCACCGCGGTGCGGTGCAGCCGGCGCCACACGCCGGCCTTGGTCCAGCCGGTGAAGCGGCGGTGCGCGGTCGCCGGTGAGATCTCGAGCCAGGGTGGCAGCGACCGCCAGGCGCATCCGCTGGTCAGCACGTAGACCACCGCGGTGAACACCATGCGCTCGTCGACGGGAGCCGTGCCCCCGCCCTGCCGGCGGGGCGCGAACGCCGGCAGCAGCGGCTCCGTCAGCGTCCACAACTCGTCGGTGACCAGCCGTCGGGAAAGATCGCCAGTCATGTCCACCATCGTCGTCGGCACCACATGAGACGGCGACGGGGCGAGGAAAGGTTGTCGCAATTACGCCAGGCGGTGTTACGCCAGCGTGGCGTCACGCCAGGGTGTGACCTCCCCCGGCCGTCCGCGGGAAGGTCACGACGACACCGGGTGCGGAACGGAAGCAGGGCCCGCCGGTTGGCCGGCGGGCCCTGCTTCCGTCGCCGTACGGGCGCGGCTCGGCCGAGTCGTTACCCGCGTCCGCCGCCGTTGTCGTTGCCCCGGAAGAAGCCCTCGGGGAACGTCGGCTCGGTGCCGCCGCCTCCGTCGTTCCCGCCGTTGTTGCCGCCGTCGGTCAGGCCGCCGAGGAGCCCTTCGCCCCCGTTGCCGTTGCCCTCGTTGTCGCCGTTGCCGCCGTCGTCATGGCCGCGGCCCGGCTTGTCGCGGTCCTCGCGCTCCTTGTCCGGGTCGGGGATGTTGACCGGCACGAAGGACTCGGCCCCCTTGCCGACCAGGGCGCCGGTCATGGCGTCCTTCCAGATCGGGCCCGGGGTGTCGGAGCCGTAGACCAGGTCGTGGTAGACACCGCCGATGGTGATGTTCCGCATCTTGACCTGCTGGGTGGCGCTGCCGACCCAGACGGCGCCCGAGAGGTTCGGCGTGTAGCCGACGAACCAGGCGTTGCGGCGCTCGTCGGTCGTACCGGTCTTGCCCGCGTTGTCCCGGTCGCCGAGGCCGGCCTGCTGGCCGGTACCGGAGTCGACCACGCCCTTGAGCAGGGCGTTGATGGTGTCGGCCGTGCCCTCCGACATCGCCCGCGAGCAGGTGGACTTCGGCACCTCGAGGCTCTTCTTCGTCTCGCCCACCCGCTGCGTGACCGCCTCGATGGCGATGGGCGTGCAGTACATGCCGCGGTTGGCGAAGGCGGCGTACGCGGACGCCATGGTCAGCGGGGAGACGGACTCGGTGCCGAGGGCGATCGAGGGGACCTGCGGGAGGTTCTTGCCGGTGCCCTGCTTGATGTGGAGCTTGTCGGTCATCTTGGTGACCGGGCAGAGGCCGATGTCCGCGACCATCTCGATGAAGTAGGTGTTGACCGAGAGGGCCATCGCCTTCTTCAGCCGGTAGGGGCCCTTCTCCGACTCGTTCTCGTTCGGGATCTTGGTGCCGTCCTCGTTGGTGTACGGCTTGTCGCACGTCTGGATCGGGCTCGGCACCGTCAGTTCGTACGGCGAGGGGTACTCCTGGGTCGCCGGGCGGCCCGCCTCGAGAGCGGCGGCGGCCACGAACGGCTTGAACGTGGAGCCCGTCGGGAAGCCGTTGCTCGTCCCCATCGCGTAGTCGACCGAGTAGTTGATCACGGTCTCGTTCTGCTTGGCGTTGGTGCCGTACGGCTTCGACTGCCCCATCGCCACGATCTTGCCGGTGCCGGGCTCGACCAGGGTGGTCGCGGCGGAGACCTCGTCGCTCGCGTCGACGTGGTCCTTCAGCGACTGCCGCACCGAGCTCTGCGCCTGCGGGTCCAGCGTCGTACGGACCGTCAGACCGCCCTGGTTCCAGATCTTGGCCCGGTCCTCCTTGGTCTTGCCGAAGACCGGGTCGTTGAGGAACACGTTGCGCACGTAGTCGCAGAAGAAGCCGGCGTCGTCGACCGCGGTGATGCAGCCGTTCTTCGGCTTGCTGATCTTCAGGCCCAGCGGGGCCTTCGCCGCCTTGTCGGCCTGCGCCTGCGAGACGTCGCCGACCTGGGCCATCCGCGCGATGACGACATTGCGCCGCTTCTTCGCCTCCGCCTCGTCGTTGACCGGGTCGTACCGGCTCGGCGACTGGACGATGCCGGCGAGGAGGGCGGACTCCTGGAGGTTGAGGTCCTTGGCGGACTTGGAGAAGTAGCGATGGGAGGCGGCCTCGACGCCGTACGCCTGCTGGCCGAAGAAGGTGATGTTCAGATAGTTCTCGAGGATCTTCTTCTTGCCCAGCTCCTCCTCGACCTGGATCGCGTACTTCAGTTCCGCGATCTTGCGGCCGATGGTCTGCTGGGTGGCCTGCGCGACCTTCGTCGGATCGTCGCCCGCCTCCTCGACGAAGACGTTCTTCACATACTGCTGGGTGAGCGTGGACGCGCCCTCGGAGACCTCACCGCTGCGCGCGTTCTTGTTGAGCGCGCGCAGGACGCCCTTCAGGTCGACCGCGCCGTGCTCGTAGAAGCGCGAGTCCTCGATCGCGACGATCGCCTTCTGCAGATACGGCGAGACGTTCTTGAGGGGGACCACCGTGCGGTCGCGCGAGTAGACGGTGGCGATCTGGCCGCCGTTCGCGTCGAGGATGGTGGTGCGCTGGCTCAGCGGCGGCGTCTTGAGGTTGGCCGGGAGCTCGTCGAAGCTCTCGACCGATCCCTTGGCCGCCAGGCCGAGCGCGCCGACGGCGGGCAGCGCGATGCCGGCCATGACGGCACCCGCGAGGACACTGACACCGAGGAACTTGGCGGCCTGCTGCGTGGAGGACAGACCACCGCCCGAGCGCTTCTTTGGCATGGGAGCAGCCTACGTTCTCATTCGCCGGACAAGCGTATATGCCTTGGCCTAAGCTGCTCTCAACTGTCACAGCAGTGAGGCCACGTATCAATACGTCCGGCGACCCCGAATCGTTCCGGATCTCCTCGACTTTTTTCGTACGGGTTTGCGTCGAGGGATGTTGAGTGCGTGTCCGGATCCGCCTTGTGTGTCATACGGTGCCCGTTGTGACGCAACTGAATTGACCAGGATTGCCGGTTTCGTCCCGCATGTCGCCCCCTCACTCCCCCGGGTGATCTGCCGCTTACCCATAGTCCGTTCGGGCCATTCAAGATTGGGCCCGCTGGGGGTGTTGCGCCGTGCCCACCTTCCGTAACGTCCTCAACTGGCGGCGGTGAATATGCCGCTGCCGCCGTGGGGGAGCCTCGATTCGGGAGAGGACGGCGCCGGTATGGGCTGGGTTACCGACTGGAGTGCGCAGGCTGCCTGCCGCACTACCGATCCGGATGAACTGTTCGTGCAGGGAGCAGCGCAGAACAGGGCCAAGGCGGTGTGCACCGGATGTCCGGTGCGCACCGAATGCCTGGCCGACGCGCTCGACAACCGCGTCGAGTTCGGCGTATGGGGAGGCATGACGGAGCGTGAGCGCCGCGCGTTGCTGCGCCGGCGGCCGACCGTGACCTCCTGGCGCAGGCTGCTGGAGACCGCGCGCTCGGAGTACGAGCGGGGGTCGGGTGTCGTGCCGCTCGACGACGAGGTGTACGAGAACCTCGCAGCGGTGGGCTGAGGGCCCTCGGAGGGTTCTCGGGCGGGGCCGGGGGTTCCTCGGCTCCGGGGCCGGACGTACGCCCGTCCGGTTCAGGGCGTTTCGGGCAGCTCCGGCCGGTCGGTCGCGAGCCGGTCGCCGATGTCCCGCAGCCCCGCGAGGTCGTGCACATCGCCGGGCAGCGCGGCCACCTCGGTCACCGCCACCTCGGGGTGGAGCGCGGTGAAGCGGTCGCGTGTGCGCTGCTCGCGTGAGAGCAGCCGCATCCGCTCGGCGTGCAGCCTCAGCAGGCCCGCGGTGAGCCGGTCGACGGACCGGTCCGCGTCCGTGCCGTCTGTGTCGTCGAGGCCGGTGTCGTCGACGTCCGTGCCGTCGGTGTCCGTGTCTGTGGCGTCGGTGTCCGTGGGGGCGGGGGAGCCTCCGTCGGGGACGTCCGATGACGCCGGGGGTCCTGAACTGCCGTACGTTTCGGGAGAGTTACGAAGTCCAGCTTTCCCGTCCTCCTGATCCACAATGCGGGAGTCCTCAAGATTTTCCGCGGCGGCCAGCGCCCGCTCGGCCGACAGCCAATCCGCGCCGCTGCCATGGACCCGGTTGAGCACGAGGCCGGCCAGTGGCATGTCCTCCGCCGCCAGCCGCTCCACGAAGTACGCGGCCTCGCGCAGCGCGTCCCGCTCCGGGGCCGCCACCACCAGGAACGCCGTCCCGGGCGCCTGCAGCAGCTTGTACGTGGCGTCCGCGCGCGTACGGAACCCGCCGAACATCGAGTCCATCGCCGCCACGAACGTCTGCACGTCCTTCAGCAGCTGCCCGCCCAGCACCTTGCCGAGGGCGCCGGTCATCATCGACATCCCGACGTTCAGGAACTTCATCCCCGCGCGGCCGCCCACCTTCGCCGGGGCCAGCAGGACACGGATCAGCTTGCCGTCGAGGAAGGACCCGAGCCGCTTGGGCGCGTCCAGGAAGTCCAGCGCGGAACGCGAGGGAGGGGTGTCGACCACGATGAGGTCCCACTCGTCCCTGGACCGCAGCTGGCCCAGCTTCTCCATCGCCATGTACTCCTGCGTGCCCGCGAAGCCCGCCGAGAGCGACTGGTAGAAGGGGTTGCCCAGGATCGCGGAGGCCCGCTCGGAGTCCGCGTGCGCCTCGACGATCTCGTCGAAGGTGCGCTTCATGTCGAGCATCATCGCGTGCAGTTCACCGCCCGCGGAGTCGTCGATGCCCTTCACCCGGCGCGGGGTGTTGTCCAGCGAGTCGATGCCCATGGACTGGGCGAGCCGGCGGGCCGGGTCGATGGTGAGGACCACCACCTTGCGTCCCCGCTCGGCCGCGCGCAGACCCAGCGCCGCCGCGGTGGTCGTCTTGCCGACCCCGCCCGAGCCGCAGCACACCACGATCCGGGTGGCGGGGTCCTCGATCAGCGGGTCGACGTCGAGCGTACGGGTGGGGGAGAGGCGGTGACGGGCCGGGTCCTGGGACCGCGCCGGCTGTGGACTCATGACATCCCCTGCTTCCGGTGCTTGCGGCTCGTGACGGGGCCGGTACGGCGATGGCCGCGGCCCGGGTGGCGGTGGTGCCGGACGACACCGCGGGCCGTGCGGGCGTGGCCGGTCATGACACGCCCTGGCCGCGCAGGTTCCTCGCCAGTTGGTACAGGCCGGCCAGGTCCATGCCCTCCGCGAACAGCGGCAGTTCGTGCAACGGCACGCCGAGGTCCGTCAGTACGGCGCGCTGCTCGGTCTCCAGCGCGTACCGCTCGGCGTACTCCCGCGCCTGCGCGAGCAACGGGTCCACCAGCCGCTCGGCGTGTCCTCCGCGCCGCGCGCCACCGAGGCCGGCGGACGACAGTGCCCGCGCGATGGAGGAACGAGGGACCGACTCCGTGAGTTCCAGGCCGTCCCCGTCCAGTATTTCGGGCCGGACCATGTTCACGACGACGCGCCCCACCGGCAGCCGCGCGGTGCGCAGTTCCGCGATGCCGTCGGCGGTCTCCTGGACCGGCATCTCCTCCAGCAGCGTCACCAGGTGCACGGCCGTCTCCGGCGATTTCAGCACCCGCATGACGGCCTGCGCCTGATTGTGTATCGGGCCGATCCTGGCGAGCCCGGCGACCTCGTCGTTGACGTTGAGGAAGCGGGTGATGCGGCCGGTCGGCGGGGCGTCCATCACGACGTAGTCGTAGACGAACCGCCCGTCGCGGTCCTTGCGCCGTACCGCCTCGCACGCCTTGCCGGTGAGCAGGACGTCCCGCACACCGGGTGCGACGGTGGTGGCGAAGTCGATCGCGCCGAGCTTTCGGAGGGCACGGCCCGCGCCGCCCAGTTTGTAGAACATCTGAAGGTAGTCCAGAAGGGCCAGCTCGGCGTCGATGGCGAGGGCATACACCTCGCCGCCGTCCGGAGCGACCGCGATCTTGCGTTCCTCGTAGGGCAGTGCCTCCGTCTCGAAGAGCTGTGCGATGCCCTGCCGGCCCTCGACCTCGACGAGAAGCGTCCGCTTCCCCTCCGTGGCCAGGGCCAGCGCGAGGGCGGCGGCCACCGTGGTCTTGCCGGTTCCGCCCTTGCCACTGACGACCTGGAGCCTGCTCACGCCTTCGAGCCTAAATGCTCCCCGCGCGCCCCGGCGGCTCCGGGTGGCGGTTCCCGCGCGGACGGCGGCTAGAGTCGGCCGCATGACCAAGTGGGAATACGCGACTGTGCCGCTGCTCGTCCACGCGACCAAGCAGATTCTGGACACCTGGGGCGAGGACGGCTGGGAGCTCGTCCAGGTCGTGCCCGGGCCGAACCCCGAGCAGCTGGTGGCCTATCTGAAGCGTGAGAAGCAGGGATGAGCGCCGTCGAGGCGAAACTGGCCGAGCTGGGCCTGAGCCTGCCGGAGGTCGTCCCGCCGCTGGCCGCGTACCAGCCGGCCGTGCGGTCGGGGCGGTACGTCTTCACCGCGGGCCAGCTGCCCATGGTGGACGGCAAGCTTCCGCTGACCGGCAAGGTCGGCGCGGAGGTCACCGCCGAGGAGGCGAAGGAGCTGGCGCGCACCTGCGCGCTGAACGCCCTCGCCGCGGTCAAGTCCGTCGCCGGGGACCTGGACCGCGTGGCACGCGTGGTGAAGGTCGTCGGCTTCGTGGCGTCCGCCGCGGACTTCACCGGCCAGCCGGGCGTCCTCAACGGCGCGAGCGAACTCCTCGGCGAGGTCCTCGGCGACAAGGGAGTCCACGCCCGCAGCGCGGTGGGCGTCGCGGTCCTCCCGCTGGACGCGCCGGTGGAGGTCGAGATCCAGGTGGAACTCACGGAGGCGTAGGCCTCGACGGGCGGGGGTCCGTCCTGCGGCAGCGGTTGTCCTGCCGACATACGCCCGCCCGGCTGCGGGCCCCGTCCTGTCGGTGGGCCCGGCCGTGCCGACGGCCCGGGGCTGCCTCAGCGGCCTGGCCGGCTGTCACGGCGCGGTGTGCCGCCGGTTCGCCACGGTGGGCGGTCCAGCCTCCGCGCGTGCGACGGGCAGGTGCGCCTCGTGCGCGGTTCCGCCTCCGCGCGTGAGACAGGCGCGGACCGCGCTGCGGAGGCCGGACCCGCCTCAGGTGGTGCGGGACGGCGACGTGTCCCCGCCTTCGAGACCGGCCGGGTCGTGGCCGCGCGGTGTGCGGTTTCCGCCGCCGGTCCACAGGTCCCCGGCGACGGCCCGGAAACGGGTGCCGGCGAGCGCGGTCGGCCGGATCGGAGAGGGTGCGCGGTCCCCCTGCCGGGACGCCGTGCCGGCGTACGCCGCGTGCGGTGGTGTCGGTGTCTCCGGGCCTGGGCGGCCGCCGCCCCGCGCGGGAGGCGCCGTCGGGGGCGGCAGTTCCTCGCGCGCGGCGCGCGCTCAACGGCCGTGAGCCGGCCCGGCGGTCCTGGCGCCCCCATGGGTACGCGAGCCCCGTGCGGGAGGGCGTTCCGTGCCGGGTGCCGAGCGCGCGGTCCGGGGCCGTGTACGGAGTGGCGGTCCGTCGTCGAGGCGGGACACTCGAACATCCGCGCGTCACGGGATAGCCTCCGGCCATGGTGAATGCGCAGGCCGGCGGGCAGTGGTACCCGCCCGAGTGGCCGGAGCGGATCCGTGCGCTGGCGGACGGCGGCCTCACGCCGGCCGTGCCGAGGCGCGCGGCCACCGTCATGCTGCTCAAGGACACCGGCGACGGACCCGCCGTACACATGCTGCGCCGGCGTACGTCCATGGCGTTCGCCGGCGGTGCGTACGCCTACCCCGGTGGCGGAGTCGACCCTCGCGACGACGACCTGCACGTCCGCTGGGCGGGCCCCACGCGCGCGTGGTGGGCCGACAGGCTCGGCGTCGACGGGACGGACGCCCAGGCGATCG
This sequence comes from Streptomyces sp. NPDC048584, assembly GCF_043199595.1. NCBI lineage: Bacteria > Bacillati > Actinomycetota > Actinomycetes > Kitasatosporales > Streptomycetaceae > Streptomyces > Streptomyces sp. NPDC048584. Next base: position 232,520 of record NZ_JBICWF010000009.1, read on the forward strand.
TCTGCGCGGCCGTACGGGAGACGTACGAGGAAGCGGGCGTCCTGCTCGCCGGGCCCACCCCCGATTCGGTGGTCGGCGACACCACGGGCGAGGACTGGGAGGCGGACCGTGCGGCGCTCGTCGCGCGGGAGACGTCGTTCGCGGAGTTCCTCGACCGCAGGGGGCTGGTCCTGCGCTCGGACCTGCTCGGCGCGTGGACGCGCTGGATCACCCCGGAGTTCGAGCCGCGCCGCTACGACACGTGGTTCTTCGTCGCCGCGCTCCCCGAGGGACAGCGCACCCGCAACGCCTCCACGGAGGCCGACCGCACGGTGTGGATCACCCCGCGCGGGGCGGCCGCCGCGTACGACCGGGGCGAGCTGCTGATGATGCCCCCGACCATCGCCACCCTGCGCCAGCTCACGGCGTACGGGGCGGCCGCGGAGGCGCTCGACGCGGCTCCCGCGCGGGACCTCACGCCGGTACTGGCCACCGCGCGCCTGGTGGAGGGCGAGATCGTGCTCTCCTGGCCGGGGCACGACGAGTTCACCAAGCACATCCCGACCGGGGGAGCCCCCGCATGACGGACGCACGCACCCTTCCCGGCCAACCGCGGGGCGGAGTCCTCTCCGGTCCCGCCACCGCGCGTGCCGTCAACGTGCTGGCCCCCAACCCGTCGGCGATGACCCTGGACGGCACCAACACGTGGATCCTGTCGGAACCGGACTCCGACCTGGCGGTCGTGGTCGACCCGGGCCCGCTGGACGACGGGCATCTGCGGCACGTCGTAGCGACCGCGGAGCAGGCCGGAAAGCGCGTCGCCCTCACCCTGCTGACGCACGGTCACCCCGACCACGCCGAGGGCGCCGCCCGCTTCGCCGAGCTGACCGGCACGAAGGTACGGGCACTGGACCCGGCGCTGCGGCTCGGCGACGAGGGGCTGGCCGCCGGGGACGCCGTCACCGTCGGCGGCCTGGAGCTGAGGGTCGTACCGGCGCCCGGCCACACGGCCGACTCCCTGTGCTTCCATCTCCCGGCCGACCGGGCGGTCCTGACGGGCGACACCGTCCTGGGCCGCGGTACGACCGTCGTGGCCCACCCCGACGGCCGTCTCGGCGACTACCTGGACACGCTGCGCCGGCTCAGGTCGCTCACGGTCGACGACGGCGTCCACACGGTCCTGCCCGGCCACGGTCCCGTCCTGGAGGACGCGCAGGGCGCCGTCGAGTTCTACCTCGCCCACCGCGCCCACCGCCTCGCCCAGGTCGAGACGGCCGTCGAGAACGGCCACCGCACCCCGTCCGAGGTCGTCGCCCACGTCTACGCCGACGTCGACCGCTCCCTGTGGCCGGCCGCGGAACTCTCGGTCCGCGCCCAGCTGGAGTACCTGCACGAGCACGGGCTCATCTAGAGCCCGGACGCGGGCACGGCGGAGCCCCGCCTTCCGGGAAGACGGGGCTCCGAGGGGTCAGCGGGAGCGCTTGGCCAGGCGTTCGACGTCCAGGAGGATCACCGCGCGGGCCTCCAGGCGGAGCCAGCCGCGCTGGGCGAAGTCCGCCAGGGCCTTGTTGACCGTCTCGCGGGACGCGCCGACCAGCTGGGCCAGCTCCTCCTGCGTGAGGTCGTGCACGACGTGGATGCCCTCCTCGGACTGCACGCCGAAGCGGCGCGAGAGGTCGAGCAGGGCGCGCGCGACACGGCCCGGGACGTCCGAGAAGACCAGGTCCGACATGGCGTCGTTGGTCTTGCGCAGCCGGCGCGCGACGGCCCGCAGCAGCGCCGTGGCCACCTCGGGGCGGGCGCTCAGCCAGGGCGTCAGGTCGCCGTGGCCGAGGGCCAGCAGCTTGACCTCCGTGAGCGCCGTGGCGGTCGCGGTGCGCGGGCCGGGGTCGAACAGTGACAGCTCACCGATCAACTCGCCCGGGCCGACCACGGCCAGCATGTTCTCGCGGCCGTCGGGGGACGTGCGGTGCAGCTTGACCTTGCCCTCGGTGACCACGTACAGGCGGTCGCCGGGGTCGCCCTCGTGGAACAGGGAGTCGCCCCGTGCGAGGGTCACCTCACTCATGGAGGCGCGAAGCTCGGCGGCCTGCTCGTCGTCGAGCGCCGCGAAGAGCGGATTCCGCCGCAGAACGTCGTCCACGAGTTCTCTCCTTGTCGACCTGCTCAGGGGATCTTGTACCCCCACGTACCAGGGGACCGTGGTTCCCATTTTGCCGGACGGTCCAAACAGTGTGATCTGTCACAAGGATGCCGTACGGGCCGGTCGGGGTGAGCGGCAGGGGTCCAATTGGACGCCGGTCCTCCGGGTCCGGGGCGGATGTCGGTGCCGGGCCGTAGGCTGGCCGGGTGTCCAAATCGCCGGTGAGAGCACAGGCCGAGGGGGCTGCGCGGGTGGCAGTACGTCGCGATTCCGCTGTGGGCGAACAGGGCTCCGATGGTGGTAGGGAACCGGCGAAAACGGCAAAGAGGTCGCCGTTGAAGAAGGAACGACCGACGGCCCGCGCGAGCGGGACGGCCGAGGAGGCGAGCACACCGGTGGAGAAGCCGGGGAAGACACCCGCCGGGAAGAACGCGGCGCGGGCGGGGAAGAGTCCCGCGGTGGCCAAGAAGGCGACCGCGGTGGCCAAGAAGGCGACCGCGGCGGCGAAGAAGGCGGCACCCGCGGCGGTGAAGAAGACCGCCGCAGCGGCGAAGAAGACGGCCGGCGCCGGGAAGTCCGCCGCCGTCAAGAAGGCCCCGCCGCCCAAGAAGCAGCTCGTCGCCCCCAAGAAGGCCACCGCGGCCGTGCGGGCCGCCCCGGTGAAGACCGTCGTCAAGCCGGTCGAGGGCGAGTCGCGGACCGCGCTGGTCCGCCGCGCGCGCCGGATCAACCGTGAACTCGCCGAGGTGTTCCCGTACGCGCACCCGGAGCTGGACTTCGAGAACCCCTTCCAACTCGTCGTCGCCACCGTGCTGTCCGCCCAGACCACCGACCTGCGCGTCAACCAGACGACCCCCGCCCTTTTCGCGAGGTACCCCACCCCCGAGGACCTGGCCGCCGCCAACCCCGAGGAGGTGGAGGAGATCCTGCGCCCCACCGGTTTCTTCCGCGCCAAGACCAAGTCGGTCATAGGGCTGTCGAAGGCACTGACGGAGGACTTCGGCGGTGAGGTGCCGGGCCGGCTCGAGGACCTCGTCAAACTCCCCGGCGTCGGCCGCAAGACCGCGTTCGTCGTGCTCGGCAACGCGTTCGGGCGACCCGGCATCACCGTGGACACCCACTTCCAGCGCCTCGTGCGCCGCTGGCGCTGGACCGCGGAGACCGACCCCGACAAGATCGAGGCGGCCGTCGGCGCGCTCTTCCCCAAGAGCGACTGGACCGACCTCTCCCACCACGTGATCTGGCACGGCCGTCGCATCTGCCACGCCCGCAAGCCCGCCTGCGGCGCCTGCCCCATCGCCCCGCTCTGCCCGGCGTACGGCGAGGGCGAGACGGACCCGGAGAAGGCGAGGAAGCTGCTCAAGTACGAGAAGGGCGGCCTCCCCGGCCAGCGTCTGAAGCCCCCGCAGGCCTATCTGGACGCCGGCGGCAGGCCCGCCCCGCCCCTGGGCGCCGGATGACGCGGTGGTACCCGCGGCGGCCCGCGGAACGATCTCGGGGCCGCCGGGCGTTGAACCCGTGGGACGCGGCCGGACGACGGGGGTGGCGATGACGCGGACAAGCGGTGCCCAGGGCGGTCCGGTGACGGTCAGCAGGGCCGGGCTGCCCGGCTGGCTGGACCCGGTGGCCGGCGCGGTGGAGACGATACGGCCGCGACAGCTCAGCCGCTTCCTGCCCCCGGAGAACGGCTCGGGACGTCAGTCCGCCGTCCTCATCCTCTTCGGCGAAGGTGACGGCGGACGCGGCCCGGAGCTGCTGCTCATGGAGCGCGCGAGCTCCCTGCGATCGCACGCGGGGCAGCCGTCCTTCCCCGGCGGCGCCCTCGACCCCGAGGACGGCGACCCGCACGGTGACGGCCCGCTGCGGGCCGCCCTGCGCGAGGCCGAGGAGGAGACCGGACTCGACCCGACGGGCGTTCAGCTCTTCGGCGTACTGCCGAAGCTGTACATCCCCGTCAGCGGCTTCGTCGTCACGCCCGTCCTGGGCTGGTGGCGGGTCCCCAGCCCGGTCGGCGTCGTCGACCCGAACGAGACCGCGCGGGTGTTCACCGTCCCCGTGGCGGATCTCACCCACCCGGACAACCGGGCGACCACGGTTCACCCCAGCGGCTTCCAGGGCCCGGCGTTCCTGGTCGAATCGGCCCTCGTATGGGGCTTCACCGCCGGTGTCATCGACCGGTTGCTGCACTTCGCCGGGTGGGAGCGCCCCTGGGACCGCGACAAGCGGGTCCCGCTGGACTGGGGGTCATGACAGGGTGGGCGCCGTGCTGGGTAGGACGAGGCGAGGCTTGAAGCGGTGAACGTGCTGGACATCCTGTTGCTCGTCGCCGCCGTGTGGTTCGCCGTCGTCGGCTACCGCCAGGGCTTCGTCGTCGGCATCCTGTCGGTGATCGGCTTCCTCGGCGGCGGTCTCGTCGCCGTGTACACGCTGCCCGTCATCTGGGACGCCCTGACGGACAACTCGGAGGTCGGTACGACGGCCGCCGTCGTCGCGGTCGTCGTCGTCATAGTCTGCGCCTCCGTCGGGCAGGCCCTGACGACCCATCTGGGCAACAAACTGCGCCGCTACATCACCTGGTCCCCCGCCCGCGCGCTCGACGCCACCGGCGGCGCGCTGGTCAACGTCGTCGCGATGCTCCTGGTCGCCTGGCTGATCGGCTCCGCCCTCGCCGGTACGACGCTGCCGACGCTCGGCAAGGAGGTCCGCGGCTCCAAGGTGCTGCTCGGGGTGTCCCGGGCGCTGCCCGACCAGGCCGACACCTGGTTCGCCGACTTCTCCTCCGTCCTCGCACAGAACGGCTTCCCGCAGGTCTTCAGCCCGTTCTCCAGCGAGCCGATCACCGACGTCCGGCCCCCCGACCCGGCTCTGGCGGGCAGCCCCGTCGCTTTGCGCGCACAGCGCTCCATCGTCAAGGTGATGGGCACCGCCCCGAGTTGCGGCAAGGTCCTGGAGGGCACCGGCTTCGTCTTCGGCGAACGTCGCGTCATGACCAACGCGCATGTCGTGGGCGGCGTCGACGAGCCGACCGTGCAGATAGGCGGCGAGGGCAGGAAGTACGACGCCACGGTCGTCCTCTACGACTGGAAGCGCGACATCGCCGTCCTCGACGTACCCGATCTGGAGGCGCCCGCGCTGCGGTTCACGACCGAGGACGCGAGCAGCGGCGACAGCGCCATCGTCGCCGGCTTCCCGGAGAACGGGGCGTACGACGTCCGCCCGGCGCGCCTGCGCGGACGCATCACGGCCAACGGCCCCGACATCTACCACCGGGGCACCGTCCGCCGTGATGTGTACTCCCTGTACGCGACGGTCCGGCAGGGGAACTCCGGCGGCCCGCTGCTCACGCCCGACGGCGAGGTCTACGGCGTGGTCTTCGCGAAGTCGCTCGACGACGCCGAGACGGGGTACGCCCTCACCGCGGACGAGATCCAGGACGACATCACCAAGGGCCGTACCGCGAACCAGCAGGTGGACAGCGACAACTGCGCTCTCTAGAGCGCGGGGTGTGCCGGCCTGCGGTCGTACGAACCGTCAGCCGCGCGGATGGCGCAGACGGACGGAGACCCAGCGGGCCCTGCGACGGAGGATGCGCGGAATTCCCACCCTGAGATCCGTACCCGCCATCCGTGGTGCACCGCCTCGCTGGTGGGAACCCACACCGCCCGCCGAGCGGCGGTCGCGGCTTGCGTCACTGTAATCGTGCGTCCAGCCCATACCCGGACGTCTGCCCCCGCCCCAAGGTCCATAACCACCTCACGTGCCCCCAATTGGCTTATGCGCCCGGCAATTGGCCGATCGTCAGACAAGTGCTCGGCCGGCCTATCGATCGGGTTCCGGATCCTTCAGCCAATTGATCAGTTCGGTGGAGAAAGCGACCGGATCCTCTTCGTGCGGGAAGTGCCCCAGCCCGTCGAACAGCCGCCAGCGGTACGGCGCTTCGACGTACTCCCCGGACCCCGCGGCACTGCGCGTGCGTACGACCGGGTCCAGCGAGCCGTGCAGATGCAGCGTCGGCACCCGCACCGGCCGCTTCATCCTGCGGTTGAACTGGATGCCGTCCGGGCGGGCCAGGGAGCGCACCATCCAGCGGTACGGCTCGATCGAGCAGTGCGCCGTGGACGGGATGCACATGGCCCGCCGGTAGTTCTCCAGCGCCTTGTCGTCCGGCAGGCGCGGCCCGGACCAGTCCCGGATCAGCTCGGCCACCAGCGCCCCGTCGTCCGCGGTGAGCCGGCGCTCCGGGATCCAGGGCCGCTGGAACCCCCAGATGTGGGACAGGGCGGCCGACTGCCGGGCGTCGGAGACCAGCGCCGAGCGCCAGCGCCGCGGGTGCGGCATGGACGCGACCGCGAGCCGCCGTACCAGCTTGGGGCGCATCGCCGCCGCCGTCCACGCCAGATATCCGCCCAGGTCATGGCCGACCAGCGCGGCGTCCGGTTCGCCCAGGGAGCGGATCACGCCGGTGATGTCCAGCGCGAGGTTGGCCGGGTCGTAACCGCGCGGCGTGCGGTCGCTGCCGCCGACGCCCCGCAGGTCCATGGCGACGGCCCGGAAACCGGCGTCCGCGAGCGCCGTCAGCTGGTGACGCCAGGTCCACCAGAACTGCGGGAAGCCGTGCAGCAGCAGCACCAGGGGACCGTCGCCCAGCTCCGCGATGTGGAAGCGGGCGCCGTTGGCCGCGACGTCGCGGTGGATCAGCCCGGCGCCGCCGGGGATGTCGAGTCGTACGACCGAAGCGGGTTGCGCCGCAGGAGTGGCGGGATCCGTCATGAGGACGAGCGTGCCACAGCCTCGACGGCCTGGGGGACCCGGTCACCGGGCAGTTCGGGGCGTGGGTGCGGCTTGGCCTTCTGCAGTACGCCCGCCGTCTCCTTCACCGAGGCGGCCACCTTCTGCGGGCCGCGGCCCTTCTTCGCCTTCTTCGCGAAGACGATGCCGATGAGCGCGAGGACCGCCGCGATCAGCACGTTCGCGGCGAAGGACAGCAGGAAGCAGAGCGCGAGGTTCCAGTCGCTCCAGGTGCGGATGCCGTAGGCGAGGGCGAAGTTCAGCATCGGCAGGGAGAACAGCAGCAGCACTCCGGCCGCCGTGAACGCGCCACCGCTGGTCGCACCCCGCTTGACGTCCTGCTTGAGCTGCGCCTTCGCCAGCGCGATCTCGTCGTGCACCAGCGTCGACATGTCAGCCGTCGCCGAGGCGAACAACTGGCCGATGCTGCGTTCGGCGCCGACCGGGCTGCCGTCGGGTGCGCTCATCGCGGTCTCCCTCTCCTGCGTACGTTCCCCGTACGTTCCTCATGCCTGCACATACGGTTCCGTCTTTTGTACCGTCTCGTCAGATCATGCCGGACCGTGGTGCTCCTCGCCTGCCCCGCCCGTCACTTCGGCAAGCGCGTCACGCTCAGCGGCCTTCTCCCGGGCGAGTCGCCGGTGCTCCGCGGCCTTCCGCTCGTGGATCTCCGCCATACGCAGGTGGTACGCCGGGTCGTCCTGCTCGTAGACGTCCGGGACGCCGCTGAGGTCCTCGTCGCGCTCCTCCTCCTCGGTCAGCCTGCGGTACTTGGCGTTCCGTATCCGCAGCAGCACCGTCGCGACGACGGTGGCGATCAGCGAACCGCTGAGGACGGCGGCCTTCACGCTGTCCGTCATCGCCGCGTCACCCTCGAAGGCGAGTTCCCCGATGAGCAGCGAGACGGTGAAGCCGATGCCGGCGAGCGTCGCCACCGCGAACACGTCCGGCCACGCGAGGTCGTCGCTGAGCGACGCCCTGGTGAAGCGTGCCGTCAGCCAGGTACCGCCGAAGATGCCGAGCGTCTTGCCGACGACGAGTCCGAGGACGACGCCCAGCGTCTCCGGCTGCGCGAACACGTCCGCGAGCGCCCCGCCCGAGATCGCCACACCCGCGCTGAACAGTGCGAACAGCGGGACGGCGAGGCCCGCCGAGAGCGGCCGGACGAGGTGCTCGACACGCTCGCCCGGGGAGCGCTCCTCGCCCTCGTGGCGGTGGCAGCGCAGCATCAGGCCCATCGCGACACCGGCGATGGTGGCGTGGATGCCGCTGTTGTACATCAGCGCCCATACGACCAGCGCGAGCGGCACGTACACGTACCAGCCGCGTACGCCCTTGCGCAGCAGCAGCCAGAAGAGGGCCAGGCCCGCGAACGCGCCGCCGAGCGCCGCGAAGTTCAGGCCGTCGGTGAAGAAGACCGCGATGATCAGGATGGCGAACAGGTCGTCGACGACGGCGAGGGTGAGCAGGAAGGCGCGCAGCGCGCTCGGCAGGGAGGTGCCGATGACGGCCAGTACCGCGAGCGCGAAGGCGATGTCGGTGGCGGTGGGTACGGCCCACCCGGCCAGGGAACCGCCGCCCGCCCCGCTGGTCAGCGTGTAGACCAGCGCCGGTACGGCCATGCCGCACAGGGCGGCGACGACGGGCAGCATGGCCGCCTTGGGGTCGCGCAGATCACCGGCGACGAGTTCGCGCTTGAGCTCGACGCCCGCGACGAAGAAGAAGACGGCGAGCAGTCCGTCGGCGGCCCAGTGCGCCACGGAGAGATTGAGGCCGAGGGCGTCGACACCGAAGTGGAAGTGGCTGACGGTCTCGTAGCTGCCGTGCGGACCGGAGACGTTCGCCCAGATCAGCGCGGCGACGGCGGCGAGGAGCAGCAGAACGCCGCCGACCGTCTCGGTGCGCAGCGCGTCGGCGACGAACGTCCGCTCGGGCAGCGAGAGACGTCCGAGGGCCTTGCGGGGGGTGGGGGTGCGGGGCGCGGTCACTGCGGGTGAGTCCTCTGGTCGGCGGGCAGCACGAATCGTGTGCCGACCAGACTTCCCGGCGCCCCATGAGACAGCTTTTCATTCAGCTTATCCAAGGTGCTCCCGAGGCGCACCGGGGTGCGCCTCGGGAGCGGTCCGGGGCGCACCCGCGCGTGGCCGCGTGGGTGCGCCCCGGTCGGTCTCCGACCGCTCAGTCCTCGCCGGGCGCCTGGGGCAGCTTGGCCTGGATGAGGTCCATGACCGTGGAGTCCGTCAGCGTGGTGACGTCACCGAGCTGGCGGTTCTCGGCGACGTCCCGCAGCAGACGGCGCATGATCTTGCCCGAGCGGGTCTTCGGCAGCTCGGCCACCGGCAGGATCCGCTTGGGCTTGGCGATCGGGCCGAGCGTGGCGCCCACGTGATTGCGGAGTTCGCCGACGAGGTTCTCGCTCTCCGCCGCCGTGCCGCGCAGGATGACGAAGGCGACGATGGCCTGGCCGGTCGTCTCGTCCGCCGCGCCGACGACGGCCGCCTCGGCGACCGACGGGTGCGAGACCAGCGCGGACTCGACCTCCGTGGTGGAGATGTTGTGCCCGGACACCAGCATCACGTCGTCGACCCGGCCGAGCAGCCAGATGTCGCCGTCGTCGTCCCTCTTGGCGCCGTCACCGGCGAAGTACTTGCCCTCGAACCGCGACCAGTACGTGTCGATGAACCGCTGGTCGTCGCCCCAGATGGTGCGCAGCATCGACGGCCACGGCTCGGTGAGCACCAGGTAGCCGCCGCCGCCGTCCGGAACCTCGGCCGCCTCGTCGTCGACGACGGTCGCCGCGATGCCGGGCAGCGGGGTCTGGGCGGAGCCCGGCTTGGCGTCGGTCACGCCCGGCAGCGGGGAGATCATGATGCCGCCGGTCTCGGTCTGCCACCAGGTGTCCACCACGGGGGTACGGTCCCCGCCGATGTTCTTCCGGTACCAGATCCAGGCCTCCGGGTTGATCGGCTCACCGACCGAGCCGAGCACCCGCAGCGAGGACAGGTCGAACTTCGCGGGGATGTCGTCGCCCCACTTCATGAACGTACGGATCGCGGTGGGCGCCGTGTAGAGGATCGTGACGCCGTACTTCTGCACGATCTCCCAGAAACGGCCCTGGTGCGGGGTGTCCGGCGTGCCTTCGTACATGACCTGGGTGGCGCCGTTGGCGAGCGGGCCGTAGACGATGTACGAGTGCCCGGTGACCCAGCCGACGTCGGCCGTGCACCAGTACACGTCGGTCTCCGGCTTGAGGTCGAAGACCGACCAGTGCGTGTACGCCGTCTGGGTCAGATAGCCGCCGGAGGTGTGCAGGATGCCCTTGGGCTTACCCGTGGTCCCCGAGGTGTAGAGGATGAACAGCGGGTGCTCGGCCCCGAACGCCTCCGGGGTGTGCTCGGCGCTCTGGCCCGCGACCAGGTCGTGCCACCACACGTCGCGGCCCTCGGTCCAGGCGACGTCCTGGCCGGTGCGGCGGACGACGAGGACGTGCTCCACGGTGCCCGCCTTGGCGATCGCCTCGTCCACGGCCGGCTTGAGTGCGGACGGCTTGCCGCGCCGGTACCCGCCGTCGGCCGTGATGACGACCCGCGCGTCGGCGTCCTGGATCCGGGTGGCGAGCGCGTCCGCCGAGAAGCCGCCGAAGACGACGGAGTGCGCGGCGCCGATGCGGGCGCAGGCCAGCATCGCGACCGCGGTCTCCGGGATCATCGGCATGTAGACGGCGACCCGGTCACCCTTCTGGACACCCAGCTCCAGCAGGGCGTTGGCCGCCTGGGAGACCTCGTCCTTGAGCTGGGCGTAGGTGATGGCGCGGCTGTCGCCCGGCTCGCCCTCGAAGTGGATCGCGACCCGGTCGCCGTGCCCGGCCTCCACATGCCGGTCCACACAGTTGTAGGCGACGTTGAGCTCGCCGTCCTTGAACCACTTGGCGAACGGCGGGTTCGACCAGTCCAGGGTCTCCGTGGGCTCGGTGGCCCAGGTCAGCCGGCGGGCCTGCTCGGCCCAGAAGCCGAGCCTGTCAGCCTTGGCCTGTTCATACGCCTCCGCCGTGACATTGGCGTTCGCGGCCAGGTCGGCGGGGGGCGAGAAGCGACGCTCCTCCTTCAGAAGGTTGGCCAGGCTTTCATTGCTCACGGCATCTGCCTTTCCCAGGGTGTCCGTTGTGTCCCAGGCCACAGCTCATCAGACCCGGGGGTGCGCTGACAAGGGCCGACGGCAAATTGGTTTAGACCTATCGAGGGGTGCGGGTGCGGCCTGCGACACCCTTTCCCACGGGGCCCGGAGCAACCCGGTTCAAGGTGTGTAACGCCTCTCACACTCGGACGGGCCACCTCACCTCGTCGGGTCCGCCGACCGGACTCGGTCGAACACCCATTCCTCGCCCCGCTCGGTGAGGAGATACGCCTGGGCCTCACCCACGTGGAAGTACATGCCGTGGAGTTCCAGAGCACCGTCCTTCAGGGCACGGGCCACCACTTCATGGGCGCGCAGATGCTCCAGCTGTTGCACCACGTTCGTCAGACAGAGCCGCTCGGCCGCGTCGGCGGGTGCCCGCCCGGCCAGCCGCGACGGAGGGCCGCCGTCATCGTCCATGCGCTCCAGGCTCGGCCGGCCGTGCCGCAGCCACCGTCTCAGCGGCGTACGGGCGCCGTCCGGATCGGTGTCGAGCAGCGCCTGCATGGCACCGCACCCCGAGTGCCCGCATACGGTGATGGACCGGATCGCCAGCACGTCCACGGCGTACTCGATCGCGGCCGCCACCGAGTCGTCGCCGCTCTCCACGCCGGGGGGCGGTACGAGATTGCCGACGTTGCGGACCACGAACAGGTCGCCCGGGCCACTGGCCGTGATCATCGAGGTCACCACGCGCGAGTCGGCGCAGGTCAGGAACAGCTGGGCGGGCTGCTGTCCTTCGCGGGCCAGCCGGGCCAGCTCACCGCGGACCAGGGGAGCGGTGTTGCGCTGGAACGTGCTGATACCGCGCACCAGTTCGTGGCCGCCGGTGCCGACCGGCTTCGGCTCGCCGTCCTTGTCTCTCGCCGCTCCTCTCTCGGCGGCGGTCTCGCCGGGCCGCGGGTCGTCGGCCGGCAGGGGGCGCGGGCGTTCGCACTGGTGGTTGCGCCAGGCCGTCCAGGGCCGGCAGCGGCAGTCGGCGTCGGATGCGCCGGCCTCGTCGCTCCCGTCGGGCGCGTGCCCGGAGAGGAGGGCGGCGGGCTCGGCGATCCGGACTCCCGCGTGGCGACCGGTGATCTTCACGGTGCCGCCCCGCGCGGTGTGCGTGCCCTGCCAGTCCTGCAGCGTCTCGTAGGCGGCGTGGTCCATGAAGGAGCCGTCCAACGCCAGGACGACGCCGGCCCCTTGAGGGACGAGGTGCAGGGCCCGGCTGAGCCGTGGCACCGCGAGGAACGTCAACTGCCCCCGGACGTGTACGTGATGGACCCCTTCCTCCTCGTGGTGCGTGATGCGGGTGCGGGTGAGCCGGTGCAGGGCCACACCGACGGCCACGGCGATGCCCAGCGCCACGCCCTCCAGGACGCCGAGGGAGACGACGCCGAGGGTGGTCACGGCGTAGACCAGGACTTCGCGGTGGCGGGTCACCGTGCGGATGTGGTGCAGGGACACCATCTGGATGCCGACGGCCATCACCAGGGCGGCGAGCGAGGCGAGCGGGATGAACTCGAGGAGCGGGACCATCAGCAGCGCGGCGATCACTACGAGAACGCCGTGCAGCATCGTGGAGTTCCGGCTCACGGCACCCGCTTTGACGTTCGCGGAACTGCGGACCGCGACTCCGGCGACCGGCAGTCCGCCGAGTGAGCCGGAGACGATGTTGGCCGCGCCCTGTCCGAGCAGTTCCCGGTCCAGGTCGGAGCGTGAGACGGGGGCGGTGCCCGGGCGGCCGGACACCAGCTTGTCCACGGCTACGGCGCCGAGCAGCGACTGCACACTGCACACCAGTGTCGTGGTGAGCACGGCGGCCGCGAGGCCGAGCAAGGGGCCGTCGGGCAGCCCGGCCAGGGCGTGATTGCGCCACGACGGCAGATCCACCTTGGGCAGGACGAGGCCGGCCGCGGCGGCGGTCGCGGTGGCTCCGGTGACGGCGACGAGCGCCGCCGGAACCGTACGGAACACGCGCCCGGCGCGGCCGGGCAGCCGCGGCCAGAGCAGCAGCAGGACCAGGGTCAGCAGGCTCACCGCCAGGGCCTCGGGCTGCAGGTTCGCCAACTGGGCGGGAAGCGCGAGGAGGTTGTCGGGGACGGAGCTCTGCGGGGTGCCGCCCAGGACGATGTGCAGCTGGGCGACCGCGATGGTGATGCCGATGCCGGCGAGCATGCCGTGCACGATCGCGGGGCTGACGGCGAGCGCGCCGCGTGCCACGCGCAGGCAGCCGAGGCCGAGTTGGGCGAGTCCGGCGAGGACGGTGATGGCGCAGGTCGTCCGCCAGCCGTAGCGCAGGATCAGGTCGGCCGTGACGACGGTGAGTCCGGCGGCCGGGCCGCTCACCTGGAGCGGGGAGCCGCCGATCCGTCCGGCGACGACGCCGCCCACGGCGGCGGCGACCAGCCCGGCCTGGAGCGGCGCGCCGGTGGCGAGGGCGATACCGAGGGACAGCGGAAGGGCGATCAGGAAGACCGCGACGGCGGCCGACAGATCGGCCCCCGCGACGCGTAGGCGCGGAGGCCCGGCCGGCGGCGGGCTGTGGGGTGGGTGGGCGCGCTCGGTCCGATCCGAGTCGGCGGCCTTCGCGGGAACGCAGGCTGACACGGTTTCCCCTCTCTCGAGTATCAACAATCAGTAAACGGATCGTAATTGAGAGTAAAGAGCCGGCATAGGCTTTCCGAGCAAATGGTCGAATCAATCACTCCAGCGGGTGAAGTAGCCATTTCATCGGCTTGTCGTATTAATTCATTTCTTCCTTCGTGCGACTTTGACGGCGCTGTCGCCGTGCACCGGAACAGCACCAGACAAAGCCCTCATCGAGCTCGGCCCGAGACAAGGAAGAAGGTGGGCGGATGGCCGCCACCCACAGGATCGCCACGGGCACCGTGATCGCCGCGGTCTGCGTCACATCGCTCGCCGGCTGCGGCACCGGAACCGACGGGCAGGCGCCGGACAGGGAGAAGGCCAAGCCGGCCCCCGCACCGAAGAACGTCGTCCGGCTGATCGGAGACGGCTCCACCGCCTACACCGGGGCGCAGCCGCACCTTTTCCGGCCCGGACGGCTGAAGCCCGGCGAGAAGCCCCCGCAGTTCGTGGTCTTCTCCTGGGACGGCGCGGGCGAGGACAGCCAGCGACTCTTCTCCCATTTCCGCAAGGTCGCCAAGGAGAACAACGCGACCATGACGTACTTCCTCAGCGGGGTGTACATGCTGCCGGAGGAGAAGCGTGATCTGTACCGCCCGCCACAGCACTCACCGGGCCGCTCCGACATCGGCTTCAACGACGCGGAGGGCATCGCCGACACCGTGAAGCAGCTGCGCCTCGCCTGGCTCGAGGGCAATGAGATCGGCACCCATTTCAACGGGCACTTCTGCGGCAGCGACGGCGGGGTCGGCGAATGGTCGGTGGATGACTGGAAGGACGAGATCGCCCAGGCCAAAAGCTTCGTGAAGACCTGGAAGACCAACACGGGCATGAGGAACTCGGCCCCGCTGCCCTTCGACTACGACAAGGAGCTGATCGGCGCCCGCACCCCCTGCCTCGAGGGGCAGAAGAACTTCATGAAGGCCGCCCGCGACCTCGGTTTCCGCTATGACACCAGCGGCGTCAACAACCAGGTGTGGCCGAAGAAGAAGGAAGGGCTGTGGGACCTTTCGATGCAGCTCGTACCCTTCCCCGGGCACTCGTTCGAGCAGCTGACCATGGACTACAACTTCATGGTCAACCAGTCCGGCACCACCACCCAGGGCGACCCCGCCAAGCGCGAGATGTGGGGCGACCAGATGCGGGACAGCCTCATCCAGGGTTTCGAGCGGGCCTACGACGGCAACAGGGCACCCCTGATCATCGGCAACCACTTCGAGTCCTGGAACGGCGGCACCTACATGCGGGCCGTCGAGGAGGTCGTCGAGGAGGTGTGCACCAAGTCCGACGTGCGCTGTGTCTCCTTCCGTGGCCTCGCGGACTGGCTGGACGCCCAGGACCCCGAGACACTGGCGAAACTGCGCACGCTGAACGTCGGCGAGGCACCGAAGAAGGGCTGGAAGTCCTTCCTGGCCGGCGGACCCGCTCCGGCCCCCAAGGGGGTGCCCGGCGCTCCCGCGGAGAAGCGGTGAGCGTCAGGCGGACACCGTGACGTCCTCGCCGAGCACGAAGCCGGGGTCGATCTGGGCCGACAGATCGGCCCCGGTGCGCTCGTCGCCCCACGACCGGGCGTTCTTCAGATGGAAGTGCGCCATCTGGCGGGTGTACCGCTCACGGTCGCGCGACGCGTACGTCGCGTCGGCCGCCGAACGCAGCAGGCGCAGTGCGTGCCGGTTGGGCTCCTCGAGGAGGCCGAACCGGGGCGGCCGGCCCTTCTCCATGGCCCGGACCCAGTCCGAGTGACCCACCGTCACCAGCAGGTCCTCCCCGACCTCCGTACGCAGGAAGTCGAGGTCGTCGGGCCCCTGCACCTTGTTGCCGACGACTTTCAGGGTGACGCCGAAGTCGCGGGCGTACTCCTTGTACTGGCGATAGACGGAGACCCCCTTCCGGGTCGGCTCGGCCACGAGGAACGTGATGTCGAAGCGGGTGAACATGCCGGAGGCGAACGAGTCCGATCCGGCCGTCATGTCGACCACGACGTACTCACCGGGGCCGTCCACCAGGTGGTTCAGACACAGCTCCACCGCTCCGGTCTTGGAGTGGTAGCAGGCGACCCCCAGGTCGGCGTCGGTGAAGGGGCCGGTGACCATCAGACGGACGGTCCCGCCGTCGAGTTCCACCGGCCGGGCGCAGGCGTCGTAGACCGGATTGTCCTCGCGCACCCGCAGCAGCCGGGAGCCCTCTCCGGGCGGCGTGGTCTTGATCATGGTCTCGGCGGACGCGATGCGCGCATTGGTGCCGCGCAGATAGTCCTTGATCAGCGGCAGGTGCTCGCCCATCGCGGGCAGCGCTGCCGCTTCCGCGTCGTCCAGGCCCAGCGCGGCCCCGAGATGCTGATTGATGTCGGCGTCGACCGCGACGACCGGGGCGCCGGTCGCCGCCAGGTGACGGATGAACAGGGAGGACAGGGTCGTCTTGCCGCTGCCGCCCTTCCCCACGAAAGCAATTTTCATGTTCACCAAGCGTAATGGAACCGTAGCTGTATGTGGCAGTCGGGCGTGAAGAAGACCACTCCATAGTGGGGCGGGCGGCGGGGGTGCGTAGGGTCGTACTCATGAGTACGACAGGCGCGTCCGCCGACCCCCTCGCGGCCCTGGGCTCCCTGCCCGCCGTGGCCGGCTCCGTGGAGTCCGTGCGCAAGGCCGTGGACCGCGTCTACGGACACCGGGTCATGCGGCGGCGCAGCAACGAGATCACCTCCGAGGCGGCGCTGCGCGGCGCCCGTGGCTCGGCGGCCCTGTCGGGGGCCGACTGGGCCCTGGAGGAGGTGCGCCGGCGCAGTGACTTCAGCGGCGACGACGAGGCACGCGCGGTGGGTGCGGCGCTGCGGCTGACCGCCGAGGCGGGCCAGTTGCTCTCCATCTGGCGGCAGTCGCCGCTGCGGGTGCTGGCGAGGCTGCACCTGGTCGCGGCGGCCGGCAAGGCCGAGCAGGTCGGGCGTCCCCGGCAGGAGGGCGAGCCGGTCGACGAGCCCCTGATCGGGCTCGGTCTGCCAAGTGCGGCGGAAGCGCACGGCCGACTGGAAGGGCTGTCCGGGCTGATCATCGCGGGCGGTTCCGCCCCGGCCCTGGTGACGGCCGCCGTCGTGCACGGCGAACTGCTCGTGCTCCGTCCCTTCACCTCGCACAACGGCCTGGTGGCGCGGACGGCCGAACGTATCGTCCTGATCGGCAGCGGCCTCGACCCCAAGTCGGTCTGCCCCGCCGAGGTCGGACACGCCGAACTGGGCCGGGAGGCGTACGCGGAGGCGCTGGAGGGCTATGTCTCCGGCACCCCCGAGGGCGTGGCCGCCTGGATCACCCACTGCGGGCGCGCGATCGAACTCGGCGCGCGTGAGTCGACGGCGGTGTGCGAGGCGCTTCAGCGCGGAGCGGCATAGAGAAGCGCGGCAAGGGCCGCGCAGAAATGCGGCGGTACGAATGCTCGTACCGCCGCTGGCATGTCCACCGCGTTACCAAGCGTCCTCGAGATATACCCATCAGGCCGGGAACTTCGCCCGTGGCCTGGTGCGGCTGGCCCGTAATCGACGGGTCGACGTCGCGTGGGTGCCCGGTGTGCATGCTCGGTCCGTGGGGCCAAATGCGTTGCGAAGGTGATCCTCTCGGATGTCCCTTGGTCTCGCGGGCCGTCAAGTCCTTTGTACTCCGGGTTTTGGGGAAGCGGAAGTCCCGGCCCCCGTTCTTTACTTTTGCCTTCAAACACGCCCCAAACGGGCGTCGATGCGGCGTGCGCGCCCCGCGATCGCCGGTGCGCCCGCGCGGGAGGCGGTCAGGCGGCCGTCGCGCGGCGCCGGCTCGCGTACCAGACGAGTCCCGCGGTGGCCGCCGCGGCGCCCAGGGCGGCCGCCGCGACCAGGGCGGGACGCGGCGGTACGGAGAACGCGGGGAAGCGCTGCTTGAGCCGCACCGGCCGGTGGAAGTCGAGGATCGGCCACTCCCGCGCGACGGCCTCCCGGCGCAGCGCGCGATCGGGGTTCACGGCATGCGGGTGACCCACGGACTCCAGCATCGGGACGTCGGTCACCGAGTCGCTGTAGGCGTAGCAGCGGGCCAGGTCGTAGCCCTCCGACTCGGCGAGCTCCCGGACCGCCTCGGCCTTGGTCGGGCCGTACGCGTAGTACTCCACCTCGCCGGTGAAGCACCCGTCGTCGCCCACGACCATACGGGTGGCCACGACCCGGTCCGCGCCGAGCAGTTCGCCGATCGGCTCGACCACCTCGGCGCCCGAGGTGGACACGATCACGACATCGCGTCCCGCGGTGTGGTGCTGCTCGATGAGGGTGGCGGCCTCGTCGTAGATGATCGGGTCGATCAGGTCGTGCAGGGTCTCCGCGACGATCTCCTTGACCTGCTGGACGTTCCAGCCGCGGCACAGTGCGGACAGGTACTTGCGCATCCGCTCCATCTGGTCGTGATCGGCGCCGCCGGCCAGGAACACGAACTGGGAGTACGCCGTCCGCAGGACCGCCCTGCGGTTGATCAGGCCGCCTTGATAGAACGACTTGGAGAACGTGAGCGTGCTCGACTTCGCAATGACCGTCTTGTCCAGGTCAAAGAAGGCGGCTGTGCGGGGCATCGAGTGGTTTTCCACGTCCCTGAGCATAGGCGCAGCCCATTCGGCGTAAGGTGGGGCGTGTGGGTTTGCCTGAGAGGGCTCTCGGGTACACCATGGAAGTCACGGATCGTTCGCGACCGTGTCTAACCCGGTCCGGCTCCTCCCCCCCCCCCCGAGTCGGCCGTGGAGACGACCCCCGCTCTCCCCCCCGGCGGGGGTCGTCGCATGTCCGGACGCGTTTTGGTCGTCCTTCCCGCTCCTCGCACCTTCCGCCGGTGCCTTGTGAAGAACTGTTTGTCATGGGCATGACTAATTACCGTCGGTAGCTGTCGGACTGCTCTGCGGGAGTCGTACAGGAGGTGCGCGGGACTCACCGGTTTGGGTGACCGCGATATTCACAGCCGTCGAGGCGTCCACAGATATCGACCAAGATCCACATGTTTTTCCGGATCCCTGCACCGTGATTCCCGCGCACCCGCTCGCCGCGAGTTCACACCCGGTTCTGTTTGCGGGGCGCGTATGGCCGGTTTTCGTCGGCCGTTCTCAAAGCAGGGTCGCTTGTCGGCCCTCCGTACGACTGGGAATCGCGGGGCTGCAGAAGCCGCGCGAAAGACGCAGCAAAGGGGGACGAACGTGTCCGGAACCATCGCCCACGATCCACCGCCGCCGGCCACCGGAGGAGGCAGGCCGGGCGCACCGCTGATCGTCACCGAGGACGCCGGCCTCCTCGACGACCTGCTGCGCCTGTGCGCCGCGGCCGGCGCCACACCGGAGGTCCATCACACGGTGCCGGAACCGAGAGGCAGCTGGGAGGCCGCACCGCTCGTGCTGGTCGGGGACGACGCCGCGCGACGGGTGCGCGGTGCGGCGCGCCGGCCGGGAGTGGTGCTGGTCGGCCGGGACCAGGACGATTCCGGAGTCTGGCGGCGGGCCGTCGAGATCGGCGCCGACCATGTACTGATGCTGCCCGACGGCGAGCAGTGGCTGGTCGACCGTATCGCCGACGTCGCCGAAGGCGTCGGACGGCCGGCCCTGACCGTCGGCGTCATCGGCGGCCGGGGCGGCGCCGGGGCGTCCACCCTCGCGTGCGCCCTCGCCGTCACCTCCGCGCGTGAAGGGCTGCGCACCCTCCTGGTGGACGCCGACCCCCTGGGAGGCGGACTCGACGTGGCCCTCGGAGGGGAGACAGCCAAGGGCCTGCGCTGGCCGGCGTTCGCCGCGTCACACGGCAGGGTCGGCGGCGGAGCCCTGGAGGAGTCCCTGCCGGAACTGCACTCGCTCCGGGTGCTCAGCTGGGACCGTGGCGACTGTCTCGCCGTACCGCCCCGTGCCGTACGCGCGGTGCTCGCCGCCGCTCGGCGCGGGGGCGGCATCGTCGTGGTGGACCTGCCGCGCCGCGTCGACGACGGGGTCGCCGAAGTCCTGGCCCAGCTCGACCTCGGGCTCCTCGTGGTCCCCGCCGAACTGCGCGCCGTCGCGGCGGCGGGCCGCGTCGCCTCCGCCGTCGGCATGGTCCTGCGTGATCTGCGGGTGGCGGTACGCGGGCCGTACACGCCGGGACTGGACGACCGGGAGGTGGCCCGGCTGCTCGGGCTGCCCCTCGCGGGAGACGTGCCCGTCGAGCCCGCGCTGCAACGCCCGCACCAGGCGGGGCGGCCGCCCGGAGTATCGGGACGGGGCCCGCTGGCTCGTTTCTGCAAGGAGTTCTGGGAGCGGGCGCTGGTGGAGGCGAGGGCGGCATGAGGAGCACGGTGACCGGAGCGGCGATGCCTTCCGGACTGCTCGACGGGGTACGGCGGTGGCTGGCCGACAGCGGCGCCGAACCGACGCCCGCGCGGGTGGCGCAGGCACTGCGGGACCAGGGACGGGTGCTCGGAGACGCCGAAGTGCTCGGAGCGGCCGAGCAGTTGCGCTCCGAACTGGTCGGCAGCGGCCCGCTGGAACGGCTCCTGTCCGACCCCTCGGTGACCGACGTGCTGGTCTCGGCACCGGACCGGGTCTGGGTGGACCGGGGCAAAGGACTGGAGCTGACCGACGTGTCCTTTCCCGACGAGCCGGCCGTCCGGCGTCTCGCGCAACGGCTCGCCGCCGTGGCCGGCCGGCGCCTGGACGACGCCCGGCCCTGGGTCGACGCACGGCTGCCCGACGGGACCCGGCTCCACGCCGTACTGCAACCGGTGGCGGTCGGTTCCTCCTGCCTGTCGCTGCGGGTGGTACGGCCACGCGCCTTCACGCTGGACGAACTGGTGGCGGCCGGGACCATCCCGCCCGGCGGAGACCTCGTACTGCGGGCACTGCTGGACGCAAGACTGTCGTTCCTTGTCAGCGGGGGAACCGGCAGCGGGAAGACGACCCTGCTGAGCGCACTCCTGGGACTGGTCCGGCCGGACGAGCGCATCGTCCTGGCCGAGGACTCGGCGGAGCTGCGGCCCGATCACCCGCACGTCGTACGCCTGGAGACCCGGCCCGCCAACCAGGAGGGCGCGGGCCTCGTCACCCTCGAGGACCTGGTGCGCCAGGCGCTGAGGATGCGACCCGACCGGCTGGTCGTGGGTGAGGTGCGCGGCCCCGAAGTGGTCCATCTGCTGGCCGCCCTCAACACGGGCCACGACGGCTCGGGCACGGTCCACGCCAACGCCGCCACCGACGTACCGGCCCGGCTGGAGGCGCTCGGTACGGCGGCCGGACTCGACCGGTACGCGCTGCACAGTCAGCTGGCCGCCGCCGTCTCGGTGGTCCTCCATCTCGTACGCGACCGGGGCGGGCAGCGGCGGATCGCGGAGGTGCATGTGCTGGAACGGGACCCGTCGGGGCTGGTGCGGACGGTACCGGCGCTGCGGTGGGGCCCGGGGGCCTTCGCCAAGGAGCGGGGCTGGCAGCGGCTGTGGGAGCTGCTGCGGAACGCGAACGCCGACGGACCGGGCGAGGGGGCCGGGCGGTGACCGGGGCGGTCGAGGTGTCGACGGGTGCTGCCGTGGCCTGCCTGGGGACCGCGGCCTGGCTGCTCGGCGGTGGGCACACCGGAGCCCGGCGGGCGCGGCTGCTGCTGGCCGGCGGCGACGTGGCGGGTGGCGGACCCCCGGGATGGACCGGGGTGACCCGCGCGTGGGAAGGAATCCGCGGACGGCTGCGGGCCGAGTGGTGGTCGTTGGCCGTAGGAGTGCTGCTGGCGGTGCTGGGCGCGTCGGTGCTGCCGGTCGCCGCCGGGGCCGCCGGGGTGCCCCTGCTGCGGCGGGTGCGGCGGGCCGCCGCCGAGCGCCGGGCCCGGGAAGGACGCGGCGACGCGGTGATCGCGCTGTGCGGTGCCCTCGCCGGGGAAGTACGTGCCGGGCGGCAGCCGGGCGAGGCGCTGCTGTCGGCCGCGCGGGACTCCGGCGGGCTCGGCGAACTGCAGGCGGCGGTACTGGCGGCGGCGCGATTCGGCGGGGACGTGCCCGACGCGCTCGCGCGGGCGGCACGGCCGCCGGGCGCCGAAGGGCTGCGGGGACTCGCAGCCTGCTGGCGGGTGGCGGTGGACCAGGGAGCCGGGCTCGCGGCCGGGCTCGACCGGCTGGAAGCGGCACTGCGGGCCGAACGCGACCAGCGGGCCGACCTGCGCGCCCAGCTGGCCGGGGCCCGTGCGACGGCCGTACTGCTGGCGGGGCTGCCCGTCGTGGGCCTCGCACTCGGGGCGGCGCTCGGCGCCGACCCGCTGCACATCCTGCTGCACACACCGTCGGGACTGGTCTGTCTGGCGGCCGGCGTGGTGCTGGAGGGCCTGGGGCTGTGGTGGGCGCTGTGGATCATGCGGGGCGCGGAGAAGGGGACGACGGTATGAACGGGGACGTTGTCCACAGGCTGGGGACGGTGGTGGGGGCGGTGTCCGCGCTCGCCCTGGCGGTGGGATGGTGGAGCCGCACGCGGCGCGAGCGCAGAGCACGGCGGCGAGTGGCCGAGGTGCTGGCCCTGGAACGCCCGGCGGCCGCTGCACGCCTGCCGCTGCTGCGCGGCGCGCGGCGCTGGCTGCCGTACGCGGCCGTGGCGGCCACCGGGTGGGTGCTGGTCGGCGGACTCGCCGGGACGGTGGCGGGCCCGGCCGTCGCCGCCGGACTGTGGTGGTGGCGACAGCGGCAGACGGCCGCCGCTCCCCGCCCGCAAGGGACCGACACCGCCGCAGCGGAACGGCAACTGCCGCTCGCCGCCGACCTGCTCTCCGCCTGCATCGCGGCCGGGGCAGGACCCGTACCCGCCGCGCAGGCCGTCGGGGAGACCTTGGGCGGACCCGTGGGGGAGGCGTTGGCGCGGGGCGCGGCGGAGGTACGGCTCGGCGGTGAACCGGCCGCGGCATGGCGCCGTCTGGCGTCGGTGCCGGGCGCCGGACCCCTGGCCCGGCTGCTGGAACGCGCCGATGTCTCCGGGCTCCCGCTGGCCGTTCCCGTGGCCCGGCTCGCCGCCGACGCCCGCGCGGAGTGGGCCCGGGCGGCGACGGCACGCGCCCGGCGGGCGGCCGTCATGGTCAGCGCGCCGGTAGGGCTGTGCTTCCTGCCCGCCTTCATCGCGGTCGGCGTGCTGCCCGTGGTGATCGGGCTGGCCGGCGGGGTCCTGGGAGGAGGTGGTCCCTGACCGGAGACGGCCCGCGGCAGCGGCGGCACCCACAAGATCAAGACAATTACTCCATACGGGGGTTGAGATGTATCAGGCGGTACGGACACGGCTGCGTGCCCTGGTGTGCGGGACACGTACGGCTCGGAGGGACGCCGGAATGGTGACCTCGGAGTACGCGATGGGCATCGTGGCGGCGGTGGCGTTCTCCGTCGTGCTCTACAAGGTGGTCACCAGCGGACCGGTCAGCACGGCGCTGCGGAACATCGTGCAGCAGGCACTCGATGGCCGGATGTGAGCGGCGTGCGGATCGCGGGTTCGTGACGGCGGAGTCGGCCATGGTGCTGCCCGTGCTGGTGATGTTCGCGATGGCGCTGGTATGGGGTCTGCTGGTGGTGGCCGCGCAGATCCGGTGCGTGGACGCGGCCCGTGCGGGCGCCCGCGCGGCGGCCCGGCAGGATCCCGCCGACGCCGTCGTCCAGGTGGCCCGCGAGGCGGCACCGCCCGGCGCGGAGATCACGGTGGGCCGGGAGGACGGGCAGGTCCGGGTGGTCGTGGAGGCCAGGCCCCCGGTCCTGCGCGGACTGCCCTTCGAGCTGCGGGAGGAGGCCGTGGCCGCGGCCGAGGAGAGGGTGGAGGTGACGACGTGAGGTCCCGGTGCCGGCAGCGGTGGACGGCACTCTGCCGGTGGCGGGTCCGGTCCTCCGACCGAGGGTCGGTGACTGTCTGGAGCGTCGGGGCGATCGCCGTGCTGTGTGTGGTGTTCGCTGTCGTCCTCGCCCTCGGGCAGGCTGTCGTGATCCGGCACCGGGCGGCAGGGGGCGCGGATCTGGCCGCGCTCGCGGCGGCGGACCACTGGGCGGAGGGCGGTTCGGCGGCCTGCGCACAGGCGGACCGGGTGGCGCGGGCGCAGGACACGCGGCTCATACGGTGTGAGGTCACCGGGGAGGTGTCGGACGTGTCGGTGGCGTCGGGCCGGGGACCGTTCGCGGCGGAGATCAGGGCCAGGGCGGGACCCGCGGGACCTCCGCCCGCGGCTTCGGCTCCGCCGACGGCCGGGGACCACCCGCCGGCCCCCGATCCGGCTGAGGTGCACCGGCTCGGCCCCGGCACGGCTACCCCTCGGTGCCCCCCGCTGCCCCGGCCTCCGTGCCCTCCTCGCCCCCCGGCTTCTCCACCGGTGCCCCCTCCAGCAGCACCGTGAGGAGGCGTACGGCGCCCCGCTTGTGCAGAGGGTCGTTGCCGTTGCCGCATTTGGGGGACTGGATGCACGAAGGGCAGCCGGCGTCGCACTCGCAGGAGGCGATGGCCTGGCGGGTGGCGGTGAGCCAGGCCCGGGCGGTGTGGAAGGCCCGTTCCGCGAAGCCCGCGCCGCCCGGATGGCCGTCGTAGACGAAGACCGTGGGCAGCAGCGTGTCGGGATGCAGCGGGACGGAGACACCGCCGATGTCCCAGCGGTCGCAGGTCGCGAAGAGCGGCAGCATGCCGATCGAGGCGTGCTCGGCGGCGTGCAGGGCGCCGCCGAGGATCTCCGGGTTGATCCGGGCCCGGTCCAGCTGGTCCTCGGTGACCGTCCACCACACCGCGCGGGTGCGCAGCGTACGAGGAGGGAGGTCGAGTTTCGTCTCGCCGAGCACTTCGCCGGTGATGAGCCGTCGGCGCAGGAAGGAGACCACTTGGTTGGTGACCTCGACGGAGCCGTAGCACAGGCGTCCGTCGCCCCATGGGATCTCGGTGTCCGTCTCCAGCACGGAGATCGACGTCGTGTCCCTGGCCACGGTCGTGTACGTCGGCGTCGCCCGTTCGACCAGGGCGACGGAGTCCTCCAGGTCGAGGGAGCGGACGAGATACGTCTGGCCCTGGTGCAGATGGACGGCGCCTTCATGGACGCTCGTGTGCGCGGCGCCCACGTCCACCGTGCCGAGCAGCCTGCCGGTACCGGCCTCGACGACCTGGACCGGCCGGCCGCCCTGTCCCCGGATGTCGGTCAGGTCGGCGGCCCGCTCCCGGCGGGTCCAGTGCCAGGCCCTCGTCCGCCGGCGCAGCAGCTTCGCGGCCTCCAGCTGCGGAAGCAGTTCTTCGGTGGCCGGGCCGAACAGGGTCAGGTCCTCCTCGGTCAGCGGCAGTTCCTCGGCCGCCGCGCACAGGTGCGGGGCGAGTACGTAGGGGTTGTCGGGGTCGAGGACGGTGGACTCCACGGGCCGGTCGAAGAGGGCCTCGGGGTGGTGGACGAGGAAGGTGTCCAGGGGGTCGTCGCGGGCGACCAGGACGGCGAGGGCGCCCTGCCCCGACCGACCCGCGCGCCCGGCCTGCTGCCACAGCGACGCGCGGGTGCCCGGATAGCCGGCGATCACCACGGCGTCCAGACCGGAGATGTCCACGCCCAGTTCGAGCGCGTTCGTCGCGGCGAGGCCGAGGAGTTCGCCGGAGTGCAGGGCGCGTTCCAGGGCGCGGCGCTCCTCGGGGAGATAGCCGCCCCGGTACGCCGCGACACGCCGGGCCAGTGAGCGGTCGACCTCGCCGAGGCGCTCCTGGGCGATCACGGAGATCAGCTCCGCGCCACGCCTGGAGCGTACGAAGGTGACCGAGCGCACGCCCTGCACGGTGAGATCGGTCAGCAGGTCGGCGGCCTCGGCGGTGGCCGTACGGCGGACCGGCGCGCCCTTCTCGCCGTGCAGTTCCGTCAGGGGCGGTTCCCAGAGGGCGAACACCAGTTCACCGCGCGGGGAGGCGTCGTCCGCCACCTCCACCACCGGCAGGCCGGTGAGGCGGCGGGCGGCGACCGCGGGGTCGGCGGCGGTTGCGGAGGCCAGCAGGAACACGGGCGAGGCGCCGTAGCGGGCACACAGCCGCCGCAGCCGTCGCAGCACCTGGGCGACGTGGGAGCCGAAGACGCCTCGGTAGGTGTGGCATTCGTCGACGACGACGTACTTCAGCGATTTGAGGAAGGAGGACCAGCGGGAGTGGGCCGGCAGAACGCTCCGGTGCAGCATGTCCGGATTGGTCAGCACGTAGTTGGCGTACTGCCGGATCCACTCGCGTTCCTCGAACGGAGTGTCGCCGTCGTGGACGGCCGCGCGCACCGAATGGCCCAGTGGTTGTGAAAGTTCCTTCACGGACCGGCACTGGTCCGCCGCCAGGGCCTTCGTGGGGGCGAGGTAGAGGGCGGTCGCACCGCGGCCGTTCGGGGCCTCGGAGCCGTCCAGGAGTGCGGACAGGACCGGCATGAGATACGCCAGGGACTTGCCGGACGCGGTGCCGGTGGCGACGACCACGGATTCGCCGTCCAGCGCGTGCTCGGCGGCGCGTGCCTGGTGGGCCCAGGGGTGTTCGATCCCCGCCGCCCGCACGGCGGCGAGGACCTCCGGGCGGATCCGGTCCGGCCAGAGCGCATGGCGGCCCTCGCGCGGGGGCAAGTGCTCCGTATGAGTGATGCGCGAAGCCCGGCTCGGTCCGGACGCGAGCCGGTCCAGGACCGCGCCCGGGGCGGGTCCCGAAGGGCGGTCCACCGGGGGTCGATCGGATCGGTGATTCTTGGCCATTGGCACCGAGTGTGTCACCGGCGTGACGGACAATGGAGCCAAGGCGTCGTGCACGCCTGCCGGTAAGTGATTGAATGCCATCGCGGCTGGCGAACCGTCCAGGGGGCTGAGCCGAGATGCCCCAAGGGCGACCGCTCGATAGCTAGGTGCTGGAGGATCCGTGGACCTGTCCCTGTCGACCGAGACCATGGGCGATCGCACGATCGTCAGGGTCGGTGGCGAAATCGACGTATATACCGCGCCCAAGCTGCGCGAGCAGTTGGTCGAGCTGGTGAACGACGGCAGTTTCCACCTTGTCGTCGACATGGAGGGCGTGGACTTCCTCGACTCCACCGGACTCGGCGTGCTGGTCGGCGGCCTGAAGCGCGTCCGTGCCCATGAGGGCTCACTGCGACTGGTCTGCAACCAGGAGCGTATTCTCAAGATCTTCCGCATTACCGGCCTCACCAAGGTGTTCCCGATCCACACCTCGGTCGAGGAAGCGGTGGCGGCGACCGACTGACCACCCCGCCGCCCGGGCCCACCGCGCCCGGGCGACGGAAGTGAACCAGGAGGGCCGGGCCTTCGGCGGCCCGGCCCTTCCACCGCACGCCCGTAGTCGCGAGGGGGATGCATGGCCACCGTCGAACTTCGCTTCAGCGCGCTGCCCGAGCACGTCAGGACCGCCCGGCTCGTGGCGGCGGCGGTGGCACGCAGGGCCGGAGTGGACGAGGCCGTCCTCGACGAGGTCCGCCTCGCCGTCGGCGAGGCGTGCTCCCGCGCCGTGGGACTGCACCAGAACGGCGGAATCTCGGCACCCGTGAAGGTGCTGCTGATCGAGGAGGAGAAGCAGTTCTCCATCGAGGTCGGCGACGAGGCGCCGCACGCCGCTTCCGGCGGCCGGGCACCCGGTGACCCGCCGGGCGACACCGACGCGGAGACCGAGGAGGACGAGATGGGCCTCGCGGTCATCAGCGGACTCGTCGACGACGTCGAGGTCAGCGCGGGCGAGAGCGGTGGATCGATCCGTATGCGGTGGCCCATCGTGCCGCCGGCAGGTCTCCTCGACTGACCCGTTCACCCGGACGGCGACGTTTTTTCGAAGGGCCCCCTCGTGGGGCCCTTCGTCATGTGCGGGTGTCGGTGCCCGCGCTTACAGTGGTCTCGTGCGGTTGATCGCGTGAATTCGTTCACGACCGGAGCCGCGCCATGGAAATGCGATCACGTGAATGCTCCAGAGGCATTACCGATTCCGGCCGCAGGACGACTGGCGATCATTAGGGATGAGTGCGTCCACGACATTTACATTTCGCGCACTCTGTTTTGATCAGGTTCCGGTACCTACAATCCCGTGCACATCTTGAGCTCAGCCCAAGCGTCAAGGAGGACGAATGGCGGGGCTTTCCATCGCACAAGAGTCGGGACAACCCACATCCCTCGCAGCCGCCGTGCTGACCGATGACAACCGTGTGCTCGTGGTGGTCATCGGCGTCGTCGCGCTGGCGGCGCTGGCGGTCGCGGGAGTCCTGGTGCGCCAGGTTCTCGCGGCCGGCGAGGGCACCGACGGCATGAAGAAGATCGCGGCAGCGGTCCAGGAGGGCGCGAACGCCTATCTGGCCCGCCAGTTGCGCACCCTCGGCGTATTCGCCGTTCTCGTGTTCTTCCTGCTCATGCTGCTGCCCGCGGACGACTGGAATCAGCGTGCCGGGCGGTCGGTGTTCTTCTTGATCGGAGCGGCGTTCTCGGCGGCCACCGGTTATATCGGTATGTGGCTCGCCGTACGCAGTAATGTGCGGGTCGCGGCGGCGGCGCGTGAAGCGACTCCGGCCGAGGGAGAGCCGGAAAAGGATCTCACCGCCGTCTCGCACAAAGCGATGAAGATCGCTTTCCGTACGGGCGGTGTCGTCGGCATGTTCACCGTCGGCCTCGGCCTGCTGGGCGCCTCCTGCGTGGTGCTGGTGTACGCGGCCGACGCCCCGAAGGTGCTCGAGGGGTTCGGCCTCGGAGCCGCCCTGATCGCGATGTTCATGCGGGTCGGCGGCGGCATCTTCACCAAGGCCGCCGACGTCGGCGCCGACCTGGTCGGCAAGGTCGAACAGGGCATTCCGGAGGACGATCCGCGCAATGCCGCGACCATCGCCGACAACGTGGGCGACAACGTCGGCGACTGCGCGGGCATGGCGGCCGACCTGTTCGAGTCGTACGCCGTGACCCTGGTGGCCGCGCTGATCCTCGGCTCGGCGGCGTTCGGCGACGCCGGGCTCGCCTTCCCGCTGCTGGTGCCCGCCATCGGTGTCCTCACCGCGATGGCCGGCATCTTCGCGGTGGCCCCGCGGCGCACGGACCGCAGCGGCATGAGCGCGATCAACCGGGGATTCTTCATCTCCGCGCTGATCTCGCTCGTCCTGGTCGCGATCGCCGTCTACGTCTATCTGCCGTCGTCGTACGCCGATCTCGACGGCGTCACCGACGAGGCGATCCTCGGCAGGGACGGCGACCCGCGGATCCTCGCGCTCGTCGCGGTGGCCATCGGCATCGTGCTCGCCGCCCTCATCCAGCAGCTCACCGGTTACTTCACCGAGACCACCCGGCGTCCCGTGCGGGACATCGGCAAGACCTCGCTCACCGGCCCGGCCACCGTCGTCCTGTCCGGTGTCTCCCTCGGTCTGGAGTCGGCCGTCTACACCGCCCTGTTGATCGGTCTCGGCGTGTACGGGGCGTTCCTGCTGGGCGGTACGTCGATCATGCTGGCGCTGTTCGCGGTGGCGCTGGCCGGCACCGGACTGCTCACCACGGTCGGTGTGATCGTCGCGATGGACACCTTCGGGCCGGTCTCCGACAACGCGCAGGGCATCGCCGAGATGTCCGGCGACGTCGAGGGCGCGGGCGCCCAGGTGCTCACCGACCTGGACGCGGTCGGCAACACGACCAAGGCCATCACCAAGGGCATCGCGATCGCCACGGCCGTTCTGGCGGCGGCCGCGCTGTTCGGCTCGTACCGCGACGCCATCACCACCGGCGCCAGGGACGTGGGCGAGAAGCTCAGCGGCGAGGGCGCGCCGATGAGCCTGATGATGGACATCTCCCAGCCCAACAACCTCGTCGGCCTGATCGCGGGCGCGGCGGTCGTCTTCCTCTTCTCGGGGCTGGCGATCAACGCGGTGTCGCGGTCGGCGGGTTCGGTCGTCTTCGAGGTGCGGCGCCAGTTCCGCGAGAAGCCCGGGATCATGGACTACAGCGAGGAGCCGGAGTACGGCAAGGTCGTCGACATCTGTACCAAGGACGCCCTGCGCGAGCTCGCCACGCCCGGTCTGCTCGCCGTGATGGCGCCCGTCTTCATCGGGTTCACGCTCGGCGTGGGCGCCCTGGGCGCGTTCCTCGCGGGCGCGATCGGCGCGGGCACGCTGATGGCGGTGTTCCTCGCCAACTCCGGTGGCGCGTGGGACAACGCGAAGAAGCTCGTGGAGGACGGCCATCACGGCGGCAAGGGCAGCGAGGCCCACGCGGCCACCGTCATCGGCGACACCGTCGGCGACCCCTTCAAGGACACCGCCGGACCCGCCATCAACCCCCTGCTGAAGGTGATGAACCTGGTGGCGCTGCTCATCGCGCCCGCGGTCATCAAGTTCTCCTACGGCGCGGACAGGAGCGTCGGGATGCGGGTGCTCATCGCGGTCCTGGCGCTGCTCGTCATCGTCGTCGCGGTGTACGTGTCCAAGCGGCGCGGCATCGCGGTGGAGGACGAGGACAACTCCGAACCGGAACCCAAGTCGGCCGGTGCGGCGGTGGTTTCCTAGCGGCTGCGAGCGGACACCGGATCAAGGTGCGGGCGGGCAGCGCGTATTGACGCGCCGCCCGCCCTCTCCCTGCGCCCGGTGCCGCGCCGTGAGCCTTCTCTCGCCTGGTGCAAATGGCTTCAAAAAGTGTCTTACCGGACGTTCGACGAGTGGGTGTAGGCCATCTGGCGTGTATGTTCCGGGGCCGAAGGCCATGGAAGGGACCAATCCGGTGAACAAGAAGCTCGCGGTCGCACTGTCCGGCGGTGCGGTACTGGTACTGGCGCTGACGGGATGCGGCGGCGACGACAACAACGAGAAGCTGGACGCCTGGGCGAAGCAGGTCTGCGACGCCGTGCAGCCACAGGCCGCGAAGATCAAATCGGCCAACGCCGCGATCCAGAAGGAGACCTCGGACAACAGCACCCCGGAAGAGGTCCAGAAGGCCGACTCGAAGGCCTTCCAGGACATGTCCGACGCCTACAAGGCGATCGGCGCCGCGGTGAGCAAGGCCGGGGCGCCGGACGTCGACAACGGGGAGAAGAAGCAGACCGACGCGGTCAAGGAGCTCAACGGCATCTCCGCGTCGTACGCCTCCCTGAAGAAGCAGGTGGACGGCCTCGACACGGACGACCAGGCGGAGTTCGCCGACGGTCTGAAGGACATCGCCGCCGAGCTGGACAAGCTCGGCAAGAGCGGCAGCGACGCCCTCAGCACGCTGGAGGAGGGCGAGGTCGGCGAGGCCATGTCCCGTCAGGAGAGCTGCCTGACGGCCACCGCGACGGCCGGTACGGCCAAGAGCTGACGCGGCGGCAGCGGTCGCGGGGACGCGCCGGGTGAGGGCGGCGGCCACAATGGAGGGCGTGAGTGACGCCAGCCTGCCGCCCCTGCCCTCGTCCGACCGCCCCGACGCCGCCGCCCGGCTGAGGGACGCGCTGCTCGGAGCCTCCTTCACCGCCGACGGACTGCTCGAACTGCTCGGCGCCCCCGCCTACGCGGCACTGGCCCGCAGTGAGACGGTGCCCGCCCTGCGGGCCACCCGCGGAGACACTCCGCTGGAGGCGCTCGTACGGCTGTTCCTGCTGCAGCAGCCCGTGTCGCACGCGCGTGCGGCCGCCGTACTGCCCGTGGACGTCTGTCTGGAGAGCGGGTGGCTGACGCGCGCCGGCGCGGACGCGCTCACCGCGACCGTGGACGTACGGCCGTACGGCGGGCCGGGCGGGGAGGACTGGTTCATCGTGTCCGACCTCGGCTGCGCGGTCGGTGGCGCCGGGGGTATCGGCAGCCGCGACGAGGGCGTCGTGCTCGGCGTCGGCGGTGCGTCCACCACCCTGGCCGGCATCACCGTCCGTACGCCCGTGGCCTCCGCCCTCGATCTCGGGACCGGCTCCGGCATCCAGGCGCTGCACGCCGCCCGGCACGCCACGCGCGTGACGGCCACCGACGTGAACCCGCGCGCACTGCACATCACCGCGCTGACCCTGGCCCTCTCCGGCGCCCCTGCCGCCGAGCTGCGCGAGGGGTCGCTGTTCACTCCGGTCCGGGACGACGAGACGTACGACCTGATCGTGTCCAACCCGCCGTTCGTGATCTCACCGGGTGCCCGCCTCACCTACCGCGACGGCGGGATGGGCGGGGACGATCTGTGCCGCACGATCGTTCAGGAGGCGGGGGAACGTCTGAACACGGGCGGGTTCGCACAGTTCCTCGCCAACTGGCAGCACGTCGAAGGGGAGGACTGGCAGGACAGACTCAGGTCGTGGGTGCCCCGCGGGTGCGACGCGTGGATCGTGCAGCGCGAGGTGCAGGACATCACCCAGTACGCCGAGCTGTGGCTCAGGGACGCGGGCGACCACCGCGGCGACGAGGCCGGGTACCGGGCGCGCTACGACGCGTGGCTGGACGAGTTCGAGGCGCGCAAGGTGAAGGCGGTCGGCTTCGGCTGGATCACCCTGCGCAAGTCGGGTTCGGCCGCGGAGTCGATCACGGTGGAGGAATGGCCGCACCCGGTCGAGCAGCCGCTCGGCGAGACGGTCCGGGCGCACTTCGACCGGCTCGACTATCTGCGGACGCACGACGACGCGGCACTCCTCGAGGCGCGCTTCGCGCTGGCTGCCGAGGTCGTGCAGGAACAGGTCGGGCTGCCCGGCGCCGAGGACCCGGAGCACGTCGTGCTGCGGCAGAACCGCGGGATGCGCCGCGCCACCAGGGTGGACACGATCGGCGCGGGCTTCGCGGGCGTCTGCGACGGCACGATGGGCGCGGGCCGGATCCTGGACGCCATCGCCCAGCTCCTCGGCGAGGACCCCGTGCTGCTGCGCGACCGCACGCCGGCCCAGATCCGGCTGCTCGTGGAACAGGGGTTCCTGGAGCCCGTCGGCTGACGCGGGCGGCGGGTTCGGGGCCGGCCCCGGCCGGTACGGGCGACAGTGGTCCCACGGGCGTCACGGCGGACCGGCCTCGCGCGGCGCCTCACCACCATCGGTCTCGCGCGGTGCCTCACCACCATCGGTCTCGCGCGGTGCCTCACCACCACCGGTCTCGTACGTCACATCACGCACCTCCGCCACAGACGCCTCCCGGCCCTTTCCCACCGATCCGGAATGTCCGTGGAACGGCCCGCCGACCGTTTCACGGACGCCCGCTCCGCCCCCGTGGCCCTCGCGTTCACCTCCGCTTCGCCTGCCCGCCGCCCGGGCGTGGCAGCGTCACCCGGAGGCTGGCCACAGCGGACGGGAAAGAGGGCGACGGGCGACCATGGAGAGCGGACCGGCGATCTTCGCGGGGATGGTGTTCTGCCTGTTCGGAGGCGGGTTGCTGGCCTGGACCGTGACCCGCGCGCGACAGCACCGCCCCGTCGCCCAGGGTGTGAGCCCCGTCGCATCGGCCACGGTCGCCGGACTCGCCGCGATGATCTTCCTGGCCCTCGGCGGGTGGTGTCTCACCCGCCTCTGAGGGGCGCGTGATCCTGGCCGCTCCCGGTAACCGGTAGGTCGCGCTCCGCATGTGTGCGGGCGCAGTCTGGACACTCCGGGCGGCAGGAACGGTGGTAGTCGGGTTACCGTTCGAGTGGCCGTTGCGGGCTTTTCCCGTTTGACACGAGGGCGGGATGTACCGTCACACTCCGCAGCGTCACCATGACCCGATCCCGGGGAGACCCGCCCGGGGAACCCCGAGCGCCGACCGGAGAGAAGAGCGAAGTTGTCCCCGACCAGCGAGACCGCGAAGGGCGGCCGCCGACTCGTCATCGTCGAGTCGCCTGCCAAGGCGAAGACGATCAAGGGCTACCTGGGCCCCGGCTACATCGTCGAGGCGAGCGTCGGGCACATTCGCGATCTTCCCAACGGTGCCGCCGAGGTGCCGGAGAAGTACACCGGCGAGGTGCGCCGCCTTGGTGTGGACGTCGACCACGACTTCCAGCCGATCTATGTGGTCAACGCGGACAAGCGGGCCCAGGTCAAGAAGCTCAAGGACCTGCTGAAGGAGTCCGACGAACTCTTCCTCGCGACCGATGAGGACCGCGAGGGCGAGGCCATCGCCTGGCATCTGCAGGAAGTGCTCAAGCCGAAGATCCCGGTCAAGCGGATGGTCTTCCACGAGATCACCAAGGACGCGATCCGCGCGGCCGTGGCCAACCCGCGCGAGCTCAACCAGAAGCTGGTCGACGCGCAGGAGACCCGCCGCATCCTCGACCGTCTCTACGGCTACGAGGTCTCGCCGGTCCTGTGGAAGAAGGTCATGCCCCGGCTGTCCGCCGGCCGCGTGCAGTCCGTCGCCACACGGCTCGTGGTGGAGCGGGAACGCGAGCGCATCGCGTTTCGCTCGGCCGAGTACTGGGACCTGACGGGCACCTTCGCGACGGGCCGCGCGGGGGACGCGTCGGACCCGTCGTCGCTGGTCGCCCGCCTTCAGACCGTCGACGGCAGGCGGGTCGCGCAGGGGCGCGACTTCGACTCCCTGGGACAGCCGAAGAGCGCGAACACGCTCCACCTCGACGAGGCGAACGCCCGCGCGCTCGCCGCCGCCCTGGAGAACACGCGGTTCGCCGTGCGTTCCGTCGAGTCCAAGCCGTACCGCCGCTCGCCGTACGCCCCGTTCCGTACGACGACGATGCAGCAGGAAGCCTCGAGAAAGCTCGGCTTCGGCGCCAAGGCGACCATGCAGGTCGCCCAGAAGCTGTACGAGAACGGCTACATCACCTACATGCGTACGGACTCGACGACGCTGAGCGAGACGGCGGTCGTCGCCGCCCGCGCCCAGGTCACGCAGCTGTACGGCGCCGACTACCTGCCCCCGCAGCCGCGTACGTACGCGGGCAAGGTGAAGAACGCGCAGGAGGCGCACGAGGCGATCCGTCCCTCGGGCGACCGTTTCCGTACGCCCGCCGAGACCGGGCTGACCGGCGACCAGTTCAGGCTGTACGAGCTGATCTGGAAGCGGACCGTGGCCTCGCAGATGAAGGACGCCACCGGTAACTCCGTCACCGTGAAGATCGGCGGCACGGCGGCCGACGGCCGGGACGTCGAGTTCAGCGCGTCCGGCAAGACGATCACCTTCCACGGCTTCCTGAAGGCGTACGTGGAAGGCGCCGACGACCCGAACGCGGAGCTGGACGACCGCGAGCGCCGGCTGCCGCAGGTCGCCGAGGGCGACGCCCTGACCGTCGACGAGATCACGGTCGACGGGCACGCCACCAAGCCCCCGGCCCGCTACACCGAGGCGTCGCTGGTCAAGGAGCTGGAGGAGCGGGAGATCGGCCGCCCGTCGACGTACGCGTCGATCATCGGCACGATCCTCGACCGCGGCTATGTGTTCAAGAAGGGCACGGCCCTGGTGCCGTCGTTCCTCTCCTTCGCCGTGGTCAACCTGCTGGAGAAGCACTTCGGCCGGCTCGTCGACTACGACTTCACCGCGCGGATGGAGGACGACCTCGACCGCATCGCGCGGGGCGAGGCGCGTGCCGTGCCGTGGCTGAAGCGGTTCTACTTCGGCGAGGGAACGAGCAACGGCGACGCGGCCGAGGCGGGCAACGGCGACGGGGACCACCTCGGCGGTCTCAAGGAGCTGGTGACCGACCTGGGCGCCATCGACGCGCGCGAGGTGTCGTCGTTCCCCGTGGGCAACGGCATCGTGCTGCGGGTCGGGCGCTACGGCCCGTACATCGAGCGCGGCGAGAAGGACACCGAGGAGCACCAGCGCGCCGACATTCCCGACGACCTGGCGCCGGACGAGCTGTCCGTGGAGTTCGCCGAGGAACTGCTCGCCAAGCCGAGCGGTGACTTCGAGCTGGGCGCCGACCCGGTGACGGGACACGCGATCGTCGCCAAGGCCGGCCGCTACGGCCCGTACGTCACGGAGGTGCTCCCCGAGGGCACCCCGAAGACGGGCAAGAACGCGGTCAAGCCGCGTACGGCCTCCCTCTTCAAGTCGATGTCCCTGGACACGGTGACGCTCGACGACGCGCTGCGGCTGATGTCGTTGCCGCGCGTGGTCGGCGCGGACGCCGAGGGCCAGGAGATCACCGCGCAGAACGGGCGCTACGGGCCGTATCTGAAGAAGGGCACCGACTCGCGGTCCCTGCAGGCCGAAGAGCAGCTCTTCACGATCACGCTGGAGGAGGCGCTGGCGATCTACGCCCAGCCCAAGCAGCGTGGCCGGGCCGCGGCCAAGCCGCCGCTGAAGGAGCTGGGCACCGACCCGGTGAGCGAGAAGCCGGTCGTGGTGAAGGACGGCCGCTTCGGGCCGTACGTCACCGACGGGGAGACCAACGCGACGCTGCGCTCCGGCGACAGCGTCGAGGACATCACCCCGGAGCGCGGTTTCGAGCTGCTCGCCGAGAAGCGGGCGAAGGGCCCCGCCAAGAAGACGGCGAAGAAGACCGCCAAGAAGACGGCGGCCAAGAAGGCCCCGGCCAAGAAGACTGCGGCCGCGAAGAAGACCGCGGCGAAGAAGACCACGACCGCGAAGAAGACGGCGGCCAAGAAGGCGGCCGCCTCCAACGGCGCGGACGACTGAGCCTGCCCGTCAGCCCTCGGAGCAAGGTCCGTACGGATCTTCACCGGGGGTTCGGAATGCGAACGCCCCGGCAACACTTCGGTGTCGGGGCGTGTGCATGCCAGGCGCGTCGTGCCGGGCTGTCGGCGCGGGCCGATAGGCTGAACGCATGACGCGAGCCGAGCAGCCAACGGCCCCACCACCGGCCCCCGACGACGCACTTGTCGCGGACTCACGCGAGCGTGCCGTCCGCGCCCTGCTGCGCCGACCGCAGCTGAAACGGCTGTGGAGTGCGCAGCTCGTGGGCGGGGTCGGCGATGTCCTCGCCCTTCTGGTGCTGGTCCTCCTCACCCTCCAGACGGCGGTCGCCGAGCAGTCCTTCGGCGGCGGCTACCGGGGCGCGGCGTTCGCAGTGGCGATCGTTTTCGGGGTGCGCATCCTGGCGACCCTGCTGTTCGGTGCCGTGCTCCTCGGCCCGCTCACGTCGCTCACCTCGCAGGACGGCCCGCTGGACCGCCGCTGGACCATGGTCGGCGCGGACGGACTGCGGGCCGCGCTGCTCATCGTGGCGCCGCTGTGGATCGACTGGACGCCGGGCAACGCGCTGGCCGTGCTCCTCGTCACCGCCTTCGTGACCGGTGTCGCCGAGCGGTTCTGGACGGTGTGCCGCGAGAGCGCCGCCCCCGCGCTGCTGCCCGGCCCGCCCCCGGAGGGCGCGACGGTCCGGCCGCTGCCCGACCACATGGACGCGATGCGCCGGCTGACCCTGCGTACGAGCTTCGTCGCGATACCGCTCGCGGCCGTCGTGCTCGTCGTCGCGGCCCTCTTCAACAACCTGCTCGCCACCGGCATCGACTGGTTCGGTGAGCACCGGGCGGCCCTCGCCTCGTACGTCGCGGCCGGACTGTTCGCCGCGTCGCTGTCCGTGCTGACCTTCCTGGAGCTCCCCGGAACCCGCACCCCGCGCGCCCGGTCGCCGCTGGAGGGACTGCGCCGCCCGAAGAGCGCCGCCGGCCCCGACCGGGGCCGCACCGGCGCGCTGCCGCTGCTGGTGCTCGCCTCCGCGTCCGTCGCCGCCGCCGTGGCGGCCGCGGTCGCCGTGTCGGTGCTGCACGCCAAGGACCTGGGCGGCGGCCCCGTGCTCTACGGCCTGCTGGTGGGCGCGCTGACCGGTGGTGTCGTCGTCGGCATCCGTACGGCGCCGGCCCTGCTGCCGACCCTGTCCCGGCGCCGGCTGCTCGCGCTCGCCCTCGCCTTCACGGGCGTGGCGCTGCTGGCCGCCGGACTTGTGCCGGACGTCACCAGCGTGGTGCTGCTCATGACGCTGGCCGGTGTCGGCGCCGGACTCGCCGCCAACACCGGGCACACCCTGCTCGACCAGGAGACCGAGGACCAGCGGCGGGCCCGTACGACCGAGCACCTGCACGCCGTGGTCCGGGTGTTCGTGGCGCTCGGCGCGGTGATCGCCCCGCTGGTCGCGGCGGGCATCGGACCGCACCGGCTCGAGAACGGCCGGTTCGTGTTCGCGCACGGCGGAGCCGCCTTCACCCTGATGCTGGTCGGCGCGCTGTTGCTGCCGGTGGCCGCGCTGGTGCTGGCCAAGGTCGACGACCGTTCCGGCGTGCCGCTGCGGCAGGACCTGCGCGACGCGCTCCTCCGCGGCGACGACCCCGCCCCGGCGCTCGCCGGGGCCGGCTTCTTCATCGCCCTGGAGGGCGGCGACGGCGCGGGCAAGTCCACCCAGGCCGAAGCCCTCGCCGAGTGGATCCGGGCCAAGGGCCACGAAGTCGTCCTCACCCGTGAGCCCGGCGCGACCCCGGTCGGCAAGCGGCTGCGGTCCATCCTGCTGGACGTCTCCAGCGCCGGACTCTCGCACCGCGCGGAGGCACTGCTGTACGCCGCCGACCGCGCGGAGCACATCGACACCGTCGTGCGGCCCGCCCTGGAGCGTGGCGCCGTCGTCATCACCGACCGGTACATCGACTCCTCCGTCGCCTACCAGGGCGCCGGACGCGATCTGTCGCCGACCGAGATCGCCCGCATCAACCGCTGGGCGACCGACGGGCTGGTCCCGCATCTGACGGTGCTGCTCGACGTCGCCCCGGAGACCGCGCGGGAGCGCTTCACCGAGGCACCGGACCGGCTGGAGTCCGAGCCGGCCGAGTTCCACGCGCGCGTGCGGACCGGTTTCCTCACCCTGGCCGCCGCCGACCCCGGCCGCTACCTGGTGGTCGACGCCGGCCAGGAACCGGAGGCCGTGACCACGGTGATCCGGCACCGGCTCGACCAGGTGCTGCCGCTGTCCGAGGCGGAGATCCAGGCCCGCGAGGAAGCCCGCCGCAAGGCCGAGGAGGAGGCCCGCCGCAAGGCGGAGGAGGAGGCGGCCCGCAAGGCCGAGGAGGAGCGACTCGAGCGCGAGCGCCAGGAGCAGCTCGCCCGGCTGCGCGCCGAGGAGGAGGAGCGCAAGCGCCGCGAGCTGGAGGAGGCGCAGCGGCGCGAGGCCGAACGGCAGGCGGAGGAGGCCCGGCAGCGGGCCGAGGAAGCACACCGCCGCGCGGAGGAGGAGCGGCAGCGGCTGCTCGCCGAGGAGAAGGCGCGCGCCGAGGAGGAGGCCCGCCGCAAGGCGGAGGAGGAGCGCCGCCGCAAGCAGGCCGAGGAGGAGGCGCGGCTGCGCGCCGAGGCCGAGGCGCTGCGCCTGGAGAAGCAGCGCAAGGCCGAGGAGGCGTTGCTGCGCGCGGAGCAGGCCCGGCGGCTGGCCGAACAGGCGGCGGCCGCCGCCGAGGCGGGACCGACGGCGTCGGGCCCGACGGCGACCGGCCCGACGGCGACGACCGGCTCGGCGACGACCGGCGGCTCCGGGGCGGCACGCCGGCGCCCCGCCGACGAGGCGGCGACCGTGCCGACGCCCGTGGTGAAGCCGGCCGACGCGCCGGGCGGCCCGGTCGACGAGACGGCCGTGCTGCCCCGGGTGCCGGACGAGGCCGCCGGGCGGCGGTCCGGCCGGACCCCGGTGTCCGAGGCCGAGGTGACGACCGAGCTGCCGAAGCCCCCGGTTCCGCCGGGCGCGGCCGACGAGACGGCGGTGCTGCCTCCCGTGCCGCCGGGCGCCGCCGACGACACCGCCGTACTGCCTCCCGTACGGGGCGACGCTCAGGGCCCGGCCGACCGGCGGGTGCCGTCCGGCTACTTCCGGGACGAACGCCCGGAGGCGCCCGACGACCGCACGCGTGAGCTGCCGCAGATCGACCCCGAGGACGCGGCGCGGCACCGCCCGCGCCCCGACTGGGCCGAGGAGACCCCGCTGGACGATCTGCCGACCCTGGCCGACGAACTGCTGGGCTCGCGCGACGGCGAGGACGAGGACGACGAGGGGCACGGCCGCCGGGGCCGCCGGCGCTGACCGGTGGGGTCCACGGGTGCGGGTGATGTCAGTGGTCACCCGCACAATGGATCCGGTGAGGCAGACGTGACGGAAGGGCGGGCTGACCCATGACCGTGTGGGACGACCTGGTCGGGCAGGAGCGGGTGAGCGAACGGCTCGCCGGCGCGGCCCGGGACGCGGACGCGTTCGTCACCGCCGTCGGGGCCGCGGGGCCGCCTCCCGGAGCGTCGAGCATGACGCACGCCTGGCTGTTCACCGGCCCGCCCGGGGCGGGAGTGACACAGACGGCGCGTGCCTTCGCCGCGGCACTGCAGTGCGTGAGCCCGGACCGGGCCCTGGGCGGGGCCCCCGGGTGCGGCTTCTGCGACGGCTGCCACACGGCGCTCGTCGGCACCCACGCGGACGTCAGCACGGTGGTCGCGATGGGCGCGGAGATCCTCTTCAAGGACATGAAGGAGACCGTCCGCAAGTCGTTCACC
This sequence comes from Streptomyces sp. NPDC048584, assembly GCF_043199595.1. Classification (NCBI taxonomy): domain Bacteria; kingdom Bacillati; phylum Actinomycetota; class Actinomycetes; order Kitasatosporales; family Streptomycetaceae; genus Streptomyces; species Streptomyces sp. NPDC048584. Next base: position 272,524 of record NZ_JBICWF010000009.1, read on the forward strand.
TCACCGGCGAACGGCCGCTGGCAGATCATCCTCGTCGAGGAGGCCGAGCGGCTGAACGAGAAGTCCGGCAACGCCGTCCTCAAGGCCGTCGAGGAGCCGGCGCCCCGCACCGTCTGGCTGCTCTGCGCTCCCTCCGTCGAGGACGTCCTGCCGACGATCCGCTCCCGCTGCCGCCACCTCAACCTGAGCACGCCCTCGGTGGCCGCCGTCGCCGACATGCTCGTCCGGCGCGAGGGCATCGAGCCGGACGTCGCCGCCTCGGTGGCCCGCGCGACCCAGGGCCATGTCGACCGGGCCCGCCGCCTCGCCACCGACCCGGCCGCCCGCGCCCGCCGGGCCGCCGTGCTCAAGCTGCCGCTGCGGGTCGACGACGTCGGCAGCGCGCTCAAGGCGGCCCAGGAACTGGTCGACACGGCGGCCGAGGACGCCAAGCAGCTCGCCGAGGAGACGGACACCAAGGAGACCGAGGAGCTGAAGGCGGCACTGGGTGCGGCCCAGGGCGGCCGGCTGCCACGCGGCACGGCGGGCGTGATGAAGGACCTGGAGGACGACCAGAAACGCCGCAGACGCCGTACGCAGCGCAACACCCTCGACATCGCGCTCAGCGACCTGACCGGCTTCTATCGCGACGTCCTCGCCCTCCAGCTCGGCTCCCGCGTCGCCATCGCCAACGCGGACTCGGAGGACGTACTGCAGCGCCTGGCCCGCGCCGGCTCCCCCGAGTCCACGCTTCGCCGTATCGAGGCGATCGCGGCGTGCGGCGAGGCCCTCGACCGCAATGTGGCCCCGCTGCTGGCGGTCGAGGCGATGACGATGGCCCTCAGAGCTGGCTGACCGCGGCGCCCGTCCGGCGGCTCGACGCGGTAACTCGTACGAGGCACGGCGTGCGCGCAGAGCACTCATGTCATTGCGCACAGTTACGCTCGCCGTATGCACACATGGCGCACCCACCGTGGGACCCGCACCGCAGTCACCCTGCTCGCCGCCGCCGCACTGCTGATCTCGGGCTGCTCCTCCGGAAGCTCGACGAGTACGGCCAGCTCGGCGGCGGAGGCGGCGGCAGCCCTCGCCCCCCTGCCCCGCTCCACACCCGCCGCTCTCACTCCGTACTACGAGCAGGAACCGGCCTGGCGCGACTGCGGCGTCCCCGGCTTCCAGTGCGCCACGCTGAAGGCCCCGCTCGACTACACCGAACCGTCCGCCGGTGACGTCCGCCTCGCCGTCACCCGCAAGAAGGCCACGGGCCCGGGCAAGCGGCTGGGCTCCCTCCTGGTGAACCCTGGCGGCCCCGGCGGCTCGGCGATCGGCTACGTCCAGGCGTACGCCGGCATCGGCTACCCCGCCGAGGTGCGCGCCCGCTACGACATCGTGGGCGTCGACCCGCGCGGCGTGGCCCGCAGCGAACCCGTCGAGTGCCTGGACGGGCCCGCGATGGACGCGTACACGCGGACCGACATCACCCCGGACGACACGAAGGAGACCGGCACACTGGTCGCGGCGTACAAGACGTTCGCCGAGGGCTGCGGGGCGGACGCGCCGAAGCTGCTGCGCCATGTGTCCACCGTCGAGGCGGCCCGTGACATGGACATCGTGCGGGCCGCGCTGGGCGACGCGAAGCTGCACTACGTCGGCGCCTCGTACGGCACCTTCCTCGGCGCCACCTACGCCGGGCTGTTCCCGGACCGGGTGGGACGGCTGGTGCTGGACGGGGCGATGGACCCCTCGCTGTCCGCGCGGCGGCTCAACCTCGAACAGACGGAGGGCTTCGACACGGCGTTCACCGCCTTCGCGAAGGACTGCGTGCGGCACGACGACTGCCCGCTCGGCGGCCGGGACACCGGTCCCGGACAGGTCGGCAGGAACCTCAAGGCGTTCTTCGACCGTCTCGACGCCCGCCCGATCCCCACCGGCGACGCCGACGGCCGCCGACTCACCGAGTCGCAGGCGACGATCGGCGTGATCGCCGCGATGTACGACGAGGGCGCGTGGCAGCGGCTGCGCGAGGCACTGACGGCCGCGATGAAGGAGAGCGACGGCGCGGGACTCCTCGTCCTCTCCGACAGCTACTACGAGCGGGACGCGAACGGCGAGTACAGCAATCTGATGTTCGCCAACGCGGCCGTGAACTGCCTTGACCTCCCGCCCGCCTTCGACACCCCGGACGAGGTCACACGGGCGCTCCCCGCTTTCGAGAAGGCGTCCCCCGTCTTCGGCGAGGGCCTCGCGTGGGCCTCCCTGAACTGCGCGTACTGGCCGGCGAAGGCCACCGGTGAGGCCCAGCGCATCGAGGCGAAGGGCGCCGCGCCGATCGTCGTCGTCGGCACCACCCGGGACCCGGCCACCCCGTACCGCTGGGCCGAGGCCCTGTCCGGCCAGCTCTCCTCGGGCCGCCTCCTCACCTACGAGGGCGACGGCCACACCGCCTACGGCCGCGGCAGCGCCTGCATCGACTCCGCGATCAACACCTACCTGCTCGACGGCACCCCGCCGACGGACGGAAAGCGCTGCTCCTAGCCGGTACCCCGGCCCCGGAGGCGGCCCCTCCGCCCCGCCTCCGGGGCCGGTACGAAGCACCCCCCGAAACTGTGTAGACTTACCGACGTTGCTGATCGCACCATAGGTGCGCGGCGCGCCGCCTTAGCTCAGATGGCCAGAGCAACGCACTCGTAATGCGTAGGTCTCGGGTTCGAATCCCGAAGGCGGCTCATTGATGAACCCCGGGTCGGAAGTCGGTCCGGGGTTCTTTCGTGTCCGGTTCGGGACGTGGGTGGCTGCTCCGAGGTGATCGGTGTCGGGCGGTTCCGCGGATCGGCCCCGGTGGCCCGTCAGGCGGCGTTCGTCGTGGTCAGGCGGGCGGTGATCTCCTCGGCGGGCAGGACGAGTGCGAAGCCCTTGCGCAGGACGGCGAGTTCGGGTTCCTGGCGTGACTCGTCGTCGGTGGCCGTGACGTCGGAGCCGAAGACGACCTTGTAGCCGCGTTCGTATGCCTGGCGGGCCGTGGTGCCGCAGCAGTAGTTGGTGAGTGTGCCCGTGACGATGACGGTGTCGCGGTCGAGGTTGCGCAGGACGGTGTCGAGCGGGGTGTCGTAGAACGCCCCGTAGGAGGGCTTGCGGATCAGGGCCTCGTCGGGGCGGCGGCCCATCGCGTCCCACACCCCGGCGGGACCCGGCCGGTGCCAGTCGCTGTGGGCGTGCGGGAAGGAGCGCAGGGTGCGCGGCCGGTCCAGACCGAGATGGGTGTCGTCGAAGATGGTCCAGATCACCGGTACCGAGGCGTCCCGGCAGTTCTCGGCCAGTCGTCGCAGCCGGGGCGCCATCCGGGTGGCCGCGGGCACCCAGTGGGGACTCCAGCCGGGGCGGACGAACTCGTCCTGCATGTCGACGACCAGCAGTGCCGTCCGTTCGGGCCGTATGCCGAACGACGCCCGGCCCTGCTCGTAGGCGTCGCGCGCCCGCTCGGTCACCCATTCCTCGGTGTACATGCCCTACTCCTGTCTCGTTTCGAGGTACCTCGATTCGATGTGCGACAGTAGCAGCATGCTCGAACTCGCGATCCTGGGATTCCTGGCCGAGGGGCCCCTGCACGGCTATCAACTGCGGCACCGGATAGCCCACTTGTCCGGTCATGCCCGACCGGTCAGCGACGGCAGCCTCTATCCGGCGATCAGCCGGCTGGTCAAGGCCGGACTGCTCGGCCGGAAGGCCGAACCGGGCGCCTCGGCCGCCCGGCGGCACACCCTGAGTCTGACCGACGCCGGCCGCCGTGAGCTGCTGCGCAGGCTGCGGGATGCCGACGGTCTGGACATCAGTGACAGCACCCGTTACTTCACGGTGCTCGCCTTCCTCTCCCGGCTGCCGGACATCGCCGACCAGCACGCGGTGCTGCGCCGGCGTCTGGATTTCCTGGGACAGCCGGCGAGCTTCTTCCATGACGGCGACCGCCCGCTCGGTGCCGAGGAGACCGGCGACCCCTATCGGCGCGGCATGCTCACGATCGCCCGCGCCACCAGCCGCGCGGAACGGGCCTGGCTCCGGGAGGTGCTGGGCTGACACGGCGCCCGCCGGGGCGTGATGCCATCCACCGGGGCGAGGTGTTCGCGCTGCTCGGGCCCAACGGGGCCGGGAAGACCACCACCGTGGAGATCCTGGAGGGCTTCCGGCGGCGGTCCGCCGGCGAGGTGCGCGTCCTCGGCGTGGACCCCGAGCGGGGCGACGACGCCTGGCGGGGCCGGATCGGACTGGTGCTGCAGTCCTGGCGCGACCACCGCCGCTGGCGGGTCGCCGAACTGCTGACCCACTTCGCCATGTACTACCCCGACCCGCGCGACCCGGCCGAACTGCTGGCCCTGGTCGGCCTCACCGAGCAGGCCGGCCGGCAGGTGGACCGGCTGTCCGGCGGACAGCGACGGCGGCTGGACGTCGCACTCGGCATCGTCGGCCGCCCCGAACTCCTCTTCCTGGACGAGCCGACCACCGGCTTCGACCCGGAGGCACGGCGCGAGTTCCACGTCCTCGTCGAACGGCTGGCCCGGGACGAGGGCGTCACCGTCCTGCTCACCACGCACGACCTGGCGGAGGCCGAGCGGCTTGCCGACCGGATCGCCATGCTGGTCGCCGGCCGGATCCGGGCCTGCGGCACCCCTGCCGAGCTGGCCCGGCGGGCGGCGGCACAGGCCGAGGTCCGCTGGACGGACGGCGACGGGACGCGGCGCCGCGAACGCACCGAGGACCCCTCCCGGCTGGTCTGGGAGCTCCACCAGGACGCGGACGGCCCGATCGCCGGTCTGGAGGTCCGCCGACCGACGCTGGAGGACACCTATCTGCACATGGTGAACCAGGTGGACGGGGAGGAGCGGGCGGCATGAAGGGGGTCCATGTGATGAATCGGGGGGCGCGTCACTGGCGTGCCGGCTTCCTTCGCGGCGGCATCGAACTGCGGCATCTCCTGCGCAACCCCAAGGAGATGTTCGGCCACCTCGGCAATGTGGTCGTCGCCCTGCTGGTCACCTACTACATCAGCGACAAAGTGCCCGGCACGCAGACCCCGATGTCCCATCTGGCGCTCGCGGGTTTCGCCGCCTATCTGCTGTTCCAGATCGGGCTGCTCAGCCTCCCGCAGATCCTGGTGACCGAACGGGAGGAGGGCGCGCTGCTGCGACTGCGCGCCACACCCGGCGGGATACCGGCCTACCTCGTCGCCAAGTGCCTGCTGGTGGTCGTCACGGCGGTCACCACCCTGGCGCTGCTCCTCGCGGCCGCCGCGCTGCTGACCGACGGGCCGCTGCCGCAAGGGCCGGCCGGCTGGCTGACACTGGTGTGGGTCACCACGCTGGGGCTGCTGGCCGTCGTCCCGCTGGGAGCTGCCATCGGGGCCGTACTGCCCAACCCACGTGAGGCGCTGGCCCTGATCATGCTGCCGCTGCTGGGCCTGCTGATCACCTCCGGAACGATGTTCCCCATCGCCAAGCTGCCGGAGCCGGTGCAGCAGGTGTCCGCCGTCTTCCCGCTCAAGTGGATGGCGCAGGGCCTGCGTTCGGCGCTGCTGCCGGACGCGGCGCAGGCCGCCGAGCCGGCCGGTTCCTGGGAACTGCCCATGGTCGCCCTCGTCCTGACCGCCTGGACGGTCCTCGGATTCCTGCTGGCCGTCCCGCTGCTGCGTCGCGCTGCCCGTCGTGAGTCCGGGTCCCGGCTGACCGCCCGTCATGAGAAGGCGGCACGGAGCGGGGCGATGCCCGCGTAGGGCTCGGCCGCCCGGGCGCGAGCTGTGTCGCTCTCCGTTCACTTGACCGAGGTGTGGACGCAACCAGGCGTGATCCAGAGTGGGTTGGGTCGAATGACTTACGTGCCCCTGGATTGAGGAGCAGCGTTTCATGCCACGTCAGCACGAACCTCCCACCGGCGGGACGCCACCTTCCGTGGCCGTCCGGCGTGCGGTATCCGTGCCCGCGCCTGGCGGGGATCCCGGTGCGGACCTGAGACCGCGGAGCCCCGATCCCGCCCGCGCATCCGAACCGGCCCGCGCCGCCGAGCCCGCCCGCGCATCCGAGCCCGTGGTCGAGCCGGAGGCTCCGGAAGCGATACCGGCGCCGTCCGATACCGGTGCCGCCGCCGGGAAGAGGCAAGAACAGGAACAGGAGTCGCGGCCGGCCGCCGAGCCCGCCGCCGAAGGCGAGGCGACGGCCGCTGTCGGCTCGGCCGCCAGCGGTGACGCAACGGGCGACACGAAGGCGAACGCGGACACGGCCGCCGACGAGACGGCGCCAGGACGTCTGCGCGGCCCCATGGTCGCCGCCGCCGCCCTCGTCGGCGCGGTGCTGATCTGCGTGCCCCTCCTGGTACTCGCCCTGAGCGGTGAGGAGGAGCGCACGGTCGAGACGGCTCCCGTCGGGGGGACGACGCTCGACCCCGGTGCGTCCGACGACCTGCCGGCCGCCGCCTATCAGGCCGCGTCCCCGTCCCCCTCGGAGTCGCCGAGCGCGGCGAAGTTGTCGACCGCCTCCCCGGCCGAGCCCAAGTCCGAGCCGGCGGTCGCCGGTCCGGTCACGACCGAGGCCGGGGTGAAGTCCGAACCCCGGCCGCAGACCGAGAAGAAGGCCGAGAGCAAGGCCGAGGACAAGGCCGAGCCGAAGACGAGGAAGACCCCCGAGATCACCGCCCGCCAGCTGGCCAACGCCCTCTCCACCCGGGTCAACGCGCAACTGAGGAACGTCGCCACCGGCAAGTGCGCCGACCTGCCCTACTACGACAAGGGTTCGGTCGACGGCCCGGTCAGCCAGTACAACTGCCGGCCCACGGGGGACAACCAGCTCTGGGACCTGGTGGTGGCCGACGCGGACGGCGGGCCCCGGGGGGCGAGCCTTTTCGTCGTCAGGAACCGCAAGGACGGGCTGTGCATGGACCTGCCCGACTACGGCGGTGTCGCGCCCGGGACCAAGGTCACCGAGTACCACTGCAGGCCGGCGGCCGACAACCAGCTCTGGTGGCTGGACCCGGCGTCGGGCGGCTACCGGATCCGCAACGCCGCGAGCGACCTGTGCATGAGCGTGGCCGGCGGCGGTTCCGCCGGGAACGATGCGAGGCTCCAGGTGGTGCCGTGCGGCTCGGGGTCGAGCGCCCTGCGCTGGTCCGTCGTATCAGTCGTCTGACCCTCCTGAACGGAAGTCACCGCTGACGTCCTCCCTCACCAGCCCGGTGAAGACCGTCCCGTCCCCCTGCCCGGAAGACGTGCGCCGCCGCGCGGGCGTCGACGCGGCCCACCCGGGATTTGCGGGCCTGACATCGCGGGCGCGGTCGTCGGCCGGGATGGGGAGGTGAGGACATGGAGACGCCGGGGATCGCCGTCGCGGTGGTGACCATGGGGAACCGGTCCGCCGAGGCGGACGACGGACGGAAACGGGCCGGTCACTTGGCGTCCGCGTAGCACTCCACCACCGCCGTCGTGAACGGGAACCGCACCGGTGTCTCGCCGAAGGTGAGCCGGCCCGCCAGGTCGGCGGCCCGCCGGATCGCCTCCGCCACCGTCGCCGCCTCCTCCTCGGGGCAGTGCACGATCACCTCGTCGTGCTGGAAGAAGACCAGCTCGGCCGCCATGCCGCTGAGGGCCTGCCGCAACGCGGCGAGCAGCAGCAGGGCCCAGTCGGCGGCGCTGCCCTGGACGACGAAGTTGCGGGCGAAGCGGCCCCGGGCGCGGGCGTTGGTCGATGCGTAGCCCGGGGTCCACGGGCCGGACTCGTCGTCGGTGAGCGGGATGCCCGCCTCCTCCGCCGTGTCGTCGCCCGTGCGGGCGGCCGGCGGGCAGGTGCGGCCCAGCCAGGTCCGTACGAGTCTGCCCTCCTCGCCCGCGCGGGCGGCCTCGTCGACGTATGCCACCGCCCTGGGGAAGCGGCGTCTGAGCGTGGCGAGGTTCTTCAGGCCGTCGCCGGAGGTCTGGCCGTACACCGCGCCGAGGACGGCGAGTTTGGCCTGGGCGCGGTCGCCGGCGAAGGCGCGGTCGGACACCGACTGGTAGAGGTCGGTCTCCCGGCCGGCCACCTGCATCAGTCCGGGGTCGCGGGAGATCGCCGCCAGCACGCGGGGCTCCATCTGGTCGGCGTCGGCGACTACGAGCCGCCAGCCCGGGTCGGCGACGGCCGCGCGGCGGATCACCTTGGGGATCTGCAGGGCGCCCCCGCCGTTGGTCACCCAGCGGCCGGTCACGGTGCCGCCGGCGAGGAACTCGGGCCGGAAGCGGCCGTCGCGCACCCAGTCCTGGAGCCAGGACCAGCCGTGGGCGACCCAGATCCGGTACAGCCTCTTGTACTCGAGCAGGGGTTTGACGGCCGGGTGGTCGACGGACTCGATCTCCCAGCGGCGGGTCGACGTGACCTTGACGCCGGCCCGCGAGAACGCCTTCACCACCTCGGCGGGCAGGTCCGGCCGGACCCGGTGACCGAAGGCGGCGGACACCTCGTCGGCGAGTTCGGCCAGCCGGCGCGGCTCGCCACCGCCCGCGTACCGCTCGCCCAGCAGGTCGTGCAGCACCGCGCGGTGCACGTCCGCCCGCCAGGGCAGCCCGGCGCGGTTCATCTCGGCGGCCACCAGCGTCCCCGCCGACTCGGCGGCCGTCAGCAGCCGCATCCGGTCCGGGTGCGCGGTCGCGTCGGTGCGCCGCTGCTGCTCGGCGTAGACCGCGAGGAGGTCCGGCAGGGGCAGCGGGACGCCCTGGGGTTCGAAGAGGGAGGACTGGGCGCCGGGTTCGGCATGGCGCTGCGGCGGATCGGGCGGTACGGGGCCGCCGCGCAGCCGGGCCAGCGCGGCCGCGGCCGAACGGGGTTCCCCGTACCGCCCCTCGTGGCCGAGGAGAAGGGTCTCGGCGGTCTCGACGTCGTAGGCCCGCTCCACTCGCACCCCCGTGGCGAGCAGACGCGGGTATACCTCGGCGGTGGACCGCCATACCCATCGCGTGACACCGGGGCGTCCGCGCACGGCTTCGGCGAGGTCCGGCTCCCGGTGCACCGGGCCGGCGGGCAGCCCGTCCGGGCCGAGGAGGGCGACGTCCACGCCACCGTCCCCGGCCGGAGCGAGCGCCCACCGGTCGGCCATGCTGCGAGTGTGGCAGGGGGGTCTGACAACGGCCCCCGGTCAGCCTTCCCGGCCGGTCTCGTCGGCCTGTTCGGTCTCGACGTACTGCGCCAGCATCTCGGCGACGTACCGCTCGGTGGCGGGCTTGGTGACGCCGAGACCGCTGAGGAGGCCCTCGCCGTTCTCGTGCTCGAGGAGGGCGAGCAGGATGTGCTCGGTGCCGATGTAGTTGTGGCCGAGGCGCAGGGCCTCGCGGAAGGTGAGCTCGAGGACCTTCTTGGCCGCCGGGCCGTACGGCACCAGCTCCGGGGCCTCCTCGACGGCCGGCGGGAGCGCCGCGCGGGCGGCCTCGGCGACCGCCCGCACGGTGACGCCCTGCTCGTCGATCGCCTTGACCGCCAGTCCCCACGGCTCGGCCAGCAGACCGAGGACCAGGTGCTCGGGCAGGCCCTCGGCGTTGTGCGCGGTCTGGGCCTCGGTGTGCGCGGCCATGATCACGTTGCGGGCACGGGGCGTGTAGCGGTTGAAGCCCTGGCTCGGGTCGAGGTCGTTGCCCTCCTTCGGTACGAAGCGCTTCTGGGCCGCCTGCCGTGTGACGCCCATGCTCCGGCCGATGTCGGTCCAGGAGGCGCCCGAACGGCGGGCCTGGTCCACGAAGTGGCCGATCAGGTGGTCGGCCACGTCACCGAGGTGCTCACCGGCGAGCACCGCGTCCTGGAGCTGTGCGAGCGGCTCCTCGTGGACCTTCTTGATGGCCGCGATGAGGTCGTCGAGACGGATGGATGACTTGATGGCGGGGTCCTTCGTCATGTGTCAACCGTAAGTTGACACCCCTGCACTGTCAACCCACGGTTGACACCTTCGGGTGAATGCTCCGGACGTGGCACGATCGGCCCGTGAGTACGTCCAGCACCGTCGACCGCGCCTTCCGGGCCGCCCTTTACGACACCGGCGACACCGCCCTCGACACCGGCGCGTCCCTGCTCGCCGCAGATCCCGCGGCCGACGCGGAACTCGCCCGGCGGGGCGAGGAGTTCGTGGCCACCGCCTGGCAGCGCGGCTGGCAGCCCGCCGATGTCGTACGGATCGTCCGGCGCGAGCTGGACGACGTCCACGTACGGCTCGTCACCGCGCTGATCCTTGCGGGGGCACCGCGCGACGACCGGCCGCGCGGGCCCCGCTGGCAGGCCCAGCTCGACGAGCTGGAAGCGGACGACGTCCCGCGCGGTGACCGTTTCTCGTACGCCTCGGCCGTACTGGAGCTGTACCGCCTGCTACTGCGGCTGCCCGCCCTCGAACCCCTCGACGAGACCGCCGCCCCGGATCCGCGCGACCGGCGGCCCGAGTCCCGCATGCTCGGCCGCATCCGCGCGCTGCTCGCCAAGGCGGAGGCGACGGGGTTCCCGGACGAGGCGGAGGCACTGAGCGCCAAGGCGCAGGAGCTGATGGCCCGGCACAGCGTCGACGAGGCGCTGCTCGCCGCGCGGGCGCCCTCCGCCGCGACGCCGGGAGCCTGCCGGATCGGCGTGGAGCCGCCGTACGAGCAGGCCAAGGCGGTCCTGCTGGACGCGGTCGCCGGCGCGAACCACTGCCGGGCCGTGTGGAACGAACCGCTCGGCTTCTCCACCGTGGTCGGCTTCGCCTCGGACCTGGAGGCGGTGGAACTCCTCTACACCTCACTGCTGGTGCAGGCCACCACGGCGATGACCCGGGCGGAGGCCGCGCAGCGGGCCGGCGGACGCAAGCGGACCAAGACCTTCCGGCAGTCCTTCCTCGCCGCCTACGCGCACCGCGTGGGCACCCGTCTCGCGGCTGTCGCCGAGACCCAGGTGAGCGACGATCTGCTCCCGGTCCTCGCCTCCCGCGCGGTGGCGGTCACCGAGCGGACGGACCGCCTGTTCCCGGAGACGACGACCACCCGGCTGCGCGGGGTGAGCGACGCGGCGGGCTGGGAGGAGGGCGCCCGCGCGGCCGACGACGCCCAGGTCAGGGCCCGCCCGCACCTTCCCGGCGCGTCCTAGGCCCTGTCGTCGAACGGCCGTTTGCCGCGCGACGCGGCGCGGGAGGTGCCCCCACTCGCCGCACCGGACCCTGAGCCGGGTACATCCGGTACGAGGCCCAGGGCCCGGCACTCCCGCAGCCTTCGGCCGGGGGACCCCCAGAGCACGCACCTGACGCCGCGCGGCCCGCCCTGAGGGGCGGACGCCGGGAAGGTGACGACAGGACCTAGTCACCCACCTGCTGGTACGCGCCCACGGAGATCTCGTGGCCGCCCCGGCCGTCGGACGCGACCGGGCCGTACGTCCAGCGGAACGTACGGCTGTCCGAGTCGCCGGGGAGCTCGACCCGCAGGTTCGCGGCGTCGAAGGAGCCGTCCCCGCGCGGGCCGCGTTCGTAGACGAGGGTGAAGGACGCGGACTCGCCCTTGGCCAGGGTCAGCTTCTGCGCCTTGGCCCCCTCGGCCGGCGGCACGTCCAGGCTCTCGGAGTCACCGGTCCCCGCCAGCAGCACCTCGGGGAAGCCCTCGAGGGTGCACGAGGCGCTCTGGTTGGTGAAGGCGACGGGAACCTCACCGGTGTCCCCCGCGGCCGGCGCGATGCTCGCGGGCCCGACCTCCATGCTCACCGTGCCGGCCGAGCAGGGGCTGCTGTCCGGCTTCCCGTCGTCACCGTCCGGGCCGCCGCAGGCGGTCAGCAGGAGAAGCGCGGCGAGGACGGCGGGGACGGCGATCGGCGTGGTGCGCATGAATGATCCTCTGGGGTTCGTGGAAGTGCCCATCGGCCATCATCACGCACCGCCACCGGTTCGCCGGAGAAGGTGACCCGCCGGTCGGGGCGCTACGAACCCACCCCATCCGTCGGCAGCCCCGACGGGAAGGAGCCGCCCTCCGCCCTGGTGTACGTCTCGGTGCCGAGGGGGCTCTTCCAGGTGACCTTCAGGGAGTCCTTGTCGACGGAATCGACCGTGCCGTTCGCCCGGTCCTCGTCGTCGCCGCACTTCAGGCGGATCGTCCGGGTTCCGCCCTCCTCCCGCGCGGTACCGCTGCACACGGTGCCGCCGGTGGCGAAGAGGGCGGCCTCCTCGCCGCTGACCATCAGGACGACGGCCTGGCTGTCGACCGTGACGAGCCAGCTGCCCTCCAGCGGGCCCGCCGGAGCCTTGCTCGCTTCGGGGCTCGGGGTCGCCGTGGCCGACAGGGCGGGCGTGGGCTTGGAGTCCGAGTCGTCCGAGTCGTCGGAGCCGCCCCCACCGCCCGCGGTCAGCGCGAGCGCGCCGGCCAGCCCCACGGCCGCCGTCGCGAGCCGCGCGCGCCGGGACCGCCACCCGCGCGGTGCCGGCGGCGATACGCGTGAGTGCCCCACCCAAGCCCTCGAAGTCACTGCGAGCCCCCTAGCTGAATCCGGCCCCGGCGGCCGGACGACCGCCGTCAGCTAACAGGACCCGCCCTCCGGCCCACCAGCCTCCGTGACGCACCTCGCACAGCATGTCCACTGCTGAACGGCGGGGCCGGGACGTGGAATGCGGGCAGCACGCAAGGGAACACGAGGGAACACATGGGCTCCCGCGCGCGTCTCATTGGGAGCGGGGTTCGGTAAGGCATCCGCCAAAGCGGACACGACACGACCGCAAGGGCTGTAATCGCGGGAACACCGCGCGTGCACGTGCATATGCCCATGCATCTGCACATGAAACAAAGCTATGATCCGCATCAGTTGACCACTGCATCAATGGCCACACCAGCCAGTGCACCAGCGGGGAGCGACTTGTGGACCACGACGTGTACGACGGCGACGTGTACGACGGTGCCGACGCGTCCGGCGTGTACAACGGCATGGCGGCCACCGGGCTCGACGGTGTGGCCTGGCAGAAGAGCCGGCACAGCAACTCGCAGGGATCCTGCGTGGAGTTCGCCCGGCTGCCCGGCGGCGAGGTGGCGGTGCGCAACTCCCGTTTCCCCGAAGGCCCCGCGCTCGTCTACACCCGCGCGGAGATCGAGGCCATGCTGCTGGGCGTGAAGGACGGCGAGTTCGACCACCTGGTCGCCGGCTGACCGGTGCGCGGGGGCGGATGGTGGCGCCCCGAGGTGCTCAGGAGGCGATGACGCGCGTAGAACCGCGGCGCCCGGACGCGCCGCGGTTCGTCATACGCCGGGACCGGAGCGGTCCGCCGTGTGCGGCAGCCGGAACAGCGCCCAGACCACCTTGCCGCCGAGCCGCCCGGCCATCGGGTGCCAGCCCCAGCCGTCGCTGAAGGAGTCGACGAGGAACAGTCCCCGGCCCGACTCGGCGGAGAAGTCGGCGGGGAGGTCGTCCGGGTCACGGGCGACGGGACCGTCGTCGCTGGGGTCGCGCACCGCGCACACCAGCCGCTCCGTCCACCGCAGCAGATGCAGCCGTACCGGCAGGTCCGGCGCCGTCGGACGCGGGGTGCCGGCCGGCAGCGCGTGCCGCAGCGCGTTGGTGACCAGTTCGGAGACGACCAGGCACACGTCGTCGAAGCGGTCGCCGGTGTCCCACTGCTCGAGTGTCTTGCGGGTGAACCGCCGGGCCTCGCGGACCGCTTCGTAGCGGGCGGGGAGGGTGCAGGAGGCGGCGTCGGAGGCGGCCGCGAGGTTCAGCGGCGGAAGGCCCTGCCGTAACGGCTGGAGCATGGTCGATCCATTCGTCCCCATGCGAGGCACTCCCGGGAATTCGCGGTCGTAGCGAGGCTGCGGTGGTGCGGGACCATGGTTTCCGATACGTACAGCAGATGCAAGGGCAGATGCACGTGCAGCTGACCGAAATCGGCGCCCCCGTGCTGGTTTGGTGGGCATTTTTTCCGTCAACTTCGTGTCCTCTTCCGCCTGTTCCCTTGCCTCGTCGTGACTTCTCCCCTCTCCTCTCTTGCTGCTTCCGTGCCCGTTCCGTGCCCGTTCCGTGCTCGTTCCTGATCGGAGTGAGCGGCTGGATTCCGTTTCCGTAACCGGACGAGTACTGCTCGAAGTGTTTTAGTGGCAGACTGCGGGCCCTGAAGACGTTGGGGAGGCTGGCGAACGTGAGCGCGGGAGAGCCGGGATCGGTGGTGCGGCGCATGCTGCTCGGATCACAACTACGGCGACTGCGTGAGGCGCGGGGGATCACGCGCGAGGCCGCGGGCTACTCGATCCGCGCCTCCGAATCGAAGATCAGCCGCATGGAGTTGGGCCGGGTGAGCTTCAAGACCAGGGATGTCGAAGACCTCCTGACGCTGTACGGCATCACGGACGAGCAGGAGCGCCTGTCGCTGGTCTCCCTCGCCAAGGAGGCCAATGTGGCGGGCTGGTGGCACAGTTACTCGGACGTGCTGCCGAGCTGGTTCCCGACGTACGTGGGCCTGGAGGGCGCGGCCTCGCTGATCCGGGCGTACGAGGTGCAGTTCGTGCACGGCCTGCTGCAGACCGAGGAGTACGCCCGCGCGGTGGTCCGCCGGGGCATGAAGGGCGCGAGCGAGGAGGACGTCGAGCGGCGGGTGACGCTGCGCCTGGAGCGGCAGAAGTACCTGGTCGCGGAGAGCGCCCCCGAGTTCCACGTCGTCCTCGACGAGGCCGCCCTGCGCCGGCCGTACGGCGACCGCGCGGTGATGCGCGGCCAGCTCCAGCACCTCATCGACATCTCCGAGCGGCCCAACGTCCGGCTGCAGGTCATGCCGTTCAGTCTCGGCGGGCATTCCGGCGAGTCGGGCGCGTTCACCCTCCTCAGCTTCCCGGAGTCCGATCTGTCGGACGTCGTGTACCTGGAGCAGCTGACCAGCGCGCTGTACCTCGACAAACCCGAGGACGTGGCCCAGTACGAGAAGGCCCTCAAGGACCTCCTGCACGACAGTCCGGGCCCGTCGGAGAGCCGGGACCTCCTGCGCGGACTGCTGCAACTGTCCTAGGAGAGCCCGTACGGCTGTGCGGACGACCCCTGCAACTCGTATGCAACATAAGTACGATGACGTCCAGTCAGGTAATACGGTCGATCAGTGCTCCGCTGATGCAGCAAGGGATCGAGGAATCACATGCCGTCGTACTTCACCGACCTCGCTCAGCAGTACATCGACGGTGAGTGGCGCCCGGGCACCGGCTCCTGGGACATCATCGACTTCAACCCGTACGACGACGAGAAGCTCGCGTCGATCACCATCGCCACGGTCGACGAGGTCGATCAGGCCTACAAGGCGGCCGCCCGCGCGCAGAAGGAATGGGCGCGGACCAACCCGTACGCCCGCCGCGCGGTGTTCGAGAAGGCGCTCAGGCTGGTCGAGGAGCGCGAGGAGGAGATCGCCGAGGCGATCGTCGCCGAACTCGGCGGCACCCGCCTGAAGGCCGCCTTCGAGCTGCACCTCGCCAAGGAGTTCCTGCGCGAGGCGGTCCATCTGGCGCTGGCCCCCGAGGGCCGGATCATCCCCTCGCCGGTCGACGGCAAGGAGAACCGCGTCTACCGCGTGCCCGTCGGCGTCGTGGGCGTGATCAGCCCCTTCAACTTCCCCTTCCTGCTCTCCCTGAAGTCCGTCGCCCCCGCACTCGCGCTCGGCAACGGCGTGGTGCTCAAGCCGCACCAGGACACGCCGGTCGTCGGCGGCTCCCTCGTCGCGAAGATCTTCGAGGACGCGGGCCTGCCCGGCGGTCTGCTCAACGTCGTCATCACCGACATCGCAGAGATAGGCGACGCCTTCCTGGAGCACCCGGTCCCGAAGGTCATCTCCTTCACCGGCTCGGACGCGGTCGGCCGCCGTGTGGCCACCGTCTGCGCCTCCCTCTTCAAGCGCTCGGTGCTCGAACTCGGCGGCAACAGCGCGCTGGTGGTGCTCGACGACGCCGACCTCGACTACGCCGTGGACGCGGCCGTGTTCAGCCGGTACGTCCATCAGGGCCAGGTCTGCATGGCCGCCAACCGTGTGCTGGTGGACCGCTCGGTGGCCGACGAGTTCACCGAGAAGTTCGTCGCCAAGGTCCGCTCCCTCAAGGCCGGCGACCCGCGTGACCCGGAGACGGTCATCGGCCCGGTGATCAACTCCCGCCAGGCGGACACCCTGTCCGGCGTGGTCGAGCAGGCGCTCGCCGAGGGCGCCACCGCCCTGGTCTGGGGCGCGCGCCGGGACAACCTGGTCGAGCCGTCCGTCCTCACCGGTCTGCCCGCCGGCTCGGCCCTGCTGAAGCAGGAGGTCTTCGGACCCGTCGCCTTCCTCGTCCCGTTCGACGGTGAGGAGGAGGCCGTACGCCTCGTCAACGACACGCCGTACGGCCTGAGCGGCGCCGTGCACACCGGGGACATCGAGCGGGGCGTCCGCTTCGCCAAGCGGATCGACACCGGCATGTTCCACGTGAACGACGGCACCGTGCACGACGAGCCGATCGTCCCCTTCGGCGGCGAGAAGAGCTCCGGCATCGGCCGGCTCAACGGCGACACCATGCTGGACGCCTTCACCACGGTGAAGTGGATCTCGGTGCAGCACGGCCGGAGCGGCTTCCCGTTCTGAGCGGGCACGCGCGGGCGGGGACCGGCGGAAGACCGCCGCGGGCGGCCGGCAGCGGGCAGGGCAGCCCCCGGGCCTGATCCCGGGGGTCCTACGCTGGCCCCATGTCAGCAATCCGTCTCCTGGTGCTCGGCGCCGTGCGCCAGCACGGGCGGGCCCACGGCTACCAGGTGCGCAACGACCTGGAGTACTGGGGCGCGCACGAGTGGTCCAACGCCAAGCCCGGCTCGATCTACCACGCGCTGAAGCAGATGGCGAAGCAGGGACTGCTGCTCGCGCACGAGATCGCGCCGTCCACGGCGGGCGGGCCCCCGCGCGTGGAGTACGAGATCACCGCGCGGGGCACCGAGGAGTACCTGACACTGCTGCGCGCCTACCTCACCGCCTACGACCAGCGGCCGGACGTCCTCACCGCGGCGCTCGGCTTCATGGTCGACCTGCCGCGTGAGGAGGCCCTCGCCCTCCTGGAGGAGCGGGTGCGCAAGATCGAGGAGTGGCGGTCCTCCGTCACCGAGTACTACACACCCGAGGACGGCCCCGGCCAGCTCGGGCACATCGGCGAGATCATGAACTTCTGGGTGCACTCCGCCGACTCCGGCGCGGAATGGACGAGGGGCCTGATCGAGCGTGTCCGGGGTGGCGCCTACACCTTCGCCGGTGAGGGCGACCCGTTCGTCGGGGTGCTGGCGGAGGGGCAGGAGAACCCGTTCGCGTCGGGACGGCCGCACGCCGACGAACAGGACGCCCGCTAATCAAGTTTGACCAATCACTCCGCGCGCGTTACGTTCTCCAGGTAGTCAAATTTGTCTAGCGAGGGAGTCCGAGTGGCCGACGCGGCGATCACCGTCGAAGGGGCACGCAAGACATTCGGTGGCAAACACGCATTGGACGGCCTCGATCTGACCGTCACCCGCGGCACCGTGCACGGGGTGCTGGGGCCCAACGGCGCGGGCAAGACGACCCTGGTCCGCATCCTGTCCACCCTGCTCCGCCCCGACGCGGGCCGGGTCGAGGTGGCGGGTCACGACGTCGTGCGCGAGGCGTACGCCGTACGGCTGCGCATCGGCCTGCTCGGCCAGCACGCGGCGCTCGACGAGGAGCTCGGCGGCCGGCAGAACCTGGAGCTGTTCGGCCGGCTGCACCACCTGGGCGCGCGCCGCGCACGCGCGCGTGCGGACGAACTCCTGGAGCGCTTCGAGCTCTCCGGCACCGGACCCAAGGCGGTGAAGCAGTACAGCGGCGGCATGCGGCGCCGCCTGGATCTCGCCGCCTCCCTGATCACCGAACCGGAGGTGCTGTTCCTGGACGAACCCACCACCGGCCTCGACCCGCGCGGCCGCGCGGAGGTGTGGGACTCCGTCCGCTCCCTGGTCGGCGGCGGTACGACGGTCCTGCTCACCACCCAGTACCTGGAGGAGGCCGACCAGCTCGCCGACCGCATCTGTCTGGTCGACGCCGGCCGGGTCGTCGCCGACGGCACGGCGGACACGCTCAAGGCCACCATCGGCGGCGACCGCATCGACGTCGTCCTGCGCGACGCGGGGCAGCTGGGCGCGGCCGTCGCCCTGCTGCCCGTGGCCAAGGACGCGGTCACCGTGGACACCGACCGGCGGCTCCTCAGCGCCCCGGTCACCGACCGCATGGCGGCCCTGACCGGTGTCGTGCGCGCGCTGGAGGAGGCCGGTATCGAGGCCGAGGACATCGCCCTGCGCAGGCCCACCCTCGACGAGGTGTTCCTGCGGCTGACCGGACACGACGACCGGACGAAGGAGGCCGCGTGAGCAGCCCGGCGTACGCCCTGACCGACTCCTGGACCATGACCCGCCGCGAACTCGCCCGCTGGGGACGCCGGCCGGCGGCGGTGGTGGTGAACCTGGTCTTCCCGGTGATGCTGCTGCTGATGTTCGGCTACCTGGTCGGCGGCGGTCGGGGCGTCAGCGGGGACTACCTCGACTTCCTGGTGCCCGGCATGCTCGCGCTCACCATGGCCTTCGGCCTGGAGGGCACGATGATCGCGGTCACCCAGGACCTCGACAAGGGGGTCATCGACCGCTTCCGCTCCATGCCCATGGCGAACGGCGCGGTCCTGGTCGGCCGTTCCGCCGCCGACATGCTCCAGTCGGCGCTCGGCCTGACGGTCCTCCTCGCCGTCGCCGCCGCGCTCGGCTGGCGCCCGCAGGGCGGCCCGGACGGCTTCCTCGGCGCCGTGGGACTGCTCCTGCTGTTCCGGTTCGCCATGCTGTGGATCGGCATCCACCTGGCCCTGATCGCCGGGAAACCGGAACTCGTGCAGGCCGTACAGATCCTGGTCTGGCCGGTCGGCTTCCTGTCCAACGCCTTCGCCGCCCCCGAGTCCATGCCGGGCTGGCTGGGCACGGTCGTCGAATGGAACCCCATGTCCCAGACCGCCACCGCCGTACGCGACCTCTTCGGCAGCCCCGGCGGCGAACCGGGCCACACAGGGGCCGCCGTCGTATGGCCCCTGGCCCTGCTGGCGGTGTTCCTCCCGCTGGCGGTACGGAGGTTCTCGCGGCTCAGCCGTTAGTGAGGGAAGCCGGTGGCCGTGTTCCCGTCGCGTGTACGGGGACGCGGTCGCCGGCCGACCGCGCCACGACCTGCGCGACCGGCCGGGAGAAGTTCAGTGCGAAGGTCGGCGGGTCGCCACCCGGGTAGTTTCACCCGGAGGACCGGTTCACTCGGGCAGCGCCCGCGCGTCCCGCCACGGCGCCCCGCCGCCACCCGGGTGGACCAGCCCGTACTTGTGCCCGGACGTGGTGATCGACGCCTCGCGCGGGAGACGGAAGTCCCACACCAGGTCCTCGTCGGGGAACGGCGCGATCATCGCCCCCGACACCGGCTCGACGGCGGCCCCCCGGGTCGAGGCGGAACCGCTCGCCCGCCCTGCGCACCTGACGGGGATTCACCTCCCGGAAGGTGCGGGACTTGTCCCGGCGGACCTGGACGTTGACGCCCCTGACGAGGTTCGGACGCGCACCCCGCGCGAGGCCCCGTTCGCTCCAGCGCCATCCCGGCGAGCATGCGCGCCTCACTCGAACCGGCCGTCCCAGGAAGGGGTCCACGGACACGGGGCGTTCGTCGTGCCGCGGGCCTCTGTGGAGCGGCATGGGTGCCTCCGGATCCCGGGAACGACGGATGAGGGGGAGCGGGGGACGGTCAGCGCACGGCGGTTCCGTCCGCCCGCAGCTGCATGTGCGGACGCCCCGTCACCAGCAGCCAGGCCGGCAGCGAGGCGACGCACAGAAGGGCGAGGATCCCGGGGGAGGCGACCAGGACGGCGGCGACGAACAGGCTCACCCAGCCCTGCCGGGTGATGGCCAGCAGAACCCCCAGCACACCCGCCGACACGCCCACCGCGGGCTGCACCCCGGGCACCAGCGCGTGCGCGCACAGCCCGAGCGCGGTGCCGACGAACACCGCGGGGAAGATCCGCCCGCCCCGGAAACCGCAGGACGCGGCGACGAGCAGCGCGGCCAGTTTGACGATCGTCATCGTGGCGAACCCGCCCGCCGACCAGCCTTCGGGGTCGCGCGCCAGTACCGCGATCTCGTCGAGCCCCTTGAACAGGGTCAGATGCCCGCCCAGCGCCGCCAGGGCGCCCAGCAACACGCCACCCGCCGGCAGCATCAGCATCGGGTGCCGCAGCCGCCGGAACACCCCATGGACGTACGGGAAGGCGTAGACGGCGCACATGCCGAGCACGGCGCCGACGGAGGCGACCACGAGGGACGCCAGCAGGTCGCCCCAGCCGGGATGCCCGAACGGCGGCAGATGGAGGTCGAAACTCGGCTCCGACACCAGCGCGATGGTGAGCGCGCCGGCCCCGGCGGCCGCCAGCGGCGCGAAGAGGCTGTCCCACAGCTGTCCCTTGAGCCGCTGCCCCGCCAGCGCCTCGGAGATCACCAGAGCGGCGGCGACCGGCGTCCCGAACAGCGCCCCGATCGTCCCGGCCTCCGCCAGCGCCACCCAGCCCCGCTCCGGAGCCTTCGGGAAGGCCCTGGCGCCCAGCCACACCGCCAGCGAGACGTTCACCGCGATGATCGGGTTCTCGGGCCCCAGGCTCGGCCCGCCGGCCAGCATGAGCGCCGTCGCCAGCAGCAGCCCCGGCAGCACCGCCGGCGGCAGCACCGGCGCGTCGAGTCCCGTGGTCGCCGGATCGGGCCCCGCGTGCCCCGGCGCCTTCCACACCACCAGCCCGACCGCGATCCCGGTGGCGACGAGCATCACGAACATCCACAGCACGGAGTACCGGCCGACGCCCAGGGCGTCCGGCAGACCCTGCCAGAGCACGTCCTGCAGCTCCTCGGCCGCCGTGCTCACCCCCACCAGGACCAGGCTCGTCACCACGCCCACGAGCAGCGCGGGGACGATGGTCGGCAGCAGGGAGCGCGCCTCGGCCGCCGGAGCGGTGGCGGCGGGTGTCTGCGGTGCGCTGTCCTGGGCCACGCGCACACGATAAGCGGACGAAGCGGACGAAGCGGACGAAGCGGACAAAGCCGTAAGCGGCTTGCACCTCACGCGACGTGAGGGCCGAAGGTGGAACGCGTACCGAGAAGGGAGCGGAAGTGAGCTACACCGTGGGACGGGTCGCCGGATTCGCCGGAGTCACGGTGCGCACCCTGCACCACTACGACGACATCGGCCTGCTCACCCCGAGCGAGCGCAGCCACGCGGGCCACCGGCGTTACAACGACGCCGACCTCGACCGGCTGCAGCAGATCCTGTTCTACCGCGAGCTCGGCTTCCCGCTCGACGAGGTCGCCGTCCTGCTCGACGACCCGGAGGCGGACCCGCGCGCGCATCTGCGCCGGCAGCACGAACTGCTGACCGCCCGGATCGAGAAGCTGCGGAAGATGGCGGCGGCCGTGGAGAACGCCATGGAGGCACGCAAGATGGGAATCAACCTCACGCCCGAGGAGAAGTTCGAGGTGTTCGGGGACAAGGACCCCGAGCAGTACGCCGAGGAGGCCGAGGAACGCTGGGGCGGCACCGAGGCGTACGCCGAGTCGCAGCGCCGCGCGGCGACCTACACCAAGGAGGACTGGAAGCGCGTCCAGGCCGAGGTCGACGACTGGCAGGAGCGGTACACCGCCCTGATCGCCGCCGGGGTACAGCCGGCCGACGAGGCCGCCATGGAACTCGCCGAGGAACACCGGCGGCACATCGGCAAGTGGTACTTCGAGGTGCCGTACGAGATGCACCGGTGCTTCGGGGAGATGTACGTCGCCGACGAGCGCTTCAAGGCGTACTACGACTCCATGCGGCCCGGTCTCGCCGAGCACCTCAGGGACGCGATCCTCGCCAACGCCGAGCGGCACACCTCCTGAGCGTCGCGGCCCGGCCCGCACCCGGGCCGCGACCTGCGGATTGCGTGTCCTGGCACCCCCGCGGAACCCGGGCGTCCACGGCTGCGTTCATAATTTGGGCAGCGAACCCAGCCCTGACCCCCAGCTGCAGGAGCCACATCCCCGTGACCACGCTTGCGCTCGGCCCTGAGTGGCTGAGCCCGGACTACCTGATCGAGACCTTCAGCCTTCCCGGCATTCTGCTGATCGTCTTCGCGGAGTCCGGACTCTTCGCGTTCCTGCCCGGTGACTCCCTGCTGTTCACGGCGGGTCTCTTCGTGGCCGAGGGCAACTACATCACCCAGCCGCTGTGGCTGGTGTGCACCCTGATCGTGGCGGCCGCCGTCATCGGCGACCAGGTCGGCTACATGATCGGCAAGTTCTTCGGGCCGAAGCTGTTCAGCAGGCCGAACTCCAAGCTCTTCAAACAGGAGAACCTGGAGAAGGCCCACGAGTTCATGGAGAAGTACGGCCCCAAGGCGATCGTCCTGGCCCGCTTCGTCCCCATCGTGCGCACGTTCGCGCCCATCGTGGCCGGTGCCGGCCGCATGAAGTACCGCACGTTCCTGACGTACAACCTCATCGGCGGTATCGCCTGGGGCAGCGGCGTCACCCTCGCGGGTTACTGGCTCGGACAGATCGAGTTCATCAAGACCAACGTCGAGGCGATCCTCGTCCTCATCGTCGTCGTCTCCGTGGTGCCGATCCTCATCGAGTACCTGCGCGAGCGCGGCAAGAAGAAGCGCGCCGCCGCCGCAGCGGCCGCGGCCCCGCAGCAGCCCCAGTACCCGGTCATGGACGACGCCACGACCCAGCTGCGCCGCATCACCCCGGCCCAGCCCCAGCAGCCCCACTACGGCAACCAGGGCCACCCCCAGCAGGGCTACCAGCAGCAGCCCCAGCAGCCTTACGGCAACGACCAGTACTACGACCAGAACCAGCAGCAGCCGTACAACAGGGGCTACTGAAGCGCCCCGAAGGGGCGCGGGGAACTGCGCGAACAACCCCCACCGGCCCGCGGTCGCCATCCCACCGAGGCTCCCGAGCCGGATGGCGCCCGGGGGCAAAATGGCGCCGGCGCCAAAAACTCCGCGCCCGGCGCCAAAAACTCCGCGCCCGGCGCCAAAAACTCCGCGCCCGGCGCTAGAAACCCCGCGTCCGCTTGGCCGCCCGGCGCTTCTCCGCGGACCCGATCCGCAGGAAGATCCGCGAGATCTCCGACCCGAGGTTCACCCCGATCGCGATGGCCATGGCCAGTGCCACGGCCTTCGTGAGGGACGCCAGCCCCGAGTCCACCTCGTTCTGCGCGATCCCCAGCAGACCGAAGTACGTCGCGGAACCCGGCAGCAGCGGCCCGATCGCCGCCGTGGTGTACGGCAGCGCCGACGCGAACCGGTACCGGGCCAGCAACTGCCCGAACAGACCCACGAGTCCCGCCGCCACGGTCGTGGAAGCCACCGGCGAGATGTCGCCCGTCGCGTGCATCGCGCCGTACACCACCCAGGCGACCCCGCCGTTCAGGGTCGCCATCAGCACGGTGGACCGTTCCTGCTGGAGCAGGACCGCGAAGGCCAGCGACAGCATCATCGACGCGCCGATCTGCGACAGCCGGTCGTCGGAGGCGCCGAGCGCCGCGTCCGGGTTGAGGTTGGCGCCCAGCTGCACGCCGAAATACAGCACCGTCAGCACCCCGGCCACGATGCCCACGAAGAAGTACAGGACCTCCAGCAGACGCGCCGACGCGGTGATGTAGAAGCCGGTCAGACCGTCCTGCACGCCCGCCACCAGCGCCCGCCCGGGCAGCAGCGCGAACAGCCCACCGGTGATCACCGCGGACGCCTTCACATCCGCGTGCGCCAGCGTCAGCGCCACCCCGATCGCGGCCGGCGGCATCGCGGCCACGGTGAACTGGTAGAACTCCGGCAGCCCGCGCCCCGCGCAGAGCCAGGCCAGCCGGTCGCCGAGCATCGCGCCGGTCGCGGCCGACACGAACACGACGAAGCCACCGCCGACGAGCACCGACGCGGCCCCCGCGAGCAGCCCGCTCGCGAGCGTCAGCGCCCACCCGGGGTAGGGATGCCGGTTGCGGCGGATCTCCGCCAGCCGGCGGTAGGCCTCCTCCAGGGAGACGTGGGTCTCGTCGTCGCTGAGGTCGTCCACCAGCTGGTAGACGGCCGCCAGCCGGGTGTAGTCGGGGCTGCGGCGCCGCACCGTGCGCGACGCGGTCACCGGGTCGTCGACCAGGGACGGCTGGTGGGAGATCGACAGCAGGGTGAACGTGACGTTGGGCTCGCAGCGGTCCAGGCCGTAGGAGCGGCACACGGCGAACATCGCCGCCTCCACGTCCTCGGCGCCCTCACCGCCCGCCAGCAGCAGCTCCCCGATACGCAGGGTCAGGTCGAGCACGCGCGGGACGGCCGGCCCGGCCTCGTCGGGCCGCTGCACCGGCTCCGGCGCCGGACGCTCCGTCACCGGCATGCGCAGCATGGTGCGCATCCGGTCCTGCCACGGAACGTCCTGGGCCAGCCGGACCAGCGGTATGCCGCTCGCCGGGGTGAACGCCGCCGTCTGCTTCGCGCTGTAGGTGCTCGGCGTGCTGAACGCCGACCCCTCCGTCTCGTCCGCGGCGGCCGGGGCCATGTCGAGACCGTCCGGGACGGAGAACTCGGAGGTGGTCTCGGACTCCGTACCGTGCTTCGTGACCGCCAGCCCGTCGGGGACGGCGAACTCGGACGTCGTCGACGAGTCGGCCTCGGCCGGCCCCGCGACCACGGCGGGAGGCGTGAACGCGCTCCTCGCCTCGTCCGACTGCGGCTTGCGGTCCTCCGCGTCCGTCACCTGCTCCGCTCTCCCTGTACGACACCGTCCGTCAGATGTCCGTAAGCCTGCCCCGTACCGCCTCAGTATGCGCACGCACAGCAGAAACGGGCCGCACACGTGTGTGCGGCCCGTTCGCGCGTCGTGCGGCGGGAGGGCTCAGTGGCCGCCCGTCTCCTTGAAACGCTTGTAGGACCGCTCGATCTCGACCTCGGCGTCCACCCGGCCGACCCAGTCGGCGCCCTCGACCGACTTGCCCGGCTCCAGGTCCTTGTAGACCTCGAAGAAGTGCTGGATCTCCAGGCGGTCGAACTCCGACACGTGGTGGATGTCACGCAGGTGCTCCACGCGCGGGTCCGTCGCCGGGACGCACAGCAGCTTGTCGTCGCCGCCGGCCTCGTCCGTCATACGGAACATGCCGATCGCGCGACACCGGATCAGACAGCCCGGGAACGTCGGCTCGTCCAGGATGACCAGCGCGTCCAGCGGGTCGCCGTCCTCACCGAGGGTGTTCTCCACGAAGCCGTAGTCGGTCGGGTAGGCGGTCGACGTGAAGAGCCGACGGTCCAGGCGGATCCGACCCGTCTCGTGGTCCACCTCGTACTTGTTCCGCGAACCCTTCGGGATCTCGATCGTGACGTCGAACTCCACCGGACGCTCCTCCATGATCAGCACATAGTTCTGGTGGTTAAGTGTCCCTCACGCAGGTGTGTGATCGCGAAAGGGGCTGGTGGTCGTGCCAGAGCTGAGGCCTTGGCGGGCCGCGAGGCCGCATGTCGTGCGGTTCGCGAGCGCCGTACGACCTCGTCTCACCCGGGCCGCGGAGACCGTACGGCCACGTCTGGCGCGCGTCGCCGCGGCCACCGTGCCACGGTTCGCGCGGCCCGACCGGCCGGGATCACCGCAGGCCGCGCGGGGCGCGCGACCGGGGACCTGGCTGTTCACCGCGACCGCCGGCACCGCCGGTCTGGCGCTCGCCGCGGGTGTGGTGACCGCCGCCGGTCCCTGGGACTCCTCGGGCCAGCGTACGGCCGAGCGGGACCGGGCCGTGGCTCTGCAGGCCGCGCGTGGCACAGATCACGGCGGCGTCCGCGCTCACGCCGGTACGCCGCCCCGCGGGCCCCGGGCGGCCCCACCGGCCGCTTCCGTGCTCACCGGCCTCGGCGGCACCGCCACCACCGTGAAGTCGGCGCCCGGCGGCAAGGCCCTCGGCGCCGTCCTCGACCCGCTGCTGAGCAGCCCCGCGCTCGGCCGGCACGGCGCCGCCGTGCTCGACGTCGCCACCGGCGAACAGCTCTACGGCACGGGCTCCGCGGACGCCCTCATCCCCGCCTCGACCACGAAGATCGCCACGGCCGTCGCCGCGCTCTCCGCGATGGGCGCCGACCACCGCCTCACCACCCGCGCGGTGTACGAACCCGACACCAAGGAGGTCGTACTCGTCGGCGGTGGCGACCCCACGCTGACCGCGCGGAAGAAGGCCGGCGATCTCGCGAGCCTGCGCGACCTCGCGGAGCGGACCGCCGCGGCCCTCGCAGGACAGGGCGTGCGCGAGGTGACGCTGTCGTACGACACGACCCTCTACCAGGGCGCCACGATCCACCCGATCGGGGTCAACCCGAACATCGCGGCCGTCACCCCCTTGATGACCGACGAGGCCCGGACCGACGACTCCACCAGCGGGCCGGCTCCGCGGATCGCGGACCCGGCGGCGGACGCCGCGCGGAAGTTCGGCGACCTGCTGAAGGAACACGGCGTCAAGGCCACACCTCCCGGCCCGTCGAAGGCCACCACCCGCGCGTCCACGCTCGCCACGGTCTCCTCGCCCCCGCTGGCCGCACTCGTCGAGCGGATGCTGACCAACAGCGACAACGACCTCGCCGAGGCCCTCGCCCGCCACACCGCCCTCGCTGCCGGTGAGAAGCCCGACTTCGCCGGCGGCGGAGCGGCGATCACCGCCCGTCTGAAGCAGCTCGGGCTCCCCGTGAAGGGTGCCGACGTCAAGGACGGCAGCGGCCTCGACCGGCGCGACCGACTCACCGCCGGCCTCCTCACCGCCCTGCTCGCCAAGGCCGGCGACCCGGCCCACCCCGAACTGCGCCCCGTCCTCACCGGCCTGCCCGTCGCCGGCTTCACCGGCACCCTCACCGGCCGCTACACCGAGGGCGCGGCCGGCGTCGTACGGGCCAAGACCGGCACCCTCACCGGCGTCAACACCCTGGCGGGCACGGTCGTCGACACCTCCGGCCGCCTCCTCGCCTTCGCCTTCCTGGCCAACGACACCACCGACCCGACAGCGGCCCAGTCGGCCCTGGACAAGGTGGCGACAGCCCTGGCCGCGTGCGGCTGCCGCCTTTGAGGGGCGCGAGGCCGTGTCGATGTGCGGCTCCGCCGCGTGGGCGCGAACGGGGGTTCGGGGGCAGCGCCCCAGGGACGGGACGGGAAGCGGCGGCGGGGGGCGGAAACCGGAAGCGCGACCACCCCCCTGCCTCACCCCCTCCGGGCACCGCCACCCTGCCCCGAACCGGGCCACTCACGTACCGTTGACACATGACGAGCATCGGTGGTGCCGCTTCTTCCGGGATGGTCGACTGGAACCTCGCGGTCGCGACCGCGACCCGCCTCATGCGCCCAGGCCCGGACGTGAGCCGCGACGAGGCCCGCGCCGTGGTCGCCGAACTGCGCCGGCACGCGAAAGCCTCGGAGGAACACGTCCGGGGCTTCACTCGTCTGGGCACCGAGGAGACCCACGACACCCCCCTCCTCGTCGTCGACCGCCCCGGCTGGGTCCGCGCCAACGTCGCCGGCTTCCGCGAACTCCTCAAACCGCTCCTCGACAAAATGCAGGAACGCCGTGGCACCGGCCCCGGCAACATGGTCCTCGGCGCCGTCGGCGGCAAGGTCACCGGCGTGGAACTCGGCATGCTGCTGTCCTTCCTCGCCTCCCGCGTCCTCGGCCAGTACGAGACCTTCGCCCCCGCCACCCGCGACCTTCCGTCCGGCGCGAACGGCGGCGGCCGACTGCTGCTCGTGGCCCCCAACATCGTCCACGTCGAACGCGAACTCGACGTCGAGCCGCACGACTTCCGCCTGTGGGTGACCCTCCACGAGGAGACCCACCGCACCCAGTTCACCGCCGTACCCTGGCTGCGGGACCATCTGCAGGGCGAGATCCAGGCGTTCCTCGAACAGACCGACGTCGACCCCATGACCGTTCTGGAACGCATCCGCGAGGCAGCCCAGTCCCTGGCCGGCGGCCGCCCCGAGGGCGAGGACGGCGACGACGGACGCTCCCTCGTCGAGCTCGTGCAGACCCCCGCCCAGCGCGAGATCCTCGGCCGGCTCACCGCCGTGATGTCCCTCCTCGAGGGCCACGCCGACTTCGTGATGGACGGCGTCGGCCCCGAAGTCGTCCCGAGCGTCAACGAGATCCGAGAGAAGTTCCAGCAGCGCCGCGCCAAGGGCGCGTCCCGCCTCGACACGGCCCTGCGCAAACTCCTCGGCCTGGACGCCAAACTCCGCCAGTACCGCGACGGCGAACGCTTCGTGCGCGCCGTCGTCGACGAAACCGGCATGGACGGCTTCAACCGGGTGTGGACCTCGCCCAACACACTCCCCACCAAAGCGGAGATCGCCAAACCGGCGGACTGGATCACACGGGTGCACCGCAAACCGGAAGCCTGACCCCCACGCCCCGTCATGCGCCGCACACGGCCGACGGCAGACGGACGCCCCTGCAATCACCCGTCCGAGGGACCGTGAGTCCGGAGTAGGCGTGCGATGCTCGGGGAACGGCCCGGTTCTGTCACCATCTACACACTCTGAGTGACCGGATCTCGGGCTCACCCCCCGACAACTTCATGAAGGGAACCGGACATGGGTCCCCACCCCGCGGTCGCGGCGATACGCCTGGCGGTCCGCCGCGTCCTGACCGACATCCTCGACGACCACGGCCGAATCCCCGGCCCGCCCACGCACGAGCGGCCCCCCTCCCCTCTCGTGCTCGTGGCCTGCTCCGGCGGCGCCGACTCCATGGCGCTCGCCTCCGCCCTCGCCTTCGAAGCCCCCCGCCTCGGCGTCCGGGCCGGCGGCGTCACCGTCGACCACGGCCTCCAGGCCGGCTCCGACCTGCGCGCCGCCGACGTCGTCACCCGGCTGCGCGAACTCGGCCTCGACCCCGCCGAGTCCGTCGCCGTCACCGTCGGCCGCGACGGCGGCCCCGAGGCCGCCGCCCGCGACGCACGCTACGCCGCGCTGGACGCCGCCGCCGAACGGCACGGCGCCGCCGCCGTCCTGCTCGGCCACACCCGCGACGACCAGGCCGAGACCGTCCTCCTCGGCCTGGCCCGCGGCTCCGGCATCCGCTCCCTGTCCGGAATGGCCGCGGTCTCGGGGGCCGACGGCCGTTACCGGCGCCCCTTCCTCCAGGTCGACCGGCAGACCGCCCGCAAAGCCTGCATGGCCCAGTCCCTGCCCGTCTGGGACGACCCGCACAACGCCGACCCCGCCTACACCCGCTCCCGCCTCCGCCACGAGGGCCTGCCCGCCCTCGAGAAGGCCCTCGGCAAAGGCGTCGTCGAGGCTCTCGCCCGTACGGCCCAGCTCTCCCGCGACGACGCGGACGCCCTCGACGCCTGGGCGGGCCGCGTGGAAGCCGGCGTACGCGACGCCGACGGCCGCCTGGAGTGCGCCGCACTGCACGATCTGCCGCCCGCCGTACGCCGCCGGGTGCTGCGCCGCGCCGCCATCGAGGCCGGCGCACCCGCCGGTTCGCTGTTCGCCCGCCACATCGAGGAAGTCGACCGGCTGATCACCGGCTGGCGCGGCCAGGGGGCCATCAATCTCCCCGGCCGGGTCGTCGCCCGCCGGCAGGGTGGCAGACTGGTGATTCGGCAGGGCTGAATCCGGACCCCACCGACCCGTACGAGTCGCGGGACGGACCGGACCGGCCGGTGGGACGACCGAAAGTGATGCGGGTGGACGCGAAAGACATGGGTGCCGACCTCGAGAAGGTGCTCATCACCAAGGAAGAGATCGACGCCAAGCTGGTGGAGCTGGCCGCGAAGATCGACGCGGAGTACGCGGGCAAGGATCTGCTGATCGTCGGCGTGCTCAAGGGCGCGGTGATGGTGATGGCCGACCTCGCGCGGGCGCTGTCCACTCCCGTCACGATGGACTGGATGGCCGTGTCCTCGTACGGGGCGGGCACCCAGTCCTCCGGTGTGGTGCGGATCCTCAAGGACCTCGACACCGACATCAAGGGCCGGCACGTCCTGATCGTCGAGGACATCATCGACTCGGGACTCACCCTGTCGTGGCTGATCTCCAACCTCGGCTCGCGCGAGCCCGCCTCCCTCAAGGTGTGCACCCTGCTGCGCAAGCCCGACGCCGCCAAGGTCGCCATCGACGTGGAATGGGCCGGTTTCGACATTCCCAACGAATTCGTCGTCGGCTACGGCCTCGACTACGCCGAGAAGTACCGCAACCTCCCGTTCGTCGGTACGCTCGCGCCCCACGTCTACGGCGGCTGAACGAGGGCGCCCGGTCCGTCGTACGTGATCGGGAACCCCAGCAGGCTCCGCGGCGTTGGAGCATGCGTGGACGGGATCGCCGGCTGTCCCCCGCAGCTTCGGGGGACAAAGCTGGGGTACCGTCCGAAGAACAGCCTTTATCAAACTCACTATGGCAGGAGGGACGGGGCGGCACCGCTCCGTATGGATGGACGTGAAGCGATACTTCCGTGGGCCGGTCATGTGGATCGTGCTGGCCGTCCTCGCCGTGGTCGTGTTGATGCAGGTCGTCGGCTCGTCCGGCGGCTACAAGACAGTGGACACCGGCGAGGTCGTCCAGGCGATCAATGAGAACAAGGTCGAGTCGGCCAAGCTGACCACCGGCGACGAGCAGACCATCAAGGTCCAGCTCAAGGACGGCGTCAAGGTCAAGGACAGCTCGAAGATCCAGGCGAGCTATATCGGTGACCAGGGCGTCACCATCGCCAGCACACTGCAGGACAAGTTCCAGAACAAGCAGATCCCGGACGGCTACACGGTTTCGCCGTCCAAGCAGAACCCCTTCGTGAGCATTCTGCTGTCCCTGCTGCCGTTCGTCCTCATCGTCGTGGTCTTCCTGTTCCTGATGAATCAGATGCAGGGCGGCGGCTCCCGCGTCATGCAGTTCGGCAAGTCCAAGGCGAAGCTCATCACCAAGGACACCCCGAAGACGACGTTCTCCGACGTCGCCGGATCGGACGAGGCGGTGGAGGAGCTCCACGAGATCAAGGAGTTCCTGCAGGAGCCGGCCAAGTTCCAGGCCGTCGGAGCGAAGATCCCCAAGGGCGTCCTGCTCTACGGGCCGCCCGGAACCGGCAAGACCCTGCTGGCCCGCGCCGTCGCGGGCGAGGCCGGCGTCCCCTTCTACTCGATCTCCGGTTCCGACTTCGTCGAGATGTTCGTCGGTGTCGGTGCCTCCCGGGTCCGTGACCTGTTCGAGCAGGCCAAGGCGAACGCCCCGGCGATCGTCTTCGTCGACGAGATCGACGCGGTCGGCCGCCACCGCGGCGCCGGCCTCGGCGGCGGTCACGACGAGCGCGAGCAGACCCTGAACCAGCTCCTCGTCGAGATGGACGGCTTCGACGTCAAGGGCGGCGTGATCCTCATCGCCGCGACGAACCGGCCCGACATCCTCGACCCGGCGCTGCTGCGCCCCGGCCGCTTCGACCGCCAGATCGCGGTCGACCGCCCGGACATGCAGGGCCGCCTCGAGATCCTCAAGGTGCACCAGAAGGGCAAGCCGGTCGCCCCGGACGTCGACCTGTCGGCCGTCGCCCGCCGCACCCCCGGCATGACCGGCGCCGACCTGGCCAACGTGCTGAACGAGGCCGCGCTGCTGACCGCGCGCAGCGATCAGAAGCTGATCGACAACCACATGCTGGACGAGGCGATCGACCGTGTGGTCGCGGGCCCGCAGAAGCGGACCCGGATCATGTCGGACAAGGAGAAGAAGATCACCGCGTACCACGAGGGCGGACACGCCCTGGTCGCGGCGGCCTCCCCGAACTCCGACCCGGTCCACAAGATCACGATCCTCTCCAGAGGCCGTGCCCTCGGCTACACCATGGTCCTGCCGGACGAGGACAGGTACTCCACCACGCGCAACGAGATGCTGGACCAGCTCGCGTACATGCTGGGCGGCCGCGCGGCGGAGGAGCTCGTCTTCCACGACCCGACCACCGGTGCGGCCAACGACATCGAGAAGGCCACCGGAGTGGCCCGCGCGATGGTCACGCAGTACGGCATGACCGAGCGGCTCGGCGCCATCAAGTTCGGCGGCGACAACACCGAGCCGTTCCTCGGCCGTGAGATGGCGCACCAGCGCGACTACTCGGAAGAGGTCGCCGCGCTGGTGGACGAGGAGGTCAAGAAGCTCATCGAGACCGCGCACAACGAGGCGTGGGAGATCCTCGTCGAGAACCGTGACGTCCTCGACAACCTGGTCCTGGCCCTCCTGGAGCGGGAGACGCTGGGCAAGGAGGAGATCGCCGAGATCTTCGCGCCGATCGTCAAGCGCCCGCCCAGGCCCGCCTGGACCGGCTCCTCGCGCCGTACGCCGTCGACCCGCCCGCCGGTCCTCTCCCCCAAGGAGCTGGCCCTGACGAACGGGGCGAACGGCGCGACGCCGGCCATCAGCACGGCCAAGAGCACCGCGGCGGACCCCGCCCCGGCGCCGGAGCGCACCCCGGAGGAGCGCCCCGAGAGCTGACCGGCCCGGAATGGATGCCGCGCCCCCCAGGTTCTAGCCTGGGGGGCGCGGCATTTTGCGCACCGCAGTTGAGACGCGTGCCCCGCACGCGTGAAGGCACAGGAACGAGGCACCTCATGACCGACCCCGTGACGCTCGACGGCATGGCCCCCATCGGCGAGTTCGACGAGAAGCGCGCGGAGAACGCGGTACGCGAACTTCTGATCGCGGTCGGCGAGGACCCGGACCGTGAGGGCCTCCTGGAGACCCCTGCACGGGTGGCGCGGGCGTACCGGGAGATATTCGCGGGCCTGTGGCAGAAGCCCGAGGACGTCCTGACGACGACCTTCGACCTGGGCCACGACGAGATGGTGCTCGTGAAGGACATCGAGGTGTACTCGACCTGTGAGCATCATCTGGTGCCGTTCCGGGGTGTGGCGCACGTCGGGTACATCCCGGCCACCAGCGGAAAGATCACCGGCCTGTCGAAGCTGGCCAGGCTGGTGGACGTCTACGCCCGGCGGCCCCAGGTGCAGGAACGTCTCACCACGCAGATCGCGGACTCGCTGATGGAGATCCTGGAGCCGCGCGGAGTGATCGTGGTCGTGGAGTGCGAGCACATGTGCATGTCGATGCGCGGCATCCGCAAGCCCGGTGCGAAGACGCTGACCTCGGCCGTGCGCGGTCAGCTGCGGGACGCGGCGACGCGCAACGAGGCGATGAGCCTCATCATGGCGCGCTGACGCCTGCTCTCACGCCGCCCGGGCCGTGCCCTGGCTGTTGTCGTCGTCGTCCTCCGGGAGTTTGCAGACGCGTTCCAGGAAGATGGCGGCCGCTATGACGCCGATGCCCGCCAGGACCGAGGAGCCGGCGTAGATGGCCTGGTCGCGGCGGGCGGGGATGTCGAGGGACTCCAGGAGGAAGACGCCCGTGCCGCCGTACATGCCGGCGACGAGGGCGGCGACCAGGGCGCTGGCCTGCCCGAACACGACCGCGCGGGCCGCCATCAGGGGGTCGACGCCCTTCGCCCCGGCCTGCCGCTCGCGCTGGGCCTTGAGGCGGGCGCGCAGCGAGAGCGCGGTGGCCGCGAGGACCACCGCGATCAGGGCGAGGACGATGGGCGCGGCCACGGGCACGCTCGGCAGGGTCCCCACGGAGTTCCAGAGGCGGGCGCCGGCCCAGGACAGGACCCCGGCCACGACGAAGACGCCGGCCAGCACCCTGATGCGCAGCTCTTTCACGGTGTCCCTTCGTGTTCCCCCGGACGACGGTGCCCCGGAATGTGGTCCTGTCGACCTTAACGGCTACTCGGGCAGCCGGAGTTCCAGGTCCGCGCGGGGGGCGACGCCCTCCCGGGTGACCGTGCCGAGGAGATCGGCGACGGGGCCGCGGCCGGGGAGCTCCGCCCCGGGGTCGACGTCGTGCCACGGGGCGAGGACGAAGGCCCGCTCGTGTGCGCGGGGGTGGGGGAGCGTGAGCTGCGGGTCGTCGGAGTGGAGGTCCGCGTAGGAGACGATGTCCACGTCGAGGGTGCGCGGTCCCCAGTGCTCGTCCCGGACCCGGTGGAAGGCCTCCTCCACGGCGTGGGCCCGCTCCAGCAGGGAGGACGGGGGCAGGGTGGTCTTCAGGACAGCGACCGCGTTGAAGTACGAGGGCTGGGTGCCGGGCTCGACGCCCCAGGGCTCCGTCTCGTACACGGGGGAGACCGCTTTGACCCGGATGCCGGGGGTGTCCTCCAGGGCGTCGACGGCCCCCTGGAGGGTCTCCAGCCGGTTGCCGAGGTTGGCGCCGAGGGAGATCACGGCCCGTTTCGGGTTGTGCAGGGTGGTGTCCGCGGCGTCGACCTGCTCGACCACGGCGGCGGGGACGGGCTGGACGGTCGGGTCGGTCTGGCCCTGGGTGGACGGCCTGGTCATACGCGGCTCCGGATGATGGTGACGGTCACGTCGTCGAAGGGCACGGTGATCGGCGCGTCCGGCTTGTGGACGCACACCTCGACCTCGCGCACCGCCTCGTGCTTCAGACAGACCTGGGCGATGCGCTCGGCCAGGGTCTCGATGAGATTGACGGGTTCGCCGCTGACGACGGCCACGACCTCCTCCGCCACGATGCCGTAGTGCACGGTCCTGGTGAGGTCGTCGTCGGCCGCGGCCGCCCGGGTGTCCAGGCCGAGGACGAGGTCCACGATGAAGGTCTGGCCCTCTTCGCGTTCCTTGGGGAACACACCGTGGTGCCCGCGGGCCTTCAGGCCGCGCAGCGCGACACGATCCACGCCTATCACTCCTGCAAAGTCGTCGGTCCGGCCGGTCGGTGCCTGTGCGGACGGCACACCGGTCACCACTCGAATCTACCCGCGGCAGCCGACAGTGCCGGTGGCCCGGGGGTGCGAAGGCGTCCGGTGTCCGGCGATTTCACCGCCCGTTTCCTCCCGGGGAGGCGGGGGCTCACGGGGCGGCGGCCGTTTCCGCCCGTCCTGTCGTGATTCCCGCCACCTCCCGCGCCCCGGCGGGTCCCCGCTCAGGCCGGGGTGTCGTCGTCCTCGCCGTCCTCGTCCTCGGCGAGGACGGGGGAGGCGTGGTGGGACCAGAGCTTCCAGCCCTCCGGCGTGCGGCGGAACACGTTCGTCGCGACGACGAGCTGGCCGACCAGGGGACCGAGTTCCTCGCCGGCCTCGGGCGCGGGGCCGCCGCTGAGGATGTTCTCCGTACAGGTCACGAGGGCGGTGTCACCGGTGACGGAGACATGCGTGTCGGTGAGGAAGAACTGGATGTAGTCGGTGTTCGCCATGATCAGGGCGTACGACCTGAGGACCTCACCGCGCCCGGTGAGCACCGGCCAGCCGGGGTGCACGCAGGAGACCACGCCGGTGTCCGCCGGGTCGTGGTACGACTCGTCGACGCCGAGATCGCCGGGGGTCAGCCAGAGCGACGCCACCCCTTCGAAGTCGCCCCTTTCGAGTGCCTCGTAGAAGGCGGTGTTGGCGGCCTCTACCTGCTCGACGTCGGTGTGGGGCGCGCTCACCGGGCTCCTTCTGCGCCGTGCGCGCCGGGTTCGGGGGGCGCGGTGCGCGCCTGCGTGATGGCGCGGGTGACCCGTACGGCGTCCGCGGTGGCGCGTACCTCGTGCACACGGACCGCCCACGCGCCGGACCGCGCGGCGAGCGCGGAGACGGCGGCGGTGGCCGCGTCCCGCTCCCGCGCGGGCGGGGGCGCGCCGTCCGGGCCGGCCAGCACACGGCCGAGGAACCGCTTGCGGGAGGCGGCGACGAGCACCGGGTGGCCGAGGGCCAGGAGACGGTCGAGGTGGGCGAGGAGTGCCAGGTCGTGGTCGGCGCCCTTGGAGAAGCCGAGGCCGGGGTCGACGATCACACGGTCGGCGGCGACGCCGCCCTCCAGGACGGCCGCCACGCGCGCGTGCAGTTCGTCGGCGACCTCCGTGACCACGTCGGCGTACACGCCTTTGATGGTGCCGCCCTCCAGGAAGCCGCGCCAGTGCATGACGACGAAGGGGGCGCCCGCGTCCGCGACGACGGGGATCATGGCGGAGTCGGCGAGTCCGCCGCTGACGTCGTTGACCAGGGCCGCGCCCGCCGCGAGGGACTGTTCGGCCACGGAGGCGCGCATGGTGTCGACGGAGATGGTGACGCCCTCGGCGGCGAGGCCGCGGACCACGGGGATGACGCGTTTGAGCTCTTCGGCCTCGTCGACGCGGGTGGCGCCGGGCCGGGTGGACTCGCCGCCGACGTCGATCAGATCGGCGCCCTGGGCAACCAGGTCGAGGCCGTGCTTGACGGCGGTCGTCGTGTCGAACCAGCGGCCGCCGTCGGAGAAGGAGTCCGGGGTGACGTTCACGACTCCCATGACCGCGCAGCGGTCCCATTGAGGAAGGCCCGCGACCTGGCGGCGTCCGCTGTGGTTGCTCATATGTTCAGCGTAGGCCCAGGGGAGGGGCGGGGGACGCCTCGGGCGGGTGGGGTGCCGCTGGTCCGGGGAGGGCGCGCGGGGCCTGTCGGGGCGGGACCGGGCCGTGCCCGAGGAAACCTTGCGCCCGTATTGCGGTGATGCCCGATGCCCGGCGGATCTGCGCATACGGGACGGCTCGGGATTCGCGGTTCCCGGGGGTCCGGAACTCGGGATGGAATGCGCGCCGGGATTCGCTTCCGGTACCGGGGGAGGAGCCGGACCGGGTGCCTCGAGGCCCTGCCGTCCGGGGCGGGGCGGCCCCAGGGCCCGTCTGCGGGCCGGGTAGTTGGGCAATAAACGATCTTGATATTTGGGCAATATGTGTATTCACGCGCGGCCCGCGTTCCCTGATGCCCTGTGAAAGTCTCGGTGTGGCTTTGTTTTTACGGGGCGGGGCACCATCATTCGCCTACGCGCGGTAAGTTTCTGGCCATGCCACGTGGACGTCACCGTCATTCCCCGCCTCTGCACAGGATGCTGCCCCCGTCG
This sequence comes from Streptomyces sp. NPDC048584, assembly GCF_043199595.1. Classification (NCBI taxonomy): domain Bacteria; kingdom Bacillati; phylum Actinomycetota; class Actinomycetes; order Kitasatosporales; family Streptomycetaceae; genus Streptomyces; species Streptomyces sp. NPDC048584. Next base: position 309,428 of record NZ_JBICWF010000009.1, read on the forward strand.
GCGATCGCAGGCGTCTCCGTCGTCTGCGCCCTGGGGTCCTGGGTGTTCACACAACCGATGGTGCTTCGTGTCCTGGCCGCGGCCGCCGCGGTCACGGCGGTTCTGAGCGCCGTCGTCATGCGGCACTGGGATACCCAGGCGGGCAAGCGCGTCGCCGATCTCACCCGCGCGCGTGCGAGTGACGAATGGCGTTTCGAGGAACGGATCGCCGAACTCGAGTCCGACCTCGAGGAGTCGCGCGAGCTGCGGACCAAGCTGGACCAGCGGTTGCGCGCCAAGCGCGCGGAACTGGCGGGGCTGCGCAACGAGCACGCGGCTCTGCTGCGCCGGTACGCCGCGGCGGAGGTCGACCGGGCGAGCGTCCTGGAAGAGCGCCGGGTGCTGGAGATAGAGGCCGCGGTCCCGGCCCGCGCGCTGCCGGCCGGGACGTCGGACGCGGCCGAGGACGGGGAGGCGGAGGCGCCCGCGCGGGAGTCCGCTGAGGTGGCGGCCGAGGCGGTGGAGCCGGCCGAGACGGTCGGACCGGACGAGGCCGTCGTCGAGGAGGAGACCTCCGCGTCGTCCGTCTTCTCGCCGGAGGGGTCCAAGCTGTTCCTGCGGGCCGACGCGGCGCTGACCCGGCTCGCCTCCGACGCGGGCGAGGACGAGGCGGCCGACGTCACTGGGGAGGACGGCGCCGATACGGCCGTAGCGGCCGACGACGCGCCGGAGGAGACCGACGACGCCCCGGCCGGGTCCGGCGACACGCCGCAGGACGCGGGCGCCCCGGACGACGAGGACGACGATGCCTCCGCGGAGGGCCCCGAGGACGACGGGCCCGAGCCGACGAAGGAGCCCGAGCAGGAGGACGAGACCGAGGCCGAGGGGCGGACCGAGGAGGCCGGCGAGCACGAGCGTACGACGGCCCCGCCGCCGCCGCCGGCCGCTCCGCCCGCCCAGTCCGTGCGCCGGCCCTCCGGACACTTCACCGTGCCGACGGCGGTGGCGGTCGTACCGCCGACCGCGCCGGTACGGCGGCCGGTGTCCGGGGGCGACTTCGACTTCTTCGGGACGAAGAAGGACGCGGACGGCGCCGCGATGGACACCGTGCACAACGAGGACCTCGCCGATGTCGTCGGCCAGGAGGCGCTCGCGCTGCACAAGGCGGAGGCGGAGGCGGAGTTCAAGCCCGCCGACGAGCAGGCGCGCGGCGTCGGCCAGGTCATCGACCTGACGGCCCACGACGAGACGGAACACATCGACGTTGAGGGCCTGCGCAGCGCGGTCTCCTGACCCCGGCCACCCCGACGGGCCCCGTGCACACCGCGCGGGGCCCGTCGGCGTTCCGCGGCCGGACCCGCCGGGTCAGGACATCCAGCGGTCCGGGAGGGCGTCCCTGCGGCCGGTGCGGGAGCGTTCCGCCTGGGAGCGGAGGAGGGCGGCCGCCTCCGCGGTGTCGCGGAGACGGGCCGTCACCGACTTGTTCGCGCCGGTGTCCACGTGGACGTCCGCGACGCCCCGCGCGCGCTGCCAGGGGCCCTGGACCAGCCGTACGCTCTGCACCTTGGCGTGCGGCACCAGGGACAGGCTGCGGCGCAACAGGCCCTGCCGGGTGGCGAACACCGCGTCGGTGACGGTGAGTCCGTAGCCCCGCCACCACAGCGGGACGCACCACCGCGCGCGGCGCGGCGGCGGGACGAGTGCCTCGCGCGGGGGCACGCTCACGCCGGGCAGCACCCGCGCGACGACGGATTCCGCGAGTTCGCGCGGGGCGACCGGCAGCAGCAGCGAGTTGGACGAACCCGCCACGTCCAGTTCCACGCGTACCCAGCCCCGGCGCCGCCACAGCAGCGGCTCGACGAGCCGTACCGTCTGCACGCGCCCCGGCGGCACCGTCTCGTGGGCCCGGTCGAGCAGCCCGTGGTCGATGCGCAGCCCGTCCGGTGACTCGGCCAGCGTCCAGTCGTACTCGGTGACGAACCGGCCCACACTGCTCGCGCCAGCCGCGCCCAGCATCGGCACGGCCGCGGCGAGCACCGTCCACAGGCTGTGGGTGGCCATCCACAGCAGCGGCACCACGACACCCGCGACGAGGAGCCAGCCCCAGGTCGCCCCGGTCAGCAGGAGGGAGACGACGAGGACGCCCGCCGGCACCCGCAGCATCTGCCGGGCCGGCGCCTCGCCGACCTCGTGCGCGGTCTCGGGAGCGAAACCCGCCGCCCGCGCGAGCAGTTCCGCGCGCAGCGCGCGTGCCTCGCCGGCGCCCAGGAAGGCGAGTTCGTCCTTCTTGTCGGCCCCTATGACATCGAGTTTGAGTTTCGAGACGCCCGCCACCCGCGCGAGCAGCGGCTGGGTGACGTCGATGGCCTGGATGCGCTCGAGGCGGATGTGCGCGGTGCGCCTGAACAGTAGTCCGGTCCGGATGCGCAGCTCGCTGTCGGTCACCGCGAAGTGGGTGAACCACCAGGTCAGGAAGCCGTAGAGGGCGGCGGCCGGAATGAGTACGGCGATGCCGATCAGCAGGGTGGTCGTGGTCAGCCGGTTCAGCTGGCGCTGTGCCTGGTCGGGGTCGTGCAGCGCCCAGCCGATCAGCACGGCGACGGGCGCCCACGCCCGCCTGAGGGGTGTGACGGGGTGCAGCCGCCGTTCCGTCACGGGCGGCCGGCCGCGCACGGCCTCGGGGGCGTCGGGGGCGTCGGGGGTGGTCACAGCCCCGCCGATCGGGCTTCACCGAGCTCGGTGAGCCGGTCGCGCAGGCGTTCCGCCTCGGCCGGGTCGAGGCCGGGGATGGTGGCGTCGGTCGCCGCGGCCGCCGTGTGCAGCTGCACGCTGGCCAGCCCGAAGTGCCGTTCGACCGGCCCGGAGGTGACCTCGACCAGCTGCATCCGCCCGTACGGTACGACCGTCTGCTCGCGCCACAGCACGCCCCGGCTGATCAGCAGGTCGTCGGCGCGTTCCGCGTACCGCCAGGAACGCCAGTTCCGCTCCAGCAGTACCCAGCCCCAGAGCAGCAGGGCCAGCGGCAGCAGCGCGAAGGCGGCCCAGACGGGTCCGGCGAGCAGTCCCGGCACCAGCGCGGTGGCCAGGGTCAGCAGCCCCAGCCACACCACCAGCAGCAGCCGCCGCATCCGCAGCAGCCCCGGAGGCAGCGCGATCCACACCGGCTCATCGCCGTCCGCGACCGCCCGCCTGCCCGTTGCCGCTGATCCCGTGTCGTGCGGGCTCCCCGTCTCCATACGGCCAGCGTACGTAGGAGAGACTGTGTTCATGACTCCTACGACGGAGACCATGGTCGGTATCGGCGGCGCGGCGGAGAGCACCGACATGGTGCTCAACATCGGCCCCCAGCACCCCTCCACCCATGGCGTGCTGCGGTTGAAGCTCGTCCTGGACGGTGAGCGCATCGTCAGCGCGGAACCCGTGATCGGCTATATGCACCGGGGCGCGGAGAAGCTGTTCGAGGCCCGTGACTACCGTCAGATCATCATGCTGGCCAATCGTCATGACTGGCTGTCGGCGTTCTCCAACGAGCTGGGCGTGGTCCTCGCCGTGGAGCGGATGCTCGGCATGGAGGTCCCCGAGCGCGCGGTGTGGCTGCGCACGCTCCTCGCCGAGCTGAACCGGGTGCTCAACCATCTGATGTTCCTCGGCTCCTATCCGCTGGAACTCGGCGGCATCACCCCGATCTTCTACGCCTTCCGGGAGCGCGAGGAGCTCCAGCACGTCATGGAGGAGGTCTCCGGCGGGCGCATGCACTACATGTTCAACCGTGTCGGCGGCCTCAAGGAGGACCTCCCGGCCGGCTGGACCACACGCGCGCGTGCCGCGATCGCCGACGTCCGCTCCCGTATGGACCGCTTCGACGACCTGGTCCTCGGCAACGAGATCTTCCGTGGCCGCACGCGCGGGGTCGGCGTGCTGTCCCCCGAGGCCGTGCACGCGTACGGAGTGAGCGGGCCGATCGCGCGTGGCTCCGGTGTCGACTTCGATCTGCGCCGCGACGAGCCGTACCTCGCCTACGGCGAACTCGGCGACGTCCTCAAGGTGGTCACCCGCGCGGAGGGCGACTGTCTCGCCCGCTTCGAGTGCCTCCTGGAGCAGACCCACAACGCCCTCGACCTCGCCGGCGCCTGCCTCGACCGGCTCGCCGAGCTGCCTCCGGGCCCGGTCAACCAGCGCCTTCCGAAGGTCCTCAAGGCGCCCGAGGGACACACATACGCGTGGACCGAGAACCCGCTCGGCATCAACGGCTACTACCTGGTCAGCAAGGGCGAGAAGACCCCGTACCGGCTGAAGCTGCGCTCGGCCTCGTTCAACAACATCCAGGCGCTCACCGAACTGCTGCCGGGGACGCTGGTCGCGGACATGGTGGCCATCCTCGGGTCAATGTTCTTCGTCGTCGGCGACATCGACAAATAGGTCCCGCGCGATCCCGACCGGCTGGGCGAGCCACCCGAAGTCGCCGAGTCCGCCCGGCGCGACGAGTTCGGCGGCCTCTCCGGCGCGCGCGAGGGCGCGTACGTATCCGGCGGGGTCGGTGGACGCAAGCGTGAGCGGGGGGCGTACGCCGCTGACACCGAGGGCGCGCAGGGCGTCCCGCTGCGACAGCAGGCGTGTGCCGGGGAGAGCGCAGGCCGCGGCGCACGCGTCCAGGGCCACGTGTGCGGTGAGGTCGCACGACCCGTCGGGCACGGGCGTCGTCTCCCGCCCTTCCCGGAACGCCGCGAGCGTCCCGAACGGCGGCCGCGCGGCCGCCGTGTGCGCGTAGTCCACCGCGACGGCGAGCCCCCGCGCGAGCGTGCCGACGGCCGACGCCCACGCCCCGTCCCGCGGCAGTCCGATCTCCGCGCGGAGCCCCTCCTCGGCCCCGAGCGGCCACCACCGCGCCAGCCACCCGGCGTCCGCCCCGGTGACCGGCTTCCCGAGCTCCTCCGTGCCGTCCGGGCGCACCAGCACCCGCCGCGGGACGCCCGCCGGGTCCACCTCCGCCACGTCCACGGGTACGTTGTCCAGCCACTCGTTGGCGAAGAGCAGCCCTGTGACCGGCTCCGGGGGCAGGGCGGGCCGCCAGTCGATCCGTGGGGCCAGCCCGTCGGGCGGGTCGGCGAGCTCGACGGCGTACGCGTGCACGCGTGCCGCCACGTCGGTGGGCAGCGCGGCGAGGACGCCGGTGATCAGTTCACCCCGCCCGGCCGCCATGTCCACGAAGTCGAGCACCTCCGGACGCCCCAGTGCCTCGTCGACCCGGCACAACAGCCGCGCCACGGCGCCCGCGAACAGCGGGGAGGCGTGCACGGACGTACGGAAGTGTCCGGCCGGTCCCGGACCGGGCCCGCGGTAGAAGCCGCCCGGCCCGTACAGGGCCTCCTGAGCCGCCTCCCGCCAGCCTCGCGGGCCCCGCCCGCCGCCCTCCGCCTCGCCCGTCCGCGCCGTCGTCACCGGCCCAGGTTAAGGGCGCGGATATGCCGGGCCTCCACCTTGCGGAGTACACGTGCCCACCAGGGATCGGCCCTCCGGTTGACCCCTGCACGCATTTCGCTTCCCTACGCTGGGTTACGTGCAGCGCCTCTATGACTTCCTCCGCAGACACCCGACCTGGGTGGACGGCTTCTGGGCCGTGGTCCTCTTCGGGATCTCGGTGCTCAGCGGAACCACCGTGGAGGAGAGCCGGGGGACGGATCTGCCGGCCCTCACCGTGCCGGTCATGCTGCTGCTGTCGCTGGTCGTCGCCCTGCGCCGCCGGACGCCGGAGCGGATGCTGGTCCTCGCCCTCGCCGTGGGTGTGGGACAGCTGACCACGGACGTGGCGCCGATGCCCGCCGACTTCGCCCTGTTGGTGATCGTCTACACGGTCGCGGCGGTCGGGGCGCGCTGGTCCTCCCGCCTCGCGCTGTCCGCCGCCCTGGTCGCGGCTCCGCTGGCGCAGTTGCGGTGGCCCAACCATGAGGCGAGCACGGTCGAGAACATCGCCATAACGGTCTTCCAGGCGGTGCCCTTCGCCCTCGCGTGGGTGCTGGGCGACTCCATCCGCACCCGCCGCGCGTACTTCGCGCAGCTGGAGGAGCGGGCCGCCCGGCTGGAGAAGGAGCGCGAGGCGCAGGCCAAGGTCGCGGTCGCCGCCGAACGCGCGCGGATAGCCCGCGAACTGCACGACGTCGTCGCACACAACGTGTCGGTGATGGTGGTGCAGGCCGACGGCGCCGCCTACGTCCTCGACGCCGCACCCGACCAGGCGAAGAAGGCCCTGGAGACGATCTCCTCCACCGGCCGCCAGGCCCTCGCCGAGATGCGCCGCCTGCTGGGCGTTCTGCGTACCGGCGAGCACCAGGAGGCCGGGGAGTACGTGCCCCAGCCCGACGTGCAGCAGATAGAGGACCTGGTCGAGCAGTGCCGGGAGTCCGGACTGCCGGTGGACTTCAAGGTCGAGGGCACGCCGCGCCCGCTGCCCAGCGGCGTCGAGCTCACCGCGTACCGCATCGTGCAGGAGGCACTCACCAACACCCGCAAGCACGGCGGCTCCGACGTGGGCGCCAGCGTGCGCCTGGTGTACTTCGACGACGGCCTGGGCCTCCTGGTGGAGGACGACGGCAAGGGCGCCCCCCACGAGCTGTACGAGGAGGGCGGTTACGACGGCCAGGGGCACGGCCTGATCGGCATGCGCGAACGGGTCGGCATGGTCGGCGGCACCCTGGACGCGGGCCCGCGCCCGGGCGGAGGATTCCGCATCAGTGTGCTGCTGCCGCTCAAACCCGCGCATTGACGCCCGCGCACGCCCCCACCGGCACCTGTCACACCCCCTGCGACGAACCAACGGAAGAGGCCCCGATGACGATCCGCGTGATGCTCGTCGACGACCAGGTGCTGCTGCGCACCGGGTTCCGGATGGTGCTTGCCGCCCAGCCGGACATGGACGTCGTGGCGGAGGCGGGCAACGGCGTCGAGGCGCTGGAGGTGCTGCGGTCCACCGCCGTCGACGTCGTCCTGATGGACGTCCGCATGCCCAAGCTCGACGGCGTGGAGACGACTCGCCGGATCTGCGCGGACACCGACCCGCCGAAGGTGCTGATCCTCACCACCTTCGACCTCGACGAGTACGCCTTCTCCGGCCTCAAGGCGGGCGCGTCCGGCTTCATGCTCAAGGACGTGCCGCCGGGCGAACTGCTCGCCGCCATCCGCGCGGTGCACAGCGGCGACGCCGTGGTCGCCCCCTCCACCACCCGCCGGCTCCTGGACCGGTTCGCGCCGATGCTGCCCAGCACGGGCGCGCAGCCCGAGCACAAGCAACTGGAGCGCCTCACCGACCGTGAGCGCGAGGTCATGGTGCTGGTCGCGCAGGGCCTGTCCAACGGCGAGATCGCGGCCCGCCTCGTGCTCTCCGAGGCGACCGTGAAGACACACGTGGGACGCATCCTCACCAAGCTGGGCCTGCGCGACCGCGTACAGGTCGTCGTCCTCGCCTACGAGACGGGTCTGGTACGGGCCGGCGGACACGGCTGAACGGACGGCCGTACGCCGGTAGGGTGCGTGATCCGGCAGGCCGGCGTGGGCCTGCGGCACATGCGCCGGCACTGACCGCACCCGCGGGCGAGGGCGCCCTCAGCGCAGGATGCCCTCCAGGAAGTCGCCGCCCAGCCGGGCCACGACCGTCACGTCCAACTGGTGCAGCACGTACCGCCCGCGCCGCCGGGTGGTGATCAGGCCCGCCTTCTTCAGCACGCCCAGGTGCCGGGATATCTCCGGCGCCGTCATGCCGTGCACCTGGGCCAGCTCGCTGGTCGTGTACGCGCTGCGGGCGAGATTGCGGCACATGCGCATGCGGACCGGGTGGGACAGGGCGGTCATCCGCAGGGCAAGCTGCTCGACCGTCGGCGGGGCGGCCGGTTCGGAGGAGCCGACCGGGTAGTGCAGCACCGGCTGCCAGCCGTACCGGTGCAGCACCATCAGATGCGGCCAGCCGAGACTGGTCGGGATCAGCAGCAGCCCGCCGTCCCCCGTCGCCGTACGCCCCTCGCCCAGCTTGTCGACGGTGATCCGCGCGGTGGTCTCGTCGAGCGTCACCGCGGGGGACACGGCGGCCAGCGCCCCGGCCGGCCCCTTGTGGCGGAGCAGGTCCGTCTTGAGACGGGTGTCGGCCGTGAGCCGATCCCGCAGCCGGGACCAGGTCTCGGCGAAGAACGCCTCGTCGCAGTCCTGGAGGAACTGGCGCAGCCAGGCCCTGATCAGGGGCGGGTCGGCCAGCAGCCGCTCGGTGAACAGCATCTGGCGCGGCCCCCGCGCGGCGGCGAGCTCCAGCGAGCGGCGTCTGAGTCCCGCGTCGGTGAGCGGTCCGGCGCCGGGGGCGCCGTAGGGGAGCGCGCAGGTGAACTCCAGGGCGGCGTCCACGAACTGCTCGTCGGACAGCTTGTCCAGCAGGTCGAGCTCCTCGCTGAGCGTTCCGCCGGGGAGGGCGGTGCGGCCCGGGACGCCGGCGCTGGGGAGGAACAGGTCGGAGAACGTGGTGCGCCACAGGAAGTCGGCCTCGCACATGCGGTCGGCGAGGTGGGGGTCGAGGCGGGCGGTCACGGCGGTCACCCAGGCCTGGAGCGCGGGGTGGTGGCCCGGCTCGGCCAGCGCGTGCAGGGCCATGCCGAGCTCGGCCAGCGGCGAGGGCACGACGACGATCCGCTCCGGCCGGAGACCGGTGATGTCTATGTGCACGCCCATGCCCACATGATGCAGGGGATTCAGCCCCCACCGGGAGCGCTGCCCCGGGGTCCGAGGCTGGTTCCAGCCCCTCCGGCGTGCGAGGAGCGGGGTCCGGGGCGGAGCCCCAGGGCCGGGACGGGAGGGGGCGGCAGGGGTGAGGACACCCCTCAGACCGCCCGCCGCAGCCGCCCCGCGAAGTCCTCCGCCGCAGCCCGCACATCCCCTGCGCTCCACTCCAGCCCCGCCGCCCGCACATACACCTCCGTGAAGCACACCCCCGGCCCCTTCGGATCCCAGTGATTCGCGAACAGCACCACCCCCGTCTCCTCCGCCGCGGCGATCGCCACCTCCGCCACCACATCCGCCTCGTACGGCAGCCACACCTGGAAGTCGTACGTGTACGGCACCTCGGGACGCACCCGGAACCAGGGCAACCCCCCTGCCTCCAGCCCCTCCCGCAGAGCAGCCGCCACCACACGCGCGTGCCGCACATACGACGGCAGCCGAGGCAGCTCCCGCTCCAGCCCGATCAACGCCGACAATGCGGTCGGGAACTGCTGGAACACATTCCCCCCGTACCGGTGCCGCCACGCGCGCGCCTCCTCGATCAGGCTCGAGGGTCCGGCGAGCGCGGCGCCGCCGAACGCGTCGAGGGACTTGTAGAACGACACGTAGACGCTGTCCGCGAGGCCCGCGATCTCCGCCAGCGGGCGCCCGAAGTGCTCGGTGCACTCCCACAACCGGGCCCCGTCGAAGTGCACGACCGCGTCGCGTTCCCGCGCGGCGGCCACGACCTCGGTGAGCTCCTCCCACGTGGGCAGGACAAAACCGGCGTCCCGCAGCGGCAACTCCAGCATCAGCGCCCCGAAGGGTTCCTCGAAGTCGCGCACCTCGGCGGCGGTGGGGAGCCGGGGCTCGTTCGTCATCCGCACCGGCCGCAGGCCGCTGACCTGGCTGAACGCGTTCCGTTCGTACACCTCGGGGTGGCTGAGCGGGTGCAGGGCCACCGCTGGGGTGCCGGTGCGGCCCGCCCAGCAGCGCAGGGCGACCTGCTGGGCCATCGTGCCGGTCGGGAAGAACGCGGCGGCCTCGGTGCCGAGCAGGCCGGCGACCCTCTTCTCCAGGGCCTCGACGACTCCATTGCCGTAGATGTCGGACGTCTCGTCGAGGTCGTACACGCCGCCGGCCGCCTCCAGGAGGGCCAGCCGCTCCCGGAGCGGGGCCAGGAAGCCGAGGCGCGCGAGCACGCGCGGGGCAGCGCGCCAGGCGGCGATCCGGCGTTCGCGCAGCGTAGGGGTGTCGCTCGTGTCACTCGTGACGTCGTCGTCGGTAGCACTCATGCGCGTGATCATCCCCGCCCGCGTCCGCGCGGGCACCCTCATTTCCGTACGGCCGCGCCTTCCGGCCCGCGCCTTCCGGCCCGCGCCTTCCGGCCCGCGCCTTCCGGCCCGCGCCTTCCGGCGGCGCACGGAAACCCACAGCCTGTGGACAACCGGTCGCCCCCGGAACCGATCGCGTTAACATGACGAGAAATCGTCCGGTACCCCGAGCGGACTGGAACGGGAAGGCCGCCGTCGCGTGAACACAACCCCACAGCCAGATCCCCGGGACCGCCCCGCGCGGCTCACCGTCGGCGTCGTAGGCGCCGGACGCGTGGGCCCCGCCCTGGCCGCGTCCCTCCAGCTCGCCGGGCACCGTCCGGTGGCGGTCTCCGCCGTCTCCGAGACCTCCCGCAGGCGTGCCGGGCAGATGCTCCCCGACGTGCCGGTGGTGCCGCCCGCCGAGGTCCTCCAGCGGTCCGAACTGGTGCTGCTGACCGTCCCGGACGACGCGCTGCCCGAGCTGGTCTCCGGGCTCGCCGACACCGGCGCGGTACGGCCGGGCCAGCTGCTCGTGCACACCTCCGGGCGCTACGGCGCGAAGGTCCTCGACCCCGCCCTGCGGGCCGGCGCCCTGCCGCTGGCCCTGCATCCCGCGATGACGTTCACCGGCACCCCCGTCGACGTGCAGCGCCTCGCCGGGTGTTTGTTCGGCGTCACCGCCCCCGAGGAGCTGCGGCTGGCCGCCGAGGCGCTCGTCATCGAGATGGGCGGCGAGCCGGAGTGGATCGCCGAGGAGAACCGCCCGCTCTACCACGCCGCCCTCGCCCTGGGCGCCAACCACCTGGTCACCCTGGTGGCCCAGTCCCTGGAACTGCTGCGCACGGCCGGTGTCCAGGCGCCCGACCGGATGCTCGGCCCGCTGCTCGGCGCCGCCCTGGACAACGCCCTGCGCTCCGGTGACGCGGCCCTCACCGGCCCCGTGGCGCGCGGTGACGCGGGCACGGTCGCCGCGCACGTCACCGAGTTGCGCCGGCACGCCCCGGGTGCCGTCGCCGGCTATCTGGCGATGGCCCGCGCGACCGCCGACCGCGCCCTCGCCCACGGCCTGCTGAAACCGGAGCTCGCGGAGGACCTCCTCGGGGTGCTCGCGGACGGAACCGACGGCAAGGGAAGCAACCCGGGAGACGACCGATGACCGCCGCCCTGCTGCGCACCGCCGCCGAACTGCGCGCACGCGCGCGTGCGGGCCGCCGTGCCGTCGTGATGACCATGGGCGCCCTGCACGAGGGCCATGCCGCGCTCATCCGCACCGCGCGGGAGACCGCAGGCCCCGAGGGCGAGGTGGTGGTCACCGTCTTCGTCAACCCGCTGCAGTTCGGCGCGGGCGAGGACCTGGACCGCTATCCGCGCACCCTGGACGCCGACGTCGAGCTGGCCGGGCGGTCCGGTGCCGACGCCGTCTTCGCCCCGTCCGCGGACGAGGTCTACCCGGGCGGCGAACCCCAGGTCCGCGTCAGCGCCGGCCCCATGGGCGAACGCCTGGAGGGCGCGTCGCGCCCCGGCCACTTCGACGGCATGCTCACCGTCGTCGCCAAGCTGCTCCACCTCACCCGCCCCGACATCGCGCTGTACGGCCAGAAGGACGCCCAGCAGCTCGCCCTGATCCGCCGCATGGTGCGCGACCTGAACTTCGGCGTCGAGATCGTCGGCGTGCCCACCGTCCGCGAGGAGGACGGGCTCGCTCTGTCCAGCCGCAACCGCTACCTCTCGGCCGCCGAGCGGCAGACCGCGCTCGCCCTGTCGCAGGCCCTGTTCGCCGGCCGCGACCGGCACGCCGCACAGCAGGCGCTGCGCGCGCGGGCGAGCGAAGTGCCCGCCACGCGCGCGCGTGCCGAGGCGCTCAGCGCCATAGGGGAGTCCCGCGCGGCGGCCGACACGCACGCCGTCGCCACCACCGCCGGCGGCCCCGCCGCCGTCCGGGCCGCCGCCCGCCTGGTCCTCGACGACGCCGGCCGCCTCACACCGCCGCTCACACTGGACTACCTGGCCCTGGTCGACCCCGCCGACTTCACCGAGATCGACGACGGGTTCAGCGGCGAGGCCGTCCTCGCCGTGGCCGCACGCGTGGGCTCCACCCGCCTGATCGACAACACCACCCTGACCTTCGGAACCTTCGGAGCCGCCTCGTGACCAGCACAGGCATACGACTGCACGCGCCCGCGCCCGGGTGGTCCATCGACGCGGACGTCGTGGTCGTCGGCTCCGGCGTGGCCGGCCTCACGGCCGCCCTGCGCTGCGAGGCCGCGGGCCTGACGACGGTCGTCGTCACCAAGGCCCGCCTCGACGACGGCTCCACCCGCTGGGCACAGGGCGGCATCGCCGCCGCCCTCGGCGACGGCGACACCCCCGAACAGCACCTGGACGACACCCTGGTCGCCGGTGCCGGCCTCTGCGACGAGGAGGCGGTGCGCATCCTCGTCACCGAGGGACCCGACGCCGTACGCCGCCTCATCGCGACCGGCGCGCACTTCGACGCGACGACCGACGGCGCACTGGAGCTCACGCGCGAGGGCGGCCACCACCGTCGCCGCATCGCCCACGCGGGCGGCGACGCCACCGGCGCGGAGATATCCCGCGCCCTGGTCGAGGCGGTCCGCGCGCGCGGACTGCGCACCGTCGAGAACGCCCTCGTCCTGGACCTCCTCACCGACGCCGACGGCCGCACCGCCGGCGTCACCCTGCATGTCATGGGGGAGGGCCAGCACGACGGTGTGGGCGCCGTCCACGCGCCCGCCGTGGTCCTGGCGACCGGCGGCATGGGCCAGGTCTTCTCCGCGACCACGAACCCCTCCGTCTCCACGGGCGACGGCGTGGCGCTCGCCCTGCGCGCGGGCGCCGAGGTGAGCGACCTCGAATTCGTCCAGTTCCACCCCACGGTGCTCTTCCTCGGCCCGGACGCGGAGGGCCAGCAGCCGCTGGTCTCCGAGGCGGTACGCGGCGAGGGCGCCCACCTGGTGGACTCCGACGGCGTGCGATTCATGCAGGGGCAGCACGAACTCGCCGAACTGGCCCCGCGCGACATCGTCGCCAAGGGCATCATGCGGCGTATGCGGGAGCGGGACGCCGAGCACATGTATCTCGACGCCCGCCACTTCGGCGCCGAGATGTGGGAACACCGCTTCCCCACGATCCTCGCCGCCTGCCGCGCCCACGGGATCGACCCGGTCACCGAGCCCATCCCGGTCGCCCCGGCCGCCCACTACGCCTCCGGCGGCGTCCGCACCGACTCCCGCGGCCGCACCACCGTGCCCGGTCTGTACGCGTGCGGCGAGGCCGCCTGCACCGGTGTGCACGGCGCCAACCGGCTGGCCTCGAACTCCCTCCTGGAGGGGCTGGTCTACGCCGAGCGCATCGCCGCCGACATCGCGCGCGCGGGACACATCCTCCCCGCGCGGGAGCCGCAGCCGCTGCCCGCCACGGAACGCCCCGCGTACCCCCTGCTCCCCCCGGAGGCCCGCCTCACCGTCCAGCGGATCATGTCCAGGGGCGCGGGCGTCCTGCGCTCCGCCGGCTCCCTCGCCGAGGCCGCCGACCGGCTCCACCGGCTGCACGCGGACGCGCGCGACGCCCTCGACGAGAACGGCAAGACCGCCGAGCCCGGCGTCGACACATGGGAGGCCACCAACCTCCTGTGCGTGGCCCGCGTCCTGGTCGCCGCCGCGCAGCGGCGCGAGGAGACGCGCGGCTGCCACTGGCGCGAGGACCGCCCGGAGCGCGACGACACGGCATGGCGCCGCCACATCGTCGTACGGCTGAATCCGGACCGATCGCTGGCGGCGCACACCACCGACACCACAGACTTCCCCCCGACCCTCACCGACGCCCAGGAGCAGTGACAGCAGTGACCACCCCCGACCTTCCCCTCGTTTCCTCCGGCGGCTGTGGCGACGGCTGCGCCTGTGGCGCCGACGAGGACGCCTACCTGGAGTGCGGCCTCGACCCCGCGCTCGCCCAGCTCCTGGCCGACGCCGGCCTCGACCCCGTCGAGGTCGAGGACATCGCCAACGTCGCCCTCCAGGAGGACCTGGCCCACGGAGTGGACGTGACGACGGTCGCGACCATCTCCGAGGACGCCGTGGCCACCGCCGACTTCACCGCGCGGGAGGCGGGCACCGTGGCGGGCCTGCGGATCGCCGAGGCGGTCATGTCGATCGTCTGCACGGAGGAGTTCGAGGTCGAACGCCACGCGGAGGACGGCGACCGAGTCGAGGCCGGCCAGACCCTGCTCTCCGTCACCACCCGCACCCGCGACATCCTCACCGCGGAACGCAGCGCCCTGAACCTCCTGTGCCGGCTGTCGGGCATCGCGACCGCCACGCGCGCGTGGGCGGACGTCCTCGAAGGCACCAGGGCGAAGGTCCGCGACACCCGCAAGACCACTCCCGGACTGCGCAGCCTGGAGAAGTTCGCCGTGCGCTGCGGCGGCGGCGTCAACCACCGCATGTCCCTCTCCGACGCGGCCCTGGTCAAGGACAACCACGTGGTGGCGGCCGGCGGTGTCGCCGAGGCGTTCACCGCGGTCCGCGAGCGCTTCCCCGACGTCCCGATCGAGGTCGAGGTCGACACCCTGCACCAGCTGCGCGACGTGCTGGACGCCGGCGCCGACCTGATCCTGCTGGACAACTTCACACCGGGCGAGTGCGCGGAGGCGGTGGCGCTGGTCGACGGCCGGGCCGCGCTGGAGGCGTCGGGCCGCCTCACGCTCGTCAACGCGAAGGCGTACGCGGACACGGGCGTCGACTACCTGGCCGTGGGCGCCCTGACCCACTCCTCGCCCATCCTGGACATCGGCCTCGACCTGCGGGCTGCGGAGTAGGACCGGCCATGCTGCTGACGATCGACGTAGGCAACACACACACCGTCCTGGGGCTCTTCGACGGCGACGACATCGTCGAACACTGGCGCATCTCCACGGACGCGCGCCGTACGGCGGACGAGCTCGCGGTTCTCCTCCAGGGCCTGATGGGCATGCACCCGCTGCTCGGCGAAGAGCTGGGCGACGGCATCGACGGCATCGCGATCTGCGCGACGGTGCCGTCCGTGCTGCACGAGCTGCGTGAGGTCACCCGCCGCTACTACGGCGACGTGCCCGCGGTGCTCGTGGAGCCGGGGGTGAAGACGGGCGTGCCGATCCTCACCGACAACCCCAAGGAGGTCGGGGCGGACCGCATCATCAACGCGGTCGCCGCGGTCGACCTCTACGGCGGGCCGGCGATCGTCGTGGACTTCGGTACGGCGACGACGTTCGACGCGGTCTCCGCGCGGGGGGAGTACATCGGCGGTGTCATCGCCCCCGGCATCGAGATCTCCGTCGAGGCGCTCGGGGTGCGCGGTGCGCAGCTGCGGAAGATCGAGGTGGCCCGGCCGCGGAGTGTGATCGGCAAGAACACGGTGGAGGCGATGCAGTCCGGCATCATCTACGGGTTCGCCGGGCAGGTCGACGGGGTGGTGAACCGGATGGCCCGTGAGCTGGCGGACGATCCCGACGAGGTGACGGTGATCGCGACGGGTGGGCTGGCGCCGATGGTGCTGGGTGAGAGCTCGGTCATCGACGAGCATGAGCCGTGGCTGACGCTGGTGGGACTGCGGCTGGTGTACGAACGCAACATGTCGCGCATGTAGGGGGCGCATGTGCTCCCGCGTGGGTGTCGGCGCTGCCCGGCGCCGTCGCGGTCGACTCTCTTCGGCGGGGTTGGGCGGGGCCCGGTGCGAGGGCTGGGCGGGGGGTGTCGGCGCAGCCCGGCGACGGCGGGGTGCCCCCACCCGTGCCGCCCTGCGGCACGACTGCCCGCGGGAGCGGAGTCGCGGGAGCGGGGCGGGGGAGTGGGGCGGCGGGAACCGCGGGACCGGGGCGGGGACTCGCGCGAGCGGAGTGGGAAAGAGGCGGCGGGAACCGCGGGAGCGGCGGGGCGGGGCGGCGGGGACCGCGCGGGAGCGGATTCGCGGGGGCGGGGCGGAGGGAGTTCACGGGAGCGGAGTCGCGGAGCGGGCGGCGGGGTCGCGGGAGCGGAGTCGCGGAGCGGGTGGCGGGTCGCGGGAGCGGAGTCGCGGAGCGGGCGGCGGGGTCGCGGGAGCGGAGTCGCGGAGCGGGTGGCGGGAGTGGTGGGGCCGGGGGTGTGGGGCTCCGCCCACCCGGGTGGCGTCTCGCGCCACGTATGTGACACGCGTGGGGGTTTGTCTGATTAGCGCGTATTGTCGGTGCATGCCCACGCCTTACGGATCTCGCGGTGGACTGGCATTCGGAGCGGAGGAACTGCGTGTGCTTCGGCGCGCTCTTGTCCTCGCCCTGGACCCCGCCCCCGCCTCGGCCGACGACCTCCAGGACTGCCTCCGCCTCGCCGAAGACCTCGACGAGGCGACGCGGGAGAGCGGCCGGCTGCGCGCCTTCCTCCTGGCCGACCTCGGCCGCTACCGCGCCGCCCTTCCCGGCACCGCGGCCGGCTACCTCACGCTCCTCGAGGAGGCGCTGGGCGCCGGATACCGTCCTCGCCCCGACGACCTGGCCGCGCTCAGGGCCCTGCGCGGCAACCCCACCGCCGCCGCCCTCCTGCACCTCAGCCGGCGCACCCTCCTCCTGGCCCTCCCCGGTGGCCGCGCGGCAGCGGAGAAGGACCGGGAGGAGGAGAAGGACCCGGCGCAGCAGCCGCCCGCCACACCGCGCCCCCAGCCCGGCCCGGCCCCCAAGCCGCCCCGCCCCGTCCCCACCCCCGGCGAGGTCTTCCCCCGTCGCAAACCCGCCCCGCCCGCGCCGGACCACCACCTGGCCGCCGGCTGAGAGCCCTGTCCTACCCTGGAGCCATGGACTACGTCTCCGCGCTCCTGCCCCCGGCCGTCATGGCCGTCCTCTTCATCGGCGTCATCCGGGTGATCGTGAAGACCCAGGGCGGCGCCAACAAGACCAAGGAGGACGCGGTCGTCGACGCGGCCCTCGCGCGGGCGCAGGGCCCCCAGCCCACCGCGCCCCGCACCGAAGCCTGATCCACCCCGACCAGCCCTCCCTGGCGTACGACCCACGGTCGTGCGCCCTTTTTGTTCACATGTGTAGCAGAACGTGCCCGTTCGACACGCCATCGCCGGTATCTCCCACTATTGTTCTGAGTTGTGCCTCGTCCCTTGGGAGAACTCGAAGACACGGTCATGACACGGGTGTGGAAGTGGAACCGCCCGGTGACCGTTCGGGAAGTCCTGGAAGATCTTCAGAAGGACCGGTCCATCGCGTACACCACGGTGATGACCGTTTTGGACAATCTCCATCAGAAGGGCTGGGTGCGCCGAGAGGCGGAAGGCAGGGCCTATCGATATGAGGCGGTCTCCACTCGCGCCGCCTACGCCGCCGCCCTGATGAACGAGGCGTGGTCGCAGAGCGACAACGCCGCCGCCGCTCTCGTCGCCTTCTTCGGCATGATGAGCGAGGAACAGCGGCAGGCTCTCACCGACGCGGTCCGCATCGTCCAGCTCCCCCAAACGCCGGCGGAGCAGAGCCCCGGCGCCACGGAGGAGCCCGGCGGACGATAGCGTCCGCTCATGTCAGCAGACAGTCCCGAAGTCCCCGCAAAAGCCATCACCGTCAGACGGGCCCGCACCAGCGATGTCCCCGCCGTGCGTCGGCTCCTTGACGCCTACGTCCGCGGTCGCATCCTGCTCGACAAAGCGACGGTGACGCTTTACGAGGACATCCAGGAGTTCTGGGTCGCGGAACGGGACGACAACGCGGAGGTCGTCGGCTGCGGCGCCCTGCACGTGATGTGGGAAGACCTCGCGGAAGTCCGCACTCTCGCGGTCAAGCCCGGCCTCAAGGGAGCGGGCGTGGGCCACCGGGTGCTGGAGAAGTTGCTGGAAACCGCCCGCTGGCTCGGTGTTCGCCGCGTATTCTGCCTCACCTTCGAAGTGGACTTCTTCGGGAAGCACGGCTTCGTGGAGATCGGGGAGACCCCCGTCGACACCGACGTGTACGCGGAGTTGCTGCGTTCCTATGACGAGGGTGTCGCGGAGTTCCTCGGTCTCGAACGCGTGAAACCGAACACCTTGGGCAACAGCCGGATGCTTCTGCATCTGTGATCTGCGCGGTGCCCTATGTCCGAAACGCGCACGTTTCCGTGCCGGGAGGGGACCGTGGGTCTCTGCCGGGGGTTTGTGTTTTTACGGCAAAAGCGGTTTGCTTTCCGGAGTACTGCAGTACTGCATATAACAAGGGACGGCGATACGGCGGACGCCGGTACGGCCCAGCCCTCAAGTTATCGATGAAAGGAAATCCGGTGGCACAGAAGGTTCAGGTCCTTCTTGTCGATGACCTCGACGGTGGCGAGGCGGACGAGACCGTGACGTTCGCGTTGGACGGCAAGACGTACGAGATCGATCTCACCACCGCCAATGCGGACAAGCTCCGCGGCCTTCTCGAGGCTTACGTGAAGGGCGGTCGCCGCACCGGAGGCCGCGCTTCCGGCGGTCGTGGAAAGGCGCGCGCTTCCTCCGGTGGCAGCCAGGACACCGCGGCCATCCGCGCCTGGGCGAAGGAGAACGGCTACGAGGTCAACGACCGCGGCCGTGTCCCCGCGTCCATCCGCGAGGCCTACGAGAAGGCCAACGGCTGACCGACGGCCCCCGCGGCGGCGGCCCCCGCACGCCGCAGCCGGACCCGGTGAACCTGTGTCGCCACCGTGTCCACCAGCCGCACGAGATCCGGGGGGCCGGCACCGTCCCCCCGCGCACCCCTCGTGCCCATCGCCGACAGCGTCGGCAGTGAGGCCCCGGCCCCGCTCCCCGGCTCGGGGGGCCGCAACCATACGGCGGCCCCCTGCGAACCGCCCCGGCCCGGGGGAAGCGTCCGGGCGGCACCGGGACCAGCGCTGCCGGACACCGCGGCCGGCGGACAGGGCGCCTCCATGAGGCCCCCCGTCCCGACCGCCACCAGGTCCAGCTCCAGCGCACCCCAGTCCAGCCACTCCAGCAGCCCCGGCAGCTCCTCCGCGCTGCCCGCCGCCACCAGCAGCCGCATCCGGCCGCCGCGCAGCGCCACGGGAAGCCCCCGCCCGAGAGCACCCGAACGCCCGAGGCGTTCCAGCGCCGCGCACCCCGCCTCCGCGGGCACGTCCAGGACGTCGAAGCGCACCCCCACCCTCAGCCGCGGCGGCTCCCCGGGCACCGTGGGCCACCCCAGCACGTCCTCGTACCAGAGCCGTACGTCGTCGTCGCCCGGCGTGAGCGGGTGGCGGGGGAGCGGTACTGCGGGGGTGACGGCGCGAACCATGCCAGACGCAACCGCCTCGACGCCCCACGGGTTACGCTGGGTGCTCACCCATGAGCGAACAGTGTCGAACAGGGGGGTGTGCGGGGGTGCGGGGAGGCGCAAGGTTGTTCGCCCGTAGCGGAGGGAACCCGTGCACTCGGCATGGACTGTCCGTAGCAGCGGGTAAGACATCCCTAGTGGGAGGGGGCGACACGCAGGGCGGGACGTCTCCCGTTCGCCATGGGCGTACTGGCGATGGGGGTAACTGCCTGGCCTGCGGGAACATCGTCTCGCACCATCGGGTTGGAGCAGATGTCGGCGTGAGCGGGGTCAGGAGGCCATCGACGGTGTCGGCAGTTGGAATGAGCGGTCCCCGCTTGCGGGACTAAGCTGCGGAAGGACAGGGAGGGGAAGTTCCCCCCACTGCCTGACCGCTCTGAGGAGCGATTAACGATGTTCGAGAGGTTCACCGACCGCGCGCGGCGGGTTGTCGTCCTGGCTCAGGAAGAAGCCCGGATGCTCAACCACAACTACATCGGCACCGAGCACATCCTCCTGGGCCTGATCCACGAGGGTGAGGGTGTCGCCGCCAAGGCCCTTGAGAGCCTCGGGATTTCGCTCGAGGCGGTCCGCCAGCAGGTGGAGGAGATCATCGGGCAGGGCCAGCAGGCCCCGTCGGGTCACATCCCCTTCACCCCCCGTGCCAAGAAGGTCCTGGAGCTGTCGCTCCGCGAGGCCCTTCAGCTGGGCCACAACTACATCGGCACGGAGCACATCCTGCTCGGCCTGATCCGTGAGGGCGAGGGTGTCGCCGCCCAGGTCCTGGTCAAGCTGGGTGCCGACCTCAACCGGGTGCGGCAGCAGGTCATCCAGCTGCTCTCCGGTTACCAGGGCAAGGAGACCGCCACCGCCGGCGGTCCTGCCGAGGGCACGCCCTCCACGTCCCTGGTCCTCGACCAGTTCGGCCGGAACCTCACCCAGGCCGCTCGTGAGTCCAAGCTCGACCCGGTCATCGGGCGCGAGAAGGAGATCGAGCGGGTCATGCAGGTGCTGTCCCGCCGTACGAAGAACAACCCGGTGCTGATCGGTGAGCCCGGCGTCGGCAAGACCGCCGTCGTCGAGGGCCTCGCGCAGGCGATCGTCAAGGGCGAGGTGCCCGAGACCCTCAAGGACAAGCACCTCTACACCCTGGACCTCGGTGCGCTGGTCGCCGGCTCCCGCTACCGCGGTGACTTCGAGGAGCGCCTGAAGAAGGTGCTCAAGGAGATCCGCACCCGCGGCGACATCATCCTGTTCATCGACGAGCTGCACACGCTGGTCGGTGCGGGTGCCGCCGAGGGCGCCATCGACGCCGCGAGCATCCTCAAGCCGATGCTGGCCCGCGGTGAGCTGCAGACCATCGGTGCCACCACGCTGGACGAGTACCGCAAGCACCTGGAGAAGGACGCCGCCCTCGAGCGACGCTTCCAGCCCATCCAGGTCGCGGAGCCGTCCCTGCCGCACACGATCGAGATCCTCAAGGGCCTGCGCGACCGCTACGAGGCGCACCACCGCGTCTCCATCACGGACGAGGCCCTGGTGCAGGCGGCCACGCTCGCCGACCGCTACATCTCGGACCGCTTCCTGCCGGACAAGGCGATCGACCTGATCGACGAGGCGGGCTCCCGGATGCGTATCCGCCGGATGACCGCGCCGCCGGACCTGCGCGAGTTCGACGAGAAGATCGCCGGTGTCCGCCGGGACAAGGAGTCCGCGATCGACTCGCAGGACTTCGAGAAGGCCGCCTCCCTGCGCGACAAGGAGAAGCAGCTCCTCTCCGCCAAGGCGAAGCGCGAGAAGGAGTGGAAGGCCGGCGACATGGACGTCGTCGCCGAGGTGGACGGCGACCTGATCGCCGAGGTCCTCGCGACGGCCACCGGTATCCCGGTCTTCAAGCTCACGGAGGAGGAGTCCTCGCGCCTGCTGCGCATGGAGGACGAGCTCCACAAGCGGGTCATCGGCCAGAAGGACGCCGTCAAGGCGCTGTCCAAGGCGATCCGCCGTACGCGTGCCGGCCTGAAGGACCCGAAGCGTCCCGGTGGCTCGTTCATCTTCGCCGGCCCGTCCGGTGTCGGTAAGACCGAGCTGTCCAAGGCGCTGGCGGAGTTCCTCTTCGGTGACGAGGACGCGCTGATCTCCCTCGACATGTCGGAGTTCAGTGAGAAGCACACGGTCTCGCGTCTCTTCGGTTCGCCCCCCGGCTACGTGGGCTACGAGGAGGGCGGTCAGCTGACGGAGAAGGTGCGCCGCAAGCCGTTCTCGGTCGTCCTCTTCGACGAGGTCGAGAAGGCCCACCCGGACATCTTCAACTCGCTGCTGCAGATCCTGGAGGACGGTCGCCTGACCGACTCCCAGGGCCGGGTCGTGGACTTCAAGAACACGGTCATCATCATGACGACCAACCTCGGCACCAGGGACATCTCCAAGGGCTTCAACCTGGGCTTCGCCGCCGCCGGCGACACGAAGACCAACTACGAGCGCATGAAGAACAAGGTCCAGGACGAGCTCAAGCAGCACTTCCGGCCCGAGTTCCTCAACCGGGTCGACGACGTGGTGGTCTTCCCGCAGCTCACGCAGGACGACATCCTGAAGATCGTCGACCTGATGATCGAGAAGGTGGACGAGCGCCTGAAGGACCGGGACATGGGCATCGAGCTCTCCCAGTCCGCCAAGGAGCTGCTGTCCAAGCGGGGCTACGACCCCGTGCTGGGCGCCCGGCCGCTGCGCCGCACGATCCAGCGCGAGATCGAGGACAGCCTGTCGGAGAAGATCCTCTTCGGCGAGCTGCGTCCCGGTCACATCGTGGTCGTGGACACCGAGGGCGAGGGCGAGACCGCCACGTTCACCTTCCGGGGTGAGGAGAAGGCGGCCCTGCCGGACGTCCCGCCGATCGAGCAGGCGGCCGGCGGAGCCGGTCCGAACCTGAGCAAGGACGCGTAGGCGTCCCACGGCGACAAGAAGGGGCCGGTGCCTGAGGGCACCGGCCCCTTTCGCATGCCCGCGTTACGAGAGCTGACCGTCGTAGTCGGGCAGCTTGAACGTCCTCTCCGCGTGCCCGCCCGACAGGTCGGTCGCGCTGTTGCCGATGTTCGCGACGATCGTGTAGCCCTTCGCCTCGATGGCGGCGCGCCGGGCCGTCTTGTACTCGGCCACGTCCCGGAACAGGTCGAGGAAGCCGCGTACGTGGAGTCCGGCGGGCTCGTAGCCGGCGTGTTCGAGGTTCCACTCGGTGGGTGCGTGGATGATGCCGGGGCGGGCGGTCACGAAGAAGACGGCCACCCCGTGGTCCTGGGCGTACTCGGCGACGTCCAGCACGGGCTCGTTGGCGGGCTGGGGGAAGCCGAAGCCGAAGTCGGTCTCCAGCGCGGTGTTGTCGACGTCGAGGACGATCGCCTGCTTCTCGCCGGGCCCGGCGTCCCCGATCCGCTCCTTCAGATACGGCAGCGCCTGGTCCATGACCGCCCTGCAGTCGCGCTGCCAGGTGTCGTAGTCGACGTCCGCCGCGGCGGCGGCCGCCACCGGGGACGCGGCCGCCGCCGTGGGGGCGGCGGCCTCGGCCGGGGCGGCCAGGGCCACCAGAGCGACCGCGGAGACAGCGGTGGCCGATGCGCGGACAGGCCAGGAGCGTCGGGTTGTCATATCGGGGTCCTCTCACGTCCGTAACGCTGCAGGATGTCGTGTGCATGCTCGTCTGCGAGGGTGACGCGAGGTGAACCGTAGGGTTACCGGGCGGTAGGCGCCTAGAGGCCTGCGCCACATTTATGGAATGGCCGAACCCGGTCGCCGGTGACATGCTGCACAGCCCCTTTGTCCGGTACTAGCGGGAATAGTGGCTAAAAGGATCCTGCAAAACGGACATTTGGCCCACGGTGCTGATCGATCAGCTCTAAATGGGCGGTTTCAGCCGGTAGGGGTGGTGCGTCAAGAGATCTGCATCTCAATGGCGTTCTACGACTTTCCGTCGTAGGTCACACCTTTGCGCGGTTATGTCCGGAAGGGCTACCAATGAATCACCACCGAGTCGCGGATCCGTCCGCCGGGTGGTTTTCCTACGCCCCCTTCCCGATGAGGTTCAGATGTCCCAGCGCGTCACGCCCCGCTTCTTCCGCACGTCCCAGATCCGCACCCGTGCGGCCGTCCTGGCCGCCGGTCTGGGGGCTTCGGTCGTGATGGGAGCCGGGGTCGCGGCCGCCGCCGACATCACGGCCGCGTCCGGTGCCGCCAGTGCGGCCAGTGCCGTCGAGGCGCAGGCCGCCGCCCAGGCCAAGGCCGCGAAGGCCCAGGCGGCGAAGGCGGAGAAGGCCGCGAAGGCTCAGGCGGCGAAGGCGGAGAAGGCCGCCAAGGCCCAGGCGGCCAAGGCGAAGAAGGCCGCCCAGGCGAAGAAGGCGGCGAAGGCGGCCGCCAAGAAGAAGGCCGTGTCCTGGATCGACCCGGTCAAGAGCTACAAGCTGTCCGCGAGCTTCGCGCAGAACGGCGGCATGTGGGCGCACAAGCACAGCGGCCAGGACTACGCGGTCCCGACCGGCACGAAGGTCATGGCCGCGCACGGCGGCACGGTCGTCAAGGCCGGCGGCAACGGCGCCGGTGACGGTCCCGCGTACGGCAACGCCGTCGTCATCAAGCACGGCAACGGCGCGTACTCGCAGTACGCCCACCTGTCGCAGGTCGACGTGAAGATCGGGCAGGTCGTCAAGACCGGCCAGAAGATCGCCCTGTCCGGCAGCACCGGCAACTCCAGCGGTCCCCACCTGCACTTCGAGATCCGCACCACCCCGAACTACGGCTCCGCCGTCGACCCGGTGAAGTTCCTGCGCGCCAAGGGCGTCACCGTCTGACCGGACGGACGGCCCTGGAGGGCGGCAGCCTAAGCGCCCTTGGACCCCCGGTGGGCCTGGGTGATCAGATCGATGGCGACCTCGAGGACGGCCTTGCGCTTCTCCTCGGGGTCGCTTTCGACGTCCTGGAGGACGTGCATCCCCGCGTGCATGGTGAACAGGGCGCTGACACAGCGCACCTGGTCGACCAGATCGGCGTCCGGGTCCATGAGGATGTCCCGCAGCCCCAGCATGCGGGTCTTGAACATCTCGCCGATGCGCAGCTCACGGATGGTGGCCTGGTTCTCCTGCATGAAGCGGAAGAGCGGGGCCGCGCCCGCGAGTGCCTCGCTGTAGCGGCGGATGATCTCCTGCTTGGTCTCCAGCGAGTGCGGCTGCCCCCGCCCCCACTCGATCAGGTCCTCCATCGGGCGCGAGAGGTCCTCGAAGATGCCGACGAGGATCTCTTCCTTCGTCTTGAAGTGGTAGTACAGCGCCGCCTTCGTGACATCCAGGCGCTCGGCGATCTCGCGCAGTGAGGTCTTCTCGTAGCCCTGCTCGGCGAAGAGTTCGAGGGCCACGTCCTGGATGCGCTGGCGGGTGTTCCCGCGGCGCCGCTGTCTGGTGCCGTCCATGGTGCCGCCCATCCTCCTGCTAGACCCCTCTTGGCGAAAACTTACTTGACGCCCGGCTAGTTACGCGTCTAGCTTTCCCCAGTGTAGTGAACTAGCCGGGCGGCAAGTAAGTAGCAGTGGTCACCACCGTGGCCGGGGGAGAAGGAATCATGGCGGACACACCAGCGGCGGGGGCCGTGGAGACGGACGGCGGCAAACAGCCGAGGAGCGTGCGGGTGGTCCTGCTCGCCCTCATGGTCGCGATGATGCTCGCGATGCTCGACAACATGATCATCGGTACGGCCATGCCGACGATCGTGGGCGAACTGGGCGGCCTGGAGCACCTGGCCTGGGTGGTCACCGCCTACACCCTGGCCACCGCGGCCTCCACCCCGGTCTGGGGGAAGCTCGGCGACATGTACGGGCGCAAGGCCACGTTCATGACGTCCATCGTGATCTTCCTGATCGGCTCCGCGCTCAGCGGTATGGCCCAGGACATGGGCCAGCTCATCGCCTTCCGCGCGGTGCAGGGTCTGGGCGCCGGCGGTCTGATGGTCGGCGTCATGGCGATCATCGGCGACCTCATCCCGCCCCGGGAGCGCGGCAAGTACCAGGGCATGATGGCCGCCGTGATGGCGCTGGCGATGATCGGCGGACCGCTGGTCGGCGGCACCATCACCGACAACTGGGGCTGGCGCTGGGCCTTCTACATCAACCTGCCGCTCGGCGCGATAGCGCTGGCCGCCGTCGGTGTCGTACTGCATCTGCCGAAGAAGCGGGCCAAGGCCGGTATCGACTACCTCGGAGTGGCGCTGCTGACCGTCGGCATCACCTCCATCGTGCTCGTCACGACCTGGGGCGGCACGGAGTACGCCTGGAGCTCCGCGCGGATCATGGAGCTGATCGGCCTCGGCGTGGCGTCCCTCGTGGGCTTCGTGTTCTGGCAGACCAAGGCCGCCGAACCGGTGCTTCCGCTGCACATCTTCCGCAGCCGCAACTTCACGCTGATGTCCGTCATCGGCTTCGTCGTCGGCTTCGTGATGTTCGGCGCGACGCTCTTCCTGCCGCTCTACCAGCAGGCCGTGCAGGGCGCCTCCGCCACCAACTCCGGTCTGCTGCTCCTGCCGATGCTCGGCGCGATGCTGGTGACCTCGATGGTCGCGGGCCGGGTGACCACCAACACCGGCCGGTACAAGATCTTCCCGCTGCTCGGCAGCGCGCTGATGATCGTCGGCCTGTATCTGCTGTCCACGATGGACACGGACACCACCCGCCTCACCTCCGGTGTCTTCATGGCCGTGGTCGGGCTCGGCATGGGCTGTCTGATGCAGATCACCATGCTGGTCGCGCAGAACAGCGTGGAGATGAAGGACATGGGTGTGGCGTCCTCGTCCACCACCCTGTTCCGTACCCTCGGCTCGTCCTTCGGCGTCGCGGTCATGGGCGCCCTGTTCAACAGCCGTGTCCAGGACGTCATGTCGGAGAAGGCAGGCGCGCTCGGCTCCCAGGCGACCGAGCAGTCCGCCCAGCTGGACGCCGCGAGTCTGGCGAAGCTGCCGGCGGCGGCCCGCGAGGCCTACCAGCACGCGGTGTCCTCGGGCACCCACTCGGCGTTCCTGCTGGGCGCGGTGATCGTGGTGTTCGCCCTGGTGGCGGCGGTCTTCGTGACGGAGGTCCCGCTGAAGGGCGCGGGCCCGAAGAAGGACGACACCGGTGACGGCGCACCGGCGGCGATGACGGTGAGCGAGCCCGTCTGACCCCGTTGGCTACGCGAGGAAGGCCCCCGCGAGCGGGGGCCTTCCTCGCGTAGCGGACCCGTTGTCGGACCCCCGTGCCACCATCGGTCACATGGACAGGACGCGGCAGCTGAGGCTGGCCAAGGACGCGATGGACCGGGACTGGGCCGACCCGGACCTCGACCTGGCCGCGATCGCCGCGCACGCCGGATATTCGCGCTTCCACTTCATACGCGCCTTCCGGGAGGTCTACGGCGAGACACCGGGTCAGTACCTCACGCACCGCCGGATCGAGCGCGCCAGGCCCTGCTGCGGACCGCGAACCTGTCGGTCACGGAGATCTGCCACGGGGTCGGCTTCAGCAGCCCGGGCACGTTCTCGGCACGGTTCAAGACCTTAGCCCCGCGAGGGCGGCCTCGACACGGACAGGGACTGGTCCTGCTGAACGGCGGCCGCCACTAGGCCAGTACGGGATAGCTCCCGGTGTTCGTCGGCGCGTGCTCGGGCAGCCACAGCACGGCGACCGCGCCCTCGGCCGGCGCGTCCTCCGGTGCTCCCGGCGGACGTACGTTGCGGAAGGTCAGCCGTGCGCCCAGCACCCGGGCCTGCCCCGCCGCGATGGTCAGGCCCAGCCCGTGACCGCGGCCGGCCCGGTCCGTGCTGCCGGTGCGGAAGCGGCTCGGCCCTTCGGCGAGCAGTCCCTCGGGGAAGCCGGACCCGTGGTCGCGGACCCGGACGACCCGGCCCTCGACGGTGACCTCGACGGGCGCCCTGCCGTGCCGGGCGGCGTTGGCGAGCAGGTTGAACAGCACGCGCTCCAGGCGCCGCGGGTCGGTGGTGACCTCCGACTCGTGCACCACGCGCACGGTGACGTCCGGGTTCTTCGTCGTCACCCGCCGGGCGACGAACTCGCCCAGCAGGATGTCCTGCAGTTCGGCCCGTTCGGAGGCGCTGTCCAGCCGGGCCACCTCCAGGACGTCCTCGACGAGGGTGCGCATCGCCTTGGCCCGGTCCAGCACCAGCTCGGTCGGCCGGCCCGGCGGCAGCAGCTCGGCGGCGGTGAGCAGTCCGGTCACGGGGGTGCGCAGTTCGTGCGCGATGTCGGCGGTCACCCGGCGCTCGGCCTCCAGGCGCTGTCGCAGCGCGTCCGCCATGGCGTCCACCGCGCTGGCCAGATCGTCGGTCTCGTCCCGCACCACCCCGCCGATCGCGTCCCGCACCCGGACGTCCGTGTCGCCCTTCGCGACCCGGCCCGCGGCCGTGGCCGCCTTCCGCAGCCGCCGCGACAGATGGCCCCCGATGAGCACCCCGAGCGCGCTGCCGCCCAGCACGACCGCGATGGACCCGATCACCAGCGCCTGGTCGAGATCCTTGAGGATGTCCGAACTGCGGTCCGTGAAACCGGAGTGCAGGGACATCACATGCCCGTTCTTCAGCGGCACCGCCGCCCAGACGTCCGGCGACCCGCCCGGCCGGTCCACCACATAGGTGGCCCGCCGGCCCGCCTCGGCCTTCTCCCGCAGCTCCGGCGGCAGCTCCGGGTCGTCGATCTTGGTGTTGGGGAAGTTCAGCCGCCCCGACAGCTCGTAGTTGCGCTGGGCGATCAGCACCCGTTCGTCCGCCAGGTCGCGCGCGTTGTCCAGCATCGACACCCGGGCCGCGTTGTGCACGACCAGGCTCAGCGCGACCGCCACCAGCGCCCCGACCAGCGCGATGGCCGCGCTGAGCTTCCACCGCAGCCCCGTACCTATGCCCACCCGGTCGACGCACGCCGCCACCAGCCGCCGGAGATACCCGCGCATCCGCTTCACTCAGGCCTTCAGCTTGTAGCCGAAGCCACGGACCGTCTCGATACGGTCCTGGCCGATCTTCGTACGCAGCCGCTGCACATGGACGTCGACGACCCGGGTGTCGCCGCCCCAGCCGTACTCCCACACCCGCTCCAGCAGCTTGTCGCGGGAGAGCACCGTGCCGGGCGCCGCCGAGAACTCCAGCAGCAGCCGCATCTCGGTCGGCGTCAGCGCCACCGGGTGTCCCGCGCGGCGTACCTCCATGCCGCCGGTGTCGACCTCGAGTTCGCCGAACGCCAGCACACCGCCGTCCCCCGGCCCCGCCGTGTCCTCCCGGCCGCCGTTCGCGCGCCCGAAGCGGCGCAGCACCGCGCGGATCCGCGCCACCAGCACGGCACTGTCGAACGGTTTCGTCACATAGTCGTCGGCGCCCGCCTCCAGCCCCAGCACCACGTCGATCGCGTCGGCCCGCGCCGACAGCATGATCACCGGCACCATCGACTCGTCCCGGATACGCCGGCACAGGCTGACCCCGTCGAGACCGGGCACCATGACGTCGAGCAGCGCGATGTCGGGACGGTCCGCGCGGAACGCCTCCAGGCCCGCCAGCCCGTCGGGCATCGCGGTGACCGCGAAGCCGTCCCGCTCCAGGGCGAGCTGGGTCGCCTCGCGGATGACGTCGTCGTCCTCCACGAACAGGACGTGGGTCTGGTCTGCCATCGCGGTGCTCT
Organism: Streptomyces sp. NPDC048584; assembly: GCF_043199595.1. NCBI lineage: Bacteria > Bacillati > Actinomycetota > Actinomycetes > Kitasatosporales > Streptomycetaceae > Streptomyces > Streptomyces sp. NPDC048584. Next base: position 338,424 of record NZ_JBICWF010000009.1, read on the forward strand.
CAGTCCTCGTATGTTCTCGGTTCGGTGCGCGCGTGCGGTGCCCGTCCCCCACACGGACGCCGGGACCCGCGCCGGGGTTCACCCGTTCCCGCCGCCGCGCACCGGACGTCTGTCTCAGTCGCGGGGCACCGGTGACGGCTGCACGCCGTCCACCTGCCCGTAGTCGTTGTGCGTGCGGTACTTCTCGGTGAACCGGTCCGAGATCCAGCGGTACGTGATCACGTTCTCGCCGGACGCGCTCGACACCCGGTCGCCACGGTCGTACACCTGCTGGGACACCACCAGATCACCGCGGTCGATCTCGCCGTACACCGGGGGCTCCTCGGCCGAGAACACGTTCACGTACGCGCCGCCCTGCTCGCGGTACACATATGTGCCGACGCCGACCATGTCCCCGCAGGTCAGCACGTTGACGACGATGTCGTCGACGCCCCCCCGGGTGAGGTTGCCGTAACTCACGTCGACCGGGTACTCGTCGGCGACACACGGCTGCAGCTCCCGCTTGACCTCCGGCGAGACCGCCGGATCGGCCTTGATCAGCCGCACGGCGTCCACCCGGTCGGGGGTGCTCGACGGGGTGGACGACGCCGCCGCGGCGGGGGCGCTCGCCATCGAGTCCGCGTGCGCCGGGCCCTCGTCCCGCGCGCCGGTGCCGCCCGTGCCGCAGCCGGCGACGAACAGGACAGCGGCGGCGAGCACGGTCGTCGCCGTGATCGCCGCCCTGGCGGTGGTCCGGGCCCAGGTGGGCCCCGGGCCGGTCAGGCCGCGCAACGCTCCCGCTCCTCACGCTCCAGCGCGCGTGCGTCCAGATCGCGCGCCTCCAGCTCCTCGCGGAGCCGGGCGAGCGCCCGGTGCAGCGTGCTCTTGACCGTTCCGGCCGACATACCGAGGGCGGCGGCCGTCTCCTCCGTGGACATCTGCTCCCAGTGTCGCAGCACCACGACACTGCGCTGCTTCGGGGCGAGGACCTTCAGGATGTCCATCAGCAGGGCGCGGTCGGCGTGCTGCTCGGTGGAGTCGTCCACACAGGCGTCCGGAAGCTGCTCGGTGGGCACTTCCTCCAGCTTGCGGGCCCGCCACCACTCCGTCCGCGTGTTGATCATGACCCGGCGGAGGTAGGCGTCGGCCAGCCGCTTGTCCTCGATGGTCTCCCAGCGGCCGTACGTCCGGGCCAGCGCGGTCTGCAGCAGGTCCTGGGCGTCGACGGGGTCCGGGACCAGTCGGCGGGCGCTGCGCAGCAGCGCGTCCTGCCGGGTGCGGACGTACTCCTCGAACCCGAGCACCGCGCCCTGCGCCATGTCCTCAGCCATGGTGAACCGCCTCCCGCTCCCCGTACCCGCCCGCACACGCGGACCGGCGGTACCGCCTGTGTTGCCTTGTCGTGCCCTCGGCGAGCACGTGATCGACGGTACGAAGGCGTTGTCACGGCGTTGTCCGAGGAAGCCTGCGGGAAGCGCTCGGCTGTCCGTCGGTTGTGTAACGGAAGGAGGAACGGGGTAAAGCGGACCGCCGATCGGGCGTGTTACGGCGCGATATGTCCACCGATGCCGAAGGGGCGGCTGTGAAACGGCCGGGACGTGTGTGCTCCGGCCGTGTCCGGTGGGTCAGGTCTGCGGCAGCCGGTACAGACCGCCCTGCAGTGGCTCCACCAGCCCGTCCGCGACGAGCCCGTCCAGCGCGCGGGCCCGCTGCACCGGCTCGTGCCACACCCGGTCCAGCGCGCTCTGCGGCACCGGATTGTGCGCCTCCCGCAGCACGGCCAGCAGCCGCCCGCGGACCTGACGGTCCGTGCCCGCGTACGTCTGACCCCGGCGCGGCGGACCCTCGTGGGCCGGCTTGCCCGCCAGCCGCCAGGCACACTGCGCGGCGATCGGACAGCGCCCACACGTCTCGCTCTTCGCCGTGCACACCAGTGCGCCGAGCTCCATGGAGGCGGCGGCCCAGCGCGCGGCGGTCGGCGCGTCCTGGGGCAGCAGCGCGCGGGCCAGCCGGCGCTCGGCGGCGGTGGTGGCGTTCGGCGGGTACTGCGTACCGGTGACCGCGCGGGCGAACACCCGGCGCACGTTGGTGTCCAGCACCGCGTGCCGCTGCCCGTACGCGAACGACGCCACCGCCGCGGCCGTGTACTCCCCGATGCCGGGCAGCGCCAGCAGCTGGGCGTGGTCGGCCGGTACGTCGCCGCCGTGCCGTTCCGTTATGGCGACCGCGGCGCCGTGCAGCCGCAGCGCGCGGCGCGGGTAGCCGAGCCGGCCCCAGGCGCGGACCGCCTCGCCGGGCGCCTCCGCGGCGAGGTCTGCGGGGCGCGGCCAGCGGGCCAGCCACTGCTCGTAGACGGGCAGCACCCGGTTCACCGGGGTCTGCTGCAGCATGAACTCACTGACCATCACCCCCCAGGCACCGGCCTCCGGACGCCGCCACGGCAGATCCCGGGCGTGCTCGTCGAACCAGTCGATGACGGGGGAGTGCAGCGGCTCACCGGGAGCACGCTCGGACGCGGAATCGGTGGCGCCGCCGTACGGGGGCTTGGTGGGAGCAGTCATGACCCCCCGATCCTCCCATGCGGATGCCCACCCTCGGGGGGAGCGCCACGGCGGGGGCGGGGTGACGCCGTACCTGACGATCGGCGGTGGTGCGGTGCCTTCGGCGGGAGTGGCACGGCGGGGTCACCCGCGGGTGGGGGGCCGTTCCCGGCGATCGGCGGTGGGGAGGCTTCGCCGTCGGCGGCACGGCGCGGGTGCGGTGCCCTCGGTGGGGACGCCACGAAAGGGCTCCCGCGGGGTGACGCCGTACCTGACGATCGGCAGCGGTGCCGCAGCCCCCTCCGCTTGTAGCGTCCAGGCATGGAACGTGCCCGCCCCGTCATGCTCGGCAAGGACGTCCTGCTCTGGACGGCCCTCACCCTGCCCGCGGTCGGTGCCGACCGGGTCGGGCTGAACGAGCCGTACCCGCTCTGGCAGCAGCTCGCCGGACCGGCCGTGCTCGCCGCCGCGACCGCCCTGGCCCGCCGGCAGCCCCTGGCCGCCTTCGGGCTGACGGGGGCGCTGAGCCTCGCCCTCACGCCGGCGCTGTTCAGCGTCTCGTACGGCCTCGCCCTCGCCGTGTTCGCCCTGCTGCTCGGCCTGCGGTCGCCCCGAACGGCCCCCGCGGCGCTGTGCTTCGCCGCCGTCGCCTGCGCCGGCACCGCGAAGATCGCCCTCGTGGGTCCCGATCCGGTCCCCGAGTGGCTGGTCCTCATCGGCACCCTGCTCTTCATCTGTGTGCTGCCATGGCTCGGCGGCCGCTACTGGCGGCAGAGCCGCGCGCTCACGGCGGCGGGCTGGCTGCGGGCGGCCCGCCTGGAGGAGGAGCAGCGCCTTACCGGGGAACGCGCGCGGCTGCGCGAGCGGGCCAGGATCGCCCAGGACATGCACGACTCCCTGGGCCACGAACTGAGCCTGCTCGCCCTGCGCGCGGCCGCCCTCCAGGTCGCCCCCGACCTCCCCGCCCACCACCGGTCGGCCGCGGCGGACCTGCGCGCGGCCGCCGCCGACGCCACGGACCGGCTGCACCGCATCATCGGCGTCCTGCGTGAGGACGACGAACCCCTGCCGCTCGCCCCGGCCGGCGAGAACGTGGAACAACTCGTGGCACGCGCGGCGGGGTCCGGCCTCCCGGTTCGCTGGGAGACCGGCGCACCGCACACGGACCTGACCCCCGGCGGGGTCGCCGAGAGGCTGCTGCACCAAGTGACCAGGGAGGCGCTGACCAACGCGGCACGGCACGCGCCGGGCGCACCCGTCGTCGTGACGGTGACGGGGAACGAGAGACAGGGCGCGGCCGTCACCATCTTCAACGGACGTCCTGCCAAGGAGAGTTCCCCCGCCCCCGGTGGCGGTTCCGGACTGCCGGGACTGCGCGCCGCCGTCGCGGCGGTCGGCGGCGCCTTCGAGGCGGGCCCGCACGCGGACGGGTTCCGCGTCCGCGCGTACGTCCCCGCACGGGCGGCCACGGCACTCGCACCGCCCCGCCCGGCCTCCGCCCCCTTCACCCGCGCCCGCCGCCGCGTCGCCGCCGGCCTGGGTGCCGCCGCCGGCGCGGGCGTCGTCCTCGTCGGCGCCGCCGTCGGCTGGTACGCGTACACCGAGACGCACTCGGTGCTGGAACCCGCCGCCTACGCCCGACTGCGTCCGGGCACACCGGCCACGGAGGCCGAGCGGGTGCTGCCGGACCGGCACGTCCAGGACCCGCCGACGGAACGCGCCCCCACGCAGCCCGAGGGCACCGACTGCCGCTACTACCGCGCGAGCGGCGAGCTCTTCGTCTCCGTCGACCACTTCCGGCTGTGCTTCGACGACGAGGGCCGCCTGGCCGCCAAGAATGTGATCCCGCGTGCCGGACTGTCCGGCGAAGAGCGGGCCGAGTACGAGGAGTTCGCACCGTGATCCGGGTCCTGCTGGCCGACGACGAGGCGATGGTCCGGGCCGGGGTCCGCGCCATCCTGGCGAGCGGCGGTGAGAGCGAGGTCGTCGCCGAGGCCGGCGACGGACGCGAGGCCGTAGAACTGGCCCGTGCGCACCGCCCCGACGTGGCCCTCCTCGACATCCGCATGCCCCGGCTGGACGGACTCACGGCGGCCGAGGAGATTGTCCGGACCGTCCCCGGCACCGCCGTCGCCCTGCTGACCACGTTCTCCGAACAGGCCTACGTCGCCCGTGCCCTGTCCGCCGGCGCCACCGGCTTCCTCCTCAAATCCGGCGACCCCTACGAACTGATGGCGGGCGTACGGGCCGTGGCGGAGGGCGCCGCCTTCCTCTCCCCGAAGGTCGCCCGGTACGTCATCGAGGACCTCGGCAGGGGCGGTGCCGGCGGCCGGCTCGCGCGCGGGGAGCACGCACGCGCCCGCGTGGCGGTGCTGAGCCCGCGCGAACGCGAGGTGCTCGGCCTGGTCGGGGCGGGGCTGTCCAACCCGGAGATCGCCGCCCGACTGCACCTCGTCGAGGGGACGGTGAAGGCGTACGTCAGCGCCGTCCTCGACCGGCTCGGCGTGCGCAATCGCGTACAGGCGGCGATCGTCGCCTACGAGGCGGGCCTGGTCGCGGACTGAACCCGCTCAGGGCCGCCGGTGCGTGGCGTACGGCGGCACCGCGCGGGCGGCGGTTTCCGGGCCCGGCCCGGTGAACCACCGCGCGGGCGGCACCGACGACGCACGCATCGCGTCCGCGAGCCGCACCGCCGGACGTGTGGCCAGTCGTACGACCACGAAGGCACAGGCCGCCCCGAGCAGCAGGCCCACGGCCACGTCGTGCGGATAGTGCACGCCGACGAACACGCGGGAGAACGCCATGAGCAGGGCCAGTGGTGCCGTCAGCCATATGAGCAGGCGCCGGACCAGGACCAGTGCGAGGGCCGAGGCGCCCGCGATCGTGGCGTGGTTGCTCGGGAACGACCAGTCGCCGTGCGGCGGACAGTCCGCCAGCGACGGCGCGGCGCCGGTGACCGCCCGGCACGGACGCTCCTCCGTCACAACGGACTTGAGTATCTCGCTGCATACGTACGCCACAGCCGTGGCCAGAGGTGCAAGGGCCGCGATCGCGAACGCCCGGGTGTCCGCGTGCCGTGCCCGCCACCAGCAGGCCGCGAACAGCGCGACGAACACCAGCAGTCCGGCCTCCGTCCCGATCTCGGCCGTGTGCCGCACCCACGCGGGAGTGTCGTACGCGTGCTCGGTGATGTCGCGGTAGAGCCCGCTGTCCACGAAGTCCATGCTCACGGACGGTAGGCGAGACATGGATACGGTCACACCCCGCGATCGTCGTGTGCCGAACCTGACGAAAGACAGGGGTCACAAGGCCGTTACCAAGATGATGATCCGGAAAAGTTGGGTCCGGAGCGGCGGGTGGGACAAGTTAACGCGCCGATCTCTCGTACAGTTTGCGCCGTGGGATCTCTGCGCAATCCGGTCGGGCCGCTTCCCTCCACCATCTACTGGCGTCGGAGGGCCGTACTGCTGTCCGTACTGGCCCTGTTGGCGTTGTTGATCACGTGGATCGTCGTCTCCGGCGGTGGGGGCGGAAACGACCGCGACACCGGGGCCAACGGCAAGAATCCCGCGCCCTCCATCACTCCGGGACCGTCGAGTTCGGGACCGGCGATCAGTCAGGCACCGGGCGGGCGCGACGAGTCGGCGTCCGGTGGCTCCGACGGCGGCGCGGGCGCGTCGGACGGCTCGTCGTCCGGGACCGGTGACGACGGAGCCAACGGCGACCCCGCGGACTCCGGGGGCGGCACGGGCGGGGGTTCCGGGGGCGGTACGGCTGCGGGGGTCGGCGCGGGGGACGCTCTGCCGGCCGGTTCGGGCGCGTCACTGCCCAACTGCGCGGCGAGCGCGGTGAAGTTCAGCCTGCGCAGCTATCGCAACGCCTACGCGCCGGGGGAGACGCCCACGTTCCTGCTCACCGCGCGGAACATCTCCGGCGGCGACTGCAAGATCGATCTCGGGCCGGACAGCGCGGTGTTGACGATCACGCCGGCCAGTGGGGACGAGGCGTACTGGGCGTCGGACGACTGCCCGAAGGAGGAACGGAGCCTGGTGTTCCGGGTGCCGGCGGGGGACAGCATCACCTACACGGTGAAGTGGGACCGCAAGCCGAGCGTGCCGGAGTGCGCGACGCCGAAGGCGGGGGCGGCGAAGCCGGACACCTACCTGGTGGAGGCCAAGGCCCCGGGCTTCACGAAGGTACAGACGTCCTTCGTCCTGGAACGCGACTGACGCAGCCGGGTTGGGGGTGGGTTTCCCTCACCCGCGCTCGCAGGGTGCCGCTGCGCCCACCCGTGCCGCCATAGCGGCACGATTGCCCGCAGCGGCGGTCGGCTTATACGTACCGCTCGAGGATCGAGCTCTCCGCCAGCCGCGACAGCCCCTCGCGCACGCTCCGCGCCCGGGCCTCTCCGACCCCGTCCACCGTCTGCAGATCGTCCACGCTGGCAGCGAGCAGCTTCTGCAACCCCCCGAAGTGCTCCACCAGCCGATCGATGATCGCCCCCGGCAGCCGCGGCACCTTCGCCAGCAGCCGGAACCCGCGCGGCGACACCGCCGAGTCCAGCGTCTCCGGCGACCCGGTGTACCCAAGCGCCCGCGCCACCGTCGCCAGCTCCAGCAGCTCCGCGTGCGTGAGCACGTTCAGCTCGTGCAGCGCCTCGTCGACCGTGCGGGAGCGCTTGGCGGTGGGCTCGGGCACGTAGTCCCGCACGACCAGTTCACGCTCCGGCTCCACGCCCGCGATCAACTCGTCGAGCTGCAGGGCGAGGAGACGACCGTCGGTGCCCAGTTCGACCACGTATTCGGCGATTTCGGTGGCGATGCGGCGCACCATCTCCAGCCGCTGCGCGACCGCGGAGACGTCCCGCACGGTCACCAGGTCCTCGATCTCCAGCGCCGACAGCGTGCCCGCCACCTCGTCCAGGCGGAGCTTGTACCGCTCCAGCGTGGCGAGCGCCTGGTTGGCGCGGGAGAGGATCGCCGCAGAGTCCTCCAGGACCCGGCGGTGGCCGTCGACGTACAACGCGATCAGCCGCATCGACTGGGACACCGAGACGACGGGGAAGCCGACCTGCTTGGAGACGCGGTCGGCGGTGCGGTGCCGGGTGCCGGTCTCCTCGGTGGGGATCGTCGGGTCCGGCACCAGCTGGACACCGGCCCGCAGGATCTTGGACAGGTCGGACGACAGCACGATGCCACCGTCCAGCTTGCACAGCTCACGCAGCCGGGTCGCGGTGAACTCGACGTCCAGCACGAAGCCGCCGCTGCACAGCGTCTCGACGGTCTTGTCGAAACCGAGCACGATGAGCCCGCCCGTGTTGCCGCGGAGCACGCGCTCCAGGCCGTCGCGCAGGGCGGTACCGGGTGCCACGGCGCTCAGTGAGGCGCGCATCAGGCCCTCGGAACCGGCACTCCCACCGGACTTCCCGGGAGCTGCTGCCCGGTCGTTGGCTGCCACTGCACTCCTCCGGTCGCAGGTTCTGGCCGCCCCCGCGGTTCGTACGGACGGGCGAGACCTGGGCAAAGTCTACCGGCGGTCCTCCTCGTCCCGTGGGGCGTCTCGGCGACGGGAGCGCGGAAGGACCCGCAGCGCGTCACCTATGTCCGCCACTTCCAGCACCTTCATGCCCGGCGGGACCTTGCCCGGATCGCCCGGCACCAGGGCGTGCGTGAAGCCCAGGCGGTGCGCCTCGGCGAGCCTGCGCTGGACGCCCGTGACCCGTCTCACCTCGCCGGCGAGACCCACCTCGCCGATCGCGACGAGGTTCTTCGGCAGCGGGGTGTCGCTCGCCGCGGACGCCAGTGCGAGCGCCACGGCCAGATCGGCGGCCGGCTCGGAGAGCTTCACCCCGCCGACCGTCGCGGAGTAGATGTCCCGTTTGCCCAAGGCGCTGATCCGGCCGCGCTGTTCCAGCACCGCCAGCATCATCGACACGCGTGACGTCTCCAGGCCGGACGTGGTGCGCCGGGGAGAGGGGATCTGCGAGTCGACCGTGAGCGCCTGCACTTCGGCGACCAGGGGGCGGCGGCCCTCGAGGGTGACGGTCAGACAGGTCCCCGGGACCGGTTCGGCACGGCGGGTCAGGAAAAGTCCGCTCGGGTCCGCGAGGCCCGTGATGCCCTCGTCGTGCAGTTCGAAGCAGCCCACCTCGTCCGTCGTGCCGTAGCGGTTCTTGACGCCGCGCACCAGGCGCAGGCGGGCGTGCCGGTCGCCCTCGAAGTGCAGGACGACGTCCACCAGGTGCTCCAGCAGGCGCGGACCGGCGATGGCGCCGTCCTTGGTGACATGGCCCACCAGGAGGGTGGACATCCCGCGCTCCTTGGAGGCCCGGATCAGCGCGCCGGCCACCTCGCGGACCTGCGCCATGCCGCCCGGGGCGCCGTCGATCTCCGGGGACGCCACCGTCTGCACCGAGTCCATGATCAGCAGGGACGGCTTCACCGCGTCCAAGTGGCCGAGCACGGCGGACAGGTCCGTCTCGGCGGCGAGATACAGATGGTCGTCGATGGCGTGGATACGGTCGGCGCGCAGCCGGACCTGGCTCGCGGACTCCTCCCCGGTCACGTACAGCGTGCGGTGCTCGTCGCTCGCCGCCTTGGCCGCCACGTCCAGCAGCAGCGTGGACTTGCCGACACCCGGCTCGCCCGCGACCAGCACCACCGCGCCGGGCACCAGCCCGCCGCCGAGCACCCGGTCCAGCTCGGGCACACCCGTGGAACGGGCGGTGGCCTGGCGGCCGTCGACCTGGCCGATGGGCAGGGCGGAGGTGGTGACCCGCCCGGGCGTCGTCGTACGCACCGCGGGCGTGCCGTACTCCTCGATCGTCCCCCAGGCCTGGCACTCGGGGCAGCGACCGAGCCATTTGGCCGTCTGCCAGCCGCACTCGGTGCAGCGGTAGGACGGTCGGTCCTTGGAGCTCTTGGTACGGGCAGCCATGCGCAAAAGGTAACGGCACCCACTGACAACGGGAGATGCGCACCCTCGCCCGGTCCGGGTCGGCGGCCCCGGGGAGAGGGCAGCTCACAGGGCAGCGAAAGGTTCCTGTTCCCCGATAGAGGGATCGTTTCACCCGTACGGATTAAAAGCGCGCATCGCTCCGGTGGGCGCCGTCCCGGGCCCCCTACGGTCGCCGGATGACGAGCAGCGGCCCGGACACCTCGACCCGCACGACCGGAACCCACCGGACGCACCGGGAAGTGCGCGACCGCGGGGCCGCGCGCACGCTGGCGCAGCGGCCGGCCACCCGGTACGAGCCCCATCTGGACGGTCTGTTCACGTACTGCCTGTCCGTGCTCTGCGACCACGAGGCGGCGACCGCCGCCCTGGCCGACGTCCTCACCCTCGCGGAGCGCCGCGGGCGGCACGTCCCCGAGGAGCTGGGCAGCCGCAGGGCCTGGCTCTACGCCCTGGCCCGCTGGGCGTGTCTGCGCAAGCTCGCGGAGGCCCGGCAGCGACGGCAGGCCACCCACGCGGTGGGCCGCGCGGGCCGCGGGCGGCCGGCCAGGACCGTTCCGGCCCCGGCCGTCTCCGACGACGTCCTGGAGCAGCGCCGCCGTGAACTGGGCGAGCTGGCCTGGCCGGAGGCCGCCGGCACCACGCCCGAGCAGCGCGAGGCGCTCGAACTCTCCGTCCGCCACCGGCTCGCGGCCCACGAGGTGGCCTCCGTGCTCGGCATGCAGCCGGCCGCCACGCGTGCGCTGCTCGCCGCCGCGGCCTGCGAGGTGGAACGCACCCGCGCGGCGCTCGCCGTCGTCGAGACCGGCGCCTGCCCGGGAGTGGCACATCTCACCGGCGACCGCCGGCTCGTCCTCAGCGCCACCTTGCGCCGGGAGCTCGTCCGGCACGTCGACGACTGCCCGCGCTGCCGCCGTACCGCCGAGCGGGCCGTCCCCGGCCGCTGGCCAGGCACCAGCGTCACCCCGGCCGCGCTGCCCGTCCTCCAGGCGCCCGGCGCGGCCCTGCACGCCGCCATGGCGCACCAGTCACGCGCGCGCGGCGCCGCGCCCCGCTTCGACCGGCGCGGCTTCCCGATGGACGCCAAGGACCGCGTCGCCCGCAGGAACCGCATGCGCACGCGTGCCGTGACGACGACGGTCGTCGCCACCGTCCTCGCCGCACCGGTGCTCGCGCTGTGGGCCGCCTACCGCGGCACCCCCGTCGGCGAGGCCCAGGACGGCCGTTCGGCCTCCGCGCGGGAGGGCGGCGGACCCGTCGACCTCGACGGCGAGGGACCCGGCGGCTACGAGAACGCGGGCAACGCGAGCACGCGGCCCGGAGCCGGATTCGGTGCCTCCGGGGACCCGGACGTGTCCGTGGAGGTCGTCGGCGTCGCCGGAGCCGGGCGCGAGGGCACCGCCGCGATGGGCGTCACGGCCGACCACAGCGGCGACACCACGCTGATCACCCTGACCGCCACGGGCGCCCGGCCGGTCCGCTGGTCCGTGTCGACGGGAGCGTCCTGGCTCTACGCGAGCCGCTGGTCGGGAACGCTCGCGCCCGGCGAGTCGGTGACGGTCAGGGTGTACGTCGACCAGCTCCGCGAGCCGTCGGGTCACTGGACGGCGACCGTGACGATCGCGCCCTCCCGGGCGGCGGTGACCATCGAGGGCTACGGTCCCGTCCCCTCCGCGCCGACCGGCGGGTCACCCTCCGGCCACCCCGGTACGCCGAGCGGGCCTCCCGCGTCGTCGCCGGATCCGGAGCCGACGCCCACGCCCCCGCCCTCCGGGCCCTCGGAACCCGCACCGAGTGACCCGCCGACCTCCTCGGCCCCGGAGCCGACCGACCCGGAGGACCCGGTGCCACCGCCCGTCCCCGACGAGCCGTCGCCCCCGCCCACGCCCTGACGCCCCTACGCGGTCCCGCCCCCGGACCCCCGTGCGCGCCCACGCCGCGGAAGCGCGCATCGGCACAGCCCCGCACCCGGCGGACGCGTCAGGCCGGGTCCGCCGGGTGCGGGGCCAGGAGGGGGAGCTGGGAGGCCAGGCGGGCTTCGCACAGTTCGGTGAGGCGGTCGTAGCCCGCCTTGCCCATCAGTTCGGTCAGCTCCGCGCGGTAGGAGACGTACACCGGATCACCGGCGCCGTGCGCCGAGGTGGCCGACGTGCACCACCAGTGCAGGTCGTGGCCGCCGGGGCCCCAGCCCCGGCGGTCGTACTCACCGATCGACACCTGCAGCACGCGCGTGTCGTCGGGGCGGTCGATCCAGTCGTACGTCCGCCGCACCGGCAGCTGCCAGCACACGTCCGGCTTGGTCTCCAGCGGCTCCCGGCCCTCCTTGAGGGCGAGGATGTGCAGCGAGCAGCCCATGCCGCCCGCGAAGCCCGGCCGGTTCTGGAAGATGCACGAGCCCTGGAACGGGCGGGTCTGACGGTCTCCGTCCTCGTCCTCGGAGACCCAGCCGTTCCGCGTGCCCTCCGCGTGGTGCTGCCAGATGTCCGGCGTGAGCCTCGCCACATGCTCGGCGACCCGCTTCTCGTCGTCCTCGTCCGAGAAGTGGGCGCCCAGGGTGCAGCAGCCGTCGTCCGCGCGACCCGCCTGGATGCCCTGGCAGCCGCTGCCGAAGATGCAGGTCCAGCGAGAGGTCAGCCAGGTCAGATCGCAGCGGAAGACCTGCTCGTCGTCCGCCGGATCGGGAAACTCCACCCACGCGCGGGCGAAGTCGAGGCCCTGCTCGTCGTCCACCGGCGCCTTTCCCGGCGTCCGCGGGGCTGTCGGACGCGAAGAACCCTCGGCCGGTCCGGCCTTCTTGTCCTTCTTGGGTCGCTTGTCCGTCTTTTCGTCCTTCGCCTTTTTCGTCTTTGGCACCCGTCCAGGGTAAGTCGCCCGCCCCCGAGCCCGGCACCGGCTCGACCACCGGGAAAAGGGCATCACACCGCGCGGTGGGCAATAGCATTTCCGTACATGAGACTCGGTGTCCTCGACGTGGGTTCGAACACGGTGCATCTGCTGGTGGTGGACGCACACCCCGGCGCCCGCCCGCTGCCCGCCCACTCGCACAAGGCGGATCTGCGCCTCGCCCAGCTCCTCGACGACGACGGAGCCATCGGCCCCGGCGGGGTCGACAGGCTGATCTCGATCATCCAGGAGGCGCTCCAGGCCGCCGAGGACAAGGGCGTCGAGGAACTGCTGCCGTTCGCGACCTCCGCGGTCCGCGACGCCGGCAACGCCGACGACGTGCTCACGCGTGTGCGCGAGGAGACCGGGGTCGAGCTGCAGGTGCTCAGCGGCGACGAGGAGGCCCGGCTCACCTTCCTCGCCGCCCGCCGCTGGTTCGGCTGGTCGGCCGGGAAGCTCCTCGTCATCGACATCGGCGGCGGCTCCCTGGAGATCGCCTACGGCATGGACGAGGAACCCGACGCCACGGTGTCCCTGCCGCTCGGCGCCGGCCGTCTCACCGCCGCGCGGCTGCCCGGTGACCCGCCCGAGCCGGACGACGTACGCGCGCTGCGCCGCCATGTCCGCACCGAGATAGCCCGCACGGTCGGGGACTTCAGCCGTCTGGGCGCCCCCGACCACGTGGTGGCCACCTCCAAGACCTTCCGGCAGCTCGCCCGTATCGCGGGCGCCCCCGGCTCCGCCGAGGGCCTGTACGTCCAGCGCGAACTGAAACGGGAGTCCCTGGAAGCCTGGGTTCCCAGGCTCGCCGCCATGACCACCGCCGAGCGCGCCGAACTGCCCGGCGTCTCCGACGGCCGCGCGGGCCAGCTGGTCGCCGGCGCGCTGGTCGCGGAGGGCGCCATGGACCTCTTCGGCGTGGAACGCCTGGAGGTCTGCCCCTGGGCTCTCAGGGAGGGCGTCATCCTCCGCAGACTGGATCACATGGGCCAGGGGTAGCGGTCCCGGGCCTCCGGCACACACGGCTCCGCCCCTATGGCAAACACCACAACGGCGAACACTCACCCCGCACCCACCCGACCCCACCCCGTAACCTGAGGCTCGTGGCAGAAGCAAGGGACGTAGTCCGCATCCCGGATGCGAAGGTCGCCCTGTCGACGGCCTCCGTCTACCCGGAGTCGACGGCGACGGCCTTCGAGATCGCCGCGCGCCTCGGCTACGACGGCGTCGAGGTCATGGTGTGGACCGACCCGGTCAGCCAGGACATCGAGGCGCTGCGCAGACTCAGCGACTACCACCGCATCCCCATCCTGGCCGTCCACGCGCCCTGCCTGCTCATCACGCAGCGCGTGTGGTCCACCGACCCCTGGACCAAGCTCCAGCGGGCCCAGGCCGCCGCGGAGAAGCTCGGCGCCGGCACGGTCGTCGTCCATCCCCCCTTCCGCTGGCAGCGGCAGTACGCCCGCGGTTTCGTGGACGGCATCTGGCGGATGGCCGGCGAGACGGACGTGCGGTTCGCCGTGGAGAACATGTACCCCTGGCGCTACCGCGACCGCGAGATGCTCGCGTACGCCCCCGACTGGGACGTCACCAAAGAGGACTACCGCCACTTCACGATCGACCTCAGCCACGCCTCGACCGCCCGCACCGACGCCCTGCGCATGATCGACCGCATGGGCGACCGCCTGGGGCACGTCCACCTCGCCGACGGCAAGGGCTCCGCCAAGGACGAGCACCTGGTGCCGGGCCGCGGCGACCAGCCCTGCGCCGAGGTGCTGGAAGGGCTCGCCGCGCGTGGCTTCGACGGCCATGTCGTCATCGAGGTCAACACCCGCCGGGCCATGTCGGCCGCGGAGCGCGAGGCCGACCTCGCCGAGGCGCTGGCGTTCACGCGCCTGCACCTGTCCTCCTCCGCGATCGAGGTGCCGCGCGGATGACCGGCCGCACCGCGAGCGACGGCCCGGACGCCTCCGGCGCCCCCGCGCGGGGCAATGGCACGGCCCGCCGCCGAGGCCGCCCGCCCCGTACGGAATCGGCCGGCACCCGGGAGCGCATTCTCGACACCGCGCGTGAGGAGTTCGCACAGCGCGGCTACGAGAAGACGTCCGTCCGGGGTATCGCCAAGGCGGCCGGTGTCGACTCCGCTCTGGTGCACCACTACTTCGGCACCAAGGAGCAGGTCTTCGAGGCCGCCGTCGAGGTCGCCTTCGCGCCGGTGCTCACCGCGCGGAGCACGGTGCTCGAAGGACCGCTCGACGAGGTGGGCGAGCGGATGACACGGATGATCTTCGGGCTCTGGGAGAGCCCCGTCACCCGGGCCCCGCTGCTCGCGATCGTCCGCTCCGCCGTGAACAACGAGATCGCGGCCGGTGTCTTCCGCCGTCTGGTCGCCAGTCAGCTGCTGCGCCGGATCGCCGGACAGCTCGACGCCCCGGACGCCGAGCTCCGCGTGGAGCTCGCCGCCGCCCAGATGGTCGGGATCGCGATGATCCGCTACGTGATCAAGGTGGAGCCGCTGGCGTCGGCGGACCCCGAGCTGATCATCGGACGAGTGGCGCCCGTGGTGCAGAGGCACCTCACCGGCCCCTGAACCACCATCGGCGGCTGAGACATGCGTCCCGCATTCCGGACACCCTGTCCCGCCCTCTGGATGACCGGCGTACGCTCGACGGCAGTCATTACTCTCCGAAGGAGCGAGCGACGATGCCCGAGCTGAGGTCCCGCACAGTCACCCACGGCCGCAACATGGCGGGCGCCCGCGCCCTTATGCGCGCCTCCGGTGTACCGGGTGCGGACATCGGCCGCAAGCCGATCATCGCGGTCGCCAACAGTTTCACCGAGTTCGTCCCCGGCCACACCCACCTGGCCCCGGTCGGCCGGATCGTCAGCGAGGCGGTCACCGCGGCCGGCGGCATCCCGCGCGAGTTCAACACCATCGCCGTCGACGACGGCATCGCGATGGGCCACGGCGGCATGCTGTACTCCCTGCCCTCCCGCGACCTGATCGCGGACAGCGTGGAGTACATGGTCGAGGCGCACCGCGCGGACGCCCTGATCTGCATCTCCAACTGCGACAAGATCACCCCGGGCATGCTCAACGCGGCCCTGCGGCTGAACATCCCCACGGTGTTCGTCTCCGGCGGCCCGATGGAGTCCGGCCGGGCCACCCTGGTCGACGGCACGGTCCGCACGCTGGACCTGGTCGACGCGATGTCGGAAGCGGTCAACGAGAAGATCTCCGACGCGGACATCCTCCGTATCGAGGAGAACGCCTGTCCCACCTGCGGCTCCTGCTCCGGCATGTTCACCGCCAACTCGATGAACTGCCTGACCGAGGCGATCGGACTCTCCCTGCCCGGCAACGGCTCGGTCCTCGCCACCCACACCGCCCGCAAGGCGCTCTACGAGAACGCCGCCCGCACGGTCCTCGACCTGACCCGCCGCTACTACGAACAGGACGATGACTCGGTCCTGCCCCGCAGCATCGCCACCCCCGCGGCCTTCGGCAACGCCATGGCGCTGGACATCGCGATGGGCGGCTCCACCAACACGATCCTGCACCTGCTGGCCGCCGCCCAAGAGGCCGAGGTCTCGTACGGCCTCGCCGAGATGGACGCCCTCTCGCGCAGCGTCCCCTGCCTGGCCAAGGTCGCGCCCAACGTTGCCAAGGACCGCACGTACTACATGGAGGACGTGCACCGCGCGGGCGGCATCCCCGCCCTGCTCGGCGAACTGCACCGCGCGGGCCTGCTCAACGAGGACGTCCACTCCGTCCACAGCCCCTCCCTGGCCGACTGGCTGAAGACCTGGGACGTGCGCGGCGGCTCCCCGTCCGCGGAGGCTGTCGAGCTGTGGCACGCGGCCCCCGGCTGCGTGCGCTCCGCCGAGGCCTTCTCCCAGTCCGAGCGCTGGGACACCCTCGACGACGACGCCGAGGGCGGCTGCATCCGCTCCGCCGAGCACGCCTACTCCAAGGACGGCGGCCTGGCGGTCCTGCGCGGCAACCTCGCCGTCGA
Organism: Streptomyces sp. NPDC048584; assembly: GCF_043199595.1. Lineage (NCBI taxonomy): Bacteria > Bacillati > Actinomycetota > Actinomycetes > Kitasatosporales > Streptomycetaceae > Streptomyces > Streptomyces sp. NPDC048584. The sequence goes on from NZ_JBICWF010000009.1 coordinate 354,796, forward strand.
CGGCTGTGTGGTGAAGACGGCAGGCGTCGACGAGTCCATCTGGACCTTCGAGGGCCCGGCGGTCGTCTGCGAGTCGCAGGACGAGGCCGTGGAGAAGATCCTCACCCAGCAGGTGAAGGAGGGCGACGTCGTCGTCATCCGCTACGAGGGCCCCAAGGGCGGTCCCGGCATGCAGGAGATGCTCTACCCGACGTCGTATCTGAAGGGCCGCGGCCTCGGTAAGGCCTGCGCCCTGATCACCGACGGCCGCTTCTCCGGCGGCACGTCCGGTCTGTCCATCGGCCACGCCTCCCCGGAGGCCGCGGCCGGCGGCACCATCGCCCTGGTCGAGGACGGCGACCGTATCCGCATCGACATCCCGAACCGCGCGATCGAGCTGCTGGTCGACGAGGCCGAGCTGGCCCGCCGCGAGCAGGCCCTCGACGGGCGGTACGCCCCGAAGAACCGCGAGCGCAAGGTCTCGGCGGCCCTGAAGGCGTACGCGGCGATGGCGACGAGCGCGGACAAGGGCGCGGTGCGGGACGTGAGCAAGCTGGGCTGAGACCCCGCCGGACCGTACGGAGGCCGCTCCCGCGCCACGCGGAGGCGGCCTCCGCCGTGCATCCCACGCGTGCGCATCGCGCGGGGCGGTTTCGCGGTCATCGGGTGTCGGGGTGCGTGCGGCCGCCCTGGACGGGCGTCGGCAGCGCGGCGGTCGGGTTTCCACGTCTGCGCATCGCGCGGGGCGGCCTCCGCCGTCACCAGGTCCCGGGGTTTTGTCCGTCAGCGGCGAACACGGTTCCGTCGGGCGCGGACGCGTAGACCCGCCCGTCCGCCACCACCGGCGCCGGCAGCGCGGCGGCCACCGTACCGGCCTCGCCGAGCCGCGACGGCGTCTGCCCGGCCAGCCGCCCCGACTTCGCGTCCACCGCGAGCAACCGCCCGTCGGGCGCGGTGAGATACACATGGCGGCCGTCGGAGACGGGTGCGGAGCCGCGCGTGAGGCCCGTTTCCAGGCTCCACAGCTGCTCATCCGCCTCAAGGTCCACGGCGGTGAGGGTGCCGCCCGTCCCCATGAGGTGGACAACCCCGCCGTGGACGGTGCCCTGGGCCTGCTCCAGCGCTGCGGAGAGCGCGACCCGGCGCGTCGCTCCCGTCTCCGGGGTGTAGCCGATCACGGCGTCCGTATCGCCGTAGACGCGGTCGGAGGAGGTGAGGAGGACCGTTCCGCCGTGCGTGCCGACGGGTTCCAGCTCCCCTTCGAGCCGGGCGTCCCACCGCACGTCCCCGCTGACCGGATCGACGGCGGTGACACGCGTGCGCGACCCGTCGTCGGACGGGCTCGTCGCGTACGCCAGCGGATCCCCGGCGAAGGAGACGAGGCGCGGCGCCCCGTGGCCGGGGACACGATGGCTCCACCGCGTCCCGCCCGTGGCGCCGTCCACCGCGGTGACCGTGCCGTCGGCCCCGGTCAGCAGCAGGGTGTCCCCGGCGGACGCGAGCCCGCCGTGCGCGGGAACGTCCCGCTTCCAGCGCGTTGCCCCGGAGCCGGGATCGAGCGCCTCCACGTGCCCGTCCCGCGTGGGCGGCGACAGCACCAGCCCGCCCACCACGGCCGGCGTCCCGCTCCCGTCGGCGGAGGCGACGGCGTGCCGCCACCGCAGACGGCCGTCGGACGGATCGAGCGCGAAGACCTGCCCGGCCCGCGCACAGAGCAACTGCCCCGCCCCGTAGGAACACCGGGGCATGCCGTTCCCGGGCCCCGGTGCGGCCCACGCGCGGAAGGCGGCCGACGTGGTCCGCGGCGTGTCGTCCTTCGGCGGGACGCTCTCTCCGCCGGTCAGCTGAACGGTCGCCAGCGCGGCGAGCACCGCGACCCCGAGAGCCCCGAGGCCGAAGACGACCCGCCTGCCTCCGGGACGCCCGGTCCGGACCGGCTCGTCGGCAACGCCGACCCGCGGCTCCGGCTCCGGCTGATCTCCCGCGCGCTGCGCCGGTATGAACACCTGAGTGTCGTACGAGGCAGCCACCGAGCGCAGTTCCCGCATCAGCTCGTCCGGAGTGGGCCGGTCCTCCGGCTCCTTGGCCAGGCAGCGCACGATGAGCGGCGCCAGGCCCTCCGGCACACCGGTCAGGTCGGGTTCGTCGTGGACGACCTGGTAGGCGACCACGTACGGACTGTCCGAGTCGAACGGCCCGCGTCCGGTCGCCGCGTGCACCAGCACGGACCCCAGCGCGAAGATGTCGGCGGCGGGCCCGACCTCCCGCGGCCGGCGGAACTGCTCGGGCGCCATGAACGGCGGCGTACCGATCAACTTGCCGGTCTCGGTCCGCAGTTCGCTGTCCTTCGGCCGGGAGATGCCGAAGTCGATGACCTTGGGCCCGTCCTCGGCGAGCAAAACGTTGCTCGGCTTCAGATCCCGGTGCACGACCCCGACCCGGTGAATGTCGCGCAGCGCCTCGGCCAGCCCCGCCATCAGCCGGCGCACTTCGGCCGGCGCCATGGGACCGTTCCGCTTCACATGGTCGGCGAGGGTCGGACCGGGAACGAACAGGGTGGCCATCCAGGGCCGCGCAGCCTCGGGATCGGCGTCGACGACCGACGCGGTGAAGGCGCCGCTCACCCGGCGAGCCGCCCCCACCTCCTGCCGGAATCGGCCCCGGAACTCCGGGTCCTTGGCGAACTCGGCGTGCACGACCTTCACCGCGAGCTGCTTGCCCGAGGTGCTCCGGGCCAGATGTACGACCCCCATACCGCCCGAGCCGAGAAGCGACTCCAGACGGTAGTGACCGGCGTACTCCGGACGTTCCGCCTCCACACCCGCCCCGGTGTCCTGATGTGGCGCCATGGGAACACCCCCGTGCTGTTCGTCCGCGCGCGCGACGCACGGAGCCTAGTCGATTACCCGTGCGAGACCGAGGCGACTTGCTAGCCTCCGCGTGCGAGTTGTGAACGCGTGTTTCATGGCTTGTTCCAGGGGAATCAACGTGACCCCATGGCAGTCATGGGGTTCAACGGGGGGAGTTTCACATGTCTGTCGAAGACATCGAAGAGGTCGAATCCGGCACGGAGGAGGCCGTCACGACGACGGCGGTCTCGGCGACCCGCTACTACTCGGTCGCCCCGGGCGTCCGCCTGAACGTGCGCAGCGGTCCCGGCACCGGCTACACCATCGTCCGCGTCCTGGCCGAGGGCGCGAAGGTCCCGATCTTCTGCCAGGCACCGGGCACCAGGGTGACGGGCCCGTACGGCACGTCGAGCATCTGGGACAACATCGACAACGGCGAGTTCGTCTCGGACACGTACGTGTACACCGGCCACGACGACTACTTCCGCCCGCGCTGCTCCTTCTGACGGGCCCCGACGCACCACGAGCCGCGCCGGGAAACCCGGTGCCGCCGGTCCCGGCCGGTCCCGGCGGTACCCGCGGAGCCATAATCGACGCGTGAGCGCAGAGAACGGCACCGCGGGTTCCCCGGGTACCCCCGCCGGCCCCCAGCCCGAACCCATCCGCTTCTTCGGCACCACCTGGGTCGGCCACACCGGCGGCTACGCGGCCCGCCGCGCCGGTGTGGCCGTCGGCTCCCTCGCGGCCGCGGCCGCCGCCTGCTTCGTCCTGCGCATCGCCTACCAGGGACTCCAGATCGCCGACATCGGCAGCTTCGTCACGGTGCTGATGATTGTGATGTTCGCGATCTGCAGCGCGCTCGCCTTCCGGCACACCTGGTCCGCGTTCGCCACCCGCCCCGACCCGGAACGCCAGGCCTCGCTCCGCGGCCTCCTGGCGATCGGCTTCATCGGCTCGCTCGTCGCCTACTTCTTCCGCTCCCTCACCGAGGCCCCGGGCGAGAGACTGCACCGCGCGGAGTACGACACGGCCCGCGCGGAGTACGAGAAGCGCACCACCCGCCGCTCCGGCAACCCCTCCAAGAAGCGCCGCCGCAGCACCTGACCTCCCGTAAATCCCCTGGGCGCTCCGGTCACCCGGCCACCATGGCCGTATGACGACATCCGGAGCAGCCGACGAGGTCACGCACACCACCCGCGCCCACTCCTTCAACGCGGCAGCCGCCCAGTACGCCGCCCACCGCCCCTCCTACCCGCCCGCCCTCTTCGACACCATCGAGGAACTCACCGGCCGCCCCCTCGCCGGCTCCCGGGTCGTGGACGTCGGCGCCGGTACGGGCATAGCGACCTCCCGCCTGCACGCGCGCGGCGCCGACGTCATCGCCGTCGAACCCGGTGACGGCATGGCGGCCGAGTTCCGCCGCACCCTCCCCGATGTGCCGGTCGTCCGGGGCAACGGCAACGCCCTCCCCCTCACCGGCCACAGCGCCGACCTGATCACCTACGCCCAGGCCTGGCACTGGACCGACCCGGACCGGGCCGTCCCCGAGGCCGTACGCGTCCTGCGGCCGGGCGGTGCACTGGCCCTGTGGTGGAACACCGGGGCGGACGACGTGCCGTGGATCGCGGAGGCGTCCGCACGCGCCGACCGCCACTTCGGCCTCGACCTCTCCGCCGAGAAGCGCAACATCCACGCCCGCGTCGCCGACCCCTCCGGCCGCCTCGACTTCGTCCGCCGCGTCGTGCGCTGGAGCCGTCACGTCCCCCTCGACACCCACCTGGCCAACCTCGGCAGCCACTCGGTCTTCCTGACCCAAAGCGCGGAACGCAGCGCGGCCTACCTCGCCCAGGAGCGACGGCACGTCCTGGACGTCTTCCCGGACGGCGTCGTCGAAGAGACCTACGACGTCATCCTCCTCCTCGCGACCGCCTCCCCGCCGCCGACGGCTTGACGCCGCCCGCGGGCCGGGAGGAGTATTCATCACATGATGAATTACTCCTCCCGGGCCGCGGAGGAACCGGCCGTCCGGGCCCGGGACCTCACCGTCGTCCGAGGCCCCCGCACCGTCCTGCGCGGCCTCGGCTTCTCCGTCCCGCACGGACAGATCACCGGCCTCCTCGGCCCCTCCGGCTGCGGCAAGTCGACCCTCATGCGGGCCGTCGTCGGCACCCAGGCCAAGGTCACCGGCACCCTCGACGTCCTCGGCCACCCCGCGGGCCACCCCGGCCTGCGCACCCGCATCGGCTATGTCACCCAGGCACCCTCGGTCTACGACGACCTGACCGTCCGCCAGAACCTCGACTACTTCGCCGCGATCCTCGACCCCGGCCGAGCCGCCGCGGCCCGCCGCGCCGAACACGTCACCCGCGCCATCACCGACGTCGACCTCACCGGCCACGCCGACGCCCTCGCCGGCAACCTCTCCGGCGGACAACGCAGCCGCGTCTCCCTCGCCGTGGCCCTCCTCGGCACCCCCGACCTCCTCGTCCTCGACGAACCCACCGTCGGCCTCGACCCCGTGCTGCGCCGCGACCTCTGGCAGCTCTTCCACACGATCGCCGCCGAACGCGGCGCCACCCTCCTGATCTCCTCCCACGTCATGGACGAGGCCGAACGCTGCCACCGCCTGCTGCTCATGCGCGCGGGCGAACTCCTCGCCGACGACACCCCCGACGCCCTCCGCGACCGCACCGGCGCCGACACCGTTGAGGCGGCCTTCCTGCACCTGGTCGACGAAGCGACCGCGGCAGGCCGTACGAAGGAGACCACCCGATGAGCACGACCACCCCCGCGCCCACCCGCGCCCTCAGCGCCTCCCGCACCACCGCCACCGCCGCCCGGGTCCTGCGCCAGCTCCGCCACGACCCGCGCACCATCGCGCTGATGGTCCTCATCCCCTGCGTGATGCTGTTCCTGCTCCGCTACGTCTTCGACGGCAGCGCCCGCACCTTCGACAGCATCGGCGCATCACTTCTCGGCATCTTCCCGCTGATCACGATGTTCCTGGTCACCTCGATCGCCACCCTGCGCGAACGCACCTCCGGAACCCTCGAACGCCTCCTCGCCATGCCCCTCGGCAAGGGCGACCTCATCGCCGGCTACGCCCTCGCCTTCGGCACCCTCGCGATCATCCAGTCCGCCCTTGCCACCGGCCTCGCCGTCTGGTTCCTGGGCCTCGAAGTCACCGGCAGCCCCTGGCTGCTCCTTCTGGTGGCCCTCCTCGACGCGCTCCTGGGCACCGCCCTCGGCCTCTTCGTCTCCGCCTTCGCGGCCTCCGAATTCCAGGCCGTCCAGTTCATGCCGGCGGTGATCTTCCCCCAGATCCTCCTCTGCGGCCTCTTCACCCCCCGCGACAACATGCACCCGGTCCTGGAGGCGATCTCCAACGTCCTCCCCATGTCCTACGCCGTCGACGGCATGAACGAGGTCCTCACCCACACCGACCTGACCGCGGCCTTCATCCAGGACACGGCCATCGTCACGGGCACCGCCCTCCTGGTCCTGACCCTGGGCGCGGCCACCTTGAAACGCCGGACAGCATGAACAGCCCGTCCGGCACGTGAGGACGAGGCCCGCAGAGCCGAAAACCGACATCCCGCCCACCGGACGCCCCAGCCCCACCCGCCCCGTGGATGCGAGGATGCCCACAGGACGACGCACCCCCGGAGGGCACCCACAGCCATGACCCAGAAAGTCGCAGTCCTCGGCACCGGCAAGATCGGCGAAGCCCTACTCAGCGGAATGATCCGCTCCGGCTGGCCCCCCGCCGACCTTCTCGTCACCACCCGCCGCCAGGAACGAGCCGAAGAACTCCGCACCCGCCACGGAGTCACCCCGGTCTCCAACCAGGAAGCCGCAAAGACCGCGGACACCCTGATCCTCACGGTCAAACCGCAGGACATGGGCACCCTCCTCGACGAACTCGCCCCCCACATCCCCGCCGACCGCCTGATCATCAGCGGCGCCGCGGGCATCCCCACCTCCTTCTTCGAGGAACGCCTCGCCGCCGGTACGCCCGTCGTCCGCGTCATGACCAACACCCCCGCCCTCGTCGACGAGGCCATGTCGGTCATCTCCGCCGGAAGTCACGCCACCGCCGACCACCTCACCCACGCCGAGGAGATCTTCGGCGCCGTCGGCAAGACGCTCCGCGTCCCCGAGTCCCAGCAGGACGCCTGCACCGCCCTCTCCGGCTCCGGCCCGGCGTACTTCTTCTACCTGGTCGAAGCCATGACCGACGCCGGCATCCTGCTCGGGCTGCCCCGCGACAAGGCCCACGACCTGATCGTCCAGTCCGCGATCGGCGCCGCGACCATGCTCCGCGACAGCGGCGAACACCCGGTGAAGCTCCGCGAGAACGTGACCTCTCCCGCAGGCACCACCATCAACGCCATCCGCGAACTCGAGAACCACGGCGTACGAGCCGCCCTCATCGCCGCCCTCGAAGCCGCCCGCGACCGCAGCCGCGAACTCGCGAGCGGCACCAAGGACTGACGCCCGGCCTGCTACCGGGCCGCGTTCAGCACAGGCGACCCGGTATCAGCGCCCGCCGGCAGCAGACCGATCGCCCGATACGCGGCATCCACGGTCGGCCGAGCCATGCCCCGCGCCCGCTCCGCACCATCCCGCAGCACCTCCTCCACATAGCCAGGATCAGCGCACAACTCCTTGTGCCTCTCCCGCACGGGCCTCAAGACCTCGACCACCGCCTCCGCGGTGTCCCTCTTCAGATCCCCGTACGACTCATATACACCGGCCAGCGCCTCCGGGTTCCCACCCGAGCAGGCAGCGAGGATCTCCAGCAGATTCGCCAGTCCAGGCCGCGCCTCCCGGTCGTAGACGACGTCCCGCTCGCTGTCGGTCACCGCACGCATGACCTTCTTCCGAGCCACGTCCGGCTCGTCCAGCAGATAGACGATGCCCGGCCCGCTGTCGTCGCTCTTGCCCATCTTCGACGAGGGCTCCTGCAGATTCATCACCCGCGCCGCCACCGACGGATTCGTCGCCTTCGGCACGACGAACGTGTACCCGTACCGCTGGTTGAACCGCACTGCGAGATCCCGCGCCAGCTCCACATGCTGCGTCTGGTCGAGCCCGACCGGCACCTCGTCCGTCCCGTACGCCAGGATGTCGGCCGCCATCAGCACCGGATACGTCAGCAGCGACAGCCGCACGCTCCCACCCCGCCGCTGCTCCCGCGTGGCCTTCTCCCTGTACTGGATCATCCGACGCATCTCGCCGTCCGTGGCCACGCACTCCAGCAGATACGACAGCCGCGCGTGCTCGTCCACATGGCTCTGCACGAACACCGTGCACAGCGCGGGATCCACCCCGGACGCCAGCAGCAACGTCGCCGCCTGCCGGCTCAGCCTGCGCACCCGCGCGGGATCGTGGTGCACGGTGAGCGCGTGCAGATCGACGACGCAGAACAACGCGTCCGCCTGGTGCTGGTCGACCGCGGCCCACTGCCGCATGGCTCCCAGGTAGTTCCCCAGGGTCAGATGCCCGGTCGGCTTGATCCCACTGAAGACCCGTGTCATCTCTTCACAGCTCCGTCTCCGGTCAGAGGCCGCCGTCCCCGGCCGGCCGCCCCTCGGAGTCCTGGAGGGAGAAACAGCAACGGCCGCCGAGGCGGCGGCCGTTGCTTGCGTACGTAGAGGGCGGCCGCCGTCAGGCGGCCCACCAGAACTGGCTGTACGTACGCATGGTCATACGGGCCACAGTACGCCCGGCGAGGTGGACGAGGCAGCGAGTTGACACGACCCGGCGGCATCCGTACTGTTCTCCGAGTTGTCCGACGTGAGCACCGACCCCGGTCGGTCCCCGGACAGCCTTTCCGCAAGTACCACTCCTGATCGACGTCAGCAGTCTGTCTGCAGGCGCGTCATTGGCGTGTGTATTCGCGAAATGAGGAATCCGCACCCGAAAGGGAGCAGGACCCCGATTAGGTCGGGGGCCGGGAATCCGCTAAAGTCTCACTCGTCGGAACGGCCCAACGGCCGGGAAGGCAACTCAATCTGACTGAAAATCAGGCCCGAAAGGATCTGATACAGTCGGAACCGCCGGAAAGGGAAACGCGAAAGCGAGAACCTGGAAAGCACCGAGGAAGTCGGATCGGAAAGATCTGATAGAGTCGGAAACGCAAGACCGAAGGGAAGCGCCCGGAGGAAAGCCCGAGAGGGTGAGTACAAAGGAAGCGTCCGT